>JBHTFH010000019.1:0-83134 GCA_042666135.1 Roseomonas sp. GCM10028921 | reverse complement strand
GGCGAGAGAGGCCGAGGATCCCAAGGCGCCCCAGAGCGCGTATTGTTGATCCGTCCCTCGCACCGCGAAGCTCATCGGGGCCCGCGGCCATGATGGCCGCCATGCGAGGCCGGACACATGACCGCACCCGTGCTCTCGGCGTCAACGCCAAGTCGCGCACCTTGACCCGCAGGGGGCATCCACACATGGAATCCGGTTAGGCTGGCCATTGCAGACTACGCCTACCGCTTCGAGCACCTGAACGGCGCCGTGCCGGGAGGAAGGTGAGGGGTGCTCCAGATCCATCCCAATGCCCGCACCACCCCCGCCGTCCGGGCCGAGATCGCCCGCTCCTCCGAGCCCTCGGGCACGCTGGCCCGCCGCTTTGGGGTGAGCAGCGAGACCATCCGCAAGTGGCGCAAGCGAGGACCAGAGAACTGCCTCGACCACTCCGCCCGGCCCCACAAGCTGCCCTGGAAGGCGACGGATGAGGAGCGGGCGGTGGTCTGCGCCTTGCGGGAGAGCACCAACTTCGCCCTCGATGACCTCACCTTCGTGGTGACCCACCTCTTGCCCCACCTGAACCGCGACAGCATCTGGGTCCGGAGCAGTGCTTCGAACCATGTTCCGGGTCCGGCACCCAGACCGGGGTCAACTCGCCGGCCCGATGCAGCCTGGCGAGCGCCGTCGCGTCCCGCTGGTCCGTCTTGATCCGCTCGCCAGGCTTTCGTGGTATCAGGGGCTCGGCGCGACCACCACACAGTCGTGGCCACGGTCGCGAAGGTGCCGATACACCCCGTACCCGCACGGGCCGGCCTCGTAGGCAAAGCGCAGGGTCCGACCACCCCGGCCAAGCCGGGCCACCAGCCGGTCCAGCGCCGACGGCTCGTTCGGGATCTCCCCCACGAACCGAACCTCGCCATCCCGGCCGGCCTCCGCGACACAAACAGCGATCGTCGCGTTATGCACGTCCAGCCCGACAAAGGTGATAAGCTCTTCCACGGCCCGTCTCCTGTGCTGAGGCAAGGCGCCGGCCCACCCGGCGCAACCCTCGTCATTCCTGCACAGTTCGAGGCGGGCCACCCCGCCTCAGACAGACATCTGGTCTAGGCCGCCATCTCGACGGCATCATGCACGTCGTCTGTCGGCCGCCCCGTCCGCCAGTCGTCCACCCAGGCCTGTGCCTGTTGTTGGAGAGCAGCCGCCAGTGTGGCTGCCGTGTCATCTGCCTCTTTGGCCATGACCATCAGCAGATCAGCGTCTCGTTGCTGGCTGACACCGAACCTCATCGAGCGGTAGAGCGCTGCTCTGCTCTGTAAGCGGGCGATCTCTTTTGGGATCACGGGACAGCTCGCGGGGCAAAAAGTTAGACGGCAACTCCCGTCCTGGTTGCAATCATCCATGGAGGGTGCGTTTCGACACAAGAAGGATCGGTCCGGTTGTGGTCCTTAACGATGAGTGCCGATGCCGACTGTGGCCAGTAGGTCACACAGCCTGACATCGCCCCGCTCGGGACAGGCAGTTGCGACGGACGCCTCGAACGTTTCGTTTCTCGACATGCTCACATCGTCGTGATATTGATGGGTGCATGGACGAACAGCGCTGGCGAGATGGGCTGCTGTGCGATCACTCCGCCATTCACGGGACACCATGAGGCACTATCGAATTTATCTTCTCCGTTCAGACGGACGCATCTTCAAGGCCAGGGACGTCGAGTGCCGGTCCGATGACGAAGCTCTAGCACTCGCGGCGGGGCTCCAGGATCGCGGCTGCGCCATGGAGGTGTGGCAGCAGGCCCGAAAGGTGGGTTCCTTGCCAGAAGCGCGGTGGGGCTACTGCGACCTTTCCGCAGCCTGTTGAGCGCTAAACGCCCGCTGGCAGCGACACCTTCCGCAACTCCGTCAGTATCTCGCCCGACATTCCTGGAAGCCTACCCATTAGCCCAACTTCCTGTCGGGACGAGACGGGCGCCGTGCAGCTGTCTCCCCGCCGATTGAACGACTGAACGCGTTCCTCACGAACCTCGAAGGTCAGCGAGCAGGTCTGAGCGCCAGACTGACCGAAGCCGCCAAGGCCAAGCCCCAAGCCGGTCCCGACACCCACTCCACCACCGAAGCTCCCAACGCCAAGCCCCACGGAGGGGAACACGGCGGGGTTGGAAGCAGGGCTGGTGAAGTCATACTGGAAGATGCGCCGCCCGCTCGGGTCGTCATAGGTTCGGCTGGGCACGCCCAAGCCGCTCACGACATCGGCCTCAGAGCGCCCGACATAGGAGCTGACCTGCTGATCGAACGCTTCCTCGGTGCCGGTAGTGACGCAGCCCGCGCCTAGGGAGGCCAGGAGGAATACATTCCAGGGCTGCGGTACGGGCGTGTCATCGTCGGGTACCCTGCGCTCGCGGAATGGCTCAGAAGTAATGTTGCGCCCTGCCCGTGGCTGCGGGAGGCGTGCAGTCACCCCGTTCCTGCCTGTCCCGAACCGTGCAGCCCTGCAGGTAACGGCACCTTCCGCAGCTCCTTCCACGTCTCATCCGGCATCCCCCTGAAGCCCACTCCATAGCCCGCCGCCGCGTTCCTCGGGTTGTGCCGCTCCGTGATGGCGTCCACCACCTCGGGGAGCGCCCTCACCTTCCGCAGCTCGTCCTCCATGCGGTGACGCCAGGAGTGCGTAGGAGCCTTGTCAGCTCCCTTGATGCTCGCCACGCCTCGAACCCACCGGCCAAGCGCAGGGGCCGCCGCGATGGTCCGAGAACATCCTTGGCGGCTGTGAGGTCGGCGAACAGGGGGCCGCTCGGGTCGGTCGGGAGGGAGGCGTGGTAGTCCAAGAAGCCCTCCGCGATCACCGCCGGATGCAGCGGGACCATGCGCTGGAAGATGTCGTTCCTCCCCGCCCTTCCCGGCAACGACACGAAGTTCAGAACCCACACGCCGCTGTCCTGCCGCACGTCGACGCGCCGCATGTCCGCCACCTCGCTCAGACGGGCGCCAGAGAAGGCCAGGAGTCAGGGCAGCTAGCGGCGCCAACCTGCCTCCCCTCGGGCCGCCTGGAGGATCGTGGCGGCTTCCTGATCGCTGTAGGGGGGTGCGGCTCTTTGGGGCCTCGCTTAGTCGCCCTGGGCGCCAGCCCCGCAAAGGGGTCGTCCGCCAGCTTGGCGTTCGCCACTGCCCGTTTGCAGACAGTCCCGGCCGCGATCATCTCATCCGCCACCGTGCCAGGGTCACGCCCCTCCGCGAGGCGGGCTTCCTTGAGGCGGACCACATCCGCCTTCGTGAGCCTCCGGAGGTCGTCACGGCCGAGGACGCGAGCGACTCGGCGGAAGGCCCCGGCATGCTTCCTCCTACTGGCATCAGCGGGGCGGTTCTCGGCGGCCCATGCGACCAGTAGGGCTTCCCCTGTGAGGGGCGACGGCGCTGGCGTCTTGGGCTGCTCTCGCACCTCCTCTGCCGGGAAGGTCACAACCGTTGGGTCCGGGCGGTTAGTCGCCTCCCGCACGGCGCTGTAGGACAGCCGTGGCCTTCCGCTTGGTGAAGAACAGCTCCCTCGCGAAGTCCCGAAGGCTCTCCGGGCTGGCTGCGATGCCACGCCCTGCGAGGAACTGGCGGGCCTCGGCTAGATCATCCCTCCCCGGCTCGAACCCTAGCGGCTCCCCCGTTTCGGGATCGCGGTGAAGCCGATCAAGCAGGAGGTCGTCATACCGCCGAGCTTATGAAGTGACCTTCGCGAGGCAAGGAAACGAGCAGAGGGACCGGAGGCGCTCTGGCGTCAGCGCGTTCCAAGCCTCGCAGCAGACGCTGACGATGTCGTTGTAGCCCTCGAGCAGCCTGTGCGAGAGGAAGTGCTCGCGCAGGTAAAGCCAGACACGCTCGATCGTTTTTCCATGATGCCTCTCTATTCTGGGTTCCTGTGGGGCACTGGCGGGGGTGGCGGCTCGGCGGTACCGGGTCCGAGCTGAGCCAGTTCGGCTTCGGTCATCTGCACGATCCAGATGCGCTGATCGCCGCGCGCGGCCATGCGTCCGTGCAGCCGTCCCTCCTGGAGCCAACGGTAAGCCGTGTGCCGGTGGATGCCGAGCCGGTCGGACACCTCCTGCAGCGTCCACTCGGTCCGCCTCGGTCAGCGTCGGGGTTCGGCCCGGCTTGGGCCGGTCGTGAAATCCGTCCAGCCCCTCGACGTTGTAGCGGACCACCGCGTCGCGCAGAGCCTGTCGTTCCATGCCCGCCAGGCGCGCCGCCTCGGCGCGGCTCATGCCCTCTAGCGCGCTCGCGATCGCCAGCATCCGCGACGCCGTGCGAGGGTTCCGTTCCCGGCGTGCCAGCCGCCGCAGCCGGGCCGGGCTCGTCAGGTCCGTCCGGATCTCGAGCGCTGCTCCCATCGACCCCTCCGTGTCCACCGACTTGGAGGAAATCACAACTCGCGCCGCCGTGGGGTCACAGCCGAGTCAGTTCATCAGCGCGGCGGTATCAGATGCCTCCACCCCTCTGGGTCGCCAGGATCATTCTCGAACTGCGCCACCTCCGCGCGATACCACGCACCACACAGTGCAATCACTTCCCTGCGGGTCAGGGATCGCACGTTCCCGGCATCGGCGCGGACGGTCGCCAGAATCGCCTCGAACTCGGCCAGAACGGCAGAGGCGAGCTGACGGGCATCCTCCGGGCTCTTGGTGCGGAGACTGCGGGTCAGCTCACGCGTCCCAACGGCTGCCCCAGGGGGTTCCGGGACAGCCTTGCGGAGCCATCAAACACCAGTCTTGGGATGCGGGTAGGGGCGGGTCATGGCAAGGGACGCTTTGTAGCACCTCCTTGTAGCACCGGAGGTTGGCTAAGTCCCTGCGTCTCCTACTATCCTAGCTAATTCATCAGCTTAGGATGGTGCTGCCAGAGAGGATTGAACTCTCGACCTCTCCCTTACCAAGGGAGTGCTCTACCACTGAGCTACGGCAGCGTCCGGCCTGTGGGCGAGGCGCTACCTAGCCGCTGTCCCCGCCCCGCGCAACCCTTGCTTCTCCACCTCCTCACTTGACGCGGCCGCCTCTTCGCAGAATGGCTCCCCCATGGCCGACGACGCGCCCAGCCCGACCGATCCCGCCCCCCGCCCCGCCCCCTCGGAGCGGGAGAAGCGCCTGGCCGCGGCGCTGCGGGAGAACCTGCGGCGCCGCAAGGCCCAGTCGCGGGAGAGGGCCCGGCCGGAGCCGCCGCCCGGGCCCGAGGCGCGGAAGTAGGGCTTTCCCGTCCGGCCCCGGTTGCTCCCCCGCATCCCAGGGTTTATCCCGCCCCCGCCTTCCCGCGGGGCGCCGGCGCCACGGAGCGCACGGGCGCTCCCCCGGGTCGCGCCAGGGGGACCCCGCCATGCCGATCATGCCCGACCACTGGATCCGCCGCATGGCGGTGGAGCAGGGGATGATCGAGCCCTTCGTCGAGGCCCAGCGCCGGGAGGGAGTAATCTCCTACGGCCTGTCCTCCTACGGCTACGACGCCCGTGCCGCCGGGGAGTTCAAGATCTTCACCAATGTCGACAACGCGGTCGTCGACCCCAAGCGCTTCTCCGAAGACGGCTTCGTCACCCGCACGGGGGAGACCTGCATCGTCCCTCCCAACTCCTTCGTCCTGACCCATACGGTCGAGTACTTCCGCATCCCGAGGGATGTGCTGGTGATCTGCCTCGGCAAGTCCACCTATGCCCGCTGCGGCCTGATCGTGAACGTCACCCCGCTCGAGCCGGAATGGGAGGGACAGGTGACGATCGAGATCAGCAACACCACCCCCCTGCCCGCCCGCGTCTACGCGAATGAGGGCATCTGCCAGTTCCTCTTTCTCAAGGGAGAAGGGGCGCCGGACGTGTCCTATGCCGACCGGGCCGGGAAATACATGCGCCAGCGCGGCGTCGCGCTGCCGCGCCTCTGACAGAGAGTTAAGACTATGGACCGCATCCGCCTCCGCGGCGGCCGCCCGCTCCGCGGCACCATCCCCATCGGGGGGGCGAAAAACGCCGCCCTGCCCCTGATGGCCGCCGCCCTGCTGACCGACGGGCCGCTGGTGCTCACCAACGCCCCCGCGCTCGACGACACCCGCACCATGGCGGGGCTGCTGGAGCAGCACGGGCTGACCGTGGCGCACGACCCCACCGCCCGCACCATGACCCTGGGCGGGGCGGCGACGAATCTCGTCGCGCCCTATGATCTCGTGCGGAAGATGCGGGCCTCCGTCCTCGTCCTCGGCCCGCTCCTGGCCCGCTACGGCCAGGCGAAGGTCTCGCTGCCCGGCGGCTGCGCCATCGGGACGCGGCCCGTCGACCTCCACCTCAAGGGGCTGGAGGCGATGGGGGCGAAGATCGACCTAGACTCCGGCTACATGAACGCCACCGCCCCCGGCGGGCTGAAGGGGGCCAAGGTCTACTTCCCCCAGGTCTCGGTGGGCGCCACCGAGAACCTGCTGATGGCGGCCACCCTCGCCGACGGCATGACCGAGCTGGTGAACGCGGCGCGGGAGCCGGAGATCGACGACCTCGCCCACTGCCTCATCGCCATGGGGGCGAAGATCGAGGGCGTTGGCACGGACCGGCTGCGGATCGAGGGGATGAAGTCGCTGCACGGGGCCATCCACGCCATCGTGCCCGACCGGATCGAGGCCGGGAGCTTCGCCTGCGGCGTCGGTGTCACCGGGGGCGAGGTGCTGCTGGAGGGCGCCCGGATGGAGCATCTGGGCACCGTCGCCCGCGTCCTGCGCGAGGCCGGGGTGGAGCTGGACGAGGTGCCGCCCAACGGCAGGGCGGGCGGCGTGCTCGTGCGCCGCACCTCCGGCCTTCGCGGCGTGGACGTGATGACCGAGCCTTTCCCCGGCTTCGCCACCGACATGCAGGCCCAGTTTATGGCGCTGATGGCGGTGGCCGAGGGGGCCTCCATGATCACGGAGACGATCTTCGAGAACCGCTTCATGCACGTGCCCGAGATGAACCGCATGGGGGCGCGCATCAATGTCCAGGGGCGGTCCGCCATCGTGCGCGGCGTCTCCCGCCTCTCCGGCGCGCCTGTAATGGCGACCGACCTCCGGGCCTCCATTTCCCTCATCCTCGCCGGACTGGCGGCGGGGGGCGAGACGATCGTGAACCGTGTCTACCACCTTGACCGCGGCTACGAGCGGCTGGAGGCGAAGCTCGCCGCGGTGGGCGCCGACATTGAGCGAATCCCCGGATAGCTCAAGAATCCTTCATCGAAGCGCCGCGAAAGCGGTGCTAGGCTCTCCCATGGACCTGCCGATCACCTCCCCCTTCCTGCCCCGCGCCGCGGCGGCCACCGATCTGATCCTCGCGCTCCCCAAGGGGCGCATTCTGAAGGAGGTCCAGCCCCTCCTGGCCCGCGCCGGGCTGGTGCCGGGGAGCGACTTCCACGACGAGGACAGCCGCCACCTCCGTTTCCCCACCAACCATCCCGGGCTGGACGTGGTAAGGGTGCGGCCCTTCGACGTCGCCACCTTCGTCGCCCATGGCGGCGCGCAGATCGGCATCTGCGGCGCCGACGTGCTGATGGAGTTCGACTACCCCGAGATCTACGCCCCGCTGGACCTTGGCGTCGGCCGCTGCCGCGTCAGCGTCGCCGGCCCGGCGGACGACCCGCTGGCCGAGGAGGTCTCCCGCCTCTCGCGCATCACGGTGGCTACCAAGTATCCGGGCATCGCGCGCAGGCACTTCGCAGCCCGCGGTGTGCAGGCGGAGATCGTCCACCTGAACGGCGCGATGGAGTTGGCTCCCTCCCTCGGCCTCGCCCGGGTGATCGTGGACCTCGTCCAGACCGGCTCCACCCTCCGCGCGAACGGGCTGGTCGAGCGCGAGGTGATCGCCGGGGTAACGTCCCGCCTCATCGTCAACCGCACGGCGCTCAAGACCGAGCCCGAGCTGATCGGCGCCTGGCTGGCGCGTTTCCGGGAAGCGCTTTCGGCATGAAGCGACTCGATACGCGCAACCCCGGCTTCGAGGCCGCGTTCGTCGCCTTGCTCGACACGGCGCGCGACACGACCGCCCGGGTGGACGGGGTGGTGGCCGGGATCATCGCCCGCGTCCGAGAGGGGGGCGATGCCGCCCTGCTGGAACTCACCACGCGCTTCGACCGCTGGCAGCCCGCCGATGCCGCGGCCCTGCGCGTGACGGCGGAGGAGATCGCCGACGCCATCGCCTCCATCGAGCCAGGGCTGATGGAGGCGCTCGACACCGCCGCGACGCGGATCGAGACCTTCCACCGCGCCCAGATGCCCGCCGACGTGACCGTGCCCGACCCGGCCGGATTGACCCTCGGAATGCGCTGGAACGCCGTGGACGCCGCCGGGCTCTACGTGCCCGGCGGGAAGGCGGCCTATCCCTCCTCGGTGCTGATGAACGCCATCCCCGCCCGCGTGGCCGGGGTGGAGCGCGTGGCGGTGGCGGTGCCCACCCCCGATGGGGAGATCAACCCGCTGGTCCTGGCCGCCTGCGGCCGCGCGGGGGTGACCGAGGTCTGGCGCATCGGCGGCGCCCAGGCGATCGCGGCGCTCGCCTGGGGGACGGAGAGCATCCCCCCCGTGGACAAGATCACCGGGCCCGGCAATGCCTATGTCGCCGAGGCCAAGCGGCAGGTCTTCGGCCGGGTGGGCATCGATTCGATCGCCGGCCCTTCCGAGGTGGTGGTGCTGGCCGACGGCGATCAGGACCCCGCCCGCGTGGCGATGGACCTCATGGCCCAGGCCGAGCACGACGAGGCCGCCCAGTCGATCCTCATCACGGACAGCCCGGCGCTGGCCGATGCCGTGCCCGGCGCGGTGGAGGCGGCGCTGGCCACCCTGCCCCGCGCCGCCATCGCGGGCGAATCCTGGGCCCGCCACGGCGCCGTCATTCTTGTGCAGGACTGGGCCGAGGGCGCGGCGCTGACGGACCGCCTCGCCCCGGAGCACCTGCAACTCATGGTGACCGATCCGCGCGCCCTCTTCGCCCGGATCCGCCATGCCGGGGCCGCCTTCCTTGGCCCCTGGTGCCCCGAGGCGCTGGGGGACTACGTCGCCGGGCCCAACCACGTCCTGCCCACCGGCCGCACCGCGCGCTTCGCCTCAGGCCTCTCGGTCTTCGACTTCCTCAAGCGCACCACCTGGATCGCGGCTGAGGAATCGGGGCTGCGCGCCACCGGCCCCGCCGCCGTGGCCCTCGCCCGCGCCGAGGGGCTGGACGCCCATGCCCGCAGCATCGCCGAGCGGATCGACATAAAGTCGTTCTAAGCCCCGCGCACCAGGCGAAAGGTGAGGCCCCCGCGCATCGCGGGGCGCCAATCCTCCCGCACATGACCGCTTTCCTTGACCCGTGCGGCCCGGCGCATCATCTTCCGCTTGCTCTGACACACGATGCGCGGACCCCTTGCGGGGCCGCGCCTGTTTGCGTGCCGGGCCGGACGCGCATCCGCGCTGCCCGCTTTCCGCGCCGCCCCTTCATCGAGCGGGGTCGCGGCGCCCCCGCGATGATGAAGGATACGCATGTCGAAGGAAGACATGATCGAGTTCAGCGGCCAAGTGGTGGAACTGCTCCCCAACGCCATGTTCCGCGTGAAGCTGGACAACGAGCACATGGTCCTGGCGCATACCAGCGGGAAGATGCGGAAGAACCGCATCCGCGTACTGGCCGGGGACCGCGTTAACGTCGAGATGACCCCCTACGACCTCACCAAGGGCCGGATCACCTTCCGCTTCAAGTAGGGCCGCCTCGAGTGACGCCGCTTCGGGAAGCGCCCCGCCTCGCCGAGAAGGTGGGCCGGTGAGCGACGCCCCCGCTGATGCCCCCTCGGACGCCCTGGCCGCGGAGACGGCCCCGGCGCGCCCGCCCCTGGTGTTGGCGAGCGCCAGCCCGCGCCGCCTGGACCTCCTGGCCCGGCTGGGCATCCGGCCCGACCGCGTGGACCCCGCTGAGATCGACGAGACGCCGCGCAAGGCGGAGCTTCCGCGCACCCTCGCCGCGAGGCTTTCGCGCGCCAAGGCCGCGGCCGTCGCCGCCCGCTCCCCCGGCGCCCTGGTGCTGGCCGCCGACACGGTGGTGGGGGTGGGCCGCCGCATCCTCGGCAAGCCCGAAGATGCCGCCGAGGCCCGGCGCTTTCTCGAATTCCTCTCCGGCCGCCGGCACCGCGTAACGACGGGGGTGGCGCTCGTCGCGCCCGACGGAACCCTGCGGGCCCGGCTGGTCGAGACGACCCTTGCCTTCCAGCGCCTGACCCCGGCCCAGATGGACGACTACGTCGCCTCCGGCGAGTGGGAGGGCAAGGCGGGTGGCTACGCCATCCACCAGCGCGCCGAGGTCTTCGTGCGTTTCCTCTCCGGCAGCCATTCCAACGTGGTGGGCCTGCCCCTCTTCGAGACGGCCCAGCTCCTGCGCGGCGTGGGCTGGCTCACGCCCTGACCTCCATGGCAGATGCCGGAATCCTTATCTCCACCTCGCCCGGGGAGCGCCGCACGGCGCTCTGGCGGGACGGGCGCTTGGAGGCCGCCTTCGTCGAGCGGCCCGCCCGCCCCGACGGAGTGGGGGACATCCATATCGGCCGCGTCACCGCCCGCGTTCCCGCCCTGTCCGGCGTCTTCGTGACGCTGGAAGGCGATGTCAGCGGCTTCCTTCCGGATGCCCAGGGCGGCGAGGGGCTTACTGAGGGCACCCACCTCCCCCTCCGCGTCACCCGCGCGGCGCAGGGCGGCAAGGGACCGCGCCTTTCCGGCACGGGACTGCCGAAAGACCTGCCGCGAGAGGGCACGCCCCGCCTTCTCCGCCGCGGCCTCGATGCTGCGCTGCGGCTGGCTGCCGCCCATCCCTCTCTTCCCCTGCTGGCGGACAGCGCAGCCGAGGCGGCCCGCCTGCGCGCGGCGCTCGGCCCGGAGCGAGTACGCCTGCTGGCCCGGCCCGCTTTCGACGAGGCGGTGGAGACGGGGTTCGACGAGTTGGCCTCCCCAGAGGTAGCCCTGCCCGGCGGCGGGCGGCTCCTTGTCCATCCCACCCCGGCCCTGACGGCGATCGACGTGGACACCGGCAGCGCCGCCGGCCGCTCTACCGGCGCCCATCGCGCGGTGAACGCCGCGGCCCTCGCCGAGGCCGCACGGCAGATCCGCCTGCGCCACCTTGCCGGGCCGATTCTGCTGGACCTCGCCGGCGGCAGCGCTGCCTCGCGCGCCGCACTACTCCCGGCGCTGCGCTCCGCCGCGGGGGCCGACCCGCTGCTGCGCGTGGTGGGGCTTACGGGGCTCGGGCTGATGGAGATGGTGCGGACCCGCATCCACCCGCCGCTGCACGAGATCCTCGGCCAGCCCCTGGGCCCGTTGAGCCACGGCTTGGCAGCACTGCGCCGCGCCGCGCGCGAGGCGGACTCCCGCCCCGCCGCCCCGCTCGCCCTGCGCGCGCACCCCGCCGTGCTGGCGGCACTGCGGGGCCTTCCGGCAGCGCTGGAGGACTACGCCGCCGTCTCGGTCCACCCTATCTCCCTCCGTCCCGACCCGGCCCTGGCGCCGGGCGCCGAGGTGATCGAGGAGGCATCACCCCATGCCAGCTGACCCGAAGCCCGCTTGCCCCGTCTGCGGCCGCCCGGCCGCCCCCTCCGCCCGCCCCTTCTGCTCGCCGCGCTGCCGATCCGTCGATCTCGGCCGCTGGCTCGGCGGCACCTATGCCATCCCGGGCGAGCCGGAAACGGAGGAGGAAAACAGCGCGGAAAGATGAATTCATGCCCTGGACAGGTGCCGGGGCATCGTCTATCCCCCGCCTCCTCTGCCGGCGGCGACTGCCGCTTCGCTTGGGCCCAGGTAGCTCAGTTGGTAGAGCATGCGACTGAAAATCGCAGTGTCGGTGGTTCGATTCCGCCCCTGGGCACCATTCCCTTTCCCTGACGATCATCACTGAAACGGCAGCCCCGCTCCGCGAGGCGCGCCCGCAAGCGTGAAGCTGTGGGGGCATGCCCGGGCCGGCAGATGTGGTAACCGCCTGCCGGGCGGAGTTGCCTGAATGCCGCCCCCGGGGATGCGATCGTGAAAAGCCGCCACCTGCCCTTCCTGCTCTTCGCCGCCGGCCTGGGCGCCGCCCCGGCGGCCGCGGTGGAGCCGGACGACCTCGATCTCTTCCTGCCCAGCACCCTGCAGGACGCTTTCGCCGGCCAGCCGGGGGAAGCGGAAGCGCAGCTCGGCCTGCGCTACGACCGCCGGCGTGGGAAGGATGAGCTTCGCATCTTTCCCCAATACCAGATCAGCCCGGCGGACGGGCTGCTTCTCAATCTCAGCCTTCCCTACACCGTCGGTTCCGGCGAGCGCGCGAATGAGGGCGAGGCGGGGATCGGCTTTTTCTATAACCTCAACCGCGAGAAGGGCTGGTTGCCGGCCTTCGCCGTTGCCGTGGAGGCCGACACCCCGGTCGGGCCGGGTGACCGGGGCACGCAGGTCCAGGTGACCGGCATCGCCACGCGCAGCATCGACGCGGCCGCGCATCGCCGGATTCACGTGAATGCGAGCTGGTCGGTTCGCTTCGCCCCTTCCGCCGAAGAGCGGCACCAGCCCTACCGGCTGGTCGCGGGGTACAGCCAGCTCCTGAGCCCGCAGACCGCCTTCATCCTCGACTACGTGCGCGAGCGCCAGGAACGGGGCGAGCACGATTCCAACGTCGTGGAACTGGCCTTCCGGCACCGCTTGGCAGAACGCGTGACGGTGGGCTTCGGCGCCGGCGCGGGGATCGGGCATGATTCACCTCGCTACCGCCTCCTGTTCAGCGTCGAAGCGGATTTCTGAACCCGCGCCACACGGCAGCATCGCGGAAAGCGGGCCGCCCCCTCCGCCCCGCCCACACCGGTTCGTGATTGGCCGTCCCCCGATCCGCTCCAACTAACAGTGAAACTGCGATGGGACAGGGAAATGCTGGCAACGGGGGCTGGGCGTCGGCTCGGCGTAGCGGTTGTGGGTCTCGGTGGCGCAGTCGCCACCACGGCGGTGGCAGGGATCGAGGTCATTCGCCGCGGGGCCAACCGGCTGGACGGTCTTCCGCTCGCTGACGTCTCCGTTCCGGGCATGGCCGATTACCGCGACATGGTCTTCGGCGGCTGGGACCTCGACGCCTCCGACCTTTCGAGCGCCGCCAGCCATCACCGGGTGCTGAACGACACCCAGATCGAGGAAACGAAGGAGGCGCTCTCCGCCATCAAGCCCTGGCCGGCGGTGGGCAGCGGCGCTTTCTGCCGCGGCGTGGATGGTGCGAACAAGTTCGAGGCGCCCGGCCACCGCGCGGCGGTGGAGGCGATCGCGGCCGACCTGAAGCGCTTCCGCGAGACGAGCGGCGCCGATGGCATCGTGATGATCAATCTCGCCTCCACCGAGCGCACGCCCGGGGACGATGCCGCGCTCAAATCGCTCGATGCCTTCGAGCGCGCGCTCGACCGCGACGATCCCTTGATCGGCCCGGCCATGCTCTACGCCTATGCGGCGATCGAGAGCGGCGTTCCCTACGGCAACTTCACGCCCTCGCTCGCCGCCGATGCGCCGGCGCTGAAGGAGTTCGCCAAGGCGCGCAACGTCCCCGTCGCCGGCAAGGACGGCAAGACGGGCCAGACGATGATGAAGACCGTGCTCGCCCCCGCGCTGCGTGCCCGCGCGCTGCACGTGGACGGCTGGTTCAGCACGAACATCCTGGGCAATCGCGACGGCGAGGCGCTGCGCGATCCCGGCAGCCTCCAGTCGAAGCTCGACACCAAAGGCAGCGTGCTGGACAGCATCCTCGGCTACCACGTCGAGGATCACCTCGTGGACATCCGCTACTACCGCCCGCGCGGCGACGACAAGGAAGCCTGGGACAACATCGACGTCTCCGGCTTTCTCGGCCACAAAATGCAGATCAAGGTGAACTTTCTCTGCAAGGACAGCGTGCTCGCCGCACCGCTCGCGCTGGAGATCGCGCGCGTGCTGGACCTCGCCCAGCAGCGCGGCGACGGCGGGGTGCAGGAGCAGCTCTCGATCTTCTTCAAGGCGCCGATGGTCGCCAACGGCCACGCGCCGGAGCACGCCTTCCATGTGCAGGAGCGAATGCTGATGGACTGGCTCGGGGCCCCGCAATGAACGACGGGATCGCGCAGGTGGCGGAAGCGCCGCCAGCGCGGATCCTGGGGCTGCTGCGGGAACTAGGCGAGCTGAAGCGCATCCGCTCTGCGGAACGCGAGGGCTCGATCGCCGACCGCCTCTTCGCCTCCGCCTGGTCCGCCCTCTGCGGCGGGCAGGCGCTGGAGGAGGCGTGGCGCGCCACCACCGCCTCCGCCCTCGCGGCGACGCGCCTGGGCGACATCGACCGCGCCGTGCTCGCCGAGGTCGGCGTCACGGGCGGCGAAGCGGAGGCGATCCTCTCGCGCGCCGTGGACGAGGCCGCGGAGGAGGTGGAGCCCGCCCTGCGCGCGGCCCTGGGCGACGCGCCGCAGATCCCGGCGGGCGTCCCTGCCCCGGGCTTCGTCCCGCGGCTCGCGCGGCAGCCCCGCGCGGGCGTCACCTGCCCCGGCCGCCCGCGCCTGCTGCTGGAGCCGCCCGAGAACCACGCCGAGCACTGCCTGATGGTGGCGGTCTACGGCGTGCTGCTCTGCCCGTTCTACGGAGCCCGACCGGAGACCGTCTATCTCGCCTCTCTCGCGCACCACCTGCACAACGCGGTCATCCCGGATTCCGGCTTCGCGGGGGAAGTGCTGCTCGGCGAGCATCTGGAGCCCGCCTTCGCCCGGGCGACGGAGAAGGCGCTGCTGGAACTGCCGCCCGCCCTCGCGGAGAGGGTTCGGGAGGCGCGCATGGTCCTGCCCGATGCGGACACGCCCGAGGGCCGTGCCTTCCACGCCGCCGACACGCTGGACCGCGTGCTGCAGATCGAGCAGCATCTGCGCGCGGGGAAGGCCAGCATGTCCTACGTGCTGAACGACATGGCGCTGGTGCATGAGGGGCCGGTGAAGCCCTTCCAGGACCGGCTGCTCGCGACGGTCGGACTGGCGGCATGAGGCCGGACACGGCGCATTCGGTGGTGGATTCCGCCGGCCGGCGCTGGCCGGTGATCGACGGCATCGCCTTCGTCCGCGCCTCGCGCCCCGAACTCGCCGCCGAGGCGCTGTCGCGCCTGGATGCGGGCGATGCCGAGGGCGCGCTGGTTCTCCTGCTGGGCGACCAGGACGACTGGTGGCGCGGCCCCACCGCTGATGAATCCGCGCTGCGCGCCCTCTTGCGGGACCGCGCGCGGCTGAGCCTGCGCGAGGCAATGGCGCATCTCGCCTGGGGGCCGGTGGCCGACTATTTCGCGCATCGCTGGAGCGACCCGACCTTCCTCGCGGGCCTCGCGCTGATGGAGGCGCACTGGACGGCGCCGCGAACCGCTTTCGAACTCGCCTGCGGCATCGGGCAGTATCTTCGCGCCCTTCTCCAGCGCGGCGTGGCGGTAGCGGGGGCGGATGTGGTCTTCGCCAAGCTCTGGGTCGCGCGGCACTGGGTGGCGCCGAAAGCGGAGCTGATCTGCCTCGACGCCGCGGTCACGCCCTGGCCCGTCCCGGAGGACCGACGCTTCGACCTCGTCGCCTGCCACGACGCCTTCTATTTCCTCGAACCGAAGCGGCCGATCCTCGACCGCCTCCGCCGGATGGCGGGCGCGACCGGCATCCTCACAATCGGCCACATACACAACCGCGAATGGCCCAACCTCTCGGCGGGATCCGCCGTGACGGCCGAGGAGCTGTCGGCACTTTTCCCTGATGGCACCGTCTATGACGACGCCGACCTCACCCGCGCCGCGCTGGAGCGCCGTGCACCCGTAGCAGCGCCGCCCGATGCCCTGCGCGGAGCCGAGGCATTCTCCGTCGTCGCCGGGCCTGGTGCAGGGCCCGCGCGCGCCGTGATGGGCGCCCTCGCCCTCCCGCCGGAGGGCGCGCCGCTGCGGCGCAACCCGCTCTACCGCTCGGGCGAGATCGCCTGGCCCTCCGAGCGCTACGCGCGGGAATACGGCCCGCGCGCCACTTATCCCACCCGCGCCACCTGCCCCGAGCGTGCGGTGGCGGGCGTAGCAACAGCCGACTGGGCTATGCGGCGCGAGTTGCTCGACTTGCCGGAGCGCTGGTGATGCCCGAGGCGCCGCTTCCCGCGCGGGGCATCAACTGGGGGATCGTCGGCTACGGCTGGGTGGCGCGCGACTACGCGGCGCCGGCCATCCTTGCGGCCGGGCACAGCCTGCACGCCGTCTGCGACCCGACCCTGGCAGCGCAGGCCGCCGCGCGCGCCCTGGCGCCGGCAGCAGCGATCCACGGCGAACTTGCGCCGCTGCTCGTCGATCCCGCGCTGGACGCGATCTACGTCGCGACGCCCAACCACCTGCACCGCGCGGCCGTGGAGGCCGCCGCGGCGGCGGGCAAGGCCGTGCTCTGCGAGAAGCCGATGGCCGCGACCCTCGCGGATGCCGAGGCGATGGCGGCGGCTGTCGCGCGCGGCGGCATCCTCTACGGCACGGCATTCGACCAGCGCCACCATCCCGCCCATGCCGCCATCCGCGATGCGGTGTCGGGCGGGCTCACCGGCACCCCGACCGCGATCCGCATCGCCTATGCCTGCTGGCTCGGGCCGGCCTGGAGCGTGACGGGAGAGGGCGACAACTGGCGCGCCGATCCCGCGCGTGCGGGCGGCGGGGCGCTGATGGACCTCGCGCCGCACGGGCTCGATCTCGCCGAGTACCTGCTGGGCGAGCGGATCGAGGAGATCGCCGCCCTCACCCAGCGCCGCGTGCAGGACTATTCCGTCGACGACGGCGCGCTGCTGATCGGCCGCACGACGGGCGGCGTACTCGTGCAATTGCACGTCGCCTACAACTGCCCGGACGCGCTGCCGCGCCGCCGGCTGGAAGTGCTCGGCTCCGCCGGACAGATCCTGGCGGAGAACACGATGGGCCAGGATCCCGGCGGGCGCGTGACACATACCGACGCCGCCGGGCAGTCCCGCCCGCTGCCCGTGCCGGACGCCGAGGCCTCTCCCTTCGCCCGGCAGATGGCCGCCTTCGCGCGCGCCCTCTCCACTGGCGACCGCACCACCTTCAGCGCGGAGCGTGACCTGCACACCATGCGCCTTCTTCACCGGGCCTATGCGGAGGACCCTGCATGCCGCTGACGCCCTGGGCCTGCGCGAATTGCGGCTTCTGGCAGAAGCATTTCGAGCCGCGCTCCTGCCCCGTCTGCGACGACACGCGCAACGACCTGCCGCATGACGGCTGGAAGTTCCTGCGGGAGGAGGAGGTGGCGTCCATGCTCACCGGCTCCTGGCGCCAACTCGACCGCGACATTGTGGCCTTCAACACCTCCCCGCCGCTCGGGCTCGACGGCACGGGATGGCTGCTGCTGCACCCCGACGGCAACGTCGCCTTCGAGGCCGCGCCCTACTACACGCCCGAGATGCTGGAGAAGATCCGGCGCCTCGGCGGCATCCGCTTCCTCGCGGCGTCGCATTGCCACGGCTACGGCGCGCTCTGGCAGTTGCAGGACGTGTTCCAGCCGGAGGTCATGGCTATCCAGAAGGACGACTTGCGGATGACCAAGGCCTTTCGCGTCACCTGGCCCTATGACGAGGCGTTGGAGCTTCGCCCGGGCCAGACGCTCATGCATGTGGGCGGCCACTACGAGGGGCAGGCGGTGCTGCACGACGCGAACCGCCGCATCCTGTTTTGCGGGGACGCCTTCAAGGTGGACCAGGATAGCGCCGGGGAGAACCTGGCCGTCTCCACCCACAAGGCCTTCCACAAGGACATCCCGCTCTCGCCCGGCGAGGTGAGGAAGTACCGGGACGTGATCGGCTCCGTGGAATTCGATACGGTCTGCACACCCTTCGAGCACGCGCCGGGCATCACCACCGAGATCGCGCTGGCGGTGCTGGACGATCAGCTGCGCGGCCCGCCGGGCGTGCGCCACATTCCCATGGAGGAACTCCGCCGCCGCGCGGAGAGGAGGATCGCATGAGTGACGAGCTGCGCGCCGTGGCAGAGGCTTTCCGCGCCACCATGCCGAAGAATTCCCATGTCTCCGTCTTCCGCATCGACAATCTGGATCGCACGGGCGTGCCGGTCGCGCAGGCTAACCTGATCCTGGAGAACGAGCCGGCTACCGTCGGCTACGGCTACGGCTTCACCGAGGCCGAAGCCGAGGTCGGCGCGCTGGGCGAGCTGTGCGAGGAGGTGCATTGCGGCCGCCATGTCGCCGAGGCGCCGCGCGTGACCGGGAGCTTCGCCGCCCTCTCGCGCGAGCGCGCGGTGGTGGACCCCCTTACCCTCTGCCTTCCCGCCGGGTCGCACTACACGCCCGAGATGGCGCTGCCCTGGATCGAGGCGCAGCGCTGGCCATCGGGCGAGCCCGTCCTCGTGCCGCGCGAATGGGTGGCGGCCTATCCCTACCAACTCGGCGAGAAGCCGCTGCTGATCACGCCCATCACCAACGGCCTCGGCGCGGGCTTCGACCTGGAGCACGCCATCGCCCACGGCATCATGGAGGCGCTGCAGCGCGACGGGAACGTTGTCTCCTACCGCGCGCTGGACCAGGGCGCGGTGGTGGTGCCGGACGAGGTGCCGGACCCGCAGACGCGCGGGCTGCTGGACCACCTGAAGTCGCTCGGCATCGACGTGACGGTGAAGCTGGCCGCCACCGATTTCGGCATAGCCAATCTGTACGTCGTCGGCGACGACAGGGGCGAGCCCGAGGCGCCGATCCAGGTGACGGCCTGCGGCGAGGCGGTGAGCCCGGACCGCAACCGCACGCTTCGCAAGGCCCTGCTGGAATTCTGCGGCTCCCGCGCGCGCAAGGCGGCGACGCACGGCCCCATACCGCTGCTGCGAGAGAAGCTGCCGCGCGATTACGTGGAGCGCCAGCTCGCCGTCGCCATGCTGGACGAGGAGGAGCAGCGCGCCCTCGACGCCATGGTAGAGTGGATGGAGCAGGATGCCGCCTCGCTGCGCGCCCGCCTCTCGGGCAGCATCTTCGCCGAGCGGAGCCGAAGCAACTTCTCCGACCTGCCGACGGTGCCCGCCTCCGCCGTCGCCTCATCAAAGGACAGGCTGGCGCTGCTGGTGGAGCGCCTCGCGGCCGAGGGGCTGGAGGTGCTTTACATTGACTGCTCGCCGCCGGACAGGTCCGTGCGCGTGGTGAGGGTCATCGTCCCCGGGCTGGAGAGCGAGACGATGAGCTATCACCGCATTGGCTGGCGCGGCGTGCGCCGGCTGCGCGACCGCGACGACCCTCTGGTGCTGGACGCGCCGAAGGAGGGGGCGAAGCGCGTGCTCCTGCGCCCGGAGGACGAGGCGCGCGCGGGCGGCCCCGCTTGGTTCGACGCGGCGCTGGCCGACCGCATCGTCGGCCGCCTCTATCCCATGTACCGAGAGACCGGCACCTTCTCCGCCCAGCTCGTCCTCGGGCAGCGCAGCGGGGAGGCAGTGCCGGCATGAGCCTCCGCTACGCCTACAACACCAACGGCGCGGCCAACCACCGCCTGGCCGATGCCGTCGCGATCATCGCCGATGCGGGCTACGACGGCGTGGCGCTGACGCTTGACCACCATCATCTCGACCCCATGGCGGAGGAATGGGAGCGCCGGGCGGAAGCACTGGCGCGGGATCTCTCGGCCCGCAACCTCGGCTGCGTCATCGAGACGGGGGCGCGCTACCTCCTCGATCCCCGCGCGAAGCACGAACCCACCTTGCTGACCCCGAGCGCGGAGGGGCGCGACCGCCGCGTGGCCTTCCTCAACCGCGCCACCGATATCGGCGCGATTCTGGGAGCGGAGGCGGTGTCCTTCTGGGCCGGCGTTCCGCGCCAGGGCGTGGAGCGGGAGCAGGCGCGCACATGGCTGCGCGAGGGCGTGGAGCGCGTCCTGGCGCACGCCGCCACGCGCGGCGTAACGGCAGCGCTGGAGCCGGAGCCGGGCATGCTGGTGGAGACGGTGGACGACTGGTCCGCGCTGAACCTGCCCGGCCTCACCCTCGCCCTCGATCTCGGCCATCTCCTGGTGACGGGGGAGCGCGAACCCGCCGCGGCGGTGCGCGAGTTCGCGCCGCATCTCGGCACGGTCGCGATTGAGGACATGGCGCGCGGCACGCATATCCATCTCCCCTTCGGCGAGGGCGACATGGACATCCCCGCCTGCCTCGACGCGCTGGAGGGCATCGGCTTCTCCCGCCTCGTCTGCGTCGAGCTGTCGCGCGAGAGCCACCGCGCCGACACGATGATCCCCCAATCCCTGCAATGGCTGCGCGCCTGCCGCGCCTCGGCGCAGGCCGCATGAGGGTCCTGTTCCTCTCACGCCGGTTCTTCCCCGCCATCTCGGGCATGAGCGTCTACGCCATCAACCTGCTGCGCGAGCTCGTGAAGGCGGGCCACGACGTGACGATGGTGAGCCAGTACCGTGGCGATGCCGCCGGCACGAGGGTCTATGGCGGCGGCCCGCCGCCGGAGGTGCCGGGCGTGCGCGTGATCGGCCGCCGCTCCCTCGGCGAGGAGGCCTTCGCCGAACCGGGCGGCGCAGATTTCGAGCGCGACGTGGACGACATGGTGGAGACCATCCTCGCCGAGCACGCGCGAGAGCCCTTCGACGTGCTGCACGCACAGTACGGCTATCCCAATGGCTGGTCCGTGCTGCTGGCGGCGCAGAGGATCGGCGTGCCCACCGTCGTCTCCATCCAGGGCGGGGACGGCCACTGGGTCGGTTCCTGCTGCGAGACGCACCGGCAGGCGATGCTGCGCGTTCTGAACCATGCCGACCGTCTCCTGATCGGCTGCGACAGCTTCGCGCAGGAGGTGGTGGACCGCCTCGGCGTCTCGCGAGACCGCTTCACCATCGTCCCCGGGGCGGTGGAGGTGGACCGCTTCCACCCCGCGCTCGGGCGCGAGCCGGGCGAGGCGGCCAATTCCGTGCGCCTCTTCTACCACGGCCGGGTGGACCGCCGGAAGGGCGCGCTCGATTTCCTCGACGCGCTGGCGATGCTGCGCGCAGAGGGCGTGCCCTTCACGGCCACAATCTCCGGCATCGGGCCGGATCTCGATGCCTGCGTGGCGCGCGACGCGGAGCTGGGCCTGGGCGTGCGCTTCTCCGGCTATGCCGACTACGCCGCCGCCCCGGCGCTCTACCGCGAGCAGGACGTCTTCGTCTCCCCCACCTATGCCGAGGGCTTCTCCAACACCGTGCTGGAGGCGATGGCGAGCGGCCTTGCCACGGTGGCCTGCTACGCGGTGGGGGTGATGGACTGCCTGCGCCACGAGGAGAACGGGCTGCTCTCCCAGCCCGGCGACGTGCCCGCGCTGGCGGAGAACCTGAGCCGCATCGTCACCGACGCCCCGCTGCGCGCGCGCCTCGCCCGCAACGCGCTAGAGGAGTGCCGCCGCACCTACTCCTGGGAGGCGGTGGGGCGGCAGATCATGGGGGTGTACGAGGAGGTCCGCGGCACGGCGCCGGACACGCGTTTCGATCCCGTCCTGCCCGTGTCCGAGTGCCGCTTCCGCGCGGCGCCACATCTCCTCTGATGCCGCTCGCCCTCGCCCTCTCCCCGCATCTGGACGACGCAGCCTTCTCCGCGGGCGGGACGCTGGCGCATATGGCGCGGGAGGGGTGGGAGGTGTTGGTGGCCACGATCTTCACCGCGACCGTCCCCTCCCCCACCGGCTTCGCCCTCGACTGCCAGACCGACAAGGGATTACCGCCGGAGGCCGACTACATGGCCATCCGCCGCGCGGAGGACGAGCGCGCCTGCGAGGCGCTGGGCGCGCGGGCGCTGCACCTGCCGCTGCGCGAGGCGCCGCATCGGGGCTACGGCTCCGCCGCGGCCCTCTTCGGTCCCCCGCGGTCGGACGACATGGCCCATCTTCACGCGGCGGAGTTCATCGCGCCGCTACTCCGTGACCTCCGCCCCGAGCTGGTCCTCGCGCCCCAGGCCATCGGGGGGCATGTGGACCACGTGCTGACGGTGCGCGCGCTCCAGCTGCTCGGCATCCGCCTGCCCCTGCTCTGGTGGCGCGACTTCCCCTACACGATCCGCGCCGACACGCCGCGCCGCCCTTTCGAGGCGATGCTGTCCGCCTTCCCCGAAACCGCGCTTCCCACCGATCCCGGGGCGAAGCACCGGGCCTGCGCAGCCTACACGACCCAGCTCGGCTACCAGTTCGGCGGGCCGGAGGGGCTGGCGCGCATCCTGGCCGCGACGGGCGGGCAGGAGACGGCGCGGGCCCAGGGCGCCGTGCCGCTGACGAGGGCTGCCTGATGCCGCCGCGCGGGGCCCATGCCGGCGCCTTGTCGAACCCGGCGGAACTGGCCGCGCGCCATGCCCTCCTGCAGCGCGCGGCGCACACCGCCCCGATCCGCGCCCTGGCCGAGCGCATCCGCCGCGCCACCGGCCGCCCCGTGCCGGAGCCGGACCCGCTGGATGGCGGGGCCGAGGCGCGGATGCTGCTCCTGTTAGAGACGCCGGGGCCGCGGCTCTCGCACACGGATGCCATTGTCTCCCGCGACAAGCCGGGCGGCACGGGCGCCAATCTCCGCCGCTTCCTCGACGCTGCCGGGATCGCGCGGGGGGACACCCTCATCTGGAACGCCGTGCCCTGGATCATCCACGCCCCCGGCGCGCGCAACCGGGCGCCGCGGATGGCGGAGCTGCGGGACGGGCTGGCCTGGGTGCCACCGCTGCTGGACCTGCTGCCGCGCCTCCGCGTCGCCGTGCTGGCCGGGCGCTTCGCCGGCATGGCGGAGGCGCCGATCCGCGCCGCACGGCCGGGGCTGCCCGTCCTCGCCATGCCGCATCCCAGCCCCACCTATGTCTGCACCAGCCCCGCCGTGCCCGCGCGCATCCTGGCCGCGCTGACGGAGGCGGCGCGCCTCTTGCGCGGCCCAGCGGGGAAACCGAGAGGAGAAGCGGCGTGACCTCCGTCCTCGTCACCGGCGGGGCCGGCTATATCGGCAGCCAGTCCGTGCTCGCGCTGATGGATGCGGGCTTCGCGCCCGTGGTGCTGGACGACCTCTCCACCGGCTTGCGGGAGGCCGTGCCCCCGGGTGTGCCGCTGGTGGTCGGGGACGTGGCCGACGCCGCCCTCGTCGAGCGCACCCTGCGCGACCACCGCGCCGGGGCCGTGATGCATTTTGCGGCCTCCCTCATCGTGCCGGAGAGCGTGGCGCGGCCGCTCGCCTACTGGCGCAACAACCTCGCCGGCACGCTCGGCCTGCTGGAGGGATGCGTGGCGGCCGGGGTGCGGCGCCTCGTCTTCTCCTCCACCGCCGCCGTCTACGGCATCCCCGAGGTGCTGCCCGTGGCCGAGGACGCGGCCTGCCGCCCGATCAACCCCTATGGCGCGAGCAAGCTGGCGGCGGAGCGGCTGATCGGGGACGCCGCCGCGGCGCACGGGTTCTCCTGCGTCGCGCTGCGTTACTTCAACGTGGCCGGCGCCGATCCGCTCGGCCGCACGGGGCGCCGCCGCCCAGGGGCGACGCATCTCATCGCCGTCGCCTGCGACGCGGCGCTCGGGAGGCGCGACGCCGTCACGGTCTTCGGGGACGACTACGACACGCCCGATGGCACGGGGGTGCGCGACTACGTCCATGTCGCCGACCTCGCCACCGCCCATGTGGCCGCGCTGCGCCACCTTCTCGACGACCGGGGGAGCGCCACGCTCAACTGCGGCTACGGGCGCGGCCACTCCGTCCTCTCCGTGCTGCGGGCGGTGGAGCGCGCCGCGGGCCGCCCAGTGCCGCACCGCATCGCCCCGCGCCGCGCCGGGGACCCGCCCGCTGTCGTCGCCGTGGCCGACCGCGTGCGGGCGCTGCTCGGCTGGCAGCCCGCGCATGACAGCCTGGACCGCATCGTCGGGGACGCCCTGGCCTGGGAAGGGCGCCTCGCCGCCTCGGCCATGCGCGCCCTCGCGTGAGACGCCCTGTGAGGAAGCCCGCGTGAGCGTGCGGCAGGAAGCCGCGCGGCGCGCGGCGGGGCGGCGCCGGCGTATCGCCTTCGCGGGGCTGGTCGCCCTGGCGACGCTCGGGCTGGTCGCCCTCGGCGTCCATGTGCTGGCCGGCGGGGGGTGGACGGCGGTGGAGGGGCTGCTCCTCCTCTGCTTCCTGCTCAACGCGCCCTGGCTCGGCCTCTCCGCGGCCACGGGGCTGCTCGGCCTCGTCATGCGCCTGCGCCCGCCGCCGCCCGAGCCGGCGCCGCGCGGACGTTCCTTGCCGCACACGCTGCTCGCCGTCTGCGTGCGGGACGAGGCGATGGAGGCGGTGCTCCCGCCCCTCGCGCGGCTGCTGGAGGGGCTGCGGCGCGCGGGCCACGGGGAGCGCTTTGCCATCGGCATCCTCTCCGACACCGCCGATCCCGCTCTCGCAGCGGCGGAGGAGGCGGCGGTGCGCGCCCTCGCAGCCACCCTGCCGCCCGATGCGCTGCGCTACCGCCGGCGCTCGGAGAACACGGGCTACAAGGCCGGCAACGTGATGGACTTCCTGGACCACCACGCCGCCGGTTTCGAGCTGATGATCCTGCTGGACGCGGATTCGGAGATGACCCCGGAGGCCGTGCTGCGGCTGGTACGCGCCATGGCCGCCTCCCCCCGCCTCGCCATCCTGCAATCCCCCATCATCGGCCGCGACGCCGCTGCCCCCTTCGGCCGGCTCTTCGGTGCGGCGCACCGCGTGGGCGGCCAGACCTGGACGCTCGGCCAGGCTTGGTGGCAGGGGGACGAGGGGCCGTTCTGGGGCCACAACGCCGCCATCCGCATCGCCCCTTTCCGCGCCCATTGCCGGCTGGACCTGCTGCCGGACGGCTCGCACATCCTCTCGCACGACCATGTTGAGGCTGCGCGGCTGCACGCGGCGGGCCGGGGCGTGCGGGTGCTGACCGATCCGGAAGCCGAAGAGGGTTCCTTCGAGGCGCATCCGCCGAACCTCCTCGCCTTCCTCTCGCGGGACCGGCGCTGGGCGGCGGGGAACATGCAGTACCGCCACCTCCTGCGGGACCCCTCGCTCGGCGCGATCGGCCGCTTCCAGATGCTGCAGGCGATCCTGCACTACCTCCTCTCCCCGCTCTGGTTCGCCATGCTGCCCCTCGCCGCGCTGAACGCCGCGACGGATGGCGAGGGCACGCCGCGCGGGGCGCTGCTGGCGCTCCTCCTGCTGGGCTACCTCGCGCTGCACCTGCCGCGGCTGGCCGGGCACGCGGCGCTGCTGCTGCGGGGGGCGCCGGAAGGGCGGGCTGCGCATCTCCGCAGCGCCCTCTCCTCCAGCCTCTTCATCCTGCTCTTCGAGCCGATCACCGCCTTCCACAACGCGCTGATCATCCTCTCCCACGCGCTCGGCCTGCACGGTCGGGGCTGGCCGGCGCAGCAGCGGGAGGAGCGGCGCCTAGGCTGGAGAGAGACCGCCTCGCGGCTCTGGCCGCACACGCTGGCGGGCCTCGCGGTGCTCGCCCTGCTGGCCGCCTCCGGCTCGGGCTTCGTCCTGGCGCTCGGCCTGCCGACGGTGGCGGGGCTGGTGCTCGCCATTCCCTTCTGCGTCCTCACCTCGGTCCCGGACAACGGGCCGGAACGTGGCTGAGGCCGCGCGCCGGGCCGGGCCGCTGATCGGGGCGCCCGGCTGGCGGCTCGCCATCATTTTCACCCTCTACGCCTATCAGGGGCTGGTCGCGGGCTTCGCGCTCACCGCCCTGCCGAACCACTTCGCCGCCCTGGGCGCGACGGCGCAGGCGGTGGGGGCCCATGTGGCGATGGTGGGGCTGCCCTGGATCCTGCAGCCGCTCTGGGGCCCGGTGGTGGACCGCTTCGGCGGCTTCGCCATGGGCCGGCGGCGCTTTTGGCTCGTCGCGGGGCTGGGCTCCTCCCTCCTCGCCCTCTCCCGCCTGCTGCTGGTGGAGGACGCCTCGCCCGCCGGGCTGCCGGCGATCAGCGCTGTCTTCCTCGTGCAGAGCGCCTTCGCCGCGCTGACCGACACGGCGACGGACGGGATGATCATCGACCATACTCCCGCCGAGACGCTCGGCACGGCCAATGCCGTGACGCGGATGGGCTTCGTCGGGGGCGGCGCACTGGGGGCCACGCTCTTCGCCTGGAGCCTGCCGGCCCTCGGGCTGCACAACTCGGTCCTCATCCTGCTGGCGATCGGCTCCGCCGCCCTCATCCTGCCGCTGCTGGTGCGGGAGGGGCCGGGGGACGCGCGCCTCTCCCTCCGCCTCGCGCCGCGCCGCGCCATCGCCCACGGCTTCGGGCCGCTGCTGCGGCGGCTGGCGGAGAGCCTGTCCGGGCGGCGCACGCTCCTCCTTCTCGCCTTCTGCTTCACGACCGACGCCGCGGCGGCGATCTTCCGCCTCCCGCTCAGCGTGGACCTCATCCAGTCCCGAGGATGGGAGGCGGAGGCGCTCTCGCGTTTCCAGGCCGCGGCCGCGCTCGTCACGGGCACGGGCGGCGCGCTGCTCGTGGGATGGTGGACGGACCGCGCGGGGGCCGGCCCGACGCTCGCCGTGCTGCTCGGCCTCTGCGCCCTCTCCCACGCCGGGGCGGCGGCGCTGCTACTGGTGCCGGACCCCGGATGGGCGGCGCTGGCCGGGCCCGTCGCGCTCGGCCTCTCCACCGTCATGCCCGCCCTGCTCTTCGTGGCGCTCGCCCCCGCGGTGATGCAGGCGAGCCACGGGCCGGCGGCGGCGACGCGGTTCGCCCTCTTCATGGCCTCGCTGAACATGGGCGACGTCACGGGGTCGGCGGTGGCGGGGCAGGCCGCCGCGCTGGTCGGTCTGCCGCTGCTCGGCCTCGGTGCAGGGGCGGTGTTCCTCCTCGCCGCCTCAGTCGCGGCGGCGCTGGTGCCGCGCGCGCCCGGGGATGCCTCTGGCCCGTCGCCCGGCGGCTGACCTCGTGCCGCCCCGGCCTCAGGCGGAGACGCGGGCCTGGCCGAGGATGCCTTGCACGGCGACGACGAGCTCGCCCGGCGGGATCGGCTTGGTCAGCACCGGCGCGCCGCCATGCCCCGTGGGCGCCTCTCCGTAGCCCGTGGCGAAGAGCATCGGCATGCCCCGCGCGGCGAGCATGTCGGCCAGGGGCGTGACGTCCTGGCCCGGAGGTTCACGTCGAGCACCGCCGCGTTGATCTGCAGCGTCCGCCCGGCGAGGACCATCGCCTCGCGCAGGGTCGATGCCGGCCCGAGGATCTGGCAGCCCGCCGCGACGAGGGAATCCGCCGCTTCCAGCGCCACCAGCACCTCGTCCTCCACCAAGCAGCACCTGGGTGCCGCGCAGCGCACCGCCGGGCGAGGCGGGGCTGGGGGCGGAGGCCGGGGGCGGGGCGGTGGAGAGGCCGAGATCCGCGATGCAGCCGCCCCCGATGCGCATCCGCACCACGAGGCCCTCCGCATCCCAGTCCCGCTCGATCGTGCCGTGGAGCTGGTGGCGCAGCGTGATCTCGATCAGCCGCGATCCGAAGCCCCCGCGCTGCGGGGGCGCCGCGAGGGGCGGCCCGCCGGACTCGGTCCAGACCATGGCGATGCCGTTCACCAGCTCCCCCGGCAGGGCCTCCACCCGCCAGCGCAGGGTAATCCTTCCTCCCGGGCGGGAGAGCGCGCTGTACTTCGTCGAGTTCGTCACCAGCTCGTGCAGCACCATCGACAGGGGCTGCACGCTGTCCGGTTTTAGCACCACGGCGGGCCCCTCCAGCACGGCCTGGCCCGCCTTGTGCGCTCCCAGCTCCTCCTCAGTCAGCTCCTGGGGCGAGGCGCCCTCCCAGCGGTCGCGGGCCAGGAGGCTGTGGGCGCGCGCCATGGCGGAGATCCGCCCTTCGATGGCGCGGGCGAACTCCTTCGGGTCCTCCTTCGGGGAGAGCTGCACTAGGGAGCGGACCACGGCCATCACGTTGCGGGCGCGGTGGTCGATCTCGCGCATCAGCAGCCGCTGCTGCTGGTCGGCCGCGCGGCGCTCGCGAAGGCCGCGCAGGATGACGGAGAGCCCGATCACCCGCCCGTCCTCCGTCATCGTGCGGGTGACGGTGATGGCGATGGGGATGCGCTCGCCGTCCCTGGCCACGCGCAGCGCCTCGTGGTCGCGGATCGCCTCCCCCGACATGGCGCGGCGGTAAGGGGCGCGCCCGCCTCGTCGGGCGCGAGGAGCATGTCCGCCCGCTCCCCCACCGCCTCGGCCGCCCTGTAGCCGAACAGCGTCTCGGCCCCGCCGTTCCAGGTCAGGATGCGCTCCTCCTCCCCGGAGAGGCTGACGATGACGTCGGCGGCGGAGTTCACCACGGCGGCCGGCCGGGCGTTCACCTCCACTCGCAGCCGCTGCTCCGTGACGTCTGCATGGGTGCGACGGCGCGCAGCGGCGTCTCCCCGCCCAGTCGGAGACGGAGGCGAAGACGCGCAGCCAGAGCACCGTCCCATCCCCCTTGATGACGCGGTGCTTGGAGGTGCTGCGCCCAGCGGCGACGAGCGTGGTCAGCCTTCCCCGGTCAGCGGCGGAATCGGTGGGCAGCAGGTGGTGGAACAGGTCGGAGCCGACCAGCGCCTCCTCCCCGCGCCCGAGCATTTCGCAGAGGCGTCCGTTGACGCGCTCGATCCGGAAGTGCCGGAGGTCGAACCCGACGACGCCCACCGCCGCCGTCTCGAAGATGGCGCGGAACTCGGCCTCGCTCTCGCACAGCGAGCGCTCCCGCGCCTCGGCGGCCACGGCCAAGGCGTTGAAGGCGGCGGCGAGGCGGCCGAACTCGGAGCCGCCTCCCTCCTCCGGCGGCAGCCGGGCGGCGGTGTCGCCCGCGCGCCAGCGCGCCGCGGCCGAGAGAAGCCGGTCCACGGGGTCGCGCACGAGGCGGCGGGCGCCGAGCACGGTCAGGCCGATGGCGAGCAGGGTGGTGGCGAGCAGCACCAGCGCCCTGCCCCTCTGCAGCCAGAGCGCCTCGCCGAGCGTGGAGGCGTCGTCGAAGCCGAGGGCAACGAGATGCGTGCCCGTCGCCGCCGCCGTCATATACGCGAAGGTGCGCTGGACGCCGTCCGCACCCATGCCCTCCTCCACTCCCGCGGAGCGGCGGCCGGCGAAGTTGCGAACGGCGCCGGCGGCCGGCTGGCCCACCTCGCCGGCACTCTCCGGCCGGGCCGCTAGCACCGTGCCCTCGCTGTCGACGATGGAGAGCAGCGTATTCGGGGAAGCGGGATGCGGGCGATCTGCCGGCCGAGCCAGTCGAGCCCCACCGCGGCATGGACCACCCCCGCGATCCGGCCCTCGTTGTCGTAGAAAGGTTGGGCGAAGTGGAAGCTGCTCTGCCCCGACGCCCGGCCCAGGACGAAGCCGACGACGACGAAGCTCCTCTCCCTCACCGCCGCGCGGAAGTACTCGCGGTCGGCGATGTTGTTCCCGCGGGCGCCGGGCTGGGCGGCGCAGACGACTTCCCCGTCCAGCGTCGCGGTCGCCAGCAGGACGTAGCGAGGGAAGTCCCTCATGATGCGCCGAAAGAAGGCCTGGCACTCCGCCTCGTCCAGGGCCCGCACGGCGCGCAGGTTGCCGAGCGAGGTCAGGACCTGCCGCGCCCCGTCCGCGAGCTGGCGGTGGTCAGCGGCGACGAGGCGGGCCAGGCGGAGCGCGTCCTCCCGCGTCGCCTCCTGCGCCCGCCCGGCCTCGCGCGCGCGCCAGACCATCACGACGAGCTCGGGGATGAGGGCGAGGCCGACCAGTGAGAGAAGGCGGAACAGCAGGGACAGGAAGTCGTATCCGAGGTGAGGCCGGCCGTTACCGACGCTCGAGAAAGACGACCCTAGCACAACCGGGGATGGGTCTGCATCATCGATACAGGGGCGCACCGGAAGGCCAGTCGGGGCCGAGCGGCCCCGTCCGTTTCCCGGTTCGCTACCGGTCCGCGCGTGGCCCGGCGCGGACCCCCCTCACTTCGCCGGCAGGTCAGCGGCGGCCGGGGGAGAGGAGCGAGAGCAGCCACGGTTGCGAGCCGGCCCCGGCGGCCGAAGGCGAGGAGCCCGGATTGCCCGGCTCCGGCACCGACAGGTCACGCCAGGCCAGCTGCGACATCATGATGAGGGAGGCCGCGTTGTAGGGGGGCGCCCCCGCGACGCGGGGAAGGAGCGCAGCGCGGCGCCGTCGGTGCGCCCCCCCACGCAAGGTAGAGGGGCACCCGAACCGCGTCGTAGGAGAAGCGCGGGGGCCAGCCCGCCGCCAGCCCGGGCGGCCGGCGCCGCGCGGCAGAGTCACCCAGTCCGGCGGCAACCGCCAGCGCCCGAAGCGCCCGCAGGAAGCGAGCGCGACGCCGCTCTCCTCCAGCGCGCGCCAGTGACGAGAGGGCAGCACGCGGTCCAGCGCCCGGAAGGCGGGGATGACGTAGTAGCTGGGTTTCAGCACGAGGTGGTCCGGCCGGAGGAAGCCCTCGCCCCCCGGCAGCAGCACGATGCCGTCCCCCTGGGACATCACCACGCGGCGCAGCAGGTCCCGGCCCATCTGCAAGCCAGCGCGCGGTGCTGCGCCGTTCCCCAGCGCTCCGCCGCCTCGGTCAGGGCCCATGCCACCATCAGGTCGCCATCAGGTCGCCATCCGTGGCGTTGTTCAGGTCGCTTACGGGCGTCGCGGTACCCGGGCGGTAGCGCCAGGCGAGCAGCGCATCCGTGGGTAGGCGAAGCACCGTCCGGGTCCAGGAAAGGACGCGCTCGAAGGTTGCGCGGTCATCGGCCCGCACGACGAAGAGCAGTGCCGCACCCTGCCCTTCGGAATGCGAGATGCTGCCGTTCCCCGTGTCGAGCACGCGCCCCTCGGGGGTGACGAAGCGCTGCCGGAAAGTCGGACACTCCGCGGGGACGGTGGCGAGACCCGCCCTGGGCCGCAGGGCGAGAAGGCCGCCAGCGCAGGTTCCTAGAACGGCGCGGCGTGCCAGGCGCGGAACTGTGGGCAGCCATGGGTGAGCGACCAGCTTCTCCGTCGTCATGTCGGTCTGCGCTCCGGCGGCGTGGTGGGTATTGGCGCCGATGCCGTGGCGACATGGGCAATCGTTAACCACCACGATCGGCACCTTCGAACAATTTTCGCGCTATGGCTGCATTAAGGGATCTGAAACGCCTTAGCGTTGTGCGAAATGTCTCCCCATCGGCGGCGAAATATGTACAGAGAAACACTTGGAACGAACACTTCTGTCATTCCGCTAAAGTTAACCGGCCTTGCGGCCAGGAGTGTGGTTGCGCAGGACACATCCGACCCTCGCTGACATTCCCGCGGTTTCAGCTCGTGTCGGTCGTTCCGAGGCGGGGATCCGGGGTACGGGGTGGGCGCAGGACAGCAACCATGAAAAGCCTCCTACTTTCCCGCACCGTTCCGGGAACAGGCTTCGGCCAGTTACCCTGAAACGGCATCTCTTGTTAAATAAAGAGACAGGAGCAAAATTATGGAAATCGACATTCCCTTGCTGCGTGTGGATTCCTACTCTCTTTCGCCTTAATGTTGTTCTCTCGTGATCGTGCGCAGAGGGAAACCCTGATGTCTGGCTCTCGGCCAGTTCTTGTCCTGGAGGACGATGCCAGCGTCGCCGCGACCATCTGCAATGCCCTCGTCCGCGACGGTTGGAGAACCGAGCGGGCCTCCACCCTCGCCGAGGCGCGCGCGCGGCTCCGCCAGGACAATCCGCGGATCGCCGTGGTCGATCTTGGCCTGCCGGACGGCAACGGCATTGCCTTCGTCCGCGAGGCAGCGGCCCGCCCCGATCTCGGCGTGATCGTGGTGAGCGGGCGTGCCGATGAGGTGGACCGAGTCGTGGGCCTGGAGGTCGGCGCCGACGACTACCTCGCCAAGCCCTTCTCCCTCCGCGAGATGGTGGCCCGGGTCCGCGCGCTCAGCCGCCGGCTAGACGCTATTGCCGCCACCGCAGCGGAGCCGCAGGCACCGGCGACGCTGGAGACGGCGGGATGGAGCATCGGCGGCGTGCAGCTCGAGCCGAGCCGCCTGCGCCTCGTCGCGGGGGACGGCACGGAAACCCGGCTGACCGGCGGCGAGGCGGGGCTCCTCACCCTTCTCCTCGAGGCCGCCGAGCACTTCGCGCGGCGGGAGACGATCTCGGAGAAGGTGCTCGGCCGGCGGCTTCTCCCCGAGCAGCGCGGGGTGGACCAGCTCGCCTCCAATCTCCGGCACAAGCTCGCCCAGGCCTCCGGCGGCAAGGTCACGGTCGCCGCGGTCCGCGGCCAGGGCTACCGGCTGGTGTGGTAAGCGCGCCACTGCGGGGAGCCGGCCCGCGCGCACGGCTTTCCGCGATTGTCTACAACTCGACGTTGTTTTAAGTGACAGTCGAACAATCGACAGCGACGCTGGATGCCTCGATCGCCGGACCGCGCGGCCATGGCCCTGGCCGAAACGACGCGCCCATCCCCTGACGCTATCACCAGCGCACTCCCGCCCCGCTTCGGCGCGCTCATCCGTTCCCTGCCCGGCGCCGCCCTTCTCCTCTCGGCCGATGAGTTCCGCATCCTGGAGGCGAGCCCATTCTTGCTCCAGGCAAGCGGAGCCGGGATAACCGGGCGCCTCCTCTCCGATCTCCTCCCGGGCTCGCTCGGCGCCGTGCCGGAGGAGGAGGCCGAAGCCCTTCAGGCCCTGCTCCGCCAAGCCCGGGAGACCGGGCGGCCAGGCTCACTCCCGCCCCGGCCATGGAGAATGGCGGGCGACGCTGCCGGCGGGCGGGTCCGCACCCTGAGCGCCGCGCCGGTTCCGGGCGAGGATGGCGCGGTCGAGTTCATCCTTCTCCAGGCCGAGGACGTCACGGAGCGCGAGGCCGACCGCGCCCGCCTCGCCCACACGCTGAAGCTTCAGCGCGTGACCGGCCGCACCGCCCGGCTGGGAGGCTGGGAAATGTCGCTGGCCACGGGCCGGATCGCCTGGGCCGAGGAGGCCTGCGCGGTGCTCGACCTGCCGCCCGGCCATGTCTCGGGCCTGCGCGAGGCGCTGTCCTTCGCCCTGCCGGAATGGCGGGCCGGGCTGCGCGCCGCCCTCAAGGGCTGCGTGCGCAACGGCACCGGCTTCGCGAGCGAGGTGGAGATCGTCGCCGCCCGGGGCTGGCGCAAATGGGTCCGCATCGTCGGCGAGGCCGAGCGGGATGGCGCCGGGCGGGTCTGCGGAGTCGCCGGGGCGATCCAGAACGTCTCCGAGCGCAAAGCGGTGCAGGAGGCCAACCAGCGGCTTGCCGAGCGGCTGGCGGCACGGGTGGGCGGGATCACCGATGCCTTCCTTACCCTCGATAACGCCTTCCGCCTCACCTACGCCAACCCGATGGCGCTCGCTCTGCTGGCCATCACCGATGCGGAGAGGCTGGGCCAGCCCGTCTGGGAGAGCCCGGGCTTCGCGGCGGAGGGGCCCATCGGGCGCCGCCTGGCCGCCGCCGCGGCGGAGCAGCGCACCGTGCGCTTCGAGGCCTTCCTCGATGCCGCCGGGCGCTGGTTCGACATCCACGCCTTCCCCGCGGTGGGCGGCCTGACGGTCACGCTTCACGATGTGACGGAGCGGCGGCGGGAGCAGGAAAAGCTGCGTCTGCTGGAGGCCTGCGTAGCACGGATGAACGACATCGTCGTCGTGACCGAGGCGGCGCCGATCGACAAGGCCGGGCCGCGCATCGTCTTCGTCAATGACGCCTTCGAGCGGCGCACCGGGCTGGCGCGCGAGCAGGTCTACGGGCAGACGCCGCGCATCCTGCAAGGGCCGGGCACGCAGCGCGCCGAGCTGGACCGGATCCGCGCCTCGCTCGCCGCCTCACGCCCCGTGCGGGCCGAGCTGATCAACTACACCCGCACCGGCGAGGAGTTCTGGACGGAGCTGGACATCCAGCCCGTGGGCGACGCCGAGGGCCGCATCACCCATTGGGTCGCCGTGAACCGCGAGATCACGGAGCGGCGCCACTACCAGACCCAACTCGAGGAGCAGGCCGCGCTGCTCGACCAGGTGGGGGACAGCATTCTCGTCCGCACCATGGACGGCCGGATCTCCTACACCAACACCAGCGCGCAGCGCCTCTACGGCTTCAGCGCGGAGGAGATGCTGGGCGAGGATCCCCGCGCCCTCATCCACGAGCGGCACGAGGCTCTCGGGGACGCGATGGCGGAGCTGCTCGCCTCCGGCCACTGGGCGGGCCAGCTCTTCCAGCGCTGCAAGGACGGCACGGGCATCGTCGTCGAGTCCCGCTGGACGCTGATGCGCCACGCCGACGGCTCGCCGCGCGCCATCCTCTCCGTCAACACCGACATCAGCGGGCGGCTGGAGCTGGAGGCGCGGCTGCGCCAGTCGCAGCGGCTGGAGGCGGTGGGGCAGCTCACCGGCGGCGTCGCGCACGACTTCAACAACCTCCTCACCGTCATCCTCGGCAATGCGGAGATCCTCGCCGAGAGCCTCGTCGGGGATGACGAGTTGCGCGACATGGCGGAGATGACCATGGCCGCGGCGGAACGCGGCGCGGCGCTGACGAACCGCCTGCTCGCCTTCTCGCGCCGCCAGGCGCTGGACCCGAAGGTGACAGAGGTGAACCGCCTGCTGACCGGCCTCGGCACAATGCTGCGGCGGACGATCGGCGAGCACATCGACCTCCGCCTGCTGCGCGCCGGCGATCTCTGGCACGCGATGATCGATCCGCCGCAGCTCGAGAACGCCGTGCTCAACCTCTGCCTCAACGCGCGCGACGCGATGCCCTCGGGCGGGCGGCTGACGATCGAGACGCGCAACATCGACCATGACACCGGCTTCGCCGTGCCGGAGGGGGAGCTGGCGCCAGGCGAGTACGTGATGATCGCGGTGTCGGACACGGGTACGGGCATGGAGCCGGAGGTGCTGGCCCGCGCCTTCGAGCCCTTCTTTACCACGAAGGAGGTTGGCCAGGGCAGCGGCCTCGGCCTCAGCATGGTCTACGGCTTCATGAAGCAGTCGGGCGGCCATGCGAGCATCTCTTCGACGCCCGGCCTGGGCACGGTGGTGCGGCTGTACCTCCCCCGCGCGCATGGCCGCTCCGCCCCCGAGCCCGCCGCGCCCGCGGTGAGGGGCGCCGGCGGGAGCGAGCGGGTACTGCTCGTGGAGGACGACGTGCTGGTGCGCGAGCACGTGGCCGCGCAGCTCCGCGAGCTCGGCTACCGCGCCGAGGTCGTCCCCGGCGCGGCCGAGGCACTGGAGGCGCTGGCGGCGCAGGACTTCGACCTGCTCTTCACGGACGTTGTCATGCCCGGCGGCATGGACGGGCTGGACCTGGCGGCCGAGGCGCGGCGGCTCCGTCCGAGCATGCGGGTGCTGCTCACCTCCGGCTACACCGAGGGCGCCCTCACCTCCTGCCGGCCGCCGGAACCTGACGTGATGATGCTGAGCAAGCCCTATAAGCGGCGCGACATGGCCGAGGCGGTGCGGCGGGCCCTCGACCAGGGGCGCTGATCCCCTCGGAGGCATTCCACGATGCATTTCTGCATCACCGCGCGACCACCGTGCGCGGAGGCGGCCAGGGTACCGGCCGCCCCGGAGGGGGTGGGAATAGGAGACGGCGGAATCCGGGGTTACACTCCGGCCCGACGCCCCTGGATGCCCGAGGAGAGACCGGCGATGGATTATTGCGAGTGGAATACCCGCACCATGCCCCTCCCGCAGCCGCGCGCGAAGGCCGGGCGGGGCTGAGGAGGCCGGCGCCGCGCCCCGGCGGGTGCGGCCGGCATCCGGAAGACCTGCCCCAGACGGAGTTCCCCATGCATTTCCGCAAGCGAGTCCTCGTCACCGGGGGAGCGGGCTTCCTCGGCTCGCATCTGTGCGAGAGGTTGCTCGAGCGCGGCGATCACGTGATCTGCCTCGACAACTACTTCACGGGCACGCGCGACAACATCGCCCACCTGCTCTCGAACCCCTATTTCGAGGCGATCCGGCACGACATCACCTTCCCGATCTATCTGGAGGTGGACCAGATCTACAACCTGGCCTGCCCGGCCTCGCCGATCCACTACCAGCACGACCCCGTGCAGACGACGAAGACGAGCGTGCACGGCGCGATCAACGTGCTCGGCCTCGCCAAGCGGCTGCGCGTGCCGGTGTTCCAGGCCTCGACGAGCGAGGTCTACGGCGATCCCGCCGTCCACCCGCAGGTCGAGGAGTACTGGGGCAACGTCAACCCGATCGGGCTGCGCTCCTGCTACGACGAGGGCAAGCGCTGCGCCGAGACGCTGTTCTTCGACTACCACCGCCAGCACGGGCTTCACATCAAGGTCGCGCGCATCTTCAACACCTACGGGCCGCGCATGCACCCGAATGACGGGCGCGTGGTCTCGAACTTCATCGTGCAGGCGCTGCGCGGCGAGCCCATCACCATCTATGGCGAGGGCCGCCAGACCCGCTCCTTCTGCTACGTCTCGGACCTTATCGAGGGCTTCATCCGGCTGATGGAGTCCGAGCCCGGCGTGACGGGGCCGCTGAACCTCGGCAACCCCGCCGAGTTCAGCATCCTCGAACTCGCCGAGATGGTGCTGGCCGAGGTCGGCGGGCCGAGCCGCCTCGTCTTCAAGCCGCTGCCGAGCGACGACCCCCGCCAGCGCCAGCCCGACATCAGCCGCGCCAAGGCGGTGCTGGGCTGGGAGCCGCGAGTGCAGCTGCGCGAGGGCCTCAGGGCGACCATCGCCTATTTCGAGCGGGCGCTGGGGCGCCCGGCCGAGCAGAGCCTCTGAGCCGCGCCGGGTGGGCCGGGTCCTCGTCACTGGCGCGGCCGGCTTCATCGGCGCGCATCTCTGCCGCGCCCTCCTCGCCCGCGGCGAGGAGGTCGTCGGGCTAGACAACTTCAACCCATATTATGATCCGGCGCTGAAGGAGGCGCGGCTCGCGGCGCTGACGGGGAGCGCCGCGCCGGGCGCCTTCCGCATGCATCGGGTGGATCTGGCGGATACCGAGGCGGTGCTGGCGCTGATGGCCGGGGATCGCGGGATCGACCGCGTGGTCCATCTCGGCGCCCAGGCGGGGGTGCGCTGGTCGCTCCAGGCGCCCTTCGCCTACAGCGCGGCCAATGTCACCGGCCATCTCGGCATCCTCGAGGGGGTGCGGCGCAGCGAGGGGCGGATCCTCCACACGGTCTATGCCTCCACCAGCTCCGTCTACGGCTCCCGCACGGACGGCGCTTTTCGCGAGACGGACCGGGCGGACCGCCCGGCCTCGCTCTACGCCGCCACCAAGCGGGCGGGCGAGCTGATGAGCAGCGCCTATGCCGATCTTTACGAGCTCTCGTTGACGGGGCTGCGTTTCTTCACTGTCTACGGCCCCTGGGGGCGGCCGGACATGGCGTACTGGCTCTTCACCGACGCAATCCTCAAGGGCGAGCCGATCGCGCTGTTCAACCGGGGGGAGATGCGGCGCGACTTCACCTATATCGACGACATCGTGGCCGGCGTCCTCGCCGCCCTCGACTACCCGCCGGAGGGGGGCGGCCATCGCCTCTACAACCTCGGCAACAGCCGCCCCGAGGCGCTGCTGGACCTCGTGTCCACGCTCGAGAACCTCCTCGGCGTGAAGGCGCGGCGGGTGCTCAAGCCCATGCAGCCCGGGGACGTGCCCGCCACCTTCGCCGATGTCGGCGCCATGCGGCGGGACTTCGGCTGGGCGCCGACCACCGATCTCCGCACCGGCCTCGGCCATTTCATCGCGTGGTGGCGGGCCTATTTCGGATAGGTCCTCCGGTCGTTGCCGGGGCGGATCGCCCGCCGGGCAAATTGCGGGACGGCAAGCCTTTGGCCTAGTGTCGGCCCGGCTTGCCGGGCGGGGTGACGCGCGGCCGGGGACCACAGAGACGGGAGTGGGTCATTCCTCACGCTGACGGGCCGATTGAGCCGCCGACCCGCCTCTTCGCCCCCGACCTCCCCGCCCCGGCAACGGACCACGCGCTGCGCCCCGGCGACACGGTGCTGGTGACCGGGGCCTCGGGCTTCCTCGGCTCGGCCGTGGCGCGCGCTCTCGCCGCGCGCGGGTTGCGCCCGCGCCTTCTCCTCCGCCCCGCGAGCCCGCGCGGCAACCTGGGCGGGCTGGACCACGTGCCCGCCGAGGGCGACCTGACCGACCCCGCCTCCCTGGCCCGGGCGATGCGGGGCGCGCGCTACCTCTTCCACGTGGCCGCGGACTACCGCCTCTGGGCGCCCGATTCCTCGGTGATCCTGCGGGTGAACGTGGGCGGCACACGCGACCTCATGCGGGCCGCGCTGGAGGCGGGGGTGGAGCGCATCGTCTACACCAGCAGCGTCGCGGCGCTGAAGGTGGCGGGCGCCACCGCGCCAGTGGACGAGACCGCCCCGCTCGACCCCGACGAGGCCATCGGCACGTACAAGCGCAGCAAGACCCTCGCCGAGCGGGTGGTGGAGCGGATGGTCGCCGAGGACGGGCTGCCCGCGGTGGTCGTGAACCCCTCCACCCCCATCGGCCCGCGCGACATCCGCCCGACCCCGACGGGGCGCATCATCCTTGATGCCGCGCGCGGGATGATCCCGGCTTTCGTGGACACCGGGCTCAATTTCGCGCATGTGGACGACATCGCGGAGGGCCACCTACTGGCCTTCGGGCGCGGCCGGATCGGCGAGCGCTACATCCTGGGTGGCGAGAACCTGTCCCTGCAAACCCTTCTTGCCGAGATCGCCCGCCTCGCCGGCCGGCCCGCGCCGCGGGTGAAGCTGCCGCGCGCGCCGCTTTTCCCCCTCGCCTGGGGCGCGGAGGCGGTGGCGCGGCTGACGGGCCGGGAGCCGCTGCTGACCGTGGACGGGCTGCGCATGTCCCGCTACCGCATGTTCTTCACCTCGGCCAAGGCGGAGCGGGAGCTGGGCTACCGGGCCCGCCCCTGGCAGGAGGGCGTGGCGGACGCGATGGCCTGGTTCCGCGGCACGGGCATGCTGCCGTGAGCATCCCTCTCGCCCTCGGCCTCCTCGCGGCCGCGATCTGGCTCGTCCTTCTCGTCTTCCGCGGCGGCTTCTGGCTGGCCCGCGAGCGGGACGACCGGGACGCCCCGCCCGAGCCGGCGCGCTGGCCCTCCGTGGTCGCGGTGGTGCCGGCGCGGAACGAGGCGGACGTGATCGGGCGCTCCATCGGCAGCCTTCTCGCCCAGGACTATCCCGGCCCCTTCCGCGTGGTGCTGGTGGATGACGGCAGCACGGACGGCACCGCCGCCGCGGCCTCGGCCGCCACGGGCCGCGCGGCGCTGGAGGTGCTTCCCGGCGCCCCCCTGCCCCGGGGCTGGACGGGCAAGCTCTGGGCGCTGGAGCAGGGCGTCCGCCATGCCACGGCCGGGGATACGCCGGACTTCGTCCTGCTGACGGACGCCGATATCGGCCACGATCCCGGCAATCTCCGCGCCCTCGTCGCCCGGGCCGAGGCCGGGCGCCTCTCCCTCGTCTCACTCATGGCGGAACTCTCCTGTGCCATCGCCGCCGAGCGCTTCCTCATCCCTGCCTTCGTGTTCTTCTTCGCCATGCTCTACCCCTTCTCCTGGGTGGCCGATCCGCGCCGCCGCACCGCCGCCGGGGCTGGCGGCTGCATGCTCGTCCGGCGCGAGGCGCTGGAGCGGGCGGGCGGGATCGCCGTCATCCGCACGGCCATCATCGACGATTGCGCCCTCGCCCGCCGCCTGAAGGCGCAGGGCCCGGTCTGGCTCGGCCTGACGCGCCGGGCGCGCAGCCTGCGGCCCTATGGCGGCGTCGGCGAGATCGGGCGGATGGTGTCGCGCTCGGCCTATGCCCAGCTCGGCTACTCGCCCCTGCTGCTCGCGGGGACCGTGGCGGGGATGGTGGTGACCTATCTCCTGCCGCCCGCCCTCGCCCTGTTCGGCACGGGCATGGCGGCGGCAGCGGGGCTCGCGGCCTGGACAATGATGGCCCTCGCCTTCCAGCCGATGCTGCGCTTCTACCGCGCCTCCCCTCTCTGGGGCGCGGCGCTCCCGGTGATCGGGGCGGCCTACACCTTCTTCACCCTGCAATCCGCCGTGCAGCTCTGGCGCGGCCGGGGCGGCATGTGGAAGGGCCGGGCACAGGCCATGGCGGGCGGCGCATGAGGGACGTGCCGGACAGCATGCTCGCCACCTCCGACGCGGCGTGGCTGGAGGAGGTCGAGGCCGGGGTGTCCCGCGCCGCCGAGGCGCTGCGCCGCGAGCAGCGCGAGGACGGCCACTGGGTTTTCGAACTGGAGGCGGACGCCACCATCCCCGCCGAGTACGTGCTGCTGCGCCAGCATCTCGGCGAGCCGGACGATCCCGCGCTGGAGGCGAAGATCGGCAATTACCTCCGCCGCATCCAGGGCGAGCACGGCGGATGGCCGCTCTTCCACGGCGGGGCGCTCGATGTCAGCGCGTCGGTGAAGGCGTATTTCTGCCTCAAGATGATCGGCGACAGCCCGGATGCCTCGCACATGGCGCGGGCGCGGGCGGCGATCCTGGCGCATGGCGGCGCGGCGCGCGCCAATGTCTTCACGCGCATCCTGCTCGCCATGTACGGCGAGATCTCCTGGCGCCAAGTCCCCACCATCCCGGTGGAGATGATCCTGCTGCCGCGCTGGTTCCCCGTGCACATCTCGCGCATGTCCTACTGGGCGCGCACGGTGCTGGTGCCACTGCTCGTGCTCCAGGCGCTGCGCGTGCGGGCGCGCAACCCGCGCGGCGTGCGCGTGCAGGAGCTGTTCGCGCCGGGTCGCGCGCCGCGGCGGCGGGTGCGCACGCACCGCCACCCCGCCTGGGCGCTGTTCTTCAACGGCATCGATGGCGGGCTGAAAGTGGCCGAGCCGCTATGGCCACGCCGCCTGCGCCGGCAGGCCATCGAGCGCTGCGTGGCCTTCGTGACGGAGCGGCTGAACGGCGAGGACGGGCTGGGCGCCATCTATCCCGCCATGGCCAATGCCGTGATGATGTACGACGCGCTCGGCTACCCGGAGGACTATCCGGACCGCGCCATCGCCCGCCGCTCGATCGAGAAGCTCCTCGTGATCCGCGAGGACGAGGCCTATTGCCAGCCCTGCGTCTCGCCGGTCTGGGACACGGCGCTCACCGCGCACGCGATGATGGAGGTGGGCGGCGAGACCGCGGAGGCGACGGTGCCGCGCGCCCTCTCCTGGCTGAAGCCCCTGCAGGAGCTGGAGGTGCGTGGCGATTGGGCCGAGGCGCGCCCGCATCTCCGCCCCGGCGGCTGGGCCTTCCAGTACCGCAATGCCCACTACCCCGACCTCGACGACACGGCGGTGGTGGTGATGGCGATGGACCGCGCCCGCGGCCAGCTCGGCCTCGGCGCGGGCTATGACAAGGCGGTGGCGCGCGGCGCCGAGTGGACGGTGGGACTGCAGAGCAGCAACGGCGGCTGGGGCGCCTTCGACGTCGACAACACCCATCACTACCTCAACAACATCCCCTTCGCCGATCACGGCGCGCTGCTCGATCCGCCCACGGCCGATGTCTCCGCGCGCTGCCTCGGCATGATGGCCCAGCTCGGCGAGACGCCGGAGACGAGCCCGCGCATGCGCGCCGCCCTCTCCTATCTCGAGCGCGAGCAGGAGGCGGATGGGAGCTGGTTCGGGCGCTGGGGCGTGAACTACATCTACGGCACCTGGTCCGCTCTCATCGCGCTGAACGCGGCGGGGCTGGACGGCTCGGCGCCGAGCATGCGTCGCGGGGCGGACTGGCTGGTCTTCATCCAGAACCCCGATGGCGGCTGGGGCGAGGACTGCGAGAGCTACAGCCTGGACTACCGCGGCTACGAGCCCGCCCCCTCCACCGCCTCGCAAACGGCCTGGGCCCTTCTCGGCTTGATGGCGGCGGGCGAGGTGGACCACCCCGCCGTCGCGCGCGGGATCGACTATCTCCGCCGCACCCAGGACGAGACGGGGCTGTGGCGACAGGACGCCTATACCGGCGGCGGCTTCCCGCGCGTCTTCTACCTCCGCTACCACGGCTATCCCCGGTTCTTCCCGCTCTGGGCCATGGCGCGCTACCGCAACCTGAAGCGGAGCAACGCGCGGCGGCCGGCGCACGGGATGTGAGGGTCGGCGCGGCCTCCGCGCCGGTTCTCCTGGCCACGGGGCTGCTGCGGGAGGCGCGCATCCTCGCCGGCCCGGGCGTGACGGTGGTGGCCGGCGGCGGGGACCATGCGCGGCTGGAGGCGGCGCTCGACCGGCTCGCGCCGGGCGCGCGCGGCATTCTCAGCATGGGCATCGCCGGCGCGCTGGCGCCCGGACTGCGGCCCGGCGATTGGGTGGTGGCGGATAACGGCACCGATCCCGGATGGGTCGCCCGCCTCGCCGCCCTCCTGCCCGGCGCGAGGTCCGGACCGATTCTGGGCGTGGAGGCGATGGTCGCGGAGGCCGCCGAGAAGGCCGCGCTTCACCGCGCGACGGGCGCCCTCGCCGTGGACATGGAGAGCCATGTGGCGGCCAGGGTGGCCCGCCTCCACAACCTTCCCTTCGCCGCGGCCCGTGCCATCTCCGACGCGGCGGACCGCACTCTTCCCCCCGCCGCGCGGGTCGGGATGAGGCCGGACGGCGGGATGGACCTGCCCGCCGTGCTGAGCGCCCTCGCCCGCGATCCCCGCCAAATCCCCGCCCTGATCCGGACGGGGTGGGAGGCGGAGCGGGGCTTCCGCGCTCTACTCCGCGGCTGCGACCGGCTCGGGCCCGGCCTCGCCGCTTCCTGAGCGCGTGATCCTCACGCGTGGGCCGTGCTTCGCACTCGCCGGCTTCTCCGCGCGGATCTCGCTCAGCTTCTTCTCCACATGGCCAGAGAAAACGTACTGCGCCGGCCGCTGCCGATCGAGCGGAATGTCCTCCGCCATCGGCCCCTCCGTGCGGATGCCGCCCAGCGTGACGGCCAGGGCCTTGAGGGGATTCGTGACCATGTGCTGCACGGCCGAGGCCTCAAAGCCCGAATGGACCATGCAGTCGGCGCACTTCTCGTAGTTGCCGACGCCGTACTGGTCCCAGGCCGTGTCCTCCATCAGCTCCCTGAAGGTCTTCGCGTAGCCCTCGCCGAGAAGGTAGCAGGGCTTCTGCCAGCCGAAGACCGTGCGCGTCGGGTTGCCCCAGGGCGTGCAGTGATAGGCCTCGTTGCCGGCGAGGAAATTGAGGAACATGCGGGACTGGGTGAAGGGCCAGGCTTTGCCGCCGCGCCCGCGCGAGAGGATGCCGCGGAACAGCTCCTTCGTTCTCGTGCGGTTGAGGAAGTGCTGCTGGTCCGGCGCGCGCTCATAGGCGTAGCCGGGAGAGACGGTGATGCCGTTCAGGCCGAGCGCCGTCACATCGTCGAAGAAGCGCGCGGTCTGCTCGGGATCGGCATCGTTGAACAGGGTGCAATTGATCGAGACCTGAAAGCCCTTGGACTTCGCCAGCCTGATCGCCTCGACGGCCTTCTCGTACACGCCTTCCTGGCAGACGGACTTGTCGTGCATGGCTTGGTTGCCATCGAGGTGGATGGACCAGGTGAAGGAGGGGCTCGGCTCGTAGTCGTCGATCTTCTTGGCCAGCAGCAGCGCGTTGGTGCAGAGGATGACGAACCTCTTGCGGGCCAGGTAGCCGCGCACGATCTCCGGCATGTCCCTGTGCAGCAGCGGCTCGCCGCCCGCGATCGAGACGACGGGCGCGCCGCACTCGTCGATCGCCTCCATGCACTCCTCGACGGAGAGGCGCTGGTTCAGGATCTCGTTGGGATAATCGATCTTGCCGCAGCCGGCGCAGGCCAGGTTGCAGCGGAACAGCGGCTCCAGCATCAGGACCAGCGGATAGCGCTTCCGACCGGAGAGCTGCTGCTTCAGCAGATAAGCCCCGATCCGGGCGGCCTGCAGCACGGGAATTCCCAAGGCTGCGCTCCTTCTTACTCGGCTGGCTGGGCGAGCGTCGTGGACGAGGGTGTCCTGAGCTCGGCGGGGAGGCGGAACTCGATGTTTTCCTGGATTCCCGCCATGGCCGCAACCTCCACCTCCCCATGGGAGGTGCCGTGCTGGCGCAGGGCTGCCAGGACGTCGAGGACCAGCTCCTCTGGGGCTGAGGCCCCCGCCGTCAGCCCCACCGTGGAAACGCCTTCCAGCCAGCGGGGGTCCAGCTCGCCCCCGTTGCCGACGAGATGGCTCGGCACTCCCTGCTCCTCCCCGATCTCGCGCAGCCGGTTGGAGTTGGAGCTGTTGCGGCTGCCGACAACGAGCAGCAGGTCCACCTGCGCGCAGAGCTCGCGCACGGCGACCTGCCGGTTCTGCGTGGCGTAGCAGATGTCGGACACATCGGGCCCTTCCAGGTCGGGGAAGCGGGCGCGGAGGGCGGCGATGATGCCTCGCGTGTCGTCCACGCTCAGGGTCGTCTGGGTGATGTAGGCCACCGGCGTCTCCGCCGGCAGCTCCAGGCGCTCCACCTCTTCGGCGGAGGAGACGAGATGCACGGGCGCGTCCACCTGACCGAGCGTGCCGTCCACTTCCGGGTGGCCGGCATGGCCGATCAGCACCAGCGTGCGGCCACGCGCCGCGTAGCGCTTGCCCTGGACATGGACCTTCGCGACGAGCGGGCAGGTCGCGTCCAGCACCGGGAGGTTCCGCGCGGCTGCCTCCTCCACCACGGAGCGGGCGACGCCATGGGCGCTGAAGATGGTGACCGCGCCGTCCGGGATTTCGGAGAGCTCCTCGACGAAGACGGCGCCCTTCCGCTTCAGCGTCTCGACGACATGCGCGTTGTGCACGATCTCGTGACGCACGTAGACCGGCGCGCCGAACCGGGCGAGCGAGCGCTCGACGATGTCGATGGCCCGGACGACTCCGGCGCAGAAGCCCCTCGGTTGTGCCAGAAGAACCCGCATGCAGACCGATCCTTCCCCCTCGGGCCGCCGCGGCCCGCCCCTCTAACGCAGGTTAGGCGTGGGTGCGGCGGTTTCCTATAACCTAGGGCCAGCCCTCGGGTCGCAAGACCCGCCCGGGTTGCGCTTTCGTCCTGGGCGGACATTAATCGCCGCCGGCGAAGGCGCGCCGCTTCAACTCCGGGGTTCGTTATGTCGTCCAGTTCCGCCGAGACCGTTCTCCTCGACAGCCCGAAGGTCGCGCAGGCTGACCATTACGCCCGCAACTGGACCTTCGACGCGCCGGGGCCCGTGAGGATCGGCAGCGACGCTCACGGCCAGATGTTCGCCCGGATGCTGCTGGAGACGCACAACCCTTACAAGCCGCGCGTGCTGGACTGGCCGACGCTCGATCCCGACGCCCATGCGCGGCTGACCGGCCTGCCCATATGGGACATCGCCGTGCAGACGGAGGGCCGCGCCTCTCTGCGCGTGCTCGATTACGCCGCCACCATTAAGCACCCGCTGCTGCACAGGGCGATGGTCATGGATGGCGAGGAGGAGGCGCGCCACAAGAAGGTGCTGTCCAACCTCGTCGAGGCCTATGGCGTCGTGCTGGAGCCGGAGCCGGACTACACGGGCTACCGCGACGTCGAATGAGGCTGGATGCGCACGGGCCACAGCGAGTGCATCGACAGCTTCTTCGCCTTCGGCCTCTTCGAGGCCGCGCGCCGCTCGGGGTATTTCCCACCCGACCTCGTGGACACCTTCGAGCCCGTGATCCAGGAAGAGGCGCGCCACATCCTCTTCTTCGCGAACTGGGCAGCATGGCAGCGCGCGCGGCAGCCCCTGTGGCGCAAGCCCTGGTTCCTGGCCAAGACGGCGGCCGTCTGGGCCGTGCTGATCTGGGAACGGCTGGTGATGGCGCGCGACCTCGGCGGCTCCTCGAAGGGAACGAACTTCACGGCATCGTCGGATTCCATCGGGGTCAGCATGAGCGCGTCGGAGCTGATCGACAGCTGCCTCGCCGAGAACGGCCGCCGCATGGCCGGCCACGACAAGCGCCTGCTGCGCCCGACGACCGTGCCCTTCTTCATCCGCATCGCGCGCCGCGTCATGCGGAACCCCCAACCCACCGCAGCTTGAGGCGATGAGCAGCAACACCGTCATCCACCGCATCGTGCGCCCCGCCGTGCGCGCCGTCGCGCCCAGCGGGATTACGCCGAACAGCATCACCACCCTGCGCCTCGTCACCGGCATCGCCGCCGCGGCCGCCTTCGCTTGGGATGCCGGGCCCTGGCAGTACGTGGGCGGGGCGATTTTCCTCCTCTCCATGCTGCTCGACCGCGCGGACGGGGAACTGGCGCGGCAGACCGGGCAGTCGAGCCCCGCCGGGCACCGCTACGACCTCATCAGCGACTGCTTCTCCAATATCATCGCCTTCATCGGCATTGGCGCCGGGCAAATGGCGGTGATCGGCGCCACTGGCCCGCTGCTCGGCACGGTGGCGGGGGCGGCGATCGGGGCGATCTTCTGGCAGCTCCACGTCCTGCGGATCGGCACGCTGCGCGGCTATGACCTCGCACCCGGCATCACCATCGATCCCGACGACCTCCTGGCCCTCGTGCCCGTGCTCATCTGGGTCGGCGCGGCGGTGCCGATGCTCTGGGCGGCCGCGATCATCACGCCGGGGGCGGCGCTCTACCTCGCCATCGCCGGCGCGCGGCAGCAAGGGGCGGGGCAGCGGCCCTAGGCCGCTTCCAGCGCCGCCACCACCTCCGCCACCGCCAGCAGAAGCCGCTCGAAGTCGCGGCGGTCCAGCGCGCCGATGCAGCCGATGCGGAAGGTCTCTGCCCGGGTGAGCTTGCCGGGGTAGATGAGGAAGCCGCGCTCTGCCAGCGCGTCGTAGAAGGGGCGGAAGGCCATGGCGCGGCTCTCCGGCATGCGGAACGTCGCGATGATCGGGGCCTGGACCGCTTCCTCCAGGAACAGCTCGAAGCCCAGCCGCCGCATCCCGGCCAGCAGCGTGGCAAGATTGTCCGCGTAGCGGCGGCGGCGCGCGGCGGGGCCGCCCTCAGCCTCCAGCAACCGCAGCGCCTCGACCAGCGCGGCCACCACCTGCACGGGCGGGGTGAAGCGCCACTGGCCGTCGCTCTCGAAGCCCTTCCACTGGGCGTGCAGGTCGAAGGAGAGGGAGGGGCTGGCGCCCGCCGCCCGCTCCAGCGCCTCCGGCCGGACGAGGGCGAAGCCGATCCCCGGCACCCCCTCCAGGCACTTGTTCGAGGAGGCGAGGACGGCGGTGATGGGGGTGGTGGAGAGGTCGATCTCCAGCGCGCCGAAGCTGCTCATCGCGTCCAGCAGCAGCGCCCGCCCCTCCCCCGCCACCGCAGCGGCGATGGCGTGAAGCGGGTTCAGGATGCCCGTCGTCGTCTCGCAATGAACCAGCGCAACATGGGTGATGGAGGGGTCCGCCCGCAGCGCCTTGGCCACCGCGCCCGGCTCCACCGCCCGGTCCTCGGGCCAGCGCAGGGCCTCCACAGCGCGGCCCATGCGGCGCGCAATGGCCACCATCCGCTCGCCATAGGCGCCGTTGACGAGGACCAGCAGTCTGTCCGCCGGCCCGACGAGGGTGGCGATCGCCGCCTCGACAATGAAGGTGCCGGAACCCTGGAGGGGAACCGCCGCATGCGTGCGCTCGCCATTCGCCACGGCCAGCAGGCGTTGCCGCAGCTCCGCCGTCAGCGCGATGAAGGCGGGGTCGCGCGAGCCCCAGTCCCGCATCATGGCCCGGCGCGTCGCCTCCGCCGTGGTCAGCGGGCCCGGGGTGAGGAGGATGGGGGTGGTGCTCATGGGTGGCTCCCTGCCCCAGCCTCGGCTGGCGCTGCGGGGGTGGTGGCGACACTCCATCGCCAGGAGATCACACCGGGCAGGCCGAGGATGATGTCCCGGATACGGCGGACGAGGACTAGGGCGATGGCGCGGTCCGGCGGAATGCCGAACAGCCCGCAGATGAGCACGTATCCGCCCTCCTGAACGCCGAGCGCGCCGGGGACGAAGAAGCCCGCGCTACGCACAGCCTGGCCGAGGCTCTCGATCACCAGCGCCTCGGCCAGCCCGGCCTCGATGCCCACCGCACGCATGGCAGCCCAGGTTTCCAAGACGCCGATGAGCCAGGAGGCGAAGTGCCAGAGCCCGCTGCGCCAGAGACGGCCGGGCTGGCCGTAGAGCCGCACCACCGTGTCGTGCAGCCCCGACAGCTCCCCGAGGGAGGTCCACCCGGCACGCGCAGCCAGCTTCGGCAGCATCGTCTCCACCACCCGGAACAGGCCCCAGCGCTGTGCCGCGATGAACACGCCGGTGATCCCCGCGCCGAGCGCCGTGCCCACCACGGCCCAGAGGGTGGTGGAGGAGCCTGTCGCGTGCGGGATCATCAGCAGCACGGCGAGGCCGAGAAGGGAGAAGACGATCTGCGACGCCATCTCCGTGCCGAGATCGATGGCGAGGCTGGCGATCACCCGCACCTTCGCGACCCCGTGGCGGACGAGAAGCTGCGCCCGGATCAGCTCTCCCATCGCCTGCACGATCGGCAGCAGCGCGTTGGCGGAGACGCGGATCCAGCGCAGCCAGGCCAGGCCGAGCGCGCCGGGGCGGCGCGGGTCCTCGATCAACGGCCCCCAGCCGAGGCCGGAGGCGAAGATCTGCGCGATATTGAGCACGAGCACGGCCGCCATCCACCATCCCGTATCCAGCAGGAGCCGGAGGATCGCGGCGGGGTCGTTGGGCGCGATGAGCGCGACGGCGATCGCCAGCCCGACGAGGAGGCTGACCGCGGAGGTCAGGATCACGTGGCGGCGGGCTCCGCGCCCGGAATCGCCAGGAAGTCGCGGAAGCGGCGCGCGACATCGGCCGGCTTCACCGTCGGCCGGCCGAGCTTCGCCATGGAGCCCGGCGCGATGCGCAGGTGGATCAACGCGGGCCCGCCACCTGCCAGGGCGGCGCGGAAGGCGCTCTCGAACCCGTCCAGCGAGGCGCAGGACGCGGCGTAGCGGTAGCCGCAGGCGAGGGCGATGGCGGCGAAATCCACCGAGGCCGAGACGGTCGCCTGCCCGCCCGTCGAGTCATGCACGCCGTTGTCCAGCAGCACATGGATCAGGTTGCGCGGCGCCTGGGCGCCGATGGTGGCGAAGGTGCCAAGCTTCATGAGCGCCGCGCCGTCCCCGTCCAGCACCACCACGGGCCGCTCCGTGTTCAACGCGACGCCGAGCCCCATGCCGCTGGCCCCGCCCATGGAGCCGACCTGGTAGAGATGCTGCGGCCTGTCCGCGAGCGTGAAGAGCTCGCGCCCGCACTTGCCCGTGGTGGCGATCACCCCCGCCTCCTCCGGCACGATGGCGAGGAAGCGCTCCAGCACCGCGGCGCGGGAGGGGCGGTCGCCGCCGGCCGGGAAGCTCTCGCGCGTGCCGGGCGGCGGCAGGGCGCGCTGGGGCTGGTCGAGCTCCCGCTCCGCCACGTCGTCCTTGCGGACCACCATGGCGAAGGGCAGCCCCGTCGCCTCCATCCGCTCCACCGCATGGGACAGCGCCGGGCCGAGGGCCTGCCGCGCCTGGGGGAAAGGCGCCTGCTCCAGCCGCATGAGGGAGATGAGGTCCTGCGTGATCTCGCCCATCACCTCGTGCTGCGGCTCGTCCGGAATGCCGGGCTCGCCGCGCCATGTCGTGAGGAACAGGGTGGGAATGTGGAAGGGATGATTGAGGGAGGTCAGCGGGTTCACCGCATTGCCCAGGCCGGAGTTCTGGCACATCACCACCGTTCGCCGCCCCGCGAGCCAAGCGCCGGAGGCGATGGCCACCGCCTCCCCCTCGCTCGCCGCGCCGACATAGGCGAGGGAGGGCGTGGAGAGCACGCCGTTGATCAGCGGCGTGAGGAAGCTGCAGGGCACGCCGCTGTAGAAGTCGAAGCCGGCACGGCCGGCCTCGGCGATGAAGTCATCGGCCGTGATCATGTGAAGTTGCGGGCCTCGGCGAGGTCGGTAAGCGTGTCCACGTCTAGCCAGTGGCCGGTGAAGTACTTCACGCGCACGGGGTGCTTCGCGGCGAGGCGGGTGAGCAGGGCCGGTAAGTCGGCCCCCTCCAGCACCCCTTCCGCCTCCATGACCGCGATCTCCTCCCGCAACCATTCCGCGCCGCGCGCGGTGAAGCGGGCGAGGCCCATCCACTCGCCGCAGAGATCGCCGAGCGCGACCTCATGCGCCATGAGGCGAAGATGTGCGGGGCGGTCGTCGAGATAGTCGCCGGAGAAGTGGCGGTCCGCCGCGACGAGGTCCCGCTTGCCCGGGCGGGGCTGTGCACCGAGCGTGTCCACTGCCACCACCACGTCGGCGCTGCTCGTCAGCAGGCTGTCCAGGATGTAGCGGCGGAAGAGCACGTCGCCATAGGCGATGATCGTCTCGCCCCTGATCGCCTCCCGCGCGCAGGCGAGCGACCAGGCCTCGCCTGTCTCGGCATGGCGGTCGTTGTCCAGCGTGCGGATGCCCTGGAACGGCACCGTCTCCTTGCGGTAGCCGCGCACCACGGTCACGTCCCGCACGCCGCTCTCGCGCAGCGTGCCGACGAGGCGCTGCAGCAGCGACTGACCGCGGATGTCGAGCATGCATTTCGGCTGGTCCAGCGTCAGCCCGCCTATCTCCCCGCCCGAGGCCGCGAGCACGATGGCACCGGGCGCGGGGCGGGCCGGGAGGTAGCGGCGCTCGGCCTCCTCCAGCTCGGCATTGCCAACGAGGCGGAAGATGTCCTTCACCGTCGCCACGCTTCCCTCGACGCGGACGAGGGACTGGTCCTCGTGGATGCGCGCGGCCGTCTCCCGCATGGCGGTGATGGAGGCGCGCAGCAGGTGGTTCGCCCAGATGATGGTGGAGATGCCAGCTTGGCGAAACAGCTCGGTCGGCGTCGCGTAGTACATGGTGGGGACGATCACCAGCGGCGCGCGGTTGGCCCAGCGCTCGGCGAAGGTGAAGATCTCGTCCGCATCCGCCCTCTTCGAGTGGATGAGGATCGCGTCGGCGCCGGCGCGGTGATAGGCCTCCGCGCGGCGCAGCGCCTCCTCCATACCCTGCCCGGAGATCAGCGCCTCAACGCGCGCGACGAGGACGAAGTCATCATCCGTCTGGCTGTCCTTGCCCGCCTTGATGCGGCCGCAGAACTCATCCACATCAGCGAGCGGCTGCGCCTCCCCGATGAAGGAGTTTGTCTTGGGGAAGAGCTTGTCCTCGATGCAGACGCCGGCGATGCCGCGCTCGCAGAGCTTGCGGACGAAGCGGCGCACATTGTTGAAGTTGCCGTGCCCCGTGTCGCCATCGACGAGGATGGGCAACGTCGTGGCGTCGGCCATGTATTCCAGCACGTCCAGCACCTGCGTCCAGGACGCCTCGTTGCTGTCGCGCAGCCCGAGCGAGGCCGAGGTTGTCAGCCCCGAGGCCCAGATGCCGCGGAACCCCGCCTCCTGCACGATCTTGGCGGAGAGGCCGTCATGCGCCTCCATCAGGAAGGAGAGGGAGGGCGAGGCGATTTCGCGCCGGAGCGCGGCGAAACGCGTCACGGGCGACGAGGAAGGGGTGTCCCCGGGCCAGAGGCCCGACAGGCTCGCATCACTCAAGGCGCTTCCTCTCGTTGCGAAGGCAGGTTGCAGAGTAGGTCAGGATGGCCGCCCTTGCCGGGTGCGGATAGTAACTTTACCTTCACGCGCCATGAAGAGCCGCGCGGGATATTCTGGTTGACCGTTTCCCCTTCCCCCCCTTCCGCGATCATTCTCGCCGCGGGGGTGGGCCGGCGCCTCGGCGGGGCGCATGACCGCCCCAAGATCCTGCTCGAATTCGGCGGCCGCACCCTTCTCGCCCGGCATCTCGACGCGCTGGATCAGCACGGCATCCGCTCCGTCAGCATCACGGTCGGCTTCGAGCGGGCGCTGATCGAGGCGGAGGTCGAGCGGCTCGGCCGGTCCGGGCAGGTGCGCTTCGTTGGGAACCCGGACTTCCGCGAGGGCAGCCTCGTCTCCCTCTCCGTGCAGGAGGAGGCACTGCGCACCGGCGGGCCGGTGCTGCTGATGGACGGCGACGTTCTCTACGATCCCCGGATGATCGGCGCGCTGATCGAGGCGCCGGGCGAGAACATCCTCCTGCTCGACCGCGACATCGAGCCCGGCGACGAGCCCGTGAAGATCTGCTTCCGCGACGGCACCATCGTCGATTTCCGCAAGAAGCCGGAGCAAGCGCATGACAGCCATGGGGAGTCCGTGGGCTTCTTCCGCTTCTCCGCCGGGACTGCCGCCGCCCTGGCGGAGCGCTCCGCCGCTCTCGTCGCCGCAGGCCGGCGGGAACTGGAATATGAGGAGGCGATCCGCGACCTCATCCTCGCCGGGCCCGACCGCTTCCGCGTGGTGGACATCACCGCCCTGCCCTGGATCGAGATCGACTTCGAGGAGGATGTCCGCCGCGCGCGGGAGGTGGTGCTGCCGCAGCTGGGCGCCGCCTGAACCCCGCGGCGTGGCCTCGGGGCCGGGGAGCGTGTATCCGGTCCGGCATCCCGGCCCCGGTGCCGGCCGACCCCTGACCGCGAGGCGCCGACGTGGCCACCCAGACCTCCCCTATCGGCCGCGTCGTTGCCTTCAGCGCCGCCCGCCCCTGGGTGGTCCTGCTCCTCGGCCTCGCCCTCTCCCTCGCCGCGCTCCTCTACACCGCGCGCCACTTCGCGATGACGACGGACACGGCCGAGCTGATCTCGACCGATCTAGAATGGCGCAAGCGCGAGATCGCCTATGACGCCGCCTTCCCCCAGCAGGAGGACCTGATCGTTGTGGTGATCGACGGCTCGACGGCCGAGATCGCCGAATCCGCCGCCGCGCGCCTCGCGGCCGGGCTGGGGGAGAGGCGGGGCACCTTCCGCAGCGTCCGCCGCCCCGATGGTGGCCCCTTCTTCGACCGCAACGGCCTGCTCCTCCGCCCCCTCGGCACGGTGCAGGAGACGACCGAGGCGCTCGTCCGCGCCCAGCCCTTTCTCGGACCGCTGGCCGCCGATCCAGGCTTGCGGGGCGTGCTGGGCGTTATCTCCACCGTGCTGGATGGGGTGGCGCGCGGTGATGCCTCCCTTCGCGACATCGCCCCCGCCGCGAGGGCCCTCTCCGACGCCTTCGAGGCGGTGCTCGCCGGGCGCCCCGCCTTCTTCTCCTGGCGCGCCCTCATCGGCGGCGGGCAGCCGGGGCCGCGGGAGACGCGGCGCTTCGTGCTCGTCCAGCCCGTAATGGACTACGGCGCCCTCCAGCCCGGCACCGCGGGCAGCGAGGCGATCCGCGAGACGGCGCGAACACTGGGCCTCGACCCCGCCCATGGCGTGACCCTGCGCCTGACCGGCCCCGTGCCGCTGGCCGACGAGGAGTTCGCCAGCCTCGCCCAGGACGCGGAGCTGGTGACGGGCGCGATGCTGCTGGCGCTCGTCGGCATCCTCTGGCTCGCCGTGCGCTCCGCGCGCTTCGTGGCCGTCATCCTTTTCACCACTCTGCTCGGGCTGCTCGTCACGGCCGGGCTCGGGCTGCTCGCGGCCGGGCGGTTCAACCTCATCTCCGTGGCCTTCATTCCGCTTTTTGTCGGGCTGGGGATCGACTTCAGCATCCAGCTCTGCGTCCGCTGCCTCGCCGAGCAGCAGCGTCACCCGGACATCCGGGACGCGCTGGCCGCCGCCGGGCGGGGCGTGGGGCGCTCCCTCGCGCTCGCCGCAGCGGCGATTGCGGCGGGGTTCTTCGCCTTCCTGCCGACGAGCTATGTCGGCGTCGCCGAACTCGGCCTGATCGCCGGCCTTGGCATGGTCGTCGCCCTGCTGCTCGGCGTCACCCTGCTGCCCGCGCTACTCGTGCTGATGCGGCCGCCCGCGGGGGGGCGGGCGGAGTTCGGCTATCCCGCCCTCGCTCCGGTCGAGCACGCGCTGCACCGCCACCGCCGCGCCGTGCTGTGGATCGCGGCCCTCGCTGCGGTGGGCTCGGCCGCCCTGCTGCCCCTCGTGCGCTTCGACTTCAACCCGCTGCACCTCCGCAGCCCGGAGGTGGAATCCATGCAGGCCATGGCGGACCTCATGGCCGACCCGGACCGCACGCCGAACACGATCAGCGCTCTCCTCCCCTCCCCAGAGGAGGCGGACGCGCTGGCCCGGCGCCTGGAAGCCCTGCCGGAGGTCTCCCGCACGGTCACGCTCGACAGCTTCGTGCCCGGCCAGCAGGAGGAGAAGCTGGCGCTGGTGGCGGACGCCGCGATGCTGCTCTCCCCCTCGCTGGAGGGGGTGCAGCCGCTCCCCCCGCCCGGTGACGCGGAGCTCGTGCAGCGCCTGGGCACCGCCGCCGCCGCGCTGCGCGGGGCGGCTTCCGGCGCGGGGAACGAGCCAGCCACGGCCGCGCGTCGCCTAGCCGGCACCCTGGAAGGGCTGGCCGCCGCCCCGCCGGACCGCCGCGCCGCGGCGGCGGAGGCGGTGACGGCCCCGCTCGCCACCTTGCTCGGCCAGATCCGCGCCCTTCTCTCCGCAGGGCCGGTGACGCGCGCGGAACTTCCGCCCGAACTCGTCGCGGACTGGACGGCGCGGGACGGCCGCGTGCGGCTGGAGGCCTTCCCCACCGGCGATCCGAACGACAACGCCAACCTCCGCCGCTTCTCCGCCGCCGTGCAGGCCGTGGTGCCCGAGGCGGTCGGCGTGCCGATCTCCCTCCAGGCGGCGGCGGACAGCGTGGTGAGAGCCTTCATCCAGGCCGGCATCCTCTCGGCCCTGGCCGTGATCCTGCTGCTCGCCCTTGTGCTGCGCCGGGTGCGGGACGTGGTGCTGGCCATGATGCCCGTGCTGCTGAGCGGGCTGCTGACGCTCGCCACCTGCGCGGCCCTCGACCTGCCGCTGAACTTCGCCAACATCATCGCCCTGCCGCTGCTCTTCGGCATCGGCGTGGCCTTCAACATCTACTTCGTCGTCGCCTGGCGGGCGGGGGAGCACGAGCTCCTGCAGTCCAGCCTCACCCGCGCGGTGGTGTTCAGCGCACTGACAACGGCCACCGCCTTCGGCGCGCTCTGGCTCTCAAGCCATCCCGGCACGGCCAGCATGGGGCGGCTGCTGATGATCTCGCTGGGCTGGGAGCTGGTGGTTACGCTCCTCTTCCGCCCCGCCCTCCTCGCCACCCCGCCGGAGGGCGCGGCCGGGGCATAGGCTTCACGGCCACGTGCGCGCGGGGCGGCTGCGCCGGGGCGGGGCGGCGGCTATGGTCCTCCCATGCGCCTTCGCCTCCTGATCCTCCCTCTCCTCCTCTCCCTCGGCGCCTGCGTCACCCGGGGGGCGGAGGGAGAGGCGGCCACGCCGGGGGACCCGCTGGAGCCGGTCAACCGGCAGGTGCTCGACGCGAACCTGGCGGTGGACGACGCGGTGCTGCGCCCCGTCGCCCTCGGCTACCGCGAGGTGGTGCCGGAGTATGCGCGGAACCGCGTCCGCTCCTTTCTCGACAACCTGTCGGAGCCGCGCATCTTCGCGAACAACATCCTCCAGGGCCGGCTGCTCGATGCCGGCCACACGACGATGCGCTTCTTCTTTAACTCCACCGTGGGGGTCGGCGGGCTCTACGACGTGGCCACCGATTTCGGCATCGCCCGCCGCACCGGCGATTTCGGGCAGACGCTGCATTCCTGGGGGGTGGAATCCGGCCCCTATCTCATGCTGCCCCTCGCCGGGCCCTCCAACACCCGCGACACCGTGGGCATGGTGAGCGACGGCTTTCTAAACCCGATCAGCTGGCTCCTACCCTTCGAGGCGAACATCGCCCGCACGGCGGTGGCCGGGGTGGACCTGCGCGAGCAGAACATCGAGGGGCTGAACGCGCTCCGCAGCGGCTCGCTCGATTTCTACGCGCGGCTGCGCAGCGTGTGGCAGCAGCGCCGCGACGCCGAACTCGGCCGCACGGGAGACGCGGGAGACCGCATCGACGTGCTGGAGGACCCCGGCGCCGCACGGTAGCGCGCCCTATCCTCCGAGAAGGTCGGCCGTCCGCTGCCGCAGCTCCGCCGCCAGCCGCTCCGCCCCGCCGGACTGGAGCACGCCGGCGAATTCCGACCGGCGCGAGGCCAGCTCGCTGATCGTGCCGGTGAGATAGACATCCACGATCCGCCACCCGTCCGCACCGCGGCGCAGGAGGTAGTTGAGCTGCACCGGCGCGTCGCTCACGCGGTTCAGCGAGGTCCGCACCAGACGGTCGCCGTTCTGGAGCGTCGTCTCGCCCGAGGTGGTGAAGCTCTCGCCGGAATAGGCGTTGAAGCGGTTGGCATAGGTGGCGACCGACCAGTCGGAGAAGGCCTGGACGAGCGCGGCCTGCCCCTCCCGCCCCATGCGCGACCAGGGCGGGCCGACCGCGATCCGCGTCATGGCCGGCAGGTCGAAAGCGGCTTCCATGGCCGGGCGCAGCCGCTCGAACCGCCCGCGCGTGCCGAGCGAGCGGGCGTTGCGCATCAGCTCAATCAGCGCCGCGTGGAAGCGCTCCACCACCTCCGCCGGCGCCGACTGAGCCAGGGCCGGGAACGGGAGCGCGGCGCCGAGCGCCAGGAGAAGCCGGCGCGTCGGGCCGGGACGGGTGTTCGCCTTCATGGCGCGGAGCCTTAGCATGCACCGCACCCGCCCGTCCCTGCCAAGGGCGCGAGCGGCGGCACCTACCCCGCCCGCCGGTCCCGCGCGATGTCGAGGAAGACCTCCTCCAAGTCGTCCCGCCCGTAGCGGGCGAGGAGGTCGGCCGGGGAGCCGCTGTCCACCAGCCGCCCCCGCTTGAGCATCAGCACGTGGCCGCAGAGCCGCTCCACCTCCGCCATGTTGTGCGAGGCTAGCAGGATGGCGCAGCCGCTTCTCTCCCGGTAGCGCTCGAGCCAGGAGCGCACGAAATCCGCGGTGTCGGGGTCGAGGCTCGCCGTGGGCTCGTCCAGCAGCAGCACGTCCGGGCGGTTGATGAGGGACTTGGCCAGTGCCACCCGCGTCTTCTGCCCGGCGGAGAGCTCCCCCGCCGGCCGGTCCAGCAGATCGGTGAGGGAGAGCTGCTCCGACAGCTCCTCGATGCGCTCGCCCAGGCCCGCCACGCCGTAGAGATGGCCGTAGACCGCCAGGTTCTCCCGCACGCTCAGCCGATGCGGCAGGGCGATGTAGGGGGAGGAAAAGTTCGCCCGGGCGAGCGCCGCGAAGCGGTCCCGCGCCATGTCGTGGCCGAGGATGCGGGCGCTCCCCGCGCTCGGGATGAGCAGGCCGAGCAGCATGGCGATGGTCGTGCTCTTCCCCGCCCCGTTGCCGCCGAGCAGCCCGAAGGTTTCGCCGCGCGGCAGGGTGAAGGAGAGGGAGTCAACGGCCAGGGTGTCGCCGTAGCGCTTCGTCAGCTCCTCGGCCAGGATGGCGGGAGCGGCGGGATCAGTGGCGCGGCGCATGCCCAAGGAGGTGGGTGCCCCGCCCGGTTCCGCCAGGGAGGGCCCGGTCAGGAGCGGAGATGGCGGTCCGTCGCCCGGCCCTGGAAAAGGGTGATGCCGTTCTCCCATCCCCAGGCGATGGCGGCCGTGCGGTCCGCCCCGGTCAGCACCACCTCCACCCCCTCGCCGGCCAGCGCCGCCGCCGGGCCGGGATCGGAGGGCAGCCCATCCCCCCAGGCCAGGCGCACCGTCCCGACCCCGAGCCGGGAGGGCGGGAGCAGGGCCAGGGCCGCGCCGTTCGGCGCCTCCAGCGCCAGCCCGTAGCCGCGGCAGAGGGCGAGGTCGCGCCCCAGGGCGAAGCCAGCGGGATCGGAGAGGATGTCCGCCGCCGCCACGCCGAGGGTCAGCATCGGCCGCACCGCCCCGGGCAGCCGCCCGTCCAGCGCGAGGAAGGCCTCGGAAGTGAGAGCGGCCACCGAGAGCGAGAGGTGCAGCGGCCTCGGCGAGGCGAGCCATTCCGGCCTCGCGATGCCCGCCAGCATCCGGGTTTCCAGCGAGAGGCGCAGATGGGCGGCCAGCGCCGGCGCCTCATCCAGCCCCCATTCCGGTAGCAGGCGGTCCCGCAGGGCGCGCGGCATCGGGGCGATGGAATGGGCCACCACCCCCGGCTCCCCCTCGGGCGCGAGGCGGACGATCGGCTGGCGGCGGAGGTAGGGGGCGGGGTCCGCCCGCGTCAGGGTCGGCAGGACGGCTGCGAGCGCCCCGGCCTCCACAGGCGGAAGGCTGGGCGGGGCCGCCCCTTCGCGCGGCGCGAGGCCGAGGCTCTCTTCCAACCCCGCGAGCAGCGCACCCGATTGATCTGGAAGCCTGAGAGCGCGGACAATCTGCCCGATTGCCTCCTCCTCCACCGCCCCCTCGAGCGCGCGCAGCACAGCAGGACGCAGCGTGTCCGGCGGGGCGGTGGCCACGGCCATGTCGCCGTCTGGCAGGTGGAAGACCCGGGCTCGGCGGGCGTGCTGCGGCAAAGCCAGCGCCTCCCGGAGCAGGCGGCGGTGATGGGGGCGGTCCAGCCCCTTGGGCAGGCGCGACAGGCGCAGCCAGAGCACGTCCCGCACGGAGCCGGAGGCGAGGCAGCGCCGCACCAGCGCGGCCAGGTCCGCCGCACCCCCGTCCGGCCCGGTCAGGGGCGGCGGGTCGACCACGGAAAGATGGCTGCCAATGCGCGGCGGCTCGGGCGAGAGGGCGCGCAACGCCGGGACGGCCTGGGCCGTCCTCACCCGCCCCTCCGCCGCAGTACGGCCAGCAGCCTGTCCGCCCAGGGGCCGGAGAAGCGCGCGATGCCCTGTGCCAGCCCCCATTCCACCGCGGCGGCGTCCACCACCCCTTCCAGCACCACGCGGCCCGGACCCAGTTGCCGCCAGAACTCCTGGGGAAGGGCTTGCAGGGCGGGATCATGGTTGAGGTGAAGCACCGCGCCGGGAAGGCGCGCGGGATCGATGAGCGCGAGCGCCGCCGTGCCCGGCCCATTCACGGCGAAGGGAACGGGCGGCGGGTAGGCCAGGGTGCGCGGAGGCAGGACGGGAAGGAAGCCGGACTCCCCCTCGCCCAGCGCCTCGGGAGGAAGATCGAGGTGCAGCCCCCCCTCGGTGTCGGGGACGAGGCCGGGCGCGCGCCGGGCCACCAGCCCCCAGGCATGCGAATGCCAGGGCTCGCCCGCCCAGGCCGGGCCGAGTGCCGAGGTGATGGCGCTGGCCGAGGGCAGCACGCGAAGCCCGGCCGGGCGCGGCACGCCGCCCGGGCCGAAGCCGAGGATCGGCCGGAACTCCAAGAGGCCGATGATCGGCCGGGCGGAAAGGATCGCCTCCAGCCCGCTTCCCGCCTCGACGGGCGCGGGTGGGACGGCGAGGGCCTCGGTCACCAGGGCGGCGTCGCGGCCGTTCAGCACGGCCGAGAGGGCGCGACGGGCCATCTCCAGCGCGGGCGGGGCGGCGACCAGCCGCCAGGTGCCGTCCGCGGCAGAGGAGACGCGGCCGCCGCGGTTGCGGGCGGCATCCTCCAGCAGGGCGCGCGCGACGCGGTGGGCTTCCGGCGCGAGGCCGGGACCGGGGCGGAAAAGCAGCGCCGCCAGGGGCGGGGGCCCGTCCTGGGCCGGATGCGTGAGGGCTACCATCGCGGCCTGAATCTGCGCCGCGGGTAGTTAATGCTTTGTCACCGCGCGACGCACCCGTTGCCACCCGCCCCGGCGGCGGGCTACGCCCGTGGGGATGACCGGCCCCGCGCCCGACACCCCTGTTCCGTCCATGGCCGCCGCCGACCTCGCCGAGGCCGTGCGCTCCCTCCGCCGCGCCTCCGTTCTCGTGGTCGGCGACGCCATGCTCGACCGCACCGTCTACGGCCACGTCACCCGCATCTCGCCCGAGGCGCCCGTGCCCGTGATCTCGGTGGAGCGGGAGGTGGCCATGCCCGGCGGGGCCGGGAACGTGGTGCGCAACCTCACCGCCCTCGGCACCTCCGTCGCCTTCCTCTCCGTGGTGGGGGACGACCAGGCGGGCTCGGACCTCACCGGCCTCATCGGCGGGCAGCCGGGTGTCGAGCCCTGGCTCCTCGTCCAGGGCGGGCGCACCACCACCACCAAGACGCGCTTCATCGCCTCCGGCCAGCAGTTGCTGCGAGCGGACCAGGAGGTGGCGCAGCCGATCCATCCCCGCCTCGCCGACCGGCTCGTCCGCATCGCGCAGGACACGGTGGCGGCGACGAGGGTGATGGTGCTGTCGGACTTCCGGAAGGGCGTGCTCGCCGGCGAGGTGCCGGAGAAGCTGATCGCCGCCGCCCATGCCGCCGGGCGGCGCGTGGTGGTAGACCCCAAGGGCGACGACTTCTCCCCCTATGCCGGCGCCGACCTCATCGTGCCGAACCGCGCCGAGCTTCGCCGGGCCACGGAGATGCCGGTGGATACCGAGGCGGGGCTGCTCGCCGCGGCGCGCGCGCTGCGCGACCGCCACCGGCTCGGCGCCGTGCTCGTTACCCGCGGGCGGGACGGGATGACCCTGCTTGAGGGCGACGTGCTCCACCAGTTCCCCGCCGAGGCCGCGGAGGTGATCGACATCTCGGGCGCGGGGGACACGGTGGTGGCGGTGGTGGCCGCGGGCCTCGCCGCCGGCCTGCCCCTGCCGGTCGCCGCTCGGCTCTCGAACATCGCGGCCGGACTCGTGGTGGGCAAGATGGGCACGGCGGTCGCGCGCGACACCGACATGCTGGAGGCGCTGGGCGGGCAGCACGGCGCGCTCCGCAAGATCGTCTCTCGCATGCGTGTGGCCGAGCAGGCGGAGCGCTGGCGGCGGCGGGGCTGGCGGGTCGGCTTCACCGACGGCCCCTTCGACCTGCTGCATCCCGGCCATATCCACCTGCTGGAGCAGGCGCGGCGCTGGTGCGACCGCCTGATCGTGGGCGTACAGGCCGATGGCGCCGTGCGGCAGCTCAAGGGACCGACCCGGCCCGTGCAGAACGAGGCGGCGCGGGCGGCCGTGCTGGCCAGCCTGCCCTCGGTCGATCTCGTCACGATCTTCGACGAGGAGACGCCCGTCTCGCTGATCGAGGCGATCCGGCCCGACGTACTGGTCAAGGGCGCCGACCACCGGATCGAGGAGGTGGTGGGCGGCATCCTCGTGCAGGAATGGGGCGGCACCGTCCGGCTGGCCGAGTTGCTGCCGGAAGGTGCCGCGACCGTGGGCGGGCTGGGCGGCTAGGACCGCCAGAGGCTCCGGGCGGCCGGATGCCGCCCGCCCTCAGCGACCGTGCCTCAGCGGCGGCCCTGGAGCATCCCGAGGTCGATCAGGTGCTCGCGGATGCGGTCGCTGGCCAGCAGGGCCGTGATCTTGTCCGGCACGGGCGCGTTGGCGCTCTCGGCGACCGCCGTCGTGAGGTTCAGCAGCTCCTGGTGGCCCTGCTCCTGCACCTGGATGAACATGCGGTCGAAGGCCTCACCGCTGGCCGCGTTCAGGCGGTTCATCACCTGCGCCTTCTCGCCGGTGAAGCTGGGATCTGGGAAGTTATGGCCGGCCAGCTTCATGGCCTGGGCGACGCCCTCCTGCTCCCGCACCTCGAAATTGGCGAAGCGCTTGAGGTCGGGGTTGGTCGCCTTCTCCATGCCAAGGCGCGCGGTGACGAGGGAGAAGTGCCCGGCCTCATGCGTCATCATGGCCAGGCGCTCGGGGGGCTGGCCCGCGAGGTTGGTGGGCGGGGTCGCGGCGGAGGGGGTGGCGCCGGGGCCGGGGGCGCGCATGTCGATGCCCTGCTGGGCGCGGGCCATGGCGGGGATCAGGGCGGCGCCCGCAAGGGCGAGCGGAAGGGTGCGGCGTTGCATGGCGTGTCTTCTCCGAAGGGGAGCGCCCTTCGGGGCGCGCGGAGAGGAACGACCGGTCTCGCCAAGGGTTCCGGCAAGCGCAACAAGCACGCGGGACGGTGATGCCCGCCCCTACTCGCCCCCGCTTCTATTCGCAGAGCAGCGCGGCGCGCATCTCCTGCGCGCCCACGGGGTCGAGCGCCGCCGCCAGCCGGCCAGCGGCCAGCACGGCGTAGCGGTGCATCAGCGACTTGCGGCGCGCGCCCGCCAGCGCCCGGTGCTCGGTGTCGCGCACCATCACGGCGTCGAAGCCGTCGCTGACGATCAGCCCGATCTCCTCGGGAATGAGTTCCTGCGGGAAGTCGATGTCGACGGCGAAGTAGAGCCGGTCGCACCAGCCCCGGTACTCCTCCCACTTGTGGTCGGAGAGGAAGTCGCGCGGGCCGGACTTCACCTCGATGGCGTAGAGATAACCCTCCGGTGTCAGGGCCATAATGTCCAGCCGCCGCCCGCAGGGGATTGGCATCTCGGCCAGGGGCGCCCAGCGGTTGCGGGCGCAGAAGCGCATGGCGGCGCGGCAGGTGGAGGCCGTGCGCTCGGGGATGCTCAGGTCCAGCGGCATGGGCCGATTCAGGCGGAGTCGCGGGGCAGGTCAAGCTTCCAGTTGGGGGTGCCGGGGGTGTAGAGAGGCGCCGTGTCCAATCCCCTCCCTTTCTGGAAGCGGAAGTCCCTCCAGGCCATGACGAAGGCTGAGTGGGAATCCCTCTGCGACGGCTGCGGCCGCTGCTGCCTGCACAAAATCCGCGACGAGGAGACGGAGGAGATCCACTTCACCAACGTCGCCTGCCGCATGCTGGACACCCAGGGCGGCGGCTGCCGGGACTACGTCAACCGGCGCACCCATGTGCCGGACTGCGTGCAGCTGAAGGCGAAGATGCTGCCCGCGCTGGACTGGCTGCCGCCCACCTGCGCCTACCACCTCCTCGCCCGCGGGCAGGACCTGCCGGACTGGCACCCCCTTGTCTCCGGCGATCCCGAGAGCGTCCACCGCGCCGGCATCTCCGTGCGGGGCCGCGCCATCTCCGAGCGCGAGGCCGGGCCGCTGGAGGACCATGTCGTCGCTTGGCCCGGCTGCTGGCCCAGGGGCCGCGCGCCGCGCGCCCGCCGCACGGGCTGACCCCCTGGACGGGCCCGGACGCCCCGGCCGATCATGCCCGCCCCCGCCAGGAAGGTCCGCCCCCTTGTCCGAGCCGCTGCGCTGCCGCATCCCCGCCGTCGCCACCCTGCAATCGGACGACGACACCGCCCGCGTCACCCGCTGGGACTTCCCGCCCGGCGCTGAGACGGGCTGGCACCGCCATGGCTGGGCCTATCTCGTCGTGCCCGTGACGGACGGGGTGATGCTGCTGGAGGAGCCGGGCGGCGCGGTGCGGGAGGCGCGCATCGCCGCCGGCATCTCCTATGCCCGCCCGCCCGGGGTGGAGCACAACGTGGTCAATGCCGGCACGGTGCCCTTCTCCTTCGTGGAGATCGAGTTCAAGGCGCATCCGGGCTGACCGCGCGGCGAGATCCGGTAAGAGCGGCCCGTCAGGCCGTTGTAAATGCGTGCCCCCGGGATAGCGCCGGCCACGGCCTTCACTGCGCCTCTGTCAAGCCGTTGAACCGGACCCCGCCGAGGGTCCATTCTCCGGTCCATGGAACATAACGAGACCGAGAGCGTTCCCCTCCGCGCCCACCCGCTGGCCCTGCCGACGCCGACCCCGGTTCGCTGGAACCGCTCGGCCCGGGCGCGGCGGGTCTCGCTCCGGATCGACCCGCGTGCGGGGGAGGTGGTAGTGACCCTGCCGCCCCGCTCCAGCCGCCGCGCCGGTATGTCCCTGCTGACGGCCCATGCAACCTGGGTGAAGGAACGGCTGGCGAGCCTCGCCCCTCCCGTTCCCCTCGCGGAGGGGGAGCGGGTTCCGCTGGGCGGCGTGCCGCATCCCATTCGCCACGATCCCACCACGCGCGGCCCCGCCATACTGTGGAACGGGGAGATCGTGGTGGCCGGGGACAAGGCCTTCCTCGCCCGCCGCGTCGGCGACTTCCTGAAGGCCGAGGCGAAGCGGCGCATCGCCGTGCTGGCCGCGGGCCATGCCGCGGCGCTCGGGGTGAAGATCCGGCGCATCTCGCTGAAGGACACGCGGTCGCGCTGGGGAAGCTGCGCGCCGGATGGCACGCTCGCCTTCTCCTGGCGGCTGGTCATGGCGCCGGACTGGGTGCTCGACTACGTCGTGGCGCATGAGGTCGCGCATCTGCGCGAGCTGAACCACTCCGACCGCTTCTGGGCCCATGTCGCGCGGCTGACGCCGCACCGGGAGGCGGCGCAGGACTGGCTGCGCCGGCACGGCCCGACGCTGCTGCGGGTAGGATAATTTAACGCACTGATAAGAATCGGACACTAGCGTCGGAAAGGTTCGTGGAGACCCGACCGTGACCGGCGCCATCAGTGGCAGCCCTGCCCCTCTCTATACCAGCCTGCCCAGCGGCTACGCCGCCCCGGCCTCCACCAAGGCGTCGCCCTCCTCCGCGACCGCCGATATCGTCGATATCCGCGTGCCGCTCCCGGTCGGCGGCTTCACGGCGCGGGCGGGGGACGCCTTCTCCGTGCGGGAACTGTTCGGCTCGCCCAGCGCCGACCTCGTGCGCGTCGCCATCCGCGGAGACGGCGCGGGGCGGCTGATCCTGCGCGGCGCCGATGTCACGGGGCAGACCGATTTCGAGCCGATGGACTTCAACGAGCTGCAATTCGTCGCCGGGGCGGAGGGCAGCGTGCAGGACATCGTGGCCGTGGCGCGCAAGGGGACGAAGGGCGCGGACGGCAAGTGGTCCGGCATCTCGGACAGCGAGCCCGTGCAGGTCACGGCCCTCGTGACCGGCACCCGCTCGCTCGATGCGGCCCCGGCGCTCCGCACCGCGCCCGGGGTGGGCGACGCCGATGCGGACGTGATCGACCTCGTCCAGGACGCCGCCGTCTTCGCCGCCTTCGGCAGCCGCCAGGCCCCCACCCTCACCACCGCCGGCAACATCACGCTGAAAGGCGGGGACAAGGTCGCATTGCACGACCTCTTCAGCGCGGGGAGCAAGCCCCCGGCCGCGCTCCTACGCGTGGCCCTGCGGGATCCCGGGGACGGGACCGGCGGCAAGCTGCTGCTGAACGGCGAGGACGCGACCCACCGGATCGACTTCACCCCGGAGGAGTTCATCAACCTCCAATTCGTCGCAGGGCCGGAGGGGAGCTCGCAGGAGCTGGTGGTGGTGGCGCGCACCGCCACGAAGGGCAGCGACGGCAAGTGGACCGGTATCGTGGACAGCCCCGCCACCGTCATCACCGCCGATGTCACGGGCCTGCGCTCGGCCAATGCCGCCCCGGCCCTGCGCGGCGAGCTCGATCCGGCGGCGGCGGATGCGGGCTATCTTCGCTTGGCGCGGGACGCGGCGGTCTTCGCCCCCATGGGCAGCCGCAGGGCTCCCACCCTCTCGGGCGCGGGCGACCTCACGGTGAAGGCAGGGGACAGCTTCTCCCTGCGCGACCTCTTCCCGCTCTCCGGCAAGACGGAGGCGGCGATGATGCGCGTCGCGCTGCGCGACGATCCCCGCGGCCCCCCGGGGGGCCGGCTTGTCCTGAACGGGGAGGACGTGACCGCACGCACCGACTTCACCCCGGCCGAGTTCCTCGGGCTGCAATACGTGGCGGGGCCGCAGGGCGGGGCGCAGGACATCATGGTGGTGGCGAGGGCCGGCACGGAGGTGGGGGGCAAGCTCACCGCTATCGCCGACAGCCCGCCCGCCCTGCTGCGTGCCGAGGTGACGGGAACCCGCTCCCTCAACACCGCAGAGGCGCTCCGCACCCCGGTCGATCCCTCAGCGGCCGATGCCGATTTCATGCGGGTGGCCTCCCAGGCCGTGCTCTTCGCCCCGCTGAAGGGGCAGACCGTGCCCGGCCTCGCCACCGTGGGCAACTTCACCGCGGCGGCGGGGGACCGCTTCGCGCTCCAGGCCCTCTTCACCTCGCCCTACAACGCCGCGGCGGAGGCCACCTCCTATCGCGTGGCACTGCGGCAGGAGGACGCGGCATCAGGCGCGAAGCTGCTGCTGGACGGGGAGGACGTGACCCGCCGCACCGACTTCACCCCCGCCGAGTACCGCTCTCTCCAATTCGTGGCGGGGACGGCGGGGAGCGCGCAGGACCTCGTGGTGGTGGCGCGGCGGACGGATGCCTCGGGCATGCGGATCGACAGCCCCGCCCTCCAGGTCACGGCCCGGAGCACTGGGGTGCGCTCCCTCAACGCCCTCCCTGCCCTGCGCGACGCCTCGGCGGAGGACGCCTTCGCGCGCCTGGCGCGGGACGCCTCGGTCTACGCGCCGATGGGCAGCCGCACGGCCCCGACCCTCACCGCCGCGGGGGACTTCACGGCAGCGGCCGGCGATCTCCTCTCAGTCGCCACGCTCTTCGACACGAGGGGACAGCTTTACGACAGCGGCATGCGCTACCGCGTGGCCATGCGGGACGATCCTTCCGGCACGGCGGGCGGCCGCCTGATGCTGAACGGGGAGGAGGTGACGGGCCGCACGGAATTCAGCGGCGCGGAATTCGCCTCCCTCCTCTTCCAGGCCGGGCCAGAGGGGAGCGCGCAGGACCTGCTGGTGGTGGCGCGCCGGACGGAGGCAGGCAGCGGCCTCGTCACCGACAGCCCGGCGACCGAGATCACCGCCCGCGCCACCGGCACGCGCTCCGTCAACGCCGTGGCCGCGCTCCGCAGCGCCGGGGCGAGCGTGAGCGGCTTCGACCGGGTGGTGCAGGAGGCGGCGATCTACCGCGCCTCCTCAGCCCCTGCCCTCTCCACCGCGCTCCGCCCGGCCACCCCATCCCTCTCCCCGACGGCGCTGGCGGAGGCGGTGGGCGCCTATCGCGCCACGGGCACCGTGCCGAGCAGCGCCCGCGGGGTCGATCTCACGGATCTTATCGGCGCGGCCGTGGGCACGAGGCAGGCGAGCGGAACGGCCGCGCAGCTCCGCCCGGCCGCCGAGTTGGTGGCGCTCCTCGGCGTGGGCGCGGTGGGAGGGGTGCGGACCACGGGCCCGGACATCACGCAGCTCACCACCCTCGCCCTCAGCGCGCGGGTCTAGACCCCGCGTTGCAGGCCTCCGTCCACGGCCATGGCCTGCCCCGTGACATAGGCGGCGACGGGCGAGGCGAGGAAAGCGACCATCGCCGCCACTTCTTCCGCACTCCCGAGCCGACCCATCGGGATATCCGCGGCCACGCGGGCCAGCACATCGGTCTCCGCGATCCCCTCGTCCCGCGCCATGGCCGCGGCCCGGTCGCGCCAGAGGGGGGGTGAGGGCCCGGCCGGGCAGAACGCTGTTCACTCCGATCCCGTCCGGGGCCCATTCCAGCGAGAGCGTCTTGGCCAGGGCGAGCACCCCGGCCTTGTGGACGTTGGAGACGACTTGATGCGCCGTCGGCTGCCGGGCCGAGACGGCGCCGAGCAGCACCACCCGCGCATCCCCCGCCCGGCGCAGACCGGGCAGCAGCGCGCGTGCGGCGCGCACGGTGCCGAGGATGTTGAACTCGTAGTTCTCCAGCCATGCCTCGTCGGTCAGGTTCTCGAAGGCGCTGCGCTGGCTGCCGCCGGCCGCGAGGACGAGGGCGTGCAGCGGCGCCTCCCCCAGCCGAGAGACGAGGGCGGCGAGGGAGGCGGGGTCGCACTGGTCGCAGACGGCCGTGTCCGGCGCCGCGCCTGTCTCCCCGCGCAGGGTCTCCGCCGCCGCCTCCAGCCGCGCCGCCTCGCGCGCAGCGATGGTCACCGCCGCGCCCTCCCGCAGCAGCAGCGCCGCCGTGGAGAGCCCGATCCCGGAGGAGCCGCCGATCACCAGGGCGCGGCGGCCTCGCATGCCGAGATCCATCCGCCTACTCCACCTTCGCCCCGGAGGAGCGGACGATGGGCGCCCATTTCGCCGTCTCCTCCCGAATGAAGCGGGCGAGTTCCCCGGGCGAGGAGGGCAGCGGCTCCACCCCCTGCCCTTCCAGCGAGGCGGCGATTGTGGGGTCCGCCAGCGCCTCCCGCATAACTGCATTCATGCGCGCCACGATTTCCGGCGGCAGGCCCTTCGGCCCGACCAGGGCGTACCAGTTCTGCACCTCGTAGCCCGGCAGGGTCTCGGCCACGGCGGGCGTGTCGGGCATGCTGCGGACGCGCTTGAGAGTAGGAACGGCCAGCAGGCGGAGACGGCCGGACTGCACCTGGGGCATCGCCGTGGGCGCGGTGGAGAAGGCGTAGTCGATCTTCCCGCCGATGAGGTCCGTCATCAGCGGCCCGCCGCCGCGATAGGGGACGTGGACGGTCTTCACCCCGGCCATTCCGTCCAGCAGCGCGCCCGCCAAGTGCCCGGCCCCGCCGACGCCGGAGGAGCCGTAGGTGATCGTCTCCGGCGACTTCTTCGCCGCGGCGATCAGGTCCGCCACGCTCCGCCAGGGGCGGTCCGCCGGCACCACCAGCACGTTCAGCACGTTGCCCGACATGGCCACGGGGGTGAGGTCCGCCTGCGGATCGAAGGGCAGGCTGGCATAGAGGCTGGGATTGATGGCGAGCGCGCCGATCGTGCCCATGAGGAAGGTGCTGCCGTCGGGTGGGGAGCGCACCACGATCTCAGTGGCGAGATTCCCGCCCGCGCCGGGCCGGTTGTCGATCACTACGGGCTGGCCGAGCAGGGCGGTCAGCTTCGGCTGCATCACCCGCGTGCTGATGTCGGTGGCGCCGCCGGCCGCGAAGCCGACGACGATGCGAATGGGCTTGTTCGGCCAGGGATCCTGGGCGATCGCCGGGATGGGGAGCGCGCAGGCGCCCAGCCCGGCGCCCAGCAGGGCGCGGCGGTGCATCATCGGACCTTTCTCTCTTGCGGCGCCTCCCGGGCCCGTCTGTCGCGGGTCACTCGGGAGGGCCGGTTCAACGCGGTATCGGCGGCCTGCCGGCCGGGGTAGGCTAGCGCCCGCGGAACTGCGGCGGACGCTTCTCCATGAAGGCGCGGCGGCCCTCGATGTAGTCCTCGCTGCCGAAGCACTGCAGCACGAGGCGGTTGCACAGCGCCTCGTCCGGCTGCGCCTTGAGCGCCTCGGCCACGATGGTCTTCACCGAGCCGACGGTGAGCGGCGCGTTGCCGGCGATGGTGGTGGCGTAGTCCTGCACCGTGGCGTCCAGCGCGTCATCCGCCACCACGCGGTTCACGAGCCCCATGATGCGCGCGTCCTCGGCCGAGAAGCGCTTGGCCGTGAAGAACATCTCCTTGGCGAAGGAGGGGCCGACGAGGTGGACGAGCCGGCGGATGCCCGCCAGCGGGTAGCCCAGGCCGAGCTTCGCCGCGGGGATGCCGAAGGAGGACTTCTCCGTGCAGAGCCGCAGGTCGCAGCACACGGCGAGTGCCGAGCCGCCGCCGATGCAGTGGCCGCGGATGGCGGCGATGGTCGGCTTGGGGAAGTCGGACAGCGCCTCGTACACCTTAGCGGTCTGCGCCTGGTAGGCGTCCACCGCCTCCTTCGATCCGCGCTCGCTCTCGAACTTCGAGATGTCAGCACCCGAGACGAAGGCCTTGCCCCCCGCGCCGGTGATGACGACGACGCGCACCTCCGGATCGGCCCTGAAATCCTCCAGGATGCGCTCCGCCGCGATCCACATCTCCATGGAGACGGCGTTGTGGCGCTCGGGGTTGTTGAAAATCATCCAGCCGACGCCGCCCTCCTTGCGGGAGAGCATCTTGTCGGTGCCGAGGTCCGGGTTCGGCGGGGGAAGCGCGTCGGGCATATACTTGCTCTATCCTAGATCACCTGGCGGGACTTGAAGCCCGCGATCTCGTCCTCGGAATAGCCGGATTCGCGCAGCACCTCCTCCGAGTGCTCGCCGATGGCGGGCGGGTGGCTGGCGATGCGGCTGGGAGTACGGGACAGCGTGATGGGCTGCGCGACATAGGTCTGCGCCTTCCTGCCGTCGTCGAACTCGGCGGCGATGCCGAGATGCTTCACCTGCGGGTCGCCGAACATCTGGTCGATCGAGTAGATCGGCCCGGCGGGCACGCCGGCCTCGTTCAGAGCCGTGACCCACTCCTCGCTCGTGCGCTCGGCAATCTTCGCGTCGATCAACGCGTTCAGCGCGTCGCGGTTGTCGGAGCGCGAGCCTGCATCCTTGAAGCGCGGGTCCTCCAGCCATTCCGGCGCGCCGACGGCGATGGCGAAGCGCTTCCAGATGGCGTTGCCGGTGGCGGCGATGTTGATGTGCCCGTCCTTGGTCTTGAAAACGCCGGTCGGGATGGAGGTCGGGTGGTTGTTGCCCGCCTGCTTCGGCACCTCGCCGGCCTGGAGCCAGCGCGCGGCCTGGAAGTCGAGCATGAAGGCCTGGGCCTGGAGCAGCGAGGTCTGCACCCACTGCCCCCTGCCGCTCACCTCGCGCTCCAGCAGCGCGACGAGGATGCCCTGGGCCGCGAAGATGCCGGCGCAGAGATCGGCGATGGGGATGCCGACGCGCACGGGGCCCTGCCCCGGCAGGCCGGTGATGGACATCAGCCCGCCCATGCCCTGCGCGATCTGGTCGAAGCCCGGGCGCCCGGCATAGGGCCCGTCCTGCCCGAAGCCGGAGATGGAAGCGTAGACGAGGCGCGGGTTCACCTCCGCGAGGTCCTCGTAGCCGATGCCCAGCCGGTCCTTCACGTCGGGGCGGAAGTTCTCGACGATCACGTCCGCCTCTTCGGCGAGCTTCTTGAGGATCGCCACGCCCTCGGGCGACTTCAGGTTCAGCGTCAGGCCGCGCTTGTTGCGGTGCAGGTTCTGGAAGTCCGGGCCGCCGCGCGGGCCGCCCATCGGATCGCCCTGGTCCAGCCCCTCCGGCATCTCGATCTTGATCACCTTCGCCCCCCAGTCGGCGAGCTGGCGCACGCAGGTCGGGCCGGAGCGGACGCGGGTGAGGTCGAGCACGGTAAAGCGGGAGAGCGCGCCGCCCGCGGCGGCATCCGCGCCACCCTGCGGGGCTGGGGTCGGGGCATCGAGCATGGCGTGTTCCTCCTGCGGTGCAGGCTGGACTCCGTAGCCCGAACTGTCAACAGCCTGTTGACAGGCATGCCACGGCCGTGATGCCCTGCCCCGCATGGACACCCTGCCCCCACCACTCCCCCTGTCGGAGCGCGCGCGGGCGGAGCTGGAGCGGCTGATCCTCTCCGGCGAGCTCGCGCCGGGCAGCCGGCTGAACGAGGTCGCCCTCGCCGCCCGGCTCGGCCTCTCCCGGGGGCCGCTGCGCGAGGCACTGCGAGGGCTGGAGCGCGACGGGCTGGTGGCCGCCGGGCCGGCGGGCCAGGGGATGAGCGTGCGCCGGCTCGAGCCGGAGGAGATGGCCGAGCTCTACGACATGCGGGCCCTGCTCCAGGGCTTCATCCTCGGCCGCCTCGCGGAGCGGCAGGCCAAGGGCGCGCTGCCGGCAGCCGCGCTCGGCAACCTCTGGGAGCAGGTGGCGCTGATGGGGGAAGCCGCCTCGGAGGGGGACGCGGCCGGCTACTACGCCCGGAACCTCGCCTTCCACGAGGCCCTGCACGAGCTGGCCGGTCACCGCCGGGCCGCCACGCTCTATGGCTCCCTGCTGAAGGAGAGCCACCTCGCCCGCCAGCGCTCCCTCTCCCGCCCGGAGCGGATGCACGAGAGCAATGCCGAGCACGCGGAAATGATCGAGACCGTGGCGGCCGGCGATGCCGCCCGCGCGCGCTCCCTGGGGGAGGCGCATGTGGCCGGCGGAGGCAAGCGCCGCTGGCTGGAATCGCTCGGGCGGGACTGAGGGAACGCATCCGGAGGGGGCGCTGGGCCCGGCCTGCCGGGACCGGCCGGCCTGTCGCGGTGGCCGATGCAGCCTCGCAAAGGATGATCCTTTTTGCGATGATGCCCGCGGCCTGACACCGCATGAACCGCTCGCCCCTCCCACCACGGCTGCGCCCGGCCCCCGGCCCGGCGGCGCCCGTCTCGCATCGCCCCTGGCGCCTCTTCGCGGCGACGGTGGTGATCGTCGGCGCCTGCTTCGCGGCCGTGTTCCTCATCCTGTTCGACCGGGGCCAGCGCGAGGCGGCGCATGAGGCCGAGCGGCTGACGCTCGGCGTGACAGCGACCATGGCTGACCAGCTCGCCCGCGCGATCCAGACGGTGGATTTTGTCCTGCTTGACATCGCCGAGCGCAGCAACGACGCCGACCCCGCCGCCACCGCCCGCGCCTTGGCGGGGCGCATCCGGGACGTGCCGCAGCTCCGCGCCGTGCTGGTGGTGAATGCCACGGGCATGGTCACCGCCTCGACGGTCGAGGCGTTGCGCGGCGCCTCGGTGGCCGACCGGGAATGGTTCCGGGTGATGCGGATGGGCGGCCCGGCACTGCGCCTGGGCGCGCCGGAGGCCGGGCGCTTCCTGGCGGGAGCGGCGTCAATGCAGGCCCGCGCGATCGGAGCCGCCGGGATCTGGTCCATCCCCCTCGCCCGCGCGATGCGCACCCCGCGCGGCGATTTCAACGGCGCCGCGGTCGCGCTGCTGAACCCGGACTACCTCGTCTCCGTCGGGCGCCGCCATGCCGAGGCCTTCGGCGTCACCGTCCGCATCCACTCCCTCAGCGGCCTGCTGCTCGCGCGGTCGGACGGGCGGGCCGAGGGGGTGGGCGAGGCGAATCCCTCGGCCTGGCTGTTCCGCGATTTCCTGCCCCGGAGCGAGAGCGGCACCTTCTCCGGCATCGACCAGGACGGGCAGGACGTCTTCGCGGCCTTTTCCACCATCCGCCAGGGGCCGATGGTGATCGAGGCGGCGCGGCGGAAGGCCGTGGCCCTGGAGGGATTGGGGCGGCTCGCGGGGCTGCTGGTCGGCGGCGGCGTGGCGATCGCGGCGATTATGCTCATCGCCCTCTGGTTCATGTCCCGCCAGGCGGCCGCGCTGAAGGCGCAGGGCGACGCACTCAGCGAGAGCGAGAGCGAGGCCCGGGCGGCCACGCGCGCGAAGGAGGAGTTCCTCGCCGCGATGAGCCACGAGATCCGCACGCCGATGAACGGCGTGATCGGCATGACGGGGCTCCTGCTCGATTCGCCGCTCGACCCGATCCAGCGGCGCTACGCCGAGACGATCCAGGGCAGCGCCGAGCACCTCCTGATGGTGCTGAACGACATTCTCGACTTCTCCAAACTGGAGGCCGGGATGATCGACCACGAGCACATTCCCTTCGCGCTGGAGCACGAGATCTCCACCATCGTGGAGCTCTTTGCCGCCCGCGCGGCCGCGAAGGGGGTGGAGCTGGTGGCCTCGCTTTCCCCCGGCCTGCCGCGGCAGGTGCTGGGCGATCCCGGGCGTTTCCGGCAGATCCTGTTCAACCTCGTCGGCAACGCCATCAAGTTCACCGAGAGCGGCTGGATCGAGGTCTCGCTCACGGCCAGCCCGCTGGAGGACGACGAGGAGGGCGCGCTGCGCCTCACCTGCTCGGTGGCCGATACCGGCATCGGCGTGGACCCCGCCAAGGTGCCGATGCTGTTCGACCGTTTTACCCAGGCTGACGCCTCGATCAGCCGCAAGTACGGCGGCACGGGCCTCGGCCTCGCCATCTGCCGCAAGCTGGCTGAGCGGATGGGCGGCGGGATCGAGGCCACGCCGCGCAAGGGCGGCGGCAGCGTCTTCCGCTTCTGGATCGTGGTGGGCGAGATGCCGCAGCCGCAGCCGGCCCCGCCGCCGCTCGCCGGCCGGCGCGTGCTGGTAGTGGACGACCTCCTCATCAACCGCGAGGCGATGACGCGCCAGCTCGCCGCCGCCGGGGCGAACCCCATGGCGGCCGAGAGCGGCGAGGCGGCGCTGCACCTCCTTCGCCTCGCCGCCGCGCGCGGAGTCGGCTTCCACGCGGCGGTGCTGGACGGCACGATGCCCGGCATGGGCGGGCTGGAACTCGCCCGCCACATCCGAGCCGAGGCTTCGGGGCTCGGCAACCCCGCCCTCGTCCTCTGCTCCTTCGCGGCGGAGGCGCAGGGCATCCCGGTCGCGGCGCCGGGCGGGCCGGTAGATGCCGTGCTGCTCAAGCCCGTCCTGCCCGGGCGCCTGCTGGAGGCGGTGGCCGCCGCCCTCTCCCCCAGCCCGGTGCAGGCGCCGACGGCGCAGGTGGTGCAGCTCCCCCTGCCGGGCGCCCGGCAGTTCCAGCCGGAGGCGCGGATGCGGGCGCCCGCCAGGCACGTCCTGCTGGTGGAGGACAATGCGACGAACCAGCTCCTCATGCGGGCGCTGCTGGGCCGGCTGGGGGTGGAGGTGACCGTGGCGGGTAACGGGGCAGAAGCCGTCCAGCACTGCCGCGAGGAGGTCTTCGACCTCATCCTGATGGACCTGCAGATGCCCGTGATGGACGGGCTGGAGGCGACGCGCGCGATCCGGGCCGGCGGGCCGAACAGCGATTCCAGGATCGTGGGGCTGACGGCGGCGGTGGGCGCGGAGTTCGAGCGCCAGTGCCGGGAGGCCGGGATGGACGACTATCTCTCCAAGCCCGTGCAGCGGGATCAGCTCTCCCGCGTCATCGGCCTTGCACCTGCGATGAGCCCTTCCCCGGCGGGGTAGCCGCCCTTTAGGCGGGGCCGTCCCCCGCTGCCAGGGCGGCCAGCTCGGACAGGGCCGCCTTCGCTTCCTCGCCGATGCCGATGATCATCTGCTGCGCCGGCGTCCGGTCGTCCGGGCGCATGGCCTGCCGCGCCATGGCCTCGAGCGACCGCGCGCCGATGGAGCCGGCGGCGCCGGCCAGCCCGTGGGCGGCGCGGCGGTACTCCTCCACGTTACCGGCACGGGCGGCATCCACCATCTGGCGGACCAGGCGGGCGAGGTCCTGCTCGAAGGTGCGCACGATCCCCACGAACACGTCGCGGGGCAGTTCCTCGGCCAGCTGGCCGGCCACATCGGGATCGATTGCGCTCACGCCGCGCAGGTTGCGCCCGCGCGGCCGAGGGGTCAACGCGGGGGGGGGGCGCTGGTGGCCGCGCCGCGGCGGGGGCATCCTGCGCGCCCCGTTCCACCAGGAGTCCACGACATGCTCCGCGCGTCTTCCCTGCCGCTCGCCGCCCTGCTCCTCCTCGCAGGATGCGGGGGGCATCCCGGTCCCGGGGAGCGCGCCGGCCGGTAGGTGGACCGGGCAGCGGAGCGGACGGGCGGCGCCCTGGGGAACGCCGCGCGGGAGACCGGGGTCGCGCTGGACCGCGCCGGCAACTGGGGGGGACCGGGTCGATCCCGGCCGCCGCTAGGCAGGCCCGACCCGGCCACCCCACGGGACGGACACGCCCCCCGCCCCCCTCTCAGAGATGGCGCCGCGCGCCCCGCAGCGCGACGAGCGAGCCGATTCCGCAGCCCGCCATGACGAGGGCGGTCGCGATTCCCGCCCCGTCCTCCAGCGCGCCGTTCAGCAGCGTCATCAGCGCGCCGAACCCCATCTGCACGGCCCCCAGCAGGCCGGAGGCGGTCCCTGCCCGCTCCGGCCGCACGCTCACCGCCGCCGCCACCGCGTTCGGCAGGCTCATGCCGTTGCCGAGCGCGACGACGGCCATGGGAAGGAAGAAGCCCATCAGCGTGTGCGGGAGCAGGAGCTGCACGCCCAGCATGACGGCCGATCCGAGGACCATGACGAGAAGCCCGGCCGAGAGCATCCGCACCAGCCCCATCCGCGCGGAGAAGCGCCCCGCCATCCAGGCCCCCACGGCGAAGAGGACGGAGACGGCGAGGAAGGCAGTGGCGTAGCCGCGCGGCGAGTGGCCCATCGCTTCCGCTACCTTCGGCGCGCCGGCCATGAAAGCGAAGAACACGCCCGTGGAGGCCGCGCCCACCGCCCCGATCCACAGAAAGACCGGCAGGCGCAGCAGGGACATGTAGGCCAGGCCCATCCCGCGCAGCCCCGGCATCGGCTGCGGCTCCCGCAGCGTCTCCGGCAGGCGGAACAGGACGGCCAGCAGCAGCGGCACGCCGAAGAGAAGGCAGGCCAGCATGGCGGCGCGCCAGCCGAGGCCCTCCTCGATGAAGGCGCCGGCCATGGGCGCGAGCATCGGCGCCAGCGTCATCGCCATCACGACATATCCAATGCGGCTGGCCGCCTCCTCGCGCGGCCAGACGTCGCGGATGATGGCGCGGCCGAGCACCATGCCCGAGCAGGCCCCCATGGCCTGCGCCACCCGCCCCAGGCCGAGCCAGGGCATGGAGGGGGCGAAGGCCGAGAGGGCCGAGGCGAAGAGGTAGAGGCCGAGCGCGCCGATCAGCACCGGCCGCCGCCCGTAGTGGTCCGCCAGCGGCCCGTAGAGGAGCTGCCCCAGCGCGACACCGAGGAGGTAGAGGGTGAGGGTGAGCTGCGCGACGCCGTAGGGCACGCCGAGGTCCGCCGCCATGCGCGGCAGGGCGGGGATGAGGATCTGCATGGTGAAAGGACCGAGCCCCGTCATGGCCACCAGCAGCCAGAGGGCCGGGCGGCCGGGCGGCGTCACCGGCCTCCGCTCCTCACCAGCGCAGGGCACGCAGGGCGGCGACCGGGGCCACGCCCTCCGCCGTGGCGCGGGCGACGAGGGTGGCGGCGTCGGCATCGCCCAGCCCCTGCTCCGCGGCGAGGCCACCCAGGGCCCAGACGGCATCCAGCCCCGCGGCCTGTGCGCCGGCGAGGTCGGTATGCGGGCTGTCCCCGATCGCCACCACCGCGTCCCGCGGCAGGTCGAGCAGCGCCATGACGGGGTCGTAGGCGGCGGGGTCGGGCTTGCCGATCTCCAGCGTGCGCCCGCCCAACTCGGCATAGCGTTCGGAGAGCGCGCCGGCGCAGATGATGAGGCGCCCGCCTACCACCACGAGGCGGTCGGGGTTCACGCAGAGCATGGGAAGGTCGCGCGCCAGGGCGGCGCGGAGCTCTTCCTCATAGGGCTCGACGGTGCTCACGCCCCGGTCCGGGTCCGGGCCGGTGTTGAGAAGCCAGTCTGCCCCTTCCGCCCGGTCCGTCAGCTCGATGCCGAGGTCCTCTACTACGGACCGGTCCTCGGGCTTGCCGATATGCATCGCGCGGGGGCCGAGGGCCTGCACGAAGGGATGGGTGCGGTCCCGCAGCAGGCGCCAGGTGATCTCGCCGCTCGTCATCACGGCGTCGTAGAGGGAGCGGTCGATGCCGAAGCCAGTGAGCTGGGCCTCCACGATGTGGGAGCGGCGCGGTGCGTTGGAGAGGAAGACGATCCGGGCCCCCGCTGCCTTCATCCGGGCCAGCGCGTCGGCCACGCCGGTGAAGGCCGCCTGGCCGTCATGCACCACGCCCCAGAGATCGAGGACGAAGCCGCGATAGCGCCCCGTCAGCTCCGCGACGCCGTCCAGGATCCTCATTACGCCTCCACTCCGATCGCGTCCGAAAGGGTCTTCACGCCGTCGCGGTGGAGAAGCGCGGCGAGGTCCCGCTTGATCCGCCCGACAAGGGCTGGCCCGCCATAGGCGAAGGCCGCATAGAGCTGCACGAGCGTGGCGCCCGCCTTGATCTTGGCATAGGCCGTCTCGCCGCTCTCCACCCCGCCCGCGCCGATGAGGGTGAGCCGCCCGCGCGAGAGCCGGTGGACTTGGCGGAGCAGTTCGGTCGAGGGTTGAAAAAGCGGCCGGCCGGAGAGGCCCCCCGCCTCGGCCCGGTGGCTGGAGCGAAGGGTATCGGGCCGCGCGATCGTGGTGTTGGAGACGATCAGCCCGGTGACGTCGCGGTCCGCGCAGGTCCCGACGATGGCCTCCACCGCCCCTTCCGCGAGGTCGGGGGCAATCTTCACCAGCACGGGCGGGCGACGGGGCAACTCGGCCCGCGCGGCGAGGGTGGCGTCGAGGATCGCGGCCAGCCGCGCCTCTCCCTGAAGGTCGCGCAGCCCCGGCGTGTTGGGGGAGGAGACGTTGATGGTGACGTAGTCCGCCTGCGTCGCCACGGCCGCGTAGAGGGCGGGGAGGTCCCGCTCCGGCACCGCGCCCTCCTTGTTGATGCCGATATTCGCGCCGAGCACGGCGGGCAGCGGGCGTGGCAGGGCGGCGAGGCGGGAGGCGAAGGCCGCGATCCCCTCGTTGTTGAAGCCGAAACGGTTGATCACCGCCCGGTCCTCGGGGAGGCGGAACAGCCGGGGCCGGGGGTTGCCCGCCTGCGGTCGCGGGGTGGCGGTACCGGCCTCCACGAAGCCGAAGCCAAGCCGCATGAGGGGGAGCACCGCCACCGCGTTCTTGTCGAAGCCGGCGGCGAGGCCGACGGGGTTACGGAACTCCAGCCCGAGCGCGCGCACGGCCAGCACGGGATCGTCCGGCCCCTTGTCCCGCCCGGCCAGGCCAAGCCTGAGCGCGTGCAGGGAGAGGTTGTGCGCGCCTTCCGGGTTCATGCCCCGGACGAGCGGCATCAGGGCGGAGGCGATGGCGGGGCGCATGGCACCCGCTTGTGCCGCAGTGCGGCGTGAAGGGCCAGGGGGAGTGCCGCGTTGACGCGAGGTTGAGGGGACGGGAGAAGCACCCGCCCCTGCCCCACCCCTCCCCGGAGACGAGCCCTTGCGCGGCCCCCTGATGATGCTCCTCGCGCTCGCGCTCTTCGCGGTGCTCGACGCGAATTCGAAGGTGCTGTCGGGGGGCTACCATGTGAGCCAGGTGCTCGCCTTCCGCTACGCCGTGCTGCTGGCGCTGCTCGGGGCGGCGCGGCTGGGCGTGCCGCGCGCGGGTGGCGGGCTGGCCTCGCACCGGCCCTGGGAGCAGCTCCTGCGCTCGGCCTTCATGGTCGGCTCGGGCGCGGGCTTCTTCCTCTCTCTCCGCAGTCTGCCTCTGGCCGAGGGCTATCTCGTCTACTTCACCGCGCCCTTCATGCTGCTGGCGCTGTTCCGGGTCCTGCTGAAGGAGGCGGTTCCGGCGGCGGCCTGGGGCTGGTGCGGGGTGGGGTTCCTCGGCGTGCTGATCGCCCTCTGGCCCGGCTTATCGGCGGGCAGCTCCTGGGTGGCCTATGGCTGGGGGCTCTTCGGCAGCTTCTGCCACGCCATGGTGCTGGTCATGAACCGCAGCCTGCGGGACGACCCGGGCATGGCGCGGCTGATCTTCTGGAGTGCGGCCCCGGCCCTGCCCCTCCTCGCGCCCTGGGCGGCGGCTGAGTGGGTCACTCCCTCCTGGGGCGACGCGGTCGCGCTCTGCGCCAACGGCGTGCTCGCGGGCGGGGCGACGGTGGGGCTGGCGGCCGCCTTCCGGCACGCGAGCGCGGGGAGGCTGGCGCCGCTGGAGTTCACGGCCCTCGTCTTCGCCGTGATCGCGGATGTGACGGTCTGGGGGGTGTGGCCTGCGGCCCCGGTCTGGGTCGGGGCGGCGGTGGTCACCTTCGCGGGGGTGATGGCGCAGCGGCGGTGAGGCAGGATTGACCGGGCCCGCCCCGGGCTCCCCTAATCCCCGCCCGCCCCGGACGGGCGACCAAGGATGCGGAGGAAACCAGATGTCCATCCTGCCCCGTGCGGCCGGGCTGCTCGCGCTGCTCGCCGCCTTTGCCGCCGCCCCCGCCAGCGCGCAACCCGCGCCCCCCGGGGCCGCGCGGTCCATCCAGGGCCCGCTCCCGATCGAGCGGCAGGGCTCCTTCTTCGTCGGCGGCCGGACGCTGCGCTCGGACACCCTCTCCACCCAGCCGGCCTATGCGCCCAGCGGCACGATCACCGTGGACCAGATCTATGTCCGCTATCAGGTGCCGGCCGGCGCCGGGGGAAAGCGGCCGCTCGTCCTCGTCCATGGCTGCTGCCTGACAGGCAAGACCTGGGAGACGACGCCGGACGGGCGCATGGGCTGGGACGAGGCTTTCCTCCGCCAGGGCTACCCGACCTATGTGATCGACCAGGCCTGGCGCGGCCGCTCCGCAGCGCATCCGACCACCATCAATGCGGTCAGGACCGGCCAGGCCGCGGCCGACACGCTGCCCACGGTCTTCGCTGCCGGGCAGGAGGACGCCTGGGCCATCTTCCGCTTCGGCCAGCGCCATCCCGAGGTGTTCCCCGGCATGCGCTTTCCGCTGGAGGCGCAGGAAGAGTTCTGGAAGCAGATGGTGCCGGACTGGAACTTCGCCGTGCCCACGCCGAACCCGACGGTGGTGGGCCTATCCGCCCTCGCGAAGAGGCTGGAGGGGGCGGTGCTCGTCAGCCACTCGCAATCCGGCATCTATCCCTTTCAGACGGCGGCGGTGAGCCGGGAGGGAATAGCGGGGATCGTCTCGATCGAGCCAGGGGCCTGCCCGGCGGCGGATGGAGACATGGAGCCTTACAAGGGGCTGCCTATCCTCGTGCTCTGGGGCGATTTCGTGGAGGCGTCCACGCGCTGGTCCCCGCGCCTGCGCGCCTGCCGGGACTTCGCGCGCGCGGCCAATGCGGCGGGCGGCAAGGTGGAAGTCGCGGTGCTGCCGGAAATGGGAATCCGGGGCAACTCCCACATGCTGATGCATGACCGGAATTCGCTGGAGATCGCGGACTGGCTCGGGGGCTGGATCGGCCGGAACGTTGGGGAGCGGCGCTGAGCGCCGGTCCTCAGGGCACCCAGTCGGGAAAGCGATGCAGCCCGTCCGCCCCGAGCGGCAGGAAGACGGCGCCGCGCACGGCGGAGAGGGGCAGCGGCGCGTAGAGATGGGGAAAGAGGCCGGAACGCTTGCCGCCGGCCGCAGGTTCCCAGCGCAGCGCCGCCCCGAGCGCCGTGCTCTCGGCGCTGACAAGCCAGAGGTCGGGCTCGCCCGCACGGTGCTTCGCAGCGCTGGCGCGGAGCTGGGCAGCGGTGGAGAAGTGCAGGAAGCCGTCCCGCCGATCATCTGCGCTGCCGTGATACACGCCGGCCTGCTGGGCCGCGCGCCAGTCCTCGCCGCGCATGAGGGTGTGGATCAGGGGTTCCGGGGCGTCGGCCATGGAGAGGGTGCATAGCGCGGGCGGCGCCCCGCGCCAGCCCCCTCCCCGCTCAGGCCGCGACGAGGGCGGGCGCGGCGACGCGGCGGCAGACGGCCAGCGCGCCGTAGCCGGGCGGCGGAGAGAGGATCAGCCCGTGCGCGGGGTGGCGCGGGTTGCGGGTGGGTAAGAGGAAGGGGTCGCGAAAGGCGGCGAGCAGTTCCCGCGCGCCCAGCTCGGGCAGGCGGGCATGGCCGCCGCGGGCGAAGGGGGCGGCGCCGGGCACGCGCTCCGGTCGCGGCATCAGGGCGCGGACGCGGTTCATGGCAGGGGCCGCGAGCGCCTCGATGGCGCGCACGGGGCGGGTTCCACCCTCGGCGAGGAGGGTGCGGGAGAGGGCTTCGGCGATGTCCATGGTTCAACGATCCTCGGCCAGCACGCGAACCCGCGCGGCGGTGCTGTGGGCGGTACGGGTGGCCGCATCGAGCTTCTGCTCGATGCGGATGAGATGGGTGGTCAGGCGGTTGTCCACGTCCCGGATGAGGGAGAGCGGGGCGTAGGTCCGCGCCACCTCCATTTTGAAGGCGGCAAGGTCCTCCCGCGTGCGCTCCAGCGCCGCCTCGTGCTGGGAAAGATCGGGCGGCACCGGCGGGTGAGCGCCCTCGGGCGCCTGGGCGATGCTGCGGCGAATCGAGTGGAGCAGCCAGGCGAGGATCGCCATCAGCGGCGTCTCCACCGCGGCGGCGAGCCACTGCGGCTCGGGGGAAAGGACGGCATGGCTCCTCCTTCGGGGGGATCGGGCCAGGGAAGGTTGATCGGAAGGGTTGATCGGGGCGCGCGCCGCCCCGACTTGCCGGGGCACCGCAGGGGGTGCTTTGTGAAGTCGATGTGGAACGAGCCCTATCTCGAGACCTGCTGCCGGGCGGCGCTGCACCGGCTGTTCCTGACGCATGGCGGAACCCGCCCGGCGGGGCTGCCGGACGAGCCCTGCCTGCGGCGGCTCTGCACGATGGGCTTCGCGGAGGAGATCACGCCCGGGCGCTTCGCCATGACGGAGATGGGGGCGAGGCGGCACGGCAGCGAGGTGCTGAAGAAGGCGGCCGCCTGAACCCGATGGCGCCGCCCCGGGGCGCGGCCGTGACCCCCGCCAGGACGCCCCGCGCGGCGCCGGCGGCAGCGACGGCATCCGCATCGGCTCCGCCAGAAGACAGCCAGCCACCGCGTCGTCGCGCGTGCCGTTCGCGCCGGGCTTCCAATCCGCCATCTCCTGTGTGGCGTAGTAGGTTTAACAAGCCGGATGCCGGTGCAAGAACACGAGATTGCCGGGCATATCCGTACAGCAAGCACAAAGCTGTCTTGCGGGCTTTGCTCCGGCGGAGCCAGGACACTTGTTGCCATGTCGTAACATGTGGAATGACCAAGCGAAAATCGTATTCCTATTTGCGGTTTTCTCACCCGGATCAGGCGCGAGGAAACTCGATCCGACGACAGATGGAACTGGCGGCCGAGTACGTCGCGCAGCAGGGTTGGGAACTCGCAGAGGTACGCAAAGACGAAGGCCGCAGTGCCTGGTCAGGCGAACACCTCAAAGGAGCGAATTGGTGCCTTCCTGCGCGAAATGGATATGGGCGTAGTACCGCGCGGGTCGGTACTGGTCGTCGAGAGCTTGGACAGAATTTCACGACAACATCCTCTCGACGCACCCAACCAGTTTCAGGCACTCCTCAAGGTAGGCATCGATATCGTCACGATGACTGACCGCAGGCTCCACTCCTGCACGCTAGTGCGGGATCAGCCGCTTCTCCTCATGGGAAGTCTGATGGTGATGAGCCGATCGAACGAGGAAAGTGAAACAAAGTCTCGGCGTATCCAGGATGCTTTTGCGAACAAGCGCAAGAAGCTTGCGCTTGATCCTTCTACTCCCCTCACCTCTCGTGGCCCCAAGTAGCTCCGCTGGAGTATTGCGACGAAGAGGTGGGACGTGATCCCTGAACGAGTGGCCGTGGTGAAGCGGCTGTTTGAACTGGCCGCCGACGAGGGAGCAGGACAAGTCAAGCTGGCCGCGATCTTCAACTCGGAGCAAGTGCCTACATCCACGGGCCGCACCTACACCAGAGGCACATTGCCCGGCTGGCAACCCAGTACCATCGCGAAGATCCTCAACAGCCGCTCCGTGCTGGGCGAGTTCCATCATCGCGAACAGGTCAGTCCTGGCGTCTACATCGTTGCGCCTCCACACTCATGCCAGCAGTATCGCTGCATGAGTGAACCAGCGCCCTTACGCTCAGCCCTTCTGGTTGATTTCGACGGTGTAGTTTCTGGACTGCGCGACGGGGCCGGTCCGGACATCGCCCTCAGGTTCGCCGAGACACCATGGATCTGGCTCGATCGCTTGGCGAATGGGGGGACGTCGCGTCGTTTTCTGCTCCGGTGCTGCTACATGAACCCCGCTGCGTTTATCGAGGAGAGCGAAGGTGGGCCACGGCGGTACTACAATACGTTCCGCTGGGATCGTGCCCCATGGGGTGGTGTAGGAGCGGTGCTCCTCAGCGGGCTGAGCCGCAGCGTCAGGCAGCCGCGGCGGGCAGGCTGACGGAGGCAGTATCGCTCACGGCGCCGATGGTCTCCAGCGTCATGTAGCGCGAGCGCTGGGTGGCCCACTCGTCGGACTGCTCGAGCAGCAGGGCGCCGACGAGCCTGACGACGGCGGCTTCATTGGGAAAGATGCCGACCACGTCGG
>JBHTFH010000018.1:0-83729 GCA_042666135.1 Roseomonas sp. GCM10028921 | reverse complement strand
GCCAGCATCCGGCGTGCCGCATTCGCATCACGGCTGCGGGCCGCTGATCTCCGGAGTTCGGCTGCCGAAAGATCCTGCCGCGTGATCGCCAGCGCCACCTCAGCCTCCCGAACCAGCCGTCGGGAGGAGCGAATCACACCTATGGCCCTGGCGGGATCACATGCGAGTCAGCGATCAAGGCCGTTGGTATAAGGGTAGAGCGCGGCGGAGTTGCTCTCGTCCTGGCCACTGCGCCCTTGAACGGCTTCTGGACTGGGGTTGGGCTGACGCCGAAGTGCCGGGCCATATTCTTCCGCTAAGACCTGGTCCCGAATCGTCCGCCTCAGGTCAGCCACGATAGTCTGGAGAAGCAAGCGTCAAGGCCCGCTGTGTCGCGGCTGCAGCTGCTACGCGATCACACAAGGACCGAGCTTGTCGCTGGACGCGCGCAAAGGTCGAGCAGCGGGTCGAGGCGAGGCTGCGATTCGAGGTTCTCAACGAGCGCGATGAGGCGGGCCGCCCGGTCGGCGCCGATCACCGGCTTTGCCAGGGCGAGGAACTTGGCTTGGACGCTGGCATCATCCATCGGCCGGCTGCGGTCGCCCAACGGCACCTCCTCGACGGCTTCCAGCCGCTCGCCAGTCCGCAGCACCACCTCCACCGCGCCGGGACGACCAGTGGGGAAATGTCGCTCGAACCCGTCATCTCCGATCGGCTCCACCAGGGCGGTCAGGCGCATGACGTCGGGGTCGCGGAAGCGCGCTGCCTCGAACTGGTGCTTGGTCAGCACGCCGTCGCACAGCGCCATGGCGATGCAGGAGGGAAGGCTGTGGTCGGCGGTCTCGCGGTCGGTGGGCCGGAACTTCTCGGGGTCGGCCGCGCGGGCGAGGGTTTCCGGGCGGACCCGGGCGCGGATCGCCGTCACCTCCTCCAGCCGGCCCTGGAGCGCACCGTGCAGCCGGATCGCGGCGGCAACTGGCGCCTGCAGGGCGTACTGCACGGGGAACTGCTTCAGGCTCACCTCTTCCAGCCGCCAGCGGTCGAGGTCCAGCGCGAAGGCTGCGGGGTCCTCCTCACGCCCCGCCGTCCGGCTGAAGAGCCACTCATAGGCCTCCAGCGGGCCGGTGAAGCCGGCGCCGGCCAGCCGCGCCGCGGTGATCGCCTCCGCCGCATTCGCGGGATAGCCGATGGCCTTGGCCATGCTCAGCTTGCCGTGGGAGAGCACGCCGAGGGTCAGGTGCCGGATCCCGCCGAGTGCGCTGCCATGCGCCATGGCATCGGCGGATTGACCCCAGGCCTTGCCGGCGACGAAGGGGACGACGAAGCCAGCGGCGCTGACATGGTGGAAGCCGCGATCCTGGAAGGAGAAGGCGTTGCAGAGCCGGATCTGCACCTCGTAGCCGGCGACGATCGCCTCGATCAGCGCGCGGCCGTCGCCGCCCGCCTCCTCCACGCAGGCGAGAGCGACAGAGATGTTCTCCGCAGGGTGGCAGATGTCCCGGGACCAGTAGACGTCCATGAAGTCGAGATAGCGCACCAGGGCGCCGTTCACCCCCGCCGCGCCCTCCGCGGTGCTGCGCCGTCCGCTGCCGATGCAGCGCGCGCCGCGCTCGCGGGGCGGGGGCAGGATCGCCTCCAGCATCCGCACCGGCTCTGCCCCCACGGCGCCGATCGCGCAGCCCAGCGTGTCGAGGACCAGGCGCTTGACGGCGTGCACCGTGCTGTCCGGCAGATTGCCAAGGGAAATCGCCGCGACGAAGTCGGCGATCTGTGCGGAGAGGGGAGCGGGCATCAGAAGGTGATCCCCGTGCTCTCCACGATCCTCTTGACCAACGCGCGCTCCCGCACGAGGCGCTCGCCGAAGGCGGCGCGGCTCTCCGTGCCCGGCTCGCCTCCCATTCGGCGGAAGGCCTCCTGCACACCCGGGGCGTCCACGGCGGCGCGGAAGGCGCGGTCCAGCGCCTCCACGATCGGCTCCGGCGTGCCGGTACGCAGGACGGCGGCGTTCCAACTCGGCAGGTCGAAGCCTGGAAGGCCGGCGGAGGCGATGGTCGGGATGCCCGGCAGCAGGGGGCTCGGCCGCTCGCTCGTCTGGGCCAGGGCGCGGGCGCGGCCGGTCTGCACCACGACATCAAGCGAGTTGGGAGTGATGATCGCCGCCTCCAGGTTGCCCGCCGCAAGGTCGCGCGCAGCGTCCGCGCCGCCGCGATAGGCGACGTGCTCCATGGTGATACCGGCGCGGCTGCCGAGAAGGGCACCGGCCAAGTGCCCGATACTGCCGACACCCGGCGTGCCGAAGCTGATGGACTTGCCGGTCCGCCCATAGGCGATGAGGCCCGCGACGTCCTGCGCCGGGAAGGATGCCGCGACGCCGAGGACGTAGGGCTGCGACACTGCCAGTCCGAGGGGAATGAAGTCGCGCTCGTAGTCGAAGGAGAGGTTCTTCACCGCGAAGGGGACGATGAGGAGGGAAGGGGTGTCGAAGAGGAGGGTGTGGCCGTCCGCAGGTGCGCCGGCGACGATCCCGGCGCCGATGGTGCCACCGGCGCCGGTCCGGTTCTCGACCACCACTGACTGGCCGAGCACGTTCGCCATGCGCGGCGCGATCAGGCGCGCCACGGTGTCGGACTGGCCGCCGGGCGCGTAGGGCAGGATAATGCGGATCGGGCGATTGGGGAAAGCGGCGCCTTCCTGGGAGCGCGCGCCCGTCCCTGACAGCGCAGGTGCGGCAAGCGCCGCGAGGAGCATGTTTCGGCGCGTTCTCACCCTGGACTCTCCCTCTCCTGGTTCTCGTTGTCGCTCAGGGTAGATCGAGGATCGGCTTTCCCACCACCCGGCGTTCCTCCAACGCCTCATGCGCCGCTTCCACGTCGTCCAGCCTGTGGCGGCTGGCGATGTCGATGCTCAGCGTTCCGTCGAGCAGCGCGCCGAAGATATCGACCGCTCGGCGGTGGATGGTGGGGCCGTCCGGTAGGTGGTCCGCCAGGCGTGGGCGGGTCAGGAAGAGCGAGCCCGCCTCTCCCAGCTCGATCGGATCGAGGTCTCGCAGCGCACCACCGACGGCGCCGTAGCTGACCACCAGCCCCTGCCGGCGTGCGGCGCGAAGGCTCGCCCGCAGGGTGGGGGCGCCGACCGCATCGAACACTACATCCACACCGCGGCCACCGGTCATCTCGCGCACGGCTTCGTCGAAGCCCTCGTAGCGTATCGTGGCTGCGGCGCCGCGGGCGCGGGCGGCTTCCGCCTTCGCCTCCGTCGAGGTGGTGGCGAGGACGATGACGCCAAGCCGCGCGCCCATCTGCACGAGGAGCTGCCCGATCCCGCCTGAGGCCGCGTGGACCAGCCAGGTCACGCCCGGCCCGGCCCGGCCGAGATCATGCGCGAGGTAGTGCGCCGTCAGCCCGTGGAACATTGCGGCAGCGGAAAGGTCCAGCGGCAGCGCATCCGGCACCGGGACGAGCCGCCAGGCCGGAACGGCGGCGTACTCGGCGTAGCTGCCCCAGTGCAGGCAATACGCCACCCGGTCCCCCACCCGCAGGCCGCGCACGTCGCGGCCGAGCGCCACGATCTCGCCCGCGCCCTCGATGCCGAGCGTGGTGGGAAGGCGGACGGGGTAGGTGCGGGAGGTGTCGTACTTCCCCTGCCGGGTGTGGATGTCCATAAAGTTGATGCCGGAATGGCGGAGGCGCAGCAGCGCCTCATCCGGCCCGGGCTCCGGCACGGGGATGTCCTCGCGGAGCAGGACTTCCGGGCCGCCGTAGCGGGCGATGCGGATCGCCCTCACGCGAAGGCCGATCCGGGAACCAAGACGCGCCCCTCGAACAGCCGGCGGGCGGTGCGGTAGAAGGAGCCGGCGCGGGCGACCCATTCGCCGCCCTCTTGCACGACTTCGGCGCCGACGGTCAGCACGCCGGAGGGCATGCCCAGCCGAAGTGCGCCGCTGCCAGCCGTGGGCGAGAGCGCCTCGGCCACCAGCGTCCCCGCGATCCGCGCCGCGACGGCGGTGCAGAGCGAAATGGTGAGCGGCAGGGCGCGGTGCGGCTGCCCGTTGGAGACGACGCGGGCAAGGAGGTCCATCTCGCCCGCGCGCACCGTCTCGCCGGTCAGGGTGGGCGCGTCGGCGGGCGGCGCCACGATGGCGACGAAGGGCACGCTTGTGATCCGGCGGGCAGCCTCGTCATCCGGGGCGATCCCCATGCGGGTGGAGGCGGCGCGGCGGATGGCATCCAGCCGCGCCAGCACGTCCGGCTGCGCTTCCAGCGCCTCGGGCAGTTCCGTCCCGCTCAGCCCCACGTCGCGCGCGCGGACGAAGACGGCGGCGTTCGCGGCATCCACCAGCGAGGCCTCGATGGTGCCGAGGTCCGGCACCTCCAGCCGGTCCAGCGCGGCGCCCGATGGCAGAAGCCGGCCGGTCGTGGCGCCGCCGGGGAGGAGAAAGTCGAGACGGATCGGGGCACCGGTGCCGCCGACGCCGGGGATGGAGAGGTCCCCGTCATAGCGCGGCCGGCCGTCCTCCACCGGAAAGGTGCCGTGGATGATCTTCTGCGTGTTCGTGTTGTAGATGCGGACGGTGGCGGTCTCGCCCGAGGCCGCGACCAGCCCTTCCTCCAGCGCGAAGGGGCCGACGGCGGAGCTCATATTGCCGCAGTTCTGGCGGTAATCCACGCGAGCCTCGCGGATCACCACCTGCGCGAAGGTGTAGTCCACATCCGCGTCCTCCCGCGTGGAGGGGGCGAGGACGCAAACCTTGGACAGGGAGGAGACGCCGCCGCCCATGCCGTCCAACTGCCGCCCATAGGGATCGGGCGAGCCCATGGCCGTGGCGAAGACCGGGGCCCAGGCCTCCCTCTCTGCGGGCAGGTCGCGGGCGTGGAACATGATGGCCTTGCTGGTGCCGCCGCGCATGAAGACGGCCGGTATCGGGCGCTGGATCAACGTCGTTTCTCCCCCGGGACGCCGCTCGCCTCTAACCGAGGCCCGGCGCCTCATCTTGGAGCAGGTCCGGTTCCGGTTTAAAGCCTGGCCCTACCGCGTTCGGAGGAACCAGGTGAGCGAAACGCGTCGCGGACTGCGCTACCCCGTTCGGGTCGCCTTCGTGGTCGGCGACTACCCGGAGGAAGAATTCCGCCGGCGGGAGCGGGCCGCGCTGGCCTATGCCTCCCCGGAGGTCGAGATCGGCATCATCCGCACGCCCGCCTCTCCCTTCGTTCACGGCCTTACGCCGGCCGAGGTTCAACTCGCCGCGCCCGCCTTCATCGCCGCCTTCCGGCAGGCGGAGCTGGAGGGATACGACGCCGTTGTGCCGCTCGGGACGCTCGATCTCGGCGTGGATGGCGGGCGGTCCGTGGTGGACATCCCCGTCATCGCGCCGACGGAAGCGATGCTGCATGTGGCCAGCTTCCTCGGCGACAGGTACGGCGCGCTCGTCTATCACGACGACCTCATTCCTCTTCTGCAGGCCATCGTTCGCCGCTACGGGATGGAGCAGAAGGTTGTGGGCTGGCGCGCCTCGGGCTTCGACCTGCCGGATCTCAGCGCCAACCTGTCGGCGATGACGGAGAACTTCGTTGAGGGCGCGCGGCAACTGGTGAAGGAGTCCGGCTGCGACGTGATTCTCGCCATGGGCGTCACGCAATGCCCCGTTCTTCTGGACCCGGCCTGGGTGGAGCGGGAGGTCGGCATTCCCGTGGTGGAGGGAATCGGGGCGCCGCTGCGGATGGCGGCGATGCTGGCGGGGCTGCATCTCCGGCACAGCCGTGCGCGCTGGCGGCGTTCCCGCGCCTTTGAGCGCTCCGCCATGCCCTAGGCTGCCCTGCCCCGGGGGATCCCCGGGCACGGCTTGGCGGGCTAGGGTTTGCCTCGGAACCAGATGCGCCTGGCTTCGGGAAACGGTAGGAAAACAAGAATGACCGGCACGACAAGGCGCGGCCTGATGGCGCTTGGCATCGCAGGCGCCGCGACGCGCGCCTTCGCCCAGGAGGTCCGCTACCCCGAGCGCGCCGTGACTCTCGTCGTACCGGCCTCGCCCGGCGGGGGCGGGGATTTTACCGCACGCCTCCTCGGGGACGCGCTGACCCACTCTCTCGGCCACCCCTTCGTCGTCGAGAACCGGGTGGGCGGCAGCGGAAACGTCGCCAGCATGGCGGTCGCCCGGGCGGTGCCGGACGGGTATTCGCTGCTGCTCGCCTATTCCGGCACCCATGTCGCCAACCCGGCGCTGTTCCCAAACCTGGGCTGGGATCCCGTGCGCAGCTTCGCACCCGTTGCCCTGGTGTTGCGGGCGCCGCATGTGATCGTGGTCCGGAAGGACTTGCCCGTCCGGACCCTGGCGGAATTGGCTGAGCACGCGCGGCAGAACCCCGGGCGGCTGAACTACGCCTCCTCCGGCGCGGGGACGATCCAGCATATCGGCGGCGAGCAATTCGCCCGGATCGTCGGCGCCCCAATGGTTCATGTGCCTTATCGCGGGGCGGGGCCGGCGATGAACGACCTTGTGGCCGGCAATATCGACCTGATGATCACCACGCCGCCCGCCGTGGTCGGCCTCGTGCGGGACGGTTCCATACGGGCACTGGCGGTCACCAGCGGCGGCCGGCACGCCATGCTGCCGGATGTCCCGACGACGGCGGAGGCAGGCCTTTCTGCCTTTGAGCTGGAGGCCTGGTTCGGCATCTACGCACCGGCGGGCACGCCACAGCCAGTGGTGGACAAGCTCTCCGCCGAGATCCGGCGCGTGACAGAAACGCCGGAGTTCCGGCGCCGCTGTGCGGAGAGCGGGACCTACGCAGCCTACATGGATGCGACGGAGCTGGCCGCCTTCACCACCTCCGAGCTCGCCTACTGGTCCAACCTAATCCGCCGTCTCGGCGTCCGGCCGGAGTAGAGGCGAGGCGGGTGCCCTTGGGATGGAGCCCTCAGTACACTGTCCAACTAGGGCGTCTCAGCCCCGGTAACTTACCTGTTTCGGCTGAAGCGTTCCCTGATCGGTGCAACAGGGAACTCGCGATCTCAGAGTCCATCCGGGATCACCTGGTATCCTGGCATAGCCTTCGGAGCATGATGCGGACCGAGGCCCAGCGTAGGAAGGTGAGCGGGGAGCGGTTCAGACATTCCCAATCCTTGGCGAGCCGTCAGCATCGGTTGAGCTAACCAATTGTCCGCTCGACTATCCAGCGCTTCGGCAGCACGACGAACTTGTGGAGGTCGGATCGCTTGACGATCTCCAGGTTCACCCCGCCGCAGACGGCACGCAGCCCGGCCTGGATGTTGGGACCTTGGTTGCCGCTGTCGGCGTAGAGCTTCAGCAGGAATGGGTAGAGCCCGAACAGCGAGCCCATCAGCAGCACGGCGCCATCGCGGTCCTGGATGTCGGCGGCGTGGATGATGGCCTGCATCAGCAATATCACCTTGCATAGACGTTGATACGAAATGCCACTCGCACAGACGTATTCCTCCGCGTGGCCGCGTTGTAGCGGTGATCCCTCACGATCTCTGATGATTGTGGGCCTATTGGCCAACACTGTGCACAAACCCGCGCTGCCGCCGCGAAGCCCGGTGCTTGGAGGAGCACCAACATGACAGATGTGCTGGCTGCCGCCGCTTCCGATCTACCTGCGCCGGCGGCCACGAGTGCAGACGCAGCCCTGCAGATTGAAGCGCTCGCCACTGGCGTGGCTCAAACCGGGTTTAACAAGGCAGTTTGTAGCGAAGCCAGCGCACAATTCGGTTCCACTCCTGATACACTCAGATCAATCCATCAGATGCCAGGAGTATCCTGTGAGATCCGTCGCTCAAAGATTGCGAACTCTCAACTAAGTGATCGTTCCCTGGTGCAAACAAGAATCTTTTTTGGCCACTTTTGAGAACTCAATGCTGCATCCTGCGCCCGCCCAAAATCGGCGTTGGGGAGGACGATATGTCCAACGAGCTCGGGAAAAACTCCCTGGCAGCGATAATCGCGCGCCCGCTCATCAGACACGGATCGCCACTCCGGGGCGGCATTGCTGTACCGCCGCCAGGCATGCGCTTCCGCGTGGGCCGATTCGGCCGCATCTTCCCCGAGCTGAAGGCGCTTGTGGTCCCCGAGACAGCACTCGTCGCACTGGGCGAGGCCATGGTCGAGGGCGGCGCTAACCGGACAGGGGACAACCCGAATATCTCAGCTGGTTTTACCTATCTCGGACAGTTCATCGATCACGACATCACACTCGACAACACCGGCATCGCCGAACGCATCAAAGATGTCGATCAGGTGGTGAACTTTCGGACGCCGCGGCTCGACCTTGATTGCGTGTACGGGATGGGACCAGGCGCAAGTCCTCAACTCTATGACCGCCGTAAAACGAACCCCGCCCAGTCCTCCGCCCGTATGCTGCTTGGGCGCACCGTCCAGGGCTTTGTGGGGCCTGACGTAAAAGCGGGTCTGGAGTTCGATCTTCCACGCGGAATCCAGGGCCGCGCCCTGATCGGAGATCACCGAAACGACGAGAACCTTCTCGTCGCGCAGACCCACGTCGCCTTCTTGCTGTTCCACAACGCCATCGCGAGGTCGAGGCCCGAGTTGGATTTCGCACAAGTCCGGCAGCAGGTGACCTGGCACTATCAGTGGATGGTGCTGCACGATTTCCTCGGCAAGCTCGTCGACATGAATGACATCGCTTCCTCACTGAGGAAGCGCGAATTTTACCGGTTTGAGGAACTCAGCCTGTATAAGGAGCCCTACATTCCGGTTGAGTTCTCCGTCGCGGCTTACCGGCTCGGTCACAGCATGGTCCGCGGCGATTACAGCCACAATAGGATCTTTCCGGACCAGCCCTTTTTGCGGTCGTTCGTGTTCAGCGGCCTCTCCGGCAACATCATCGGCGAGCTGGCGGCCGATCAGGCGAATGCACCGATCTCGGGCGAACCTGCCGTCCCGGCGCTGCCCAGCGACTGGATCAACGATTGGCGCCGGTTCTTCGATTTCGGCACTGACGCGGGCCAGAAGGACGGCCTTGCCCGGAACCGTTCGCGCCTTATTGATCCTTACCTCGTCCAGGCGCTGCACGAGTTGCCGGGTAGTCGTAAGGGACCGGGCGTCGATCTTGCCAGCCATCCCAGTCTCGCGGTTCGCAACCTAGCACGCGGTGCGAAGATGATGCTGCCATCCGGGCAGGACGTCGCACGGTTGATGAGAGTCGCTCCACTGACTGGACGCGAGATCTCGAACAGCGGCGACGATGGCAAAGTCGCGGAACGTCACGGCCTGCACGAGAGGACCCCGCTCTGGTACTACGTCCTGAAAGAGGCGCAGATCCGGCAGAGGGGCGAGCGCCTTGGACCTGTCGGCAGCCGCATCCTGGCCGAGGTATTTGTCGGTTTGCTTGTTGGCGACCCAGAGTCCTTCCTTGCGCAAAATAAGGGCTGGACGTTGGAGAAGCCGACCTGGAAGCCAACAATTGGCGAGCACCCGGGCAGCTTCTCAATGACGGACCTTCTCCGCTTTGCCTACGGATCAAAGGAAGCAGCCGAGGACGTCGCACTCAGTCCGGTCGACGTTGCGGCAAATATTCAGGCACCGCCGCCTCCGAGCCCCGCACAGGCCGGTGTCGGGCAGCCTACCTGATTTTTCCAAAACATGGCGGGCGCGCGGGGCGCGTTCGCTTCCGCCCAGGATCGATACCCCGCGAGGTGATCTTACATAGATCACGGTGCGGGACATGGTGGCCAAAGCGGGGAAAGGCAGCGGCTCGGCAGCCGAAAGGACGGGGTGAGCTAGAAAATGGCTTTGGATTTCAGGTGGCTAGCATCACAGCTAAAATCGCTGGCAGGAATGAAAGGCCCTGGCTCGAAGCACTGAGTGCATGAAACGAGCCGGGGTGGCCGCGCCAAATGCTCGCCGCTCGGGCGGTCGTGAAACAGGACCGATAACCTGACCGCCGCCGGAGCGTTGAACCTGCCTCGGCTGAAATTGGGGAGGCAAGGTCCATGAACACATCCGCCCTGACACGGCGCCGCGCGATACAGGGCACCGCCCTCGCCGCGGTGACTACTATGGCCTCGTTCGGTCCCAAGCCCGGCCGCGCGCAGGGTGCGGCCTGGCCCTCCCGGCCTGTGCGGATCGTGGTACCGTTCCCGGCTGGTGGCACGACGGACCTCCTGGCGCGCATCCTGGCCGAGCCGCTGCAACAGCGCCTCGGCGCGCCTTTCGTGGTCGAGAACCGCGGCGGGGCGGGCGGCAGCGTCGGCTCGGACCTCGTCTCGAAGGCCGATCCGGACGGCTACACGCTGCTCATGACGACCATCGGGACGGCGGCTATCAATTACGAGCTCTACAAGGGCAGCATCAACTACAAGCCGGAAGACCTCGCCGCAGTCACCAACATGGCGAATGTCCCGAACGTCCTCGCCGTTCCGGCCAGCTCTCCCGCGCGCACGCTGCAGGATTTCGTGGCGCGGGCGAAGGGCAATGCGGGCGGCAGCACCTTCGGCTCATCCGGCAACGGGTCGAGCCTGCACCTGACCGGCGAACTTCTGAAGGAGGCGGCAGGGATCGACCTCATCCACGTCCCGTATCGCGGCTCCGGCCCTATGCTGATCGACGCGATCGCCGGCCGCGTGGATCTGGCCATCGACAATCTGCCCTCCTCCATCGGCCATATCCGCGACGGGCGGCTGCGCGCGCTCGCCGTGACGAGCCCGCAGCGCAGTCCTTCCCTGCCTGATGTTCCGACCGTGCGCGAGGCGGGCCTTCCCGGGGTCGAAACCGTCGCCTGGTTCGGCATCCAGGCCCCATCTAGGACGCCGCGCCCGGTCATCGACCGTCTGAGCACCGAGATCGGCGCTATCCTGAAGGACCCGGCGATCCGCGCGAAGGTCGCCGAGCAGGGCGGCGAGCCCGTGGGGGACAGGCCAGAGGAGTTCCAGCGCCTCATCGATGCGGAGATCAGGCGCTGGGCCGAGGTGATCCGCCGTGCCAATGTGCGCCCGGACTAGGGCGATGAGGGAACGTGTTCTCATCACTGGTGGCGCTTCGGGCATCGGCCGCGCCGTGGCTGGGCGCTGTCGCGAGGACGGCTACGAGCCCGTGGTGATGGACCGGGAGGCCGGCGAGGGCATCATCACGGCCGATCTCTCGGATCCCGGGCAGACGGCGTCCGCGCTGACCGAGGCGCTGCGCGGCGGCCCTATTACGCGCCTGGTGAACAATGTCGGCGTGGTGCGGCCCGGCCCGCTGGAGGAGCAGACGCTGGCCGACCTTGAACTCGTCGTCTCGCTGAACCTCCGCTGCGCCATGCAGTGCGCCCAGGCGCTGCTGCCCGGCATGAAGGAGGCGGGCTTCGGGCGCATCGTGAACATGGCCAGCCGCGCCGCCCTCGGGAAGGAGCTTCGCACGGTCTATGCCGCGACTAAGGCCGGGCTGATCGGCATGGCCAAGGTCTGGGCGTTGGAGCTGGGCGAGCACCGCATTACCGCCAATGCGGTCGGCCCCGGTCCGATCCGCACCGAACTCTTCGACCGCGCAAATCCGCACAACAGCCCACGGACGCGCGCCATCATTGAGGCCGTCCCGGTGCGCCGGCTGGGCATGCCGGAGGACGTGGCGAATGCCGTCGCCTTCCTGCTGGACGCGCGCAGCGGCTTCGTCACCGGCCAAACACTCTATGTCTGCGGCGGCATGACCGTCGGGGCGGCCGGGGCATGAGCGAGCCGCATGGACTTCCGGTCGCGATCGCCGGGGCCGGGAGCATCGGGGTTGCCTTCGCGCTCGTCTTCGCCCGGGCGAGGCTGCCGGTCAGGGTATGGGACCCCGACGGGGGGCGCCGGAGCGCAGTTTTCCGCGAATTACGGGCAAGGCTCGCCGACTTGGAAGATCACGGCCTGCTAGCCGAGCCCGTGGAGGTCATCGTCGCGCGCGTCGAGGTTCAGGCGGAGCTCGCGGCCGCGGCGGCGGGCGTCCAGCACGTGCAAGAATGTGCGCCCGAGCGGGTCGAACTGAAGCGCGATCTCTTCGGGCAACTAGACCGGCTGGCCCCGGCTGGGGCCGTGCTGGCCAGCTCCTCCTCCTTCCTCCCCGCCTCCTCCTTCGCGTCAGACCTGCCAGGCCGTGGACGCTGCCTGATCGCCCATCCCGGCAATCCGCCCTACCTCATTCCGGTGATCGAGATCGTGCCCGCGCCGTTCACAGATGAGGATGCGGCCACGCGTGCCGAGGCGCTGTTCGCGGAGGCCGGGTTGACCCCGGTGCGCGTGCGCCGGGAGGTGGAGGGCTTTATCTTCAACCGCCTCCAGGGCGCGCTGCTGCGCGAAGCCTACTGCCTCGTGCGCGACGGCGTCGCCTCGGTCGAGGATGTGGACCGCGTGGTGCGCGACGGCCTCGGGCGGCGCTGGGCCCATATCGGACCGTTCGAGACGGCCGACCTCAACACGCGCGGTGGCGTCGCGGCGCATGCGGAGCGGATGGGTCCCTCCTACGCGCGGATGGGGGCGGAGCGCGGGCAGGACGATCCCTGGACGCCGGAACTCGTGGCCCAAGTGGAGCGCGAACGCCGGGCCCTGCTGCCCGCAGAGGAATGGGAGGCGCGTGTCGCCTGGCGGGACCGCAAGCTGATGAGAGCGCTGAAGTTGCAAGGTTAAGACGTACCGTATCCTCCGGGGTGCGCCGCCCCACTCAAACCCCAACACGCGACCCTCTCCAGCGCTTGGCCTCGGGGCGGAAGCCGAACCCGTAAGGGCGCTTCAGTCTGCTGGCCGCAGCTCCCCTTGCCCGTCGCTTGCCGGTAGCCAGAGAGGTACATCTCGCCTGCCTCCTCCAGCGACTTATCTTCTCTCTGGGACAGACAGCCCTAGAACAAGGTCCACGGCGAGGAAGCCTCGCCAGCCAGGATGGAAACGCGCATGACTCAGATTGCCGCCGCGACGCTCCGTGACTTCGTGGCCGCCCTCTACGCCGCCGCCGGATTGCCGGCCGAGGATGCCGCGCTGGTGGCCGAGACGCTCGTCCGCGCGGACATGTGGGGCCACTCCTCCCACGGGGTGATGCGCGCGCCCTGGTACATCGACCGGGTGAGGGCGGGCACGATGAAGCCAGTGACCGACCCGGCAGTTATCGTGGATGCCGGCGCCATCTCCGTTATCGACGGGCGAGACGGCGTCGGCCAGGTGATCACAAGGCGAGCCATGCAGGATGCGATCGACCGCGCCAAGCGGCATGGTGTCGGCATTGTCTCCGTGCGGGAGTCCAACCATCACGGCGCACTGGGCTGGTTCACGCGGATGGCCGCGTCGCAGGGCTGCATCGGTATGCTGACTACCAATGGCAGCCCGGCCATGGCGCCCTGGGGCGGGCGGGCGAAGCGGTTGGGGAACAATCCCTGGTCCATCGCCGCGCCGGCGGGGCGGCACGCGCCGATGATGCTGGACATCGCCAACACGGTGGTCGCGCGCGGCAAGATCTTTCTGGCCCGCCAGAAGGGGATCCCGATCCCGGAGAACTGGGCGATCGACGGGCAGGGGCGCCGCACCACCGATCCCCTGGCGGCGCTGGGCGGGGTGATCCTGCCGATGGCCGAGCACAAGGGCTACGCGATCACCGTAATGATGGATGTGCTGTCCGGCGTGCTGTCCGGCAGCGGCATCATGGGGGAGGTGAGTGGCCCCTACCAAGCGGAGAAGCGCAGCCGCTGCGGCCATATGGTGATGGCGCTGAACATCGAGGCCTTCGGGCCACTGGATCGTTTCCAGGCGCGGATGGAGGAGATGATCGCGGGCATCAAGGACACGCCGCTCGCCGAGGGCTTCGACGAGGTTTTCTACCCTGGCGAGATCGAGGCCCGGAACGAGGCGCGGCATGAGCGCGACGGGCTGGTGCTGCCCGAGCAGACCCAGGCTGATCTGTCGAAGGTGGCGCGGGAGTACGGCGTGCACCTGCCCGAGAGCTGGTAGGCCGGGACAGGCCGCGCCGGCAAGGAAAGCGGGACGACAACAAGCAAGGGAGGACGCGCATGCCTGAGACCACGAGGGGAACCCCGGGCAAAAGATCAGAAGGGAAGGTGGGGCGGCGCGCGGCCCTGGGCCTGCCGATGCTCCTGGCTGCGGCGGCGCCCGACGCCGCCCGGGCGCAAGGCAGCGCGCGGCCGATCACCCTCATCGTTCCATACGCCCCGGGCGGCGCCTCGGACCCCGTGGCACGGGACTTCGCTACGCTCTTCGGGCAAGAATTGGGCGGCCAGACCATCGTGGTCGAGAACCGCGGCGGCGCGGCGGGACATGTCGGCGCCATGGCGGCGGCCCAGGCGCGGCCGGATGGCCAGACCCTGCTCTTTGCGGTTAACACCCAGCTCGTGGTCAACCCGCACCTCCAGCGCGGCGACCGAATCGACTTGGCGGAGGCGCTGAGCCCGATCGCCCAGCTCGCCACCTACCAGTACGTGTTGGTCGTGCCGCCGGAGCTGGGAGTGAGCACGCTGGCCGAGTTCGTGGCGCTGGCGAAGTCCCGGCCGCAGGGAAGCCTGACCTATGCGTCGAGCGGGATCGGCAGCAACAACCACCTAGCTGCTCTCCTCTTCTCGGAGGCGATCGGGGTCCGGATGGAGCACGCGCCCTATCGCGGCACCGGGCCGAGCCTGATGGACACGATGGCCGGGCGGGTCGAGCTGAACGCCAGCTCCGTCACGCCGGCCCTGCCGCTGATCCGGGAGGGGCGGCTGCGGGCCCTGGCTGTGACCGGCGCGAAGCGCCTCTCCGGGTTGCCGGACGTGCCGACGCTTCGCGAAGCGGGCTTTCCCGGGATCACGATCGACGCCTGGAACGGCATCTTCGCCCCGACCGGCACGCCGTCCGAGCTGCTGGACCGCTACGAGGCCGCCGCCAAGCGTGCCATGCTCCAGCCGCGCTTCGTCGAGCGGATGCGGACGGAGGGCATGGAGGTGGTCGGAGAGACGCCGCGCGCCGCCTTCGCCACCGAGATCCGAAAGGAAAGCGCATTCTGGAAGCGGAAGGTGCAGGAACTGAACATCGCCCTGGATTGAAGCCAGAGGATTGAAGGTCGCGCGTTCCCGATCACTGGGAAGAGGACGGTGCCGCTGGTGTCCTCACCGGCGGCCGTGAGCAGGGCGTGCGCCTGGCCGCGAGGGCGGCCGGCGAGGCGAGGCCTGGTATTGAGGGCCAGCGCTCGGCACTCCGGCTGTTGCCCGCCATATCCGTAGCCGCGTCACGGGCGCACCCTCGCCAACGGGCTACTCGACCCGCAGTCCCTTCGCGCGGATGAAGCCGCCCCACACGTTCCCGTCCTGCACGACCCGCTTCCGGATGTCGTCGGCCGATCCGGGGATGGGGACGATGTTGGAGGTGGCCATGATGCGGAGGAGGGCCGGGTCGGCCAGGGCGTCCCGCGAGGCCGTGTTGAGGAGCGCGACGACGGCCTCGGGCATGCCGGCCGGGCCGATCAGGGCAAGCCATCCGGGCATGACTGGTGCGTCCACACCGGCCTCGATGAGCGTGGGTAGTTCCGGCAGATCGGGCGAGCGCGCGGCGGCTACGGTTGCCGGTGAGGGAGCGGACGAAGATGTCGGTGCCGCCACCGGGCGCGTAGGGCACGACGACGCGCATCGGGCGCTGCGGCCAGTCGCCTTGCGCCCGGAGTGTTCGCGGGGCAGAGAGAGCGGCGGGTCGGGACCAAAAGCGAGGCCAACATTCGAAAGGTGCCCCTACACAGCACCCTGAAGCGGCTGGGCCTCATAAGGTTCGTCAGCGACACCCAGGTGCGCAGGGCTTTAAAGCTCCTATAGCGGTCAAGGGTTCGCTGTAGCTGCTTGGAGTGGAGGAGCCGGGCGGCAGAGGTATGCAAAGATCTCACGGGCGACGTAGCGCTTGAGGCATCGGATGATCTCCGGCTTGCTCTTTCCCTCGGCGGTGCGCCGCCGGACATAGTCGATGGTGGGCTGGTGGGTCCGCATGCGGACGATGACCAGGCGATAGAGGGCGGCATATGCGCTCGGGGTTGTCGCCGATGAGGATGAGCATCTCGGCCGCGGTACCCATGCCCATGAGGCGGTGCCGCCGAGCGGCAGCAGGCTCCGCGCGATGGCCGCTTCCGTCGTCGGCCTGCCCTCCGCATCCGTGGCAACACTCTCCGGAAGGGCGAGGCCGTGCGTCGCGTAGAGATGCACCCGATTCAGCGGAACGGAAGATGTCGCCATGTCCAGCAGCCAGGGCCGTGAACCGCGGAGTGGTACGGCGGCCGCGATCGGGTTGGTGCCGTAGAAGGGCTGGGTGCCCCCGTGCAGCGCGACGATGAAATCGGCGTTGGATGAGCAGATCCCGACGAAGCCCGCCTCGGCCGCCGCCAGCGCATAGGCGCCGGCCACCCCGAAATGGGACGAGCGGCGAACCCCCGCCGCGCCGATGCCGAAGCTGCCCGCCCGCTCGCAGGCCAGGCGCATGGCCTCATAGGCCGCGAGGTGTCCGATGCCGTCATCCGCATCCAGCACCAGTCCGGCCCCGCCCGCGTCGTGGGTGGTGAGCCGCGGCCTGCCATTCACCCGTCCGCTCCGCAGCACCGCGGCGTAATGCGGGGCCAGGCGCGCGCCGTGGCTGCCCAGGCGCGAGGCGTGCATCAGGCCCCGGTGGCGGCCCCGGCCGAGGGCTCGTCCGCGCCGGCCGCCAGCAGAACATCCCAGACCCGCCCCTCCAGCGTCTCCGCCGGGACGAGGAGGACCGCATCGGCGGCGCCAGTCACAGCGTGAAGCCGCCATCAATCACGTGCACCGCACCGGTGGTGAAGGCGGCGGCATCGGAAGCGAGGTAGACGACGAGGGACGCCACCTCCTCCGGCGTCCCGAGCCGGCCCATGGGCTGGCGCGCGATGAACATGGCGCGGGCCGCATCCGGGTCCGGCTGGGCTCGCATCCGGTCGTCGAGGGAAGGGCTGTCGATCGTGCCCGGGCAGATCGCGTTGCACCGGATGTTCCGGCCGATGAAGTCGACCGCGATCGCCTTGGTGAGTCCGACCACGGCGGCCTTGGTGCATCCGTAGACGAAGCGGCGCGGCACGCCTTTCACCGAGCCGGCGACGGAGGAGATGTTCACGATCGAGCCTCCGCCGCCGGCGAGCATCTTCGGTAGCAGGGCTCGGGTGAGCCGGAACATGGACCGGACGTTGAGGTCGAAGGCGGTGTCCCACTCCTCCTCGGTGCAGTCGAGCAGGGTGCCGTCATGAACGATGCCGGCGCAGTTCACCAGTATGTCGGCGCGCTCGACGCCCTCGGCGAAGCGCCTGATCGCCGCGGCGTCCGTCACGTCCAGTTCCTGGACCTCTATGTTCGGCCCGCCGGCGAGATCGGCCAGGGATCCGGCGTAGAGGCTAGTGGCGAGCACATCCGCCCCGGCCTCGGCGCAGGCAATGGCGGCGGCGCGGCCGATGCCTTGCCCGGCCGCTGTGACGATGCATTTCTTGCCGACGAGATGAAACATGCCTTTTCCTCCGATTCCGCTGGCGAGATAGCCGCCATCCACGTTGATGATCGTGCCCGTCACGAAGCCGGCCGAGGGGGAGGCGAGGTAGACGGCGGCGCCCACCAGCTCCTCCGTCCTGCCGAAGCGGCCCATCGGGGTTCGGCGCAGGGCACTCTCCTTGCGCTCGGAACCCATTTTGGCCTGGTTCAGCTCGGTCATGAAGAAGCCCGGCGAGATCCCGTTCACCCGCACGCCGCGCGCGGCCCATTCCGCCGCGAGCGAGAGGGTGAGGCCGGCGATCCCGTGCTTGCTCAGAGCGTAGACCGAGGCGAGCCGGAAGCCGCGGTGGGCGGCGAGTCGTTCCACCGGCCGTCGCGCTCGCCGTGGGACAGCTTCTGCGGCGAAGGTGCCTTGCGCCCGATGTGACCGGGGCTGGCCCGGGGCGGCCCGCCGCCCGGAGCGACGATCAGGCTAGGGTGTTCTGGATGTCGGGATCGGCGCCCGGGTCACGCTTGGCATCCAGGAGGGCGCGATAGCTGTCCGTGAGCCCCATGCTGTCCTCCACGGTGGCGGTGAACACCACCTGCTCGTCGCTCCCCTTCGGAGTGATTACCAACTGGATGTCGAACATCCCGGCATCGCCGCTGAGGGCGAGTGATGCGGTCATGCTGCCCGGCGTCCCATCCATGGCGACGGCGAAGTGGCCGGTGACGGTCTGCGGGCTGGCCTCGCTGTCCAACTCCAGGGCATTCATGTCACCCGGCTCGTTCGTGACGAGCAAGTCCTGTCCGAGCTGGCTCCGGGCCGCGGCTTCCGCGATGGCGACAGCCATGGTGGTGAACTGCTCCAGTGGAGTGGGCATCGGATCGCCTTCATGGGGGTTGGTGGCGACGGGAACGCAGGAGACCGCCGGGCGTCGTTCCGCTCGCCGTCCGGGGGCGCCCCGGAAGCCGTGCTGGCGCACGACCCTACCGCAGCGCCTCGGCGGCGGCCATGGCCGCGGAGGGGCGGCCTTGCCGGAAAGGCATGCCCGTTGACCCCTCCTGTCCCGCATGGCAGGCCAGCCCCATGCCCCAGCTCCAGGCTGCCCAGATCCCGGTCACCCCGTTCCAGCAGAACTGCACCCTGATCTGGGACGCGGGGAGCGGGCGCGGCACGGTGATCGACCCCGGCGGCGACGTGCCGCGCATTCTAGCCGTGCTCGACAAGGCGGGCTTCACGGTGGAGCGCATCCTCCTCACCCATGGCCACTTGGACCATGCCGGCGGCGCCGCCGAGCTGAAGCGCGCGCTGGAGGCCCGACAGGGTGGGGCCGTGCCGATCGAGGGGCCTGACCGCCGCGACGCCTTCCTCCTGGAAGGCCTGGCCGAACAGGGCGCGCGCTTCGGCATCGAGGGTCTGGAGAACGTGACCCCCGACCGCTGGCTGGCGGAAGGCGAGACGGTCTCTCTCGCGGGCCAGGACTTCGCCATTCTGCACTGCCCCGGCCACACGCCGGGCCACCTGGCCTTCGTCTCCACCGCACTCGGCGTCGCGGTAATCGGGGACGTGCTCTTTCGCGGCTCGGTCGGGCGCACCGACTTCCCCTATGGCGACCATGCGACGCTGATCGCGGCGGTCAAGGACAAGCTGCTCCCGCTCGGCGACGAGATCCGCTTTTTCTGCGGCCACGGCCCGGGCTCCACCTTCGGCGAGGAGCGCCGGTCCAACCCCTTCCTCAAGGGCCGGGGCTGAGCGTCGGACCGGCTGCGGCCCGGCGATCCTGGCGGCCGGGGCGGTGCGGCACGCCGGACGGGGATCTTCCGCGCCGGCGCTCGCCAGGCGGACCCCGGGCCGGGGCGCCGTCACCGGCCGCGCGGGCGGCCGGTACCCCGGTCCCGGCCGCCCGCGGGGTGCTACCGCATCGCCCCGAGGCGCCGCATAAGGTGTATCACCGTCGCCCTCCGCTCTCGTGGCGCATGGCGGGGGACAATGCTGGGAGGGGCGCCGCCATGGTATCGAGCACGCCAGGCCTGATCGGGCTGGACTGGGGCACGACGAATCTCCGGGTCTATCTGCTCGGCGAGGGCGGCCGCGTGCTGGACACCGCGACGGCGGCCGCCGGGGTGATGGGGGTCGCGGAGGGCGGGTTCGGGGCCGCGCTCCGCTCCGCCACCGGCGAGTGGAAGGCGCGGTGGCCCGCGCTCAACAGCCTCGCCTGCGGCATGGTGGGAAGCCTCCAGGGCTGGGTCGAGGCTCCCTATGTGTCCTGCCCGGCCGGCATCGGGGAGCTCGCGCGGGGCCTCGCCTCCACGCCGGGCGGGGAGCTGCTGATCGTGCCCGGGGCCGCCCGCCACGGCGAGCGGCCGGATGTCATGCGGGGAGAGGAGACGCAGGTCGCGGGCTGGCAGACCCTCCATCCCGACCGCGCCGGGCGGGCAAGGCTGGTCCTGCCCGGAACCCATTCGAAATGGGTGGAGGTCGAGGACGGCCGGATCACGGGCTTCACCACCTACATGACCGGCGAGGTCTTCGGCGTGCTCCGCGCCCACTCCATCCTCGGCCGGATCGCCGGGGGGGCGCCCCCGCCTGAGGCGGAGGCGCGCGATGCCTTCGCGCGGGGGGTGGAGGCGGTGAGGGACCGCGGCCATGCGGCGCCGCTTCTCTTCTCGGCCCGCTCGCTGGTCCTCACCGGCGGGCTGCGGGCGGAACTCGCCCTCGACTACCTCTCCGGCCTCCTGATCGGCGAGGAGTTGGTCTGCGCCCTGGCCGCCGGGGGGCGGGAGCTGGCGCTGGTCGGCGACCCCGCGCTCTGCGGGCGTTACGCGCAGGCCCTCTCCCTCCTCGGCCTAGAGGGGGTGCCGGTCGTCACCGATGCGGAGGCCACCGCCGCCGGATTGTGGCATATCGCCCTCCGCGCGGGCCTCGTCCGCGAAACGACGGAGCCCTCGGTATGATCCCGCTGGACGCCTGCCTCGCCCGCCTGCCGCTCGTCGCCATCCTGCGCGGCATCACGCCGGAGGAGGTGGTTCCGATCGGGCGCGCGCTCGTCGAGGCCGGCTTCGCGGTCATCGAGGTGCCGCTGAACTCGCCGCGACCGATGGAGAGCATCGAACGCCTCGCCTCGTCTCTCGGCGAGGATGTGCTGATCGGCGCCGGCACCGTGACCACCCCCGCCCAGGTGGGGGAGGTCAGCGGCGCCGGGGGGCGGATCGTCGTGATGCCTCATGCCGACACGGTGGTGATCGGCGCGGCGAAGTCCCTTGGCCTGTCCTGCCTCCCCGGCATCGCGACGCCCACCGAGGCCTTCGCCGCCCTCTCCGCCGGTGCCGACGCCCTGAAGCTTTTCCCCGCCGAGATGCTGACGCCGCCGGTGATGAAGGCAATGCTCTCCGTGCTGCCGAAGGGCACGCGCCTGCTGCCCGTGGGCGGGATCACGCCGGAGCGGATGGCCTCGTTCCGCGAGGCCGGGGCCGCCGGCTTCGGGCTGGGATCGGCGCTCTACAGGCCCGGCGACGGCGTGCAGGAGGTCGGGCGCCAGGCCCGCGCCTTCGTCGCTGCCTGGCGCGGGCTGGAGGGCGGCTGACCGAGCCTCGTCCCGCCCTGCCGCCGGGAAGGAAGCGGCAGGCGGCCGGGCGCCAGGCGGGCTTGCCGACCGTCAGCGCCGTCCTGAAGGCGGGGTCGGCATCTAGATAGGCGGGCTCGGGCGCCGCGCCGACCGCGTCGAAGAACCGGCCGATGAAGCTGCGCCAGCCCGCGCAAAGCGCGATGTCGCAGATGTTCCGATCCGAGAAGCCGGCCGCCCGGAGCCGCCCGATATCCTCCTCCGTGATGGCGGCGGCGTTGGTCGTGATCTTCTCCGCATAAGCGAGCATATCCACCTCGCGCTCGTCGAGGCCGGCCGTCCGGAAGTCGCGCTGCACGGCCAGGACGGCCTCCCTCGATCCGAGGTCCCCAATGAGCTGCTGCCCGTAGACGAGGGAGCAATAGGTCGATGGAATGTGCCTCGCCGCGACGAAGGTGATCAGGCGCCACGCGCGCGGGCCGAGCGAGAAGCCCTCCCGGATGCCGCCCGCGAAGTCGGTGAGGAGGGGCAGCAGGTCGGGGCGGGTGGTGAAGCAGCGCGTCGCTTCGATGACGAAGCCGTTCCCCGCCCTCGCCGCCGCGTAGATCTCGGCGACACGCCCGTCCGCCTCATCCTCCCCGATGGTTTCGAGGTACATGGCTGCCTCCCCGGCCCTGCTTCTCTTCCGGGCAGCTAACAGCGTCGCGCCGCGCACTGCCAGCGTCGTCGCGGGTGGGAAGGGCGCGGGCTGCCGCGCGCGGTCAGCCCCCCGCCGGCAGCGCGTCCAGGACCCGCGACAACAGGGCGAGGTCCCCCGGGCGGGAAAGGCGGTGGTCGCCGTCCTTGATGAGGGTCAGCTCCGCGTCGGGACCCGGCAGCGCTTCCATGATCCGCAGCGCGTGGCGCCAGGGCACGTCCGGATCCGCCATGCCCTGGAGCAGCCGCACCGGGCCAGCATAGGGGATGGAGCCGGACAAGATCAGGTGGTTCCGCCCCTCCGTCAGTAGGCGCAGGGTGATGGGGATCGGCTCCCCGTACTGCGAGGGGACGTGCAGAACGCCGTCCCGCGCCAGGGTGGCGCGGTCAGCCTCGCTGAAGGCGCCGGGCATCAGCGCCTCGGTGAAGTCGGGCGCGGCGGCGAGGCCGATCACGGCGCGCACCCGCTCCGCTCCCCAGCGCCGCGCGAGGAGCAGCGCGATCCAGCCCCCCATGGAAGAGCCGACGAGCACCAGGGGGCCGGGCGCCCGCTCCCCGATCACCACCGCCGCGTCCTCCGCCCAGGTGCCGATCGTGCCCTCCTCGAAGGTGCCGCCGCTGATGCCGTGGCCGGAATAGTCCAGCCGGAGGAAGGCGCGGCCCGCCGCGGCGCAGTGGTCCCGCAGGTGGAGCGCCTTCGACCCCTCCATGTCCGAGCGGAAGCCGCCGAGGAAGACGACCGTGGGGCCGGTGCCCGGGAGCGCCGCCCAGGCGAGGGCCACGTTGTCGGGGCGGGTGAGGGTGCCGCGGATCTCGTTCATCCCCGAGGGCCTAGCCCCGGGCGGGGAGGGGCCGCAAGCCGTGCCCCGCTGGCCGTGCCCCCAAGCCGTGCCCCCCAAGCCGTGACGGCGCGCGTCGCGCGCGGTAAGGGCAAGCGCATGCCCGTCCCGCCGCCCACTGTCATGCAGGTGCTCCCCGCCCTTCGCGCCGGCGGGGTGGAGCAGGGCACGGTCGAGATCGCGCGCGCCCTGGTGGAGGCCGGGGGGAAGGCGCTGGTCGCCTCGGCCGGCGGGCCGATGGTGGCGGCGCTGGGGGCGGCGGGGGCACGGCACGTCACCCTTCCGCTGGACCGCAAGAACCCCCTCCTGCTGCCCGCCCAGGCGCGCGCCCTGGCGGAGGTGGCGCGGGCGGAGGGCGTGCGGATCATCCACGCCCGCAGCCGCTTCCCCGCCTGGGCCGCGCTGATGGCCGCCCGCGCCACGGGGGCGCGCTTCGTCACCACCTATCACGGCAGCTACAACGAGGGCTTCCCGGGCAAGCGCCTCTACAACTCCGTCATGGCGCGGGGCGAGCGGGTGATCGCGATCAGCGGGCACATCGCCGCCCTCGTGCGGGAGCGCCACGGGGTAGGGGAGGACCGGCTGCGGATCATCCCCCGCGGCGTCGATCCCCAGCGCTTCGACCCCGATGCGGTGGACCCCGCCCGTCTGCGGATGCTACGGCGGGAATGGGACCTTCCGCCCGGCCGCCCCGTGGTGCTGCTGCCCGGGCGGCTGACGCGCTGGAAGGGCGGGGAGGTGCTGCTGCGCGCCGTCGCCCTGATGGCGGAGCCCCGCCCCGCCATCGTCCTCGCCGGAGACGCGCAGGGGCGAGACGGCTTCGTTGCCGAGCTGAGGGCGCTGGCCAGGGCAAGCGGCGCCCCCGTGCGCCTGCCCGGCCCCGTGGCGGACATGCCCGCCGCCCTCGCCCTGGCCGATGTCGTCATCCATGCCAGCACGGATGCGGAGGCCTTCGGCCGCACGGTGATTGAGGCCCAGGCCATGCGCCGCCCCGTCATCGCCTCCGATCTCGGCGCCCCGCGCGAGACGGTTGAGGAGGGGGTGACGGGCTGGCGCGTGCCGCCCGGCGACCCGGCGGCCCTGGCCGGCGCCATCGCCCGCGCCTTCTCCATGACCGAGGAGGAGCGGGCAGCGATGGGGGAGGCGGCGCGGGCCGCCGTGCTCGCGCGCTACACGACCGCCGCGATGGCGGAGGCGACGCTGGCCGTCTACCGGGAGCTGGCATGAGCGCGGAGATCCTCGTCATCAAGTTCGCCGCCCTCGGCGACTTCGTGCAGGCCTTCGGCCCCTTCGCCGCGATCCGCGCGCACCACCCGGACGCCCGCATCACGCTGCTGACCACGCCGCCCTTCGCCGAGCTGGCCCGCCGCAGCCCCTGGTTCGACCGGGTGTGGCATGACGGGCGCCCCCGCTACACTGAGCTGCGCGCGACCCTTGCGCTCGCCCGCCGCCTGCGGGCCGCGCGCTTCGACCGCGTCTACGACCTCCAGACATCCTCGCGTTCCTCCCGCCTGCGGTGGTTCACGGGGAGCGGGCCGGAATGGTCCGGCATCGCACGCGGTGCGAGCCACCCGCACAGCAACCCTGACCGCAACTTCATCCACACGGTCGAGCGCCAGCGTGACCAGCTGGAGATGGCGGGTATCACCCGCTTTCCCGCTCCGGACCTCTCCTGGCTGGACGCCGACCTCTCCGGCCTCGGCCTGCCGCTCCGCTTCGCGCTTCTGATCCCCGGCGCCAGCCCCGCGCGCCCGGGCAAGCGCTGGCCGGGCTTCCCGGCGCTCGCGGCGCAACTCGGCATGCCGGCCGTCGTGGCGGGCGGACCGGCGGAGGGGGAGCTGGCCCGCGCTATCCGGGCCGCCGCGCCGGAGGCGCTGGACCTGACGGGGAGGACCAGCCTGTTCCAGCTCGCCGCCGTCGCACGCCGCGCCGAGCTGGCCGTGGGGAACGACACGGGGCCGACCCATCTCGCCGCCGCCATCGGCTGCCCCACTCTCGCCCTGTTCGGCGGGGAGAGCGACCCCGCGCTCTGCGCCCCGCGCGGCGTCGAGGTCCGCGTGTTGCGGCATGAGCCGCTGGCCGAGCTCCCGCCTGATCGGGTGGCAGAAGCGGCGCGCGCCATCGCGCGGATGCCGCCTTAAGGGGCAGGGCCGCGCCCGCGCCGCGGAATGGGCTGCCCGGCCGGTCTTGCGCCGGGAGGGAAGCGGTGCCGATGATGGCCCGGAATCCAGGCGCCGATCGGCGCAGCGCAGCGGAGCAGCCCCATGGTCCTCACCCGTCGGAACCTTCTCGCCGCCGGCAGCGCGGGCGCGGCCCTGCTCGCCGGCGCCGGCTCCGCTCGGGCGCAGACGCGCTGGCAGTTCGCGACCCCCTACCAGGAGACGAACTTCCACACGAAGAACGTCCGCGCCTTCGTGGAGGAGATCGGGAAGGCGACGAACGGCGCACTGGGGATCCAGCTCCACACCAACTCCTCCCTCCTGCCTATGCCGCAGATCAAACCCGGCGTGCAGCGCGGTCAGGTGCAGATGGGCGAGATCCTGCTGTCGAACTTCGGGAACGAGGATGCCTTCTTCGAGCTGGACGGCGTGCCCCTGCTGGCCGGGAGCTTCGATGGGGCGGTGAAGCTCGCAGGGCTGGCGCAGCCCTACATCGAGGCGCGCTTCCAGCGTACCGGCCTCACCATACTCTACAACGTGCCCTGGCCTCCTGGCGGCTTCTACAGCAACGCGCCGATCGAGAGCCTGGACACCCTGCGGGGCAGCCGCTTCCGAACCTTCAACACGATGACGAACCGCTTCGCGACGCTCGTCGGCGCGAACCCGACGCTGGTGCAGGCGACGGAGGTGCCGCAGGCCTTCGCCACCGGCGTGATCAACGGCATGGTCACCAGCGCCGCGACGGGCGTCGACACCCAGGCCTGGGACTACTGCAAGTTCTTCACCCCCGTGAATTTCAGCTACACAAACAACTACGTCTTCGCGAACCGCCGCGCCTTCGAGGCCCTGCCCGCCGCTCAGCGCGAGGCCGTGATGGCCGCCGCGAAGGCCGCCCAGGCCCGGGGGCTAGAGATGTCGAAGGCGGCCGAGCGGGAGGCGCAGGACACGCTTGCCGCGCGCGGCCTGCAGGTGGTGCACCCGAGCGCGGCGCTGAAGGAAGGCCTCTCCCGGGTGAGTGCCACCATGACGGATGAGTGGGTGGCCAAGGCGGGCGACGACGGGAAGAAGCTGATAGCGTCCTACCGCGCCTGAGGGAAGAGGAATGCTCCGCCGGGCGCTGGACGCCCTCTACGCCGCCAGCGCCGGCTTCGCCGCGCTCTCGCTTCTCGGGATCTTCCTCGTGATGATGGCGCAGATGGCGCTGCGCGGGCTGAACATGCAGTTCCCCGGCGCCGACGACATCAGCGCCTATCTCTGCGTGGCCACCACCTTCTTCGCGCTCGCTCTGACCTTCCGCCGGGGCGAGCTGATCCGGGTAGGGCTGCTGCTGGAACGCCTCTCCCCGGGCCCGCGCCGCGCCTTCGAGATCGGCGCGCTGGCGCTCGCTGCCATCGGCTGCGGCTATGCCTTCTACTGGACGCTGGACGACGTGCTCTTCTCCCTGGAGATCGAGGACCTCGCCCAGGGCGCCCTGCCGATCCCGCTCTGGATCCCGAAGCTCTCTATGCCCGTCGGCGCCGGCATCCTGCTGGTCGCCGTGTTGGACGAGCTAGTGACGGTGCTGCGGGGCGGGCGGCCCCATTACGTGATCGCCGCGGAGGAGCGCGCCGCGCGCGGCGACTTCTCGGCCGAGGTGTAGCCCATGGAACTGCTGGAACTCTCCGGCCTGCTGCTGCTCCTGCTCGGCCTTCTTCTGGCGGGCGGGCTCTGGATTGGCATGGCCCTGGCGGCGGTGGGCTTCGTCGCCGTCAGCTTCGTCCACCCCCAGCCCGGTACCTATCTCGCCTCCGCCTTCTGGGAGGCGACAGGGTCCTGGACGCTGGCCGCGCTGCCGATGTTCGTCTGGATGGGGGAGATCCTCTTCCGCACGAAGCTGTCGGAGGAACTGTTCAACGGGCTCGCGCCCTGGGTGCGACGCATCCCCGGGCGACTGCTGCACGTCAACATCCTGGCCTGCGGCATCTTCGGCTCCGTCTCCGGCTCATCCGCCGCGACCTGCGCTACCGTTTCCAAGATCGCGCTGCCCGAGCTGAAGCGGCGCGGCTACGACGAGGACGTGGCCATCGGCAGCCTCGCCACCTCCGGCACGCTGGGCATCATGATCCCGCCCTCGATCATCATGGTGGTCTATGCGGTCGCGGCCGAAGTCTCGATCGTGCGCGTCTTCATCGCGGGCTGCATCCCCGGGCTGATCGTGATGGCACTGTTCAGCCTCTACATCGTCGTCTGGGCGCTGCTGAACCCGAGAAAGCAGCCCCCGGCCGAGCCACGCATGTCCTTCGGCGAGAAGCTGCGGGAGTCGGCGCAGCTCATCCCCTGCGCGCTGCTCATCATCGGCGTGATCGGCTCGATGTTCGTCGGCTGGGCGACGGCGACGGAGGCGGCGGCCTTCGGGGTGTTCGGCAGCCTGCTTCTCGCCGCCGTCACGCGCTGCCTTACCTGGGAAAGCTTCCGCGACAGCCTGATGGGGGCGACGCGGCTCTCCTGCATGATCATGTTCATCCTGGCCGGCGCCGCCTACCTCACCAAGGCAATGGCGCTGACCGGCATCCCGGCCACGCTGGCCACGGCGGTGGCCGGGCTCGGCCTCGGGCCCTACGGCATCATCGCCATGCTGACGGTGGTCTATGTCCTGCTCGGCACGGCGCTGGACGGCACTTCGATGATCGTGCTCACCACCTCGATCGTCGTCCCGATGATCCAGCAGGCCGGCTTCGACCTTGTCTGGTTCGGCATCTTCATCGTGCTGCTGGTGGAGATTGCGGAGATCACGCCGCCCGTGGGCTTCAACCTCTTCGTCATGCAGACGATGACGGGGCGGGAGCAGACGGCGGTGGCGAGGGCCTCTCTGCCCTTCTTCCTCATGCTGGTGGCAACGGTGGCCGTCATCACCATCTGGCCGGCGACCGTGACCTGGCTGCCGGACGCGCTGCTGAACCGCTGAATCAGGAACGCCGCCGGGCGGACCCGGCGGCGCTTCCCAAAAGGGCGGGCCGCGCGGCGCGGGCGCCGCGGCGGCCCCCCTCATCACATGACGGGGCGCAGCGTGCCGTCCGGCAGGCGCTCATAAACGCCACCGCCGCCCATATAGGCGCCGTTCTCGTCATTGGCGGCGCGGCGGCTGGCCCGGTCCTGGCGGCGCATGGCCCGGCGCTCGCCGCGCATCGCGCGCTGCCCGTGCATGGAGTGGTCCTGCATGCCGCCCTGGGAGGCCTGCGGCGCGGGCATCGGCATGCCGCCGGAGCCGGCCGGGCCGGAATTCATATTGGAGTTCATGCCGGTGGAGCCCGTGGTCGTGGAGCCCATGCCGCTCGGCATTCCGCCGGCGCTGCCGCCCATGCTGGTCTGGGCCTGCACGCCGCCCGCGGCGACCATGGCGGTGAAGGCAAAGGCGGCCGTGAGGGCCGCGAGGTTCCGGGACATGGCTTTATCTCCTCTCCGTGTGATCCGGCCGTCCCTTGGATGGGCCGGATCCTGGATCGGGAGGGCAACGTGGCGGGCAGTCCACAGGTTGCGGGGCCCCGGGCGCGGCCCCGGCAACCCCGCCGACGCAGCATCGTTGCCGAGGCATGTGGCATGCCGTCAAAGCCTTCTTCCGGTCATGGGGCCTCGTGCTCCTGGCCACGATCATCGGGCTGGTCATCGCCTGGCGCTTCGTCTCCCCCGCGCCGCCCGAGACGATCCGCCTCGCCGTGCTCCCCGACCCCCGCAGCGCCTACAACCTCGCCGTGGAGGCCTATGCGAAGGAGCTGGAGAAGGAGCGCTTTAAGGTGGAGCGCGTCACCACCCAGGGCTCGGCGGAGAATATCCGCATGCTGAAGGAGGGACGGGTGGACCTCGCCCATGTCCAGGGCGGCGTGCCCACGGCGCTGGGGGCGGAGCGGCTGGTGACGCTGGGCCAACTCTTCTACGAGCCCACCTGGGTCTTCATCCGGTCCGGCCAGCAGGGGGGCAGCCCGGTGCAGGCACTGCGCGGCCAGCCGGTGGCCGTCGGGCCGGAGGGCAGCGGCACCCGCGTCCTCGCTCTCGCGCTGCTGGCGGCGAATGGGCTGGGGGCGGACGCGATCCAGCCCCTGCCGCTCCAGGGCAACGAAGCGGCGGTGGCGCTGGCGAGCGGGCAGGCGCGGGCCGCCGTGCTCGTCTCCGCGCGGCCGACAGAGGCGATCAACCGCCTGATCCGCACCGAGGGTGTGGAGTTGCTGAATTTCGAGAGCCGGGCGGAGGCCTATGCCACGCACCTGCCCTTCCTCACGCCGGTCCATCTTCCGAATAGCGGGCTGAGCCTCGCCGAGGACCTGCCGCGCGGCGACGTCACCCTCATGGCGCCCGCCGCCTCCCTTCTGGCGCGGGAAGACCTGAACCCGCAGGTGGCCGCGCTGATGATGCGGATCCTGCGCGACACGCATAAGGCCCGCACCCTCTTCTCTCCCGAGGGGCGCTTCCCCTCCGGCCTGAGCCACGAGGTGCCGCTGCAGGCCGACGCCGCGCGCTTCTATGAGCGGGGCGTTTCCTTTCTGCAGACCTACCTGCCCTTCTGGGTGGCGATCGCGGTGGAGCGGCTCTGGGTGCTCGCCATCCCGCTGGTCACGCTCCTGCTGCCGCTCGCCCGCATCGCGCCGCCGATCTACACATGGCAGATCGAGCGGCAGCTCTGGAACATCTACAACAAGGTGCGAAAGGTGGACGAGGAGAGCGCGAAGGGCCTCTCCATGCAGATCGCGGCGAAGCTCGACGCGCTCGACAAGGAGGCGGCGGAGCTGAAGCTGCCCGACAGCTACGCCGACCGCATCTACGAGCTGCGCCGCCACATCGCCTGGCTGCGGGAGCGCAAGACGGGGGCGGCGTGAGCTAGAAGGCCACCCGCCCAAAAATCGCGTGGAGCACCGCGAAGATCGCGCCGCCCGCCAGCGCGCCGACGACCGTGCCGTTCATCCTCACGTACTGCAGGTCCCGCCCCACGCGCAGCTCGATCTTGTCCACCACCGTCGCCGTGTCCCAGCCCGCGACGACCTCGGCGATGAAGCCCGCGATCCGCCCCTGGGCGGCAGGGAGCACAGCGATCAGCGCCGCCTCGATCCCCCGCTCCAGCCGCGCCCGCGCCGCCGGGTCGCTCTCCAGCATGCTGCCGAGGTTGGCGAGAAGGCCGTTGATGAGGGCGACGGTCCGGCCCTCCGGCCGGGCCGCATCGGCCTCCAGCGCGGCGCGGAGGCGGGACCAAGCCTCCATCAGCCAAGCCGAGACGGCGGGATGGGCGATGGCGCTCCGCAGCGCGGCGGCGACTGCCTCGGCGCGGGCCGGGTCGCTTTCCAGCCTGTCGATCTCGGTCTCCACCCAGGCCTCGAAGGCGGCGCGCAGCTCGCTATCGCCGGGCTCCATCTTCTCAAGCTCGGCATTGAGGGCCGTGAGGACGCGGCGGGCGACCGCGGCGCCGGCCACCCAGCCCACCAGCGCGCCGCCCTCGGCCCGCACACGTTGGGCGATCGCGCCCTTCAGACTCTCCTCCTTCGCCGCCACCAGCGCCTTGAGCTGGGAGAGGGCGAGGCCGAACACCTCCTGGTGCCGCCCGCCCTGCACCAGCAGGCGTAGCGTCCGCGCCACGAGCCGCGCGGCGGCGGGGCCGGAGACCATGCGCGGCAGCAGCCGCAGCAGGAGGCGGCGTGCCCGCCCGTCTTCCAGGCTGCGGAGGATGCGGGGCAGGCCGGCGGCGATCGCCTCGGCGGCCGGGCGGGTGCTGTCGGGGTCGGAGAGGAAGCGGCGCAGCAGGGCGGGGGCGTCGATCCGCCCGGCGAAGCGGCGCAGCTCCGCCTCGGTCAGTACGTGGTTGGCCACGAAGCGGCCGAGCCCCTGGCCCAGCCGCGCCTTCTGCTGCGGGATGATGGCGGTGTGGGGAATGGGAAGGCCGAGGGGGCGGCGGAACAGGGCCGTGACCGCGAACCAGTCGGCCAGCCCGCCCACTAGCCCCGCCTTGGCCGAGGCCTGGAGGAGATCGGTCCAGTAGCTTGGCGGCAGGGTGTAGGAGCCGAGCGTCACCCCCGCCATGCCGGCGAGGAGGCCGGTGGCGAGTCTCTTGTGGTGGATGAGGCGGGTGCGCAGCTCGGCCTCGTCCGAACGGGGAGGCGAGAGGGGGGGAGTCATGTCCATCGCGGGGGAGAGTGGCGATCCGCGCGCGGCTTCTCCAGGGCTGGGGCGTTGAAGCGGAGCGAAGGCGGGCGTATGTTATGTCGTAACACGATGCGCCTCCGCCCCATCCTCCCCCTTCAGGACCCCCTGGACCTCTCGGCCGGCGCCCTGCCCCGGCTGGGCTGGGCTCTAGCCGTCTCGGCCCTGCTCTGGGCATCGGTGCTCTGGGCGCTCTCGGCATGAAGGGGTCCCCCGGCATGAGCGACGCGATCCTCCTGCACGACGTCACGCTCTCGCATGACCGCCACCCCGCGGTGCATCATCTCAGCGGCGCCTTCGAGGCAGGAAGCCTGACGGCCATCGTCGGGCCGAACGGGGCGGGGAAGACAACGCTGCTGCGGGCGATCGCCGGGCTGCACCCCGTGGACGAGGGGCGCATCGAGTGCCCGGCCGGGCGCATCGCCCTGCTGCCTCAGATGTCGGCGCTGGACCGGGGCTTCCCGATCTCCTGCCTCGATGTCGCGATGCTCGGCCACTGGCGGCGCTGCGGCGCCTTCCGCTCCGTCGCCCCTGCCGGGCGGGCGGAGGCGGAGGCGGCGCTGGAGGCGGTGGGCCTGGCCGGCTTCGCGCGCCGCCCTGTGGGCAGCCTCTCCGCCGGCCAGTTCCAGCGCCTGCTCTTCGCGCGCCTCCTCGTGCAGGACGCGCCGGTCATCCTGCTCGACGAGCCCTTCAACGCCGTGGACACCCGCACCGCCGCCGACCTGCTGCGCCTCTTGCGGGAGTGGCATGGGCAGGGCCGCACGGTGGTGGCGGTGCTGCACGATCTGGAGCTGGTGCGGCGCGAGTTCCCCGAAACCCTCCTCCTCGCCCGCGATCCCGTGGCCTGGGGCGGCACCGAGGCGGCGCTGGCCGCCTCCAACCGCCTGCGCGCCCGGATGATGGCCGAGGGATGGGACGCCTCCGCCGGCGCCTGCGGCCGCGCCGCCTGATCCCTTGCCCTACGACCTTCTGATCGCGCCCTTCGCCGAGTTCGGCTTTCTCCGGCGCGCCCTGGTGGGCTGCCTCGTCCTCTCGGTCGCGGCGCCGCCGCTCGGCGTGTTCCTCATGCTCCGGCGGATGAGCCTCACGGCCGACGTGCTCGCCCACGGCATCCTGCCCGGGGTGGCGGCGGGCTTCATCCTCGCCGGGCTCTCGGTCACGGCCATGTCGCTGGGCGGGCTGGTGGCGGGGCTGGCCGTCACGCTCGGGGCCGGGGCGCTCTCCCGCGCGACGGGGGGGCGGGAGGATTCTGCGCTCGCCGCCCTCTACCTCGTGGCGCTCGCCCTAGGCGTGACGATGGTTTCGGCCTCGGCGGGGTCGGTGGAGCTGACCCATCTCCTCTTTGGCAGCGTGCTTGGGGTGGACGACCCGGCGTTGCTGATGATGGCGGGGGTGGCGACCCTCACCTTGCTCGCCCTCTCCCTCGCCTGGCGACCGCTCGTGCTGGAGTGCTTCGACCCCTCCTTCGCCGCGGCCGAGGGTGCGCGGGGCGGGGCCTGGCACATGCTCTTCATGGCGCTGGTGGTGCTGAACGTGCTCGCCGCCTTCCAGGCAATGGGCACAATGATGGCGGTGGGGCTGATGATGTTGCCCGCCGTCGCCTCCCGCCACTGGGCGCGCGCGGTGGGGGGGATGGCCTATGCCGCCTCCCTCGTCGCGATCCTCTCCTCCGTCACCGGCATCCTCGTCTCCTACCACCTGGACGTGCCGACGGGCCCGGCGGTGGTGCTCTCGGCCGGGGCCGCCTGGATCGTCTCGGTGCTCGCCGGGCCGGTGGACGGGGTGCTCGCCCGCCTGTTCCGGCGGCGGCACTTGGCGGGGTAGGGGGCCGCCCCCGGTCCTCAGGGCTCGCGGGCGGGCGGGCGATCCGGCCCGGTCTCGATCCGCTGCTTCCGCCCGGGAAGCGCGCCGGTCTTCTGCCCCGTCGGCGTCTCGGCCGTCGGCTTGCCCTCGGGCGTGCCCTCCAGCCGGTCGGCGATGGCGAGGGCGAGCACGCCCATGAGGAAGGCGCCGTGGATGGCCAGCGCCCAGCCGAGCACGCGGTCCTCCGTCTCCCGGATATCGAGGAAGAGCTGGAGGAGGTTGATGCCGGAGATGGCGACGAGCGCCGTCGCGAGCTTGATCTTCAGGTTGCCCGGATCGACCTTCGCTACCCAGCTCATATTCTCCCGCTCGGCATCGGCCTTGAGGCGGGAGACGAGCGAATCCCAGGAGGAGAGGGCGACGGTGACAACCAACGCTGCCACCAGCGCCGAATCCAGGAGGTAGAGGATGGCGAGAAGGTTGTCGTGGTCGTCCGAGAACAGGACCTTCGTCCCGAACTCCCAGACCTTCGTCGCGAACTTCACGGCATAGAGGGCGAGCGCGGCCGCGAGGCCGAGATAGAAGACCGCCAGCACGTAGCGGCTCGCCAGGATTGTCTTGTTCAGCAGGTCGCCCATTCGCTCCTCTCCGCGGGCCGCCTCCGGGCTGCCCGGGATGCACAACGCGCCGCATGGCCTTTCGGCCCTTCCTCGCGTTCACCGGGCATGCGGGTGGCGCCGGACGATGTCCGTCGCGCATGGGGTGACTCGAGGAAGGACAGGCGATGGTGACGAAGTGGGACGACCAGCTTGAGCGGGCCGTGGCGGCGCGGGGCACGGTGACCATCACCTGCAGCGAGGGCGAGAAGGACGACATCGCTGCGGCCGCGGAGGCGGTGGGCCGGCGGCACGGGTTGAGCCCGCAGGTCGACCGCGCCCCGGCCAACGGCGTCCGCGTCGGCTACCGGCACGAGGCCGGGGAGGACGGCGCGCCGGTGAGCTGAGGCCCGCCCGGAGCGGCTCGGTGGGCGGGGCCCCTTGCCGCGGCGGGCAGCGGGTGCAGTTTTTAAAAGGATCAGCGAGGGGGAATCGCGCATGGACATCCGGCGCTTGGCTGAGGAGGAGCGCCTGAGCGGCGCGGTCGTGTCGGGGGGCTTCGTCTTTCTGGCCGGTCAGGTGGCGGACGACGCCACACTGGACGCGGAGGGGCAGACCGCCGACATCCTCGCCCAGATCGACGCGTTGCTGGCCGAGGCCGGAACGGACAAGCGCGCCCTGCTCCAGGTGCAGGTGGTGCTGGCCGACATCGCGGACGCCCCGGCGATGAACCGCGCCTGGGACGCATGGCTGGACCCCTCGGCCAAGCCCGCGCGCATGACAATCCAGGCGCCGCTGGTGAACCCGGCCTGGAAGGTCGAGATCACCGGCATCGCCCGCGCGCCGTGACCGCCGCCCGATGATCCGTTTCTGGGAACAGTCGGCCTGGCGGCGGCCCTTCCTGGCCACGATGGGGCTCGGCGTTCTCGTCGCGGCGGGGGTGGGGGATGACGGGCCCTGGCTCTCGGGCGCCGTGCTCTTCGCGGCGGCGCTCGGCTTCGGCGTGCTGTTCCGCCTCTTCCCGCGCGGGCTGGACTTCGCCCTCGGCACGGGGGTCGGCTTCGCGACCTATGCCGCCCTCTTCACGGTGATCGGCCGCTCGGCCTTCCCCGACGTGCCAGACGCGCTGCTGGGGGGCACCTTCATCCTGCCGGTCTTCGCCTTCCTCGCCGCCGTAATCCGGCGGCGGGAGGGGCTGCGCCGCATCGTGGAGGATGGTGAGATTCCGGACGAGGAGCATCTCCGCCGCATCGGGAAGTTCCTGCTGATGATGGCGGTGCTCGGCACGGCCTGCCTCTCCCTCCCCGCGAACCGCCTCGGCACCGTCTGGCAGGGCGTGGCGCTGGTGGCGGGCTGCGCGCTCATCGGCGCCCTGGTGGCGCGGGCGGTGCGCGAGCTGGTGCGGCTGCTGGTGGACATCGCCCAGTTGATGGATGCGATCGGCGGGCGGGCCGTGGCGCTGATGGTGCCGATCGCCGCCTATGCCGCGCTCTTTTCCCTCATCACCGTCGTCTTCGCCTGCCTCTACCGCGTGGCGGACGGCCTCTCGCGCGGGCGCCTCTTCGCCGGGCCGGACGGGCCGATCGACCTCGGCTTCCGCGACGCGCTGCACTTCTCCGTCGTCACCATCTCCACTGTCGGCTACGGCGACATCTGGCCGACGGATGACGGCGCCCGCCTGCTCGCCGCGGTGGAGGTGCTGGCAGGGCAGATCCTCCTCCTCTTCGGCTTCTACGAGATCACGCGCAACCGGCTCTCCGCCAAGGACACCGACGCGCAGGACGACGAGGAATAGTCTCCCCCTGGACAGTGCCCGGGAGGTGCCGCAATTCCGTCCTGCTTCGGCCTTTCGTTAATCCGAGGCTGGGTAGTGAAGGCGCGGTGCCGGTCATGGCACCGGGATGAGGTGATCGATGAGCGGGAGCTGGCGCGGCAAACGCGTGCTCGTCACGGGCGGGGCAGGCTTCCTCGGCTCCGCGCTGTGCCAGGCTTTGGGCGCGGCAGGCGCGGAGGTGACGGCACTGGACGCGCTGCTGCCCGGGACGGGGGCGCGGCGGGCCAATCTGGAGGGCAGCGGCGCGCGGCTGGTCGAGGCCGACCTGCGGGATGCCGACCTGCCGCCGCTCGTCGATGGGATCGACGCCCTGTTCAACATGGCGGGGCAGACGAGCCATGCCGGCAGCATGGCCGATCCCTTCACGGACCTCGCCATCAACGGCCACGCCCAGCTCCGGCTGATCGCGGCGCTGCGCCAGGGCGCGCCGGCCGCGCGGGTGGTGCATGCGTCGACCCGCCAGTTCTACGGCCGCCCGCAGGTCCTGCCGGTGCCGGAGTCGCACCCGATCGTGCCGCCGGACGCCAACGGCGTCTCCAAGTTCGCCGCCGAGCAGTACTGGTTGTTGGAGAACCGCGTCCATGGCCGTCCCGTTACCGCCTTGCGGCTGACCAACTGCTACGGCCCGCGCATGCGGGTGATGGATGCGCGGCAGACCTTCCTGGGCATCTGGGTCCGCCGGGTACTGGAGGACGCGCCATTTGAGGTCTGGGGCGGGGAGCAGTTGCGCGACTTCTCCTATGTCGATGACGTCGTCGCCGCCTTCCTCGCCGCGGCCGAGGCCCTGGTGACGAAGCCGGGGGATACGGCGGGCCGCGCCTTCAACCTCGGCGGAGACGCCCCGATCAGCCTGAAGGACCTTGGGAACGCCGTAGTGGTCGCGGCGGGGAAGGGGGAGTGCGTCCTCCGCAGCTTCCCTGCCGAGCGCGCCGCCATCGACATCGGCTCCTACCACGCCGACGACCGTGCCTTCCGGGCGCTGACGGGCTGGTCCCCCCATACCGACCTGCCGGACGGGCTCCGCCGGACGCTCGACTGGTTCCGCCCGCGCCTCCCGACCTATCTCGCCGACGAGAGCTGAAGACCCTCCCACGATGAACGCACAGGACCTCACCGTTCCGCAGGGCGATCTCGGCGCCGCCTATCGCGCCCAGAAGGAGGCGATCGACGCTGCCGTCAGCCGGGTGCTGAATAGCGGCTGGTACATCCTGGGGCAGGAGGGCGCCGCTTTCGAGCGGGAATTCGGCGCTTGGCTCGCGGCCGGCGGCGGGCCGGCCATGCATGCGGTCGGCTGCGCCAACGGCACGGACGCGATCGCCCTCGTCCTCCGGGGCCTCGGCATCGGGCCGGGCTGCGCGGTGGCCACCGTGTCCCACACCGCCGTGGCCACGGTCGCGGCGATCGAGATGGTGGGGGCGACGCCCGTTCTCATCGATATCGACCCCCGCACCTTCTGCATGGACCCCGCGGAGCTGCTGGAGGTGATCCGCAACCCGCCCCCCAGCCTGCCGCCCATCCGCGCCGTCATCCCCGTCCATATCTACGGCCACCCCTGCGACATGGACGCCATCCTCGGCCCCTGCCGGGAAGCGGGGATCGCGGTGGTGGAGGACGTGGCCCAGGCGCATGGCGCGCGCATCAATGGCCGCATGGTGGGCACCATCGGCGATGCGGCCGCCTTCAGCCTCTATCCCACTAAGAATCTCGGCGCCCTCGGCGATGCCGGCATCACCGCGACCCCCGACGAGGCGCTGGCCAAGCGCATGGGCGCCCTCCGGCAGTATGGCTGGCACCGCCGCTACATCTCGGACGAGCCCGGGGTGAACACCCGGCTGGACGAGATGCAGGCCGCCATCCTGCGCGTGCGCCTGCCCCTGCTGGATACCTCCAACGCCCGCCGGCGTGAGATCGCCGCCGCCTATGACGCGGCACTGGCGGACGGGTCCTTCTCCCCACCCCATCGCGCGCCGGGGGTGGAGCACGTCTTCCACCAGTACGTGCTGCGCGTGCCGGACCGTGAAGGAGTGATGGAGCGGTTGCACGTGCAGGGGGTGATGACGGCCATTCACTACCCCGTCCCCGTCCACGAGCAGGCGGCCTATCGTGGCCGCGTGCCTCTGGGGCCGTCGGCCTGCGCCGAGACCTCCCGCGCGGCGGCAGAGGTGATGAGCCTGCCTGTCTTCCCCGAGATGACCGGGGCGCAGATCGATAAAGTCTGCTCGGCGCTCCGCGCGCTCTAGGACCGGCAAGGTGCCGCCCCGGCCAGGGTGGCGCCGGGACTGGCGCGGCCCTGGCCGACGGAGCCCCGCCCGCCTCAGCGAGCGGCGTGGGCAGGGGTTCGGCCGTCGTCGTCCTCCCGGGGATCGACGCCGTCCTTGCCCGAGCCATAACCCTCCTCGGTCCGCTGCATCGTGTCCTCCATCGCCTGATCCGGCACGTTCCCGGTCTTGCCGGTCTCCGTGTTCCAGGCCTGCTCGCTCTTCCGGGCCGCCTCGTCCCAGTTGTCGGTCACGGGCTTGGTCTCGGGGGAGGGCTTGGTGTCGTCCATGGGTGGCTTCTCCTCTGCGGTAGCACCGGGCGCGCCGTCAGCCCCAACAACGCGGGACGGGGGCGGAGGGTGCCCGCGGCGACCAAGTTTGCGAGGAGACGCGGCTCGCTAGGCGAGGCCGCGCGCCAGGAGCTGCGCGCCGAGCGCCAGCAGCCCGAGGAAGAACCAGCGGCGAAAGGCCTCTGGCGAGACGCGCCGGAGCAGCGCGTTGCCCAGCCCCATCCCGGCCAGCGCCGGGGCGAGGGCAAGGGCCGAGCCCCAGGCCAGCCCCGCATTGAACACCCCGGTACCGCCGAGCGCCACGGCGAGGGCGAGGGTCGAGACGGTGAGGGAGAGGCCGAGAGCCTGGACCAGCTCGTCCCGCGAGAGGCCGAGCGCGCCGAGATAGGGCACGGCGGGCATGACGAAGACCCCCGTGGCCCCCGTCACCAGCCCCGCCGCCGCCCCGGCCAGCGGCCCGGCCCAGGCTTCGTGCCGCGGCGGCAGGCGGGGCGGCTTGCGTGGCAGCAGGCCGAACGCGGCACAGGCGACGAGCGCCGCGCCCAGCCCCGCCAGCATTGGCCAGGGGCGGCGCAGCAGCATCCCGAGCCCCGGCCCGCCGGCCATCTGCCAGATATTCGTGATGACGGAGGAGATCACCAGCAGCGCCGCCGCTTCGGCGGGCGGCATGAGGGAGCCGAGCAGCCCCATGGCGATGGTGGGAAGGCCCAGCCCGATCACCCCTTTCACGAAGCCCGCCAGGGTGAAGGTGGCGGCGATCGCGGCGATCAGCGCGGCATCCATGTTCAGGTCCCCTCCGTCATGGGTGTCCATTCTCGGCACCTACCGTCGCGGGATGCTTCGTTCCCGGCCGTAGCATGGGCCGTGGCTGGCGCGGTATCCGGGGGCATGGCCAGCACCGCCGCCCTCGCCGAAACCGCCGCCGCCCTGGGCGACCCCGCCCGCTTAGGCATGCTCGCCGCGCTGATGGACGGCCGCGCCCTGACGGCGGGGGAGCTGGCCCGGGTCGCCGGGGTGGCGCCGAGCACGGCGAGCGACCATCTCCCGCGGCTGCTGGAGGCGGGACTGCTGGTGCAGGAGAGGCAGGGCCGTCACCGCTACCACCGCCTTGCCTCGCCGGAGGTCGCGCGGGTGCTGGAGGGGCTGATGGCGCTCTCCGCCGCGCGGCCCCGGCCCCATTCGCAACGGCCCGCGCACCGGCCCGCGCGAGGCGGCGCTGCGCGAGGCCTGCACCTGCTACGACCATCTCGCCGGGCGGCTCGCCGGGGGCATGACGGATCCGATGGTCGTGCGCGGCCATCTGTGGCTCGGCGAGGATGGCGGGGCGCTGACCGGATCGGGCGAGACCTTTCTCGCCTCGCTCGGCATCGCCATCCCCGGCCGCGCCGGCCGCCCCTTCTGCCGCCCCTGCCTTGATTGGAGCCAGCGCCGCCCGCACCTGGCCGGGGCGCTCGGCGCGGCCCTGTGCCGACGGCTGCTCGAGATGAACTGGGTCCGGCGCGTGCCGGGATCGCGCGCGGTGGAGGTCACCCCGCTCGGGCGGCTCGGGCTGCGGGAGAGCTTCGGGCTGGACCGGGCGGCGCCTTACTGATCCGCGAGGATCTCCGGGGCGCGGTAGCCCTGGGCGTAGAGCAAGGCGCGCAGGTCGGCATGGTCCACCCGCGCGCGGGCGGCGGCGGCCACGATCGGCTTCGCGCGATAGGCGACGCCGAGCCCTGCCGCGCCGATCATGGCGAGGTCGTTCGCCCCGTCGCCGACCGCGAGGGTGGCGGACATGGGCAGCCCCTTCTCCGCCGCCAGCCGCGTGAGGGTGGCAAGCTTCGCGTCGCGGTCGAAGATCGGCTCGGCCACCGTGCCGGCCAGCGCCCCGTTCTCTTCCAGCAGCGTGTTGGAGTGGTGGCTCGCGAAGCCGCAGAGCTCCGCCACGCGCCCGGTGAAGAAGGTGAAGCCGCCGGAGGCGAGGGCGCAGTGCGCGCCGTGGGCCGACATGGTTCGCACGAGGCCGCGGGCGCCGGGCATGAGATGCGTCTCGCGCCAGGTCGCCTCCAGCGCGTCGAGGGAAAGGCCCTTCAGCATCGCGACCCGCGCGCGCAGGGCGGCGGCGAAGTCCAGCTCGCCATTCATGCTGCGCCGGGTGATCTCGGCCACCTGATCCTTCAGTCCGGCATAGGCGGCTAACTCGTCCAGCGTCTCGCTCGTCACGATGGTGCTGTCCATATCGGCGATCAGCAGCGCCTTGCGGCGGCCCTCGGCGGGCTGGGCGATGGCGTCCACCGGCGCATCCCCGGCGGCGTGGCGGAAGGCTGCCACCGCCTGCTGCGGGTCTAGCCGGGAGAAGGGCAGGTCCACCGCCTCCGCTTCCGCCAGCCAGTTCGGAGCGCCGAGATCGGCGCCGAGGGCGGCGAGCGCATCGCGGGCGAGGCCGGGCAGGGAAGCCGGGAGCCCCCTGGGGGGTGCGACGAGGGTGAGGACGTGCGACATGGGCGCGGTTCATGCCCTCGGACCCGTCATGGAGCAAATCGCCGGAACGCGCAGGGCAGCCCTGCTGATCGCGGGGCCCACCGCCTCGGGAAAGTCCGCCCTCGCCCTCGCCCTCGCGCGGCGCCTGGGCGGGGTGGTTATCAACGCCGACTCTATGCAGCTCTACCGGGAGCTGCGCGTCCTCACCGCCCGCCCCTCGCCGGAAGAGGAGGCGATGGCGCCGCACGACCTCTACGGCGTGCTGCCGGCGGCGCGCGCGGCCTCCGTCGCCTGGTGGCGGGAGGCGGCGCTGAAATCCATGGCGCGGGCGGAGGCAGCGGGGCGGCTGCCCATCCTCTGCGGCGGCACGGGGCTCTATTTCAGCAGCCTGACCCGCGGCCTCTCCGAGATGCCGGCCATCCCCGACGCCGTGCGGGAGGAGGCGCGGCGCCTGCTGGCGGAGGAGGGGCCGGAAGCCCTGCACGCCCGCCTCGCCATCGCCGACCCCCGCAGCGCGGCGCGGCTGCGGCCCGGCGACAGTCAGCGCCTCGCCCGCGCCTGGGAGGTCTGGCGAGCCACGGGGCGCGGCATCGCCGCGTGGCAGGCTGAGGCGCCGGCCACCGGCCCCGCGCCGCACGACTTCCGCGCGATCCTGATCGACCCCCCGCGCGATGCGCTGCGCGCCGCCATCGCCGCCCGCTGGGAGGCAATGCTACGGGCGGGCGCAATGGAGGAGGTGCGCGCGTTGCGGGCGCAGCACCTCGGCCCCGCGCTGCCCGCCATGCGCGCCCATGGCGTGCCTGAGCTTTCTGCGGTGCTGGAGGGGCGGCTGTCCCCCGAGGAGGCGGGGCGCCGGGCCTGCCTTGCGATCGGCCAGTACACGAAGCGGCAGGTCACCTGGTTCCGCCATCACCCCCTGGCTGCCCCGAACCGGGCGCATAGCATCAATGCGCGTATTGCGGGTTACACGCAATTTTCGGAAAGTCAGTTGGGTGGAATCTTATCATTTCTGCAGTTGCCGGATTGACGCGGGGGGAGGGGGCCCGTAGACCACCGGCCCGCGACCCCCTGCCCAGGAAACGCCCGATGTCCGCAACCCTTCCGGCCCAGACCGACCAGAGCACCCTGACGGGCGCCGAGATCGTCCTCCGTGCGCTGAAGGAACAGGGCGTAGAGGTCATCTTTGGCTATCCCGGCGGCGCGGTGCTGCCGATCTACGACGCGCTGTTCCAGCAGAACGCCATCCGCCACATCCTTGTGCGGCACGAGCAGGCGGCGGTTCACGCGGCCGAGGGCTATGCCCGCTCTACCGGGAAGGTGGGCTGCGTGCTCGTCACCTCCGGCCCCGGCGCGACGAATGCGGTTACGGGGCTGGTGGACGCGCTGCTGGACAGCATCCCGATCGTCTGCCTCACGGGGCAGGTGCCCACGCATCTCATCGGCAACGACGCCTTCCAGGAGGCTGACACCACCGGCATCACGCGCCCGGCGACGAAGCACAACTACCTCGTCAAGAAGATCGGCGACCTCTCGCGCACGGTGCACGACGCCTTCTACGTCGCGCGCTCCGGCCGGCCCGGCCCGGTGGTTGTGGACCTGCCGAAAGACATCCTCCTGGCCCGCGGCACCTATGAGGAGGCGCCGCGCGAGGAGCACCGTTCCTACCGCCCGCAGACGCGCCCCGATGCGGAATCGATTCGCCGCGCCGTCGCGCTGCTCAAGGGCGCGAAGCGGCCCGTGGTCTATGCCGGCGGCGGCGTGATCAATGCGGGGCCGGAGGCGAGCGAGCTGCTGACGCGCTTCGTGCGGATGACGAACATGCCCTGCACGAACACGCTGATGGGCCTCGGCGTCTTTCCTGCCAGTGACCCGCGCTTTATCGGGATGCTCGGCATGCACGGCACAGTCGAGGCGAACCTCGCCATGCATGGCTGCGACGTGATGTTCAACATCGGCGCGCGCTTCGACGACCGCGTGACCGGGCGGCTGAACGCCTTCTCACCGGGATCGAAGAAGATCCACGCCGACATCGATCCCTCCAACATCAACAAGAACGTCAAGGTGGACGTGCCCGTGGTGGGCGACGCCGCCGCCGTGCTGCGCGCCATCATCGAGGTCTGGGAGGCCGATCGCGCCGAGCAGGACCGCGAGGCGATCGCCGCCTGGTGGCGCGAGATCGACGGCTGGCGCGCGCGGAACTGCCTAGACTACGTCCAGAGCGGCAGCATCATCAAGCCGCAGCACGCCGTGCGCCGCCTCTACGAGATCACGCGGGAGAGCGGGCGCGACACCTTCATCTCCACGGAGGTCGGCCAGCACCAGATGTGGGCCGCCCAGTATTTCGGCTTCGAGAAGCCGAACCGCTGGATGACCTCGGGCGGGCTCGGCACCATGGGCTACGGCCTTCCCGCCGCGGCCGGGGTGCAGATCGCGCATCCCGACGCTCTGGTGATCGACATTGCCGGCGAGGCCTCGATCCTGATGAACATCCAGGAGATGGGCACGCTCGCGCAGTACCGCCTGCCGGTGAAGGTCTTCATCCTGAACAACGAGTACATGGGCATGGTCCGCCAGTGGCAGGAGCTGCTGCACGGCTCCCGCTACTCCGAGAGCTACTCGGCGGCGCTGCCCGACTTCGTGAAGCTGGCCGAGAGCTTCCACGCCCGCGGCCTTCGCGCGACGGATGCAAGCCATCTGGACGAGGTGATCCGCGAGATGATCGCGCATCCCGGCCCCGTCATCGCCGACATCGCCGTCGACCAGAAGGAGAACGTCTTCCCGATGATTCCCTCGGGGGCGGCGCATAACGAAATGATCCTCGGCCCGGGCCAGCAGGGCGGGGTCGCTGGCGTGACCGACGAAGGCAAGGTGCTGGTCTGAGCATGTCCGACCTGATGCAGCGCACGGCGACGATCGCCGTGCTGGTGGAGAATGAGGCGGGCGTGCTCGCGCGAGTGATCGGCCTCTTCTCCGGCCGCGGCTACAACATCGAGAGCCTGACAGTGGCGCCCGTGGACGAGGAGCGGCGGCTGTCGCGCATCACCGTCGTTACCAGCGGCACCGACATGATCATCGAGCAGATCAAGGCGCAGCTCGACCGCCTCGTGCCCGTGCACACGGTTTCCGACCTCTCCCTGGAGGGGCCGCACCTGACGCGGGAGCTGGCGCTGATCAAGGTCGTCGGCCGCGGCGAGGCGCGCATGGAGGCGCTCCGCCTGGGCGACGCCTTCCGAGCCCGCGTGGTGGATGCGAGCCACGAGAGCGCGACTTTCGAGATGACCGGCACCGCAGAAAAGATCGACGCCTTCGTGGCGCTGATGCGGCCGCTGGGGCTGGCGGAGGTGTCCCGCACGGGCGCCGTCGCCATCGCGCGCGGGCCGAAGAGCCTGGCCGCCTGATACCGTTCGACCATAGAGGATAGCTGGAATGCGCGTTTACTATGACCGCGACGCGGACGTGAACCTGATCAAGGCCAAGAAGGTCGCGGTCATCGGCTTCGGCAGCCAGGGCCATGCCCATGCCATGAACATGCGCGATTCCGGCGTGAAGGACGTCGTCATCGGCCTCCGTCCCGGCGCCTCCGCCAGGAAGGCCGAGGCCGCGGGCTTCCAGGTGATGTCCCCCGCCGATGCGGCAAAGTGGGCCGACGTGGTCATGGTGCTGACCCCCGACGAGGGCCAGGGCGACCTCTATCGCGAGCAGCTGCACGCGAACCTGAAGGAGGGCGCGGCGCTGGCCTTCGCGCATGGGCTTAACGTGCACTTCAACCTGCTCGATCCCCGCCCGGATCTCGACGTGTTCATGATCGCGCCGAAGGGGCCGGGCCACACGGTGCGCGGCGAGTACCAGAAGGGCGGCGGCGTGCCCTGCCTCGTGGCCGTGCACCAGAACCCCAGCGGCAACGCGCTGGAGATCGCGCTCTCCTACGCTTCCGCCGTCGGCGGCGGCCGCTCGGGCATCATCGAGACGACCTTCAAGGAGGAGTGCGAGACCGACCTCTTCGGTGAGCAGGCCGTCCTCTGCGGTGGCTTGGTCGAGCTGATCAAGGCGGGCTTCGAGACGCTGGTCGAGGCCGGCTACGCCCCCGAGATGGCCTATTTCGAGTGCCTGCACGAGGTGAAGCTGATCGTCGACCTCATCTATGAGGGCGGCATCGCCAACATGAACTACTCCATCTCCAACACCGCGGAGTACGGCGAGTACGTCACCGGCCCCCGCATCATCACGCCCGAGACGAAGGCGGAGATGAAGCGCGTGCTGGACGACATCCAGACCGGCAAGTTCGCCCGCGACTGGATGCTGGAGAACCGCGTGAACCAGGCGAGCTTCAAGGCCACGCGCCGCAAGCTGGCCGAGCACCCGATCGAGCAGGTAGGCGAGCGCCTCCGCGAGATGATGCCCTGGATCAAGAAGAACCAGCTCGTCGACCAGGCGAAGAACTGAGCGGGCCCGCGGGGTCCCTGAAAGGGGCCCCGCGACGCCATTCCGTGCTTGCCTATGCCCGAGCGGCGACGTAGCTTCCCCGTCATGCAGGCGAACCCCGCCCGTTCCGCGCCCTTTCGCCCCGGCCTTCTCGCCGGCGCTTCCGCGCGCCCGGCCCTCGCCCTCCTTCTCCTTCGACTTCGCCGCCCCTGGGCGTGACGCGCGGCTGACCGGCCCGCATCGCTCAGGGGGTTCCCCGGGCAACGCGCCCGCATGTCTGAACCACACGGCACCAAGGAACGGCACAGATGGCCAGCAGCCACCCCAGCTTCGGCAAGATCGCGGAAGACCGCGTCATCATCTTCGACACCACGCTGCGCGACGGCGAGCAGTCTCCCGGCTTCTCTATGAACTTGGAGGAGAAGCTGCGCATGGCCGAGAGCTTGGCCGAACTCGGCGCCGATGTGCTGGAGGCCGGCTTCCCCATCGCGAGCCCCGGCGACTTCGACAGCGTGCGCTCCATCGCGCAACGCTTCGCGAAGCACGGGCCGGTGATCTGCGGCCTCGCGCGCTCGGCCGATGCTGACATCATCCGCGTGGCCGAGGCCATCAAGCCCGCCGCGCGCGGGCGCATCCACACCTTCATCTCCACCTCCGAGCTGCACATGCGCGTGAAGCTCCGCATGTCGCCTGAGGACGTGCTGGCGGCCGTGTCGCGCAGCGTGGCGCTCGCGCGCAGCCACACCGCCGATGTCGAGTGGTCGGCCGAGGATGGCAGCCGCACCGATCCCGACTTCCTCTGCCGCTGCGTCGAGGCGGCGATCAAGGCGGGCGCCACCACCATCAACGTGCCGGACACCGTGGGCTACGCCCTGCCGGAGGACATGACCCGCATCTTCTCCATGCTGCGGGAACGCGTGCCGGGGGCGGATGAGGTAATCTTCTCCACCCATAACCACGACGACCTTGGCCTGGCCGTGGCGAACACACTGGCCGCCATCCAGGCCGGCGCGCGGCAGGTGGAGTGCACGATTAACGGCATCGGGGAGCGCGCGGGCAACGCCTCGCTGGAGGAGGTGGCGATGGCGCTGCGCACGCGCGGCAACGCCATCGCGCGACGGACGGGCATCAACACGCCCAACATCCTCCGCACCTCGCGCCTGCTGGCGACCATCACCGGCTTCGACGTGCAGCCGAACAAGGCGATCGTGGGCCGCAACGCTTTCGCCCATGAGAGCGGCATTCACCAAGACGGCGTGCTGAAGGACGCCTCCACCTACGAGATCATGACGCCGGAGAGCGTGGGCTGGACCACCAACTCCCTCGTCCTCGGCAAGCATTCCGGCCGCGCCGCCTTCCGCGACAAGCTGAAGGCCCTGGGCTACGAGCTGGGCGACAACGCGCTGAACGACGCCTTCCGCCGCTTCAAGGACCTCGCCGACCGCAAGAAGTCCGTATACGACGAGGACGTTGTCGCGCTGGTGGACGACGAGGTGGTGCGCCAGCACGACCGGGTGAAGATCACGGCGCTCACCGTCACCTCCGGCCTGAACACGCGCCCCATGGCGACCCTGAAGCTTGAAGTGGATGGCGAGGAGCGCGAGGGCATGGCGGTAGGCGACGGCGCGGTGGACGCGACCTTCAACGCCATCCGCGCGGCCTTCCCGCACGAGGTGGCGCTGAAGCTCTATGCCGTGCAGTCCGTCACCGGCGGCACGGACGCCCAGGCCCGCGTGACCGTGCGCTTCGAGGAGAACGGCAAGCTCGTGGACGGGCAGGGGGCCGATACGGACACGATCGTCGCCTCCGCCCGCGCCTATGTGCACGCGCTGAACAAGCTGCTGGTCAAGCGCGAGCGGACGGCACCGGCCGAGATGGCGCAGCCCGCGGCCTGAGCCGGGCCACCCCGAAAAAGAAAGGGCGCCCCGAGGGGCGCCCTTCGCGTTTCTGCCTGAGAAAGGCTCAGCGCCAGGCGGGGCGGCCGAGATTCACGTCGCGCCCGCTGGTCAGCGCGCCGCCGGCGGCACCCGCCGCGCCGCCGATCAGGGCGCCCGTGCCGACGCTGCCGCCGGTGAGGGCCGAGACCCCCGCGCCCGCGCCGGCGCCGAGCAGGCCGCCGGAGACCGCCCGGTCCCCGGTGCTGTAGCCGCAGGCGCCGAGGCTGAGCCCGGCGAGGGCGAGGAGGGCAAGGCTGGTCTTCCGCATGATGGGTTTCCCTGGGCTTTGTTGACGACTGTCTCAAAAACGCGGCCTGTCGCGCCGGGTTGCGAGACCTTCATCTCCCCCGCTGCCGGTTTCCGGGCTTGAGCGGCCCGGCCCTTGCCGCTAGTCACCCCTCGCCCGGTCCGCCGGCCGTTCCCACGCCCTTCCGAGGTCCGATTCCCATGTTCTCCCGCCTGTTCGGCTTCCTCTCCGCCGACATGGCCATCGACCTCGGCACGGCGAACACCCTGGTCTATGTGAAGGGCCGGGGTATCGTCCTGGACGAGCCGTCGGTGGTGGCCATCGCCGATATCCGCGGCCGCAAGCAGGTGCTCGCGGTGGGCGAGGAGGCCAAGATGATGCTCGGCCGCACCCCCGGAAACATCGCGGCCATCCGGCCCCTGCGGGACGGCGTGATCGCCGATTTCGAGGCGGCGGAGGAGATGATCAAGCATTTCATCCGCAAGGTTCACAACCGGCGCTCCTTCGCCTCGCCGTTGATCATCGTCTGCGTTCCCTCCGGCTCCACCGCAGTCGAGCGCCGGGCGATCCAGGAGAGCGCCGAGTCCGCTGGCGCCCGAAAGGTGCTTCTGATCGAGGAGCCGATGGCCGCGGCGATCGGCGCCGGCCTGCCGGTGACGGAGCCTTCCGGCTCCATGATCGTCGATATCGGCGGCGGCACGACGGAGGTGGCCGTCATCTCCCTCGGCGGCATCGTCTATGCCCGCTCGGTCCGCGTCGGCGGGGACAAGATGGACGAGGCTATCATCTCCTACATCCGGCGGCAGTTTAACCTGCTCATCGGCGAGAGCACGGCCGAGCGGATCAAGATGGGCATCGGCGCCGCCGCCCAGCCCGAGGGCGGCGAGGAGGGGCCGATCGCCGAGGTCAAGGGACGCGACCTCATGAACGGCGTCCCGCGGGAGGTCTATGTCTCCCAGCGCCAGATTGCCGAGAGCCTCGCCGAGCCCGTCTCCCAGATCGTGGAGGCGGTCATCGTGGCCCTGGAGAATACCCCGCCGGAGCTGGCCGCAGACATTTCGGACAAGGGCATCGTCCTCACCGGTGGCGGGGCCTTGTTGCACGGGCTGGACGGCGTGCTGCGGGATGCCACCGGCCTTCCCGTGAGTGTGGCCGAGGAGGCCCTCTCCTGCGTGGCGCTCGGCACCGGCCGGGCCCTTGAGGACATGAAGCGCCTTCGCCACGTGCTGTCTTCGATGTACTGATATCGGGGGAAGGAACCGGGCGAGTTCCGGTCCGTTTGCACAACCAGAACATGTGGCGACATTCGTGCGGGCGCGTTCCGGCCCGTGCGGGGCTCATGGCCGCGGGGGTGGAGGGGGGCTGACCGGCATGATCCGTCTGAGCGTCCCGCTCCGGCACGCCCTGGCCCGGCTCTCCGTGCCCGTGCTGGTCGCCGCAGCCTTCGGGACGATGCTGCTGGGCAAGGCGGACCCGCCGCTCGTCGATCGCGGCCGCATGGCGGTGGCCGACCTGCTCGCCCCGATCTACGCCCTGGCGGCGGAGCCCATCGGGGCCGTGCGCGGCGCGGTCTCGGAGGCGAGTACGCTGCTCAACCTCCGCGAGGAGGCCGCCCGGCTGCGCGAGGAGAACGAGCGACTGCACCGCTGGCGGGCCGCCGCCCTCGCGCTCGAATCCGAGAACGCCCTGCTGCGCCGCCAGCTCTCCTTCGTGCCGGACCCCGCGCCGCATTTCCGCACGGCCCGCGTGGTCGCCGATGCCGGCGGCACCTATGCCCGCGCCGTGCTGATCGCGACCGGCCCCTCCCTCCAAGTGAAGAAGGGGCAGCTGGCGCTGGACGAGCGCGGCCTGGCTGGGCGGGTGACGGAGGTGGGCTCGCGCTCCGCCCGCATCCTCCTGGTCACGGACATGAACAGCCGCATCCCCGTGGTGCTGGAGGGCTCGCGGGCCCGCGCAATGATGGTGGGCACGAACGGCGCCAGGCCGAGACTCCAGCACTGGCCCTCGGGCATGCAGCCGGCGGAGGGGGACCGGGTGGTCACCTCCGCCGAGTCCGCCACCTTCCCCTCGGGGTTGCCCGTGGGCATGGTGCGGCTGGGCGAGACGGGCTGGCCGGAGGTGGAACTCTTCGCCCGGCTGGACCGGTTGGACCTGCTGCGGATCTTCGAGTTCGGCTTGGCCGGTATCCTGCCGCCCGAGGCGGTCGTGCGACCGGACCCGGCCGCCCGGCCACGCCGCTGACCCCGTGGCCCGCCCCGGACGCCCCGCCTGCGCCCCCGGCCCCGTGGCGCGGATGGACGCGCTGGCCCGCGCTGCGGCGCCGAGCGTGGCCACCGCCTCCCTCATGATCCTTGCCGCGGCCCCGGTGGGCCTCCCCTCGCTGCTGCCGGCCGTGGCCCTAGCCGGGGTGTTCTTCTGGAGCCTCTTCCGCCCCGCCTCCATGCCGGCGCCTGCCGCCTTCGGGCTGGGATTGCTGCAGGACCTCCTCGGCTTCGCCCCGCTGGGCAGCGGCGTGCTGGTCCTGCTGCTGACCCATGCCGGCGCGCTCAGGACGCGGCGGGTGCTGGCGCGGCAGTCCTTCCTGCTAGTGTGGTTGGCCTATTGCGGCTTCGCGGCGCTGGCGGTGGGACTCGGCTATCTCCTCCAGGCGCTGCTGGGCTGGGCCGTGCCGCCGGCCTTCCCTGCCTTCACCCAGCTCGCCCTCACGATCGGCCTCTATCCCCTGCTGGCCTGGTTCATGGCCCGGGCGCATCGCGGGATGCAGCGTGCCGAGGCCCTGGCGTGAGCGCCGCGCGCAAGGAGGAGGCCGCCCGGCGGGGCGTCTTCACCCGCCGGGCGCTGGTGCTGGGCGGCATCCAGCTCGGCGCCCTCGCCTTCCTCGCCTACCGGTTGAAGAAGCTCCAGGTGAATGAGGGGGAGCGCTACGCGACGCTGGCCGAGGAGAACCGCATCTCCGCCCGCCTCCTCGCCCCGCCCCGCGGCCGGGTGCTGGACCGGGAGGGGAACGTGATCGCCGGCAGCCAGCTCAACTGGCGCGCCCTAATCGTGGCCGAGGACGCGCGAGACGTGCCCGCCGTGCTGGAGACCTTCTCCCGCATCGTGCCGCTGACCGAGGCCGAGCGCGGGCGGATCGAGCGCGAGGTGCGCCGCCGCCGCCGCTTCATCCCCGTGACCGTGCGCGAGTTCCTGAGTTGGGAGGAGATGGCGCGGATCGAGATGAACGCGCCGGACCTTCCCGGCATCTCCGTCGATGTCGGCACCACCCGCGAGTATCCGGAGCGCGAGCACCTCGCCCATATAGTCGGCTACGTCGCGCCCCCCGCCGAGGCCGACATGGGGGAGGACCCGCTGCTGGAGCTGCCCGGCATCCGCGTCGGCCGCGCGGGGGTCGAGCGCTTCCACGACAAGGCGCTGCGTGGGCGCGCGGGCTCCATCCGGCTGGAGGTGAACGCGGTGGGGCGCGTGATCCGCGAGCTCGACCGGCGCGAGGGCCAGCCCGGCCAGGACGTGCAGATCAGCGTGGATGCCGAGCTGCAGCGCACCGTCCGCGCCCGATGCGAGGAGGGGACGAGCGCGGTGGTGCTGGGCGCCCGCACGGGGGAGGTGCTGGCCATGGCCACCCAGCCCTCCTTCGACCCCAATGTCTTCAACGCCGGTGTCTCGGCTGCCCAGTGGCGGCAATGGACGAGCCGGCGGCAGACCCCGCTCATCAACAAGACGACCAACGGCCTCTACGCCCCCGGCTCCACCTTCAAGATGGTGGTGGCGCTGGCCGCGCTGGAGGCGAAGGCCTGCACCCCCGGGGAGCGCGTCCACTGCCCCGGCCATTACGACCTCGGCGACACGCGCTTTCACTGCCACTCCCGCTACGGCCATGGCAGCCTCGATATGCGGGGGGGCATCAAGTACTCCTGCGACGTCTATTTCTACGAGATGGCCAGGCGAACTGGGATCGACCGCATCGCGGCCATGGCGCGCCGCCTCGGCCTCGGCGTGGACCTGGAGATCGAACTGCCGGGCACGCGGCGCGGGCTGGTGCCCACGCGGGAGTGGCGGCAGGCCCAGGGCAAGCCCTGGAACCTCGGCGACACCGTGGTCCACGGCATCGGCCAGGGCTTCTACCAAATCACCCCACTCTCCCTCGCCACCATGACGGCGCGGCTGGCCACGGGACGCGCGGTGCAGCCGCACCTCACCCGCGCCATCGGCGGGCGGCCCCTAAAGGGCGTGCGCCCGGACGACTGGCCCTCCCTCGGCATCCCCGAGCGCGACCTGAAGCTCGTGCGGGAGGCCATGTGGGCCGTGGTGAACGAGGAGGGCGGCACGGCCCGCGGCGCCCGCCTTCCCGGCAACCTGGGCCAGCTCGCCGGCAAGACCGGCACCACCCAGGTCCGCCGCGTCAGCCGCGAGCAGCGCGAGCGGGGCTTCCGGGTGGAATCCATGCCGCGCGAGTGGCGCCCCCACGCGCTCTTCGTCTGCTTCGCGCCCTTCGATAGCCCCCAGTTCGCCGTGATGGTGATCGTCGAGCACGGGACCAGCGGCTCGGGCGCTGCCGCCCCGATCGCGCGCGACATCATGGCCGACACCATCAACCGCTTCCGGCAGCCCGTGACCGCCCCGCCCGCCCGGGTGGCCGATGCCGCGCCGAGGACCGCCCGCCCATGATCCTGCCGCACAACCGGACCTATGAGCGCCGCCTGCTGATGCGGGGCTACAGCTTCGGCGTGCTGGAGAAGCTCTGGGCAGTCCCCTGGCTCCTCGTACTCCTCCTCTGCGCCGTGGCGGGGGTGGGCTATGTCGCCCTCCTCTCCGCCGGCGGAGGGGTGGCGGAGGCTTATGCCTCGAAGCACGCGCTGCGCTTCGGCTTTGGGCTGGTGCTGATGCTCTCCCTCTCCCTCGTGGACATCCGGGTGATCGCGCGGCTGGCCTGGCCCGCATACGCGGTCGGGGTCGGGCTGCTCGTGCTCGTGCTGCTGCACGGCAATGTGGGGAAGGGGGCCCAGCGCTGGATCGACATCGGTCCGGTCCAGCTCCAGCCCTCGGAGCTGATGAAGATCATGCTCGTCCTCGCCCTGGCTTCCTGGTTCCGGCGCGCGAGTTGGGAGCGGATGGGCAACCCGCTCTTCCTCATCCCACCCGCTCTCGCGGTGCTGGTGCCGGTGGCCCTCATCCTGAAGCAGCCGAATCTCGGCACGGCGCTCATCACCGCCACCATCGGGGCGGCGATGTTCTGGGCGGCGGGGGTGCGGTGGTGGAAGTTCGCCATCCTCCTCGCAGGTGTTGGCCTCGCGGCCCCCATCGCCTACGAGCGGCTGCACGACTACCAGCGCGCCCGGATCACCACCTTCCTCGACCCCGAGAGCGACCCGCTGGGGGCGGGTTACAACATCATCCAGTCCAAGATCGCCCTCGGCTCCGGCGGGCTCTGGGGGAAGGGGTTCCTGCAGGGCACGCAGGGGCACCTGAACTTCCTGCCGGAGAAGCAGACCGACTTCATCTTCACCATGGTCGCCGAGGAGTTCGGACTGGTTGGCGCCCTGGGCACGCTCGCCCTGCTAGCCCTGGTCGTCGTCTTCGCCCTGCTCACCGCGCTGCGCTGCCGACTCGGATTCGGGCGGCTGCTGGCGCTCGGCCTCGGGATGAACTTCTTCCTCTACGTCTTCGTGAACATCGCCATGGTGACGGGCAGCATCCCCGTGGGCGGGGTGCCGCTGCCCCTCGTCAGCCATGGCGGCTCGGCCGTGCTGACGGTGATGCTCGGCTTCGGGCTGCTGGGCAGCATCCATGTCCACCGGGACGTGGAATTCGCCGCCTCGCTTGATTAGGTAGCGGATAGGGGGTTGACCTCTGCGAGGGATCGGATAGAAGCCGCCTCCCGGGCCGGACGGACGACGCGAGGCCTGGCGGACAGTGCGATGGGCGCATAGCTCAGTTGGTAGAGCAGCTGACTCTTAAGGATTGGTGATAGTTAGTTGCTCTAGTCTCCTTCCCCCCCGGTGGGGTAAGCACTTGACTTGGTTCGGGATTTGAGTAAATTGTTAGTTGGTGCGGACCGTTAGCTCAATTGGTAGAGCACGCGACTCTTAATCGCTAGGTTGTAGGTTCGATTCCTACACGGTCCACCAATCCCTTCCAGCAGTATAGTCGTGTTTCCGGTCTCAGCAAGGCTGCCTAGTGCGCGATCGCACGTAAATCCGGCTGGAGCAGTTTAGGCACGCGTCCGTGATAGCTCGCTGGTGATACCCCTTCCCGGCCCGGAGACTCTCTCGACGTCTGGCCGTAAGGTCGAGCCCCCTTCCCTGAAACGGCACTTGATCCCCTAACCTCATAGCGAATCAGGAAGTAGCATCGTCAGGCCATGGACTGATGCCCTCAAGGAGGCCGCGTAACCATGCGTAGTGCTTACATTGGGCCGGGCCAGATAGACTACCTTCGCGGTCTCCGACACATTAGAAGGGCGATACAAGAGGAGCACGGGTGGGACTTTGCTGACTTAGAACGTCTGTTTTTTGTATCGGCCTACCAAGGCGGAGTAGACAGGTTCGTAGTTTCTAAGGGTTTCGAGAGCGAGTGGCAAGATAATCGCTTTCTCCGATCCCGAGTGGACGTTTCGTCTACGGCAGACATAGATGCTATCTGTAAGCCACTGAACCAGATGCTCGAAGCATATCGGGAGAGGGCCAAAAAGAAAGGCGATGCAGCAACTCAATACGTTTTGTTCAACGTTGGATTGTTCCTAACAGCTCTTTTTGGCGCAATGGCGACGGGTGCGGTCCCGGTTGTCTTCGGAGTTCCGAATCAAGACGATTTGGAACGGGCATTGCCGACAGACCTAGCCATTTCTCTCGGGCATCTTTTTTCTTCAATAAAACCTGTTGAGGTGCCCGGAATAATCCCAAGGTTCGAAGTGAATCGGGACGAGGCTCGCCGCTTGGAGGATCTTATACATGGCGAGATGTTCGCGAGCTACACGTCTGACCAATCCGCTCTCGACGACTCAACCTATTCATTGAGTGCCGCTGTTCCGAATATTCACCGATCTGCTCTTAGTCTGATCAGGCAGGGTGGGGAACTACTTGCGTTCCGGAATGTGTTGGCCGGGGCGCTCCAGTGGACACCGAAGATCATAGATGCCGCTGCGGGTAAGCTTCCAGGTGCCGTCGCGGAGGCCCTGTCTAAACTGGGGAGCGAGGTAATCGCGAATAGGCGCCGTATCATGATCTACGATTTCGCGCCAATGATGGGCGACGTTCTAGAAATGGAGATGAAGCGCCTAGCGAGCCTCGCCGATGACGATATGCGACGGAACAAGATCGCGGTTCCGGAAACGCCCTTGCGAGAGCCCAACCAGCCGTAGAGAGGAGTCCACGCTACTTCAAAGCGAATTGCTGGACTTGGTAACTCGGAGCTATGGACCTAGCAGCTCTTAATCAGCGGGTCCTAGGTTCGAGCCCTAGTGCGCCCACCATCGCCCGGACAGATCCCCACCGCTGAAACCGATCTTCCCGCTCGGCCCTGGTCATGTCTGGCCGGCAAGTGCCGCGCTGTGAACGCGCCTGTGCTGAAGCGCTGAACCGCCTCTCTGCCCCGGCCCACGGCCGGAAAGCGGGAATTGGCTGGCCAGTCTTCGGGAGGGCGGTCATCCTCCCCTCCAGGCCCTCCCGACGTCGCGCCCTCCCGCGGCCGGAGAGCGCGCCGCGGAGGATACGACGCCTATGAACTCCCTCTCCCGCCGCCATGCCGTCTTCGGCGCCGCCTGCGCCTGCCTCGGCGCACACGGGCTCCGCGCCAGCGCCGTGGCGCAGACCTCGCCGCGATAGAGCCCGCCGGCGAGCGCCGACCGCTGCCCCTCCCGCTGGGGCCCGGCCGACCGGCGGGGATCGATGAACCTGATGACGCCGGAGCGCGCGAAGCGCGCGGCCGGGCTGATCCGCACCGGCGAGATCGTGGAGTGCGGCCAGACGCTGAACCAGCAGATGCCCTTCTTCGGTACCCGCCGCTTCGACGTCCACGTCAAGCAGACCTTCATGAACCCCGAGGCCAACCGCCGCGGCTCCAACGAGGAGCTGGTGGTGGCCGAGATCGGCCAGGTCGGCACGCAGCTCGACGCCTTTCCCCACCAGACCATCGGCGAGGAGGGCTACAACTGCGTCAACATCCCCCGGATCATGAGCCGCAACGGCTTCACCGAGATGGGGGTGGACACCGTCGGCACGATCTTCACCCGCGGCATCCTGATCGACGTCGCCGCTCTCAAGGGCGTGCCCACCCTGCCCGACACCTATGAGATCACCCCCGAGGACCTCCAGGCCGCGCTCAGCCGCCAGAACACGCGGATTGAAGAGGGCGACGCGGTGATCATCCACACGGGCTGGGGCCTGCTCTGGGGGCGGGAGAACGCGCGCTTCGTCGCCTCCTGCCCCGGCCTGGGCGTGGCGGCGGCCGAGTGGATCCTGAGGCAGAACCCGATGCTGATGGGATCCGACAACTGGCCGGTCGAGTGCTCCCCCTCCAAGACCATGCCCGATGCGAGCCTGCCGGTGCATCAGCTCGCCCTGGCGATCTATGGGGTGCACCTGCTGGAGAACATGAAGCTTGACGTGCTGGCGCAGCGCGGCCAGCACGAGTTCGCCTTCGCGGTGCAGCCCCTGAAGGTCAGGGGCGGCACGGGTTCCACCGTGGCGCCCTCCGCGCTGTTCTGAGGGGTGGGCGCCGGGGGCGGGGCCATCCCGTCCCCGGCGCGATCCGCGCCCTTTACCCCGCAGGTGTCGGCGCCCCTTCCGGCAGCACGCCCTCCCTCTTCAGCTCCGTCCAGAAGCCGGCCGGGATGGGCTGGTCCATGAGCGCCACGTTCTGCCGGACCCTCTCCGGGTTCTTGGTCCCGGGGATGACCGAGGCGACCACGGGATGCGCCGCGCAGAACTGCAGCGCGGCGGCACGGAGGTCGACGCCGTGCCGCTCCGCGATGGCGGCCAGCCGGTCCCGCGCCGCCACCCTCTCGGGGGAGGCCTCCTGGTACTCGAAGGTCTTGCCGCCCGCGATGAGCCCGGAATTGTAGGGGCCGCCCACGACGACATGCACGCCCCGCCCGGCGCAGCGGGGGAACAGCACCTCCAGGGCGGGCTGGTTCAGCAGGCTGTAGCGCCCGGCGAGCAGGAACACGTCGGGGTCCGCCCGTTCGAGCGAGAGCACGCAGGGCTCCACTCGGTTCACGCCGAGGCCCCAGGCGCGGATCACGCCCTCCTCCCGCAGCCGCGTCAGCGCGACGGCGGCGCCCTTCATCGCGGTGTCGAACACCTCCATCCAGTGCTCGCCATGCGCGTCCTCCGCGCAGTCATGAATATAGGCGATGTCGATGCGCGCGAGGCCGAGGCGCTGGAGGCTGTCCTCGATCGAGCGGCGCACGCCGTCGGCGGTGTAGTCGTAGTCCACGCGGAAAGGCAGGCCGGCGACGAAGGGGCCGTGCTTTCCGCCCTTGCTCGCATCCGCCCGCAGCAGCCGCCCGACCTTGGTGGAGAGCACGAACTCGTCGCGCGGCCTGTTGCGCAGGAACTCGCCGAAGCGGTGCTCGGAGATGCCGGGGCCGTATTCCGGGGCGGTGTCGAAGTAGCGGATCCCAGCATCCCAGGCGGCCGCGAGGGTCGCGGCGGCATAGGGATCCGATACCGCCTCGAACATGTTGCCGAGCGGGGCGCCGCCGAAGCCGAGCGGGCCGGGCGGGGCGTAATGGGGGTCTTGGGCCATGGGGGTACCTCTGTGCTGACCCCCCTAAGCGCGCCGCGGCCCCTCCCGTTCCATTCGCCCCCGAACCGGCCCGGCGCTCAGCCCTGGCGGGGGAGCTGCTGCTCCACCAGCGTCGCCCACCAGGAGGCGCCGACCGGCAGGACCGCGTCGTTGAAGTCGTAGCGGGGATGGTGGACCTGCGGGTCGGCCGGGGAGCGCCCGGCGCCGAGCATGAGATAGGCGCCCCGCTTCGCGTTCAGCATGAAGGAGAAGTCCTCGCCGCCCATGGTGGGCTTCTCCAGCTCCACCACGCGCGCCTCCCCGGCGACCGCGCGCGCGGCCTCGGCAGCCAGGACGGTGCTGCCCCCCTCGTTGATCGTGGCGGGGTACATGCGGTCGAAATGCACCTCGGCCTGGGCGCCGAAGGCCAGGGCGATGCCGGAGGCGAGGGACTTCACCTTCGTCTCCAGCACGTCGCCCACCTCCGGCAGGAACCAGCGGGCGGTGCCACGCAGGTTCACCACCTCGGGGATGACGTTGAAGGCCATGCCGCCCTCGATCTTGCCAATGGTGATGACCGCGCCCTCCACCGGCTCCACGTTGCGGGCCACGACGGATTGCAGCGCGGTGACGATCTGCGCCGCGATCACGATGGGGTCCACGCCCTGGTGCGGCATGGCGCCGTGCGCGCCCTTGCCCGTGACGGTGATGCGGATGTCCGCCACCGCCGCCATCACCGGGCCCACGCGCCAGAGGAAGACGCCCTCGGGCGCGCCGGGCCAGTTGTGCAGCCCGTAGACGCGGTCCATCGGGAAGCGCTCGAACAGCCCCTCTTGCACCATCACCTCGCCGCCGCCGCCCATCTCCTCGGCGGGCTGGAAGATCATGTAGGCCGTGCCGGAGAAGTTCCGCGTCTCGGCTAGATAGCGCGCGGCGCCGAGCAGCATGGCTGTGTGCCCGTCATGCCCACAGGCATGCATGATGCCGGGGGTGAGGGAGGCGTGGGGCACGCCCGATTCCTCGTGGATGGGCAGGGCGTCCATGTCGGCGCGCAGGCCGATCGCGCCGCCCTCGCCATGGCCCTTGATGACGCCGACCACGCCGGTCGTCGCGATGCCCGTGATCACCTCGTCGCAGCCGAACTCGCGCAGCTTCTCCGCCACGATTCGGCTGGTGCGGACCTCCTGGAAGTTCAGCTCGGGATGCTGGTGGAAGTCGCGGCGCCAGGCCGTCATCTCGTCGTGGAAATCGGCGATGCGGTTAAGGATGGGCATGCAGTCCTCGGTGAAGGCGGGGAGTTAGCTGATCCTGGGCGTGGAAGGGCGCGGCGTGAAGCCCGCCAGTCCCGCCCGCGGTCAATCGGGCGCGTCGAAGGTGCGGGAGAGCCCCTCCTCCAGCGGGATGGGCTCCACCCCGAGGAGGGCGCGCATGGGGCCGATGTCGAAGGCCTTGTCCTCCGTCAGCCGCCGCAGCTCGGCGGCGCGGATCCGGGGCAGGCGCGGCACCAGGCGCAGCAGCGGCGCGGCGGCGACCAGCGGGGCGAGGGGGAGGGGCACCACCCGCGGCGGCCTGAACCCGGCGGCGCGGCAGACGGCGCGCAGGAAGTCGGCGTAGCGCACGGGCTCGGGCCCGGCGATCACCACGGCCTGCGGCGCCGCCCAGTCGCGCCGCAGCGCGGCAAGGACGCAGCGCGCGACATCGGACTGATGGATCGGCTGGACCAGCGCCCGCCCCCCGCCGGGAAGCGGCGCGAGCGGCAGGCGCCGGAGCAGGGCGGCGAGGCGCTGGACGTTGTCCTCCCCCTGGGCGCCGTAGATCATCGTGGGGTGCAGGATGGCCCCCGGCCGACCGCTCTCCAGCAGCGCCGCCTCGCCCTGCCGGACCCCGTCCCCGTGGTCGTCCCGCCAGCGGGAGAAGCGGCGGGTGCTGCCCATCAGCACGACCGGCGCCTCCGGCGGCGCGGCGGCGAGGATGGCCGTGGCGTGGCGCGCATGGGCGGCAGAGGCGATGCGGCCGGCGCCGAGGAGGGCGGCGCGCAGGGCGGCGGGGTCGCGCAGGTCGGCCAGGGCCGGTTCGCCGGGCAGGCCGGTGGCGGCCCAGCGCGCGGCGTTCCGCACCACCGGGCGGAAGGGGATGCCCTCCGCCAGCAGCGCGCGGCAGAGCGCGGCGCCCGAGCGTCCTGAGGCGCCGATGACGGCGATCGGTGCGGTCATCGGCAGGTGCCCCAGCCTCCCCGGTCCAGGTGGAAATGGTCGCGATGCGCGGCGTTGTAGTCCGGCCCGAGGACGGTGCCGAAGACCCGGCACGCCGCTCCCCGCACCGCGCGCAGGAAACTGCCCGAGGGCGCGGGGGCGGTCCAGTCGCGCGGCAGCGCAACAGCGCGCCCGTCCGCCAGGGTGAAGCCCGCGATGTCCAGCGCGTCCGCCGTGGCGTGGCGGCTGCGGGGGGCGCGCTCCTGGTGGTAGATGTTGCGGCAGTTATAGGCGCCGAGATGGCGCACCCCCGTCACCCTCTGCCCGAACTCATCGCGGGCGGCGGGCTGGAGGCCGTGGCGCTCGAAGATCGCCCAGGCAGCGGCGAAGGGGCAGTTCACCACCGGAAGGTTCGGGCTGAAGCGCAGCTCGCTCGGCAGGCGCACTGGGTTCTCAATGCCGCAGCCGTCCCGTAGGGGCTGGGGCGTGAGCTGCTGGAAAGGGATACCCGAAAGGGCGAAGGAGGCCGCACAGAGCCCGGGGTCGCGCGCCATGCGGGACAGCTTGTATCGCGTGAGCAGCCCGGGCGGCTCGCGCAGGTCGAGCGGCGTGCGGGGATCCCAGGCCGTGGGAAGGACGACGGCGCGCGGCAGCAGGACGATCAGCAGCACGAGCAGCGGAAGTAGCAGGAGGGGGAGCCAGCGGCGCATCCACCCCCAGATAGGGGCAAATCCCCAGGGAGTGCAGGGGTATCCGGGGCTGTGGTATCATGATACCACAATCTTTTCCTTGACGCGGCGCGCCTCCCGGGCCATAGGGCGCGCCGCATTTCTGATTGAACACACGGATCATGCTGCAAACCCAGACCCGCTCGATCAAGCCGGCCGAGGTCCAGAAGGACTGGATCCTGATCGACGCCGACGGCCTCGTCCTCGGCCGTCTCGCCGCGCTCGTCGCCAACCGCCTGCGCGGCAAGCACAAGACCACCTTTACCCCGCATGTCGATTGCGGCGACCACGTGGTCATCATCAACGCCCGCCGCGTCCGCCTGACCGGCAACAAGGCCGAGCAGTCGGTCTTTTACTGGCACACCGGCTATCCCGGCGGCATCAAGGGGCGCACTGTGCGGGAGGGCCTCGAGGGCCGCTTCCCCGAGCGCGTGGTCGAGAAGGCCGTGGAGCGCATGATCACCCGTGGCCCGCTCGGCCGCCAGCAGATGCGCAACCTTCACGTCTATGCCGGCGCCGAGCACCCGCATGCCGGCCAGTCCCCGAAGCCGCTGGATGTCGGCGCGCTGAACCGCAAGAACATTGCCGCCGCGAAGAAGGCCGCCTGATCATGAGCGAGCAGACCACCGCCACCTCGCTGGCCGACCTGAAGACCCTCGTCGCCGGCACCCCCGCCTCTCCCGAGACGCCCGCCGCGGCCCGCGAGCCGAAGAAGGACGCCTTCGGCCGCGCCTACGCTACGGGCCGCCGCAAGAACGCGATCGCCCGCGTGTGGATCAAGCCGGGCAAGGGCACGGTCGAGATCAACGGCAAGCCGGCCGCGAAGTACTTCGCCCGCCCGGTGCTGCGCATGCTGATCGCCCAGCCCTTCCTGGTGGCCGACCGCTACCAGCAGTTCGACGTGATGTGCACGGTGACCGGCGGCGGCCTCTCCGGCCAGGCCGGTGCGGTGCGCCACGGCCTGTCCCGCGCGCTGACCAACTTCGAGCCGGGCCTGCGCCCAATCCTTAAGAAGGCCGGCTTCCTGACCCGCGACCCCCGCGTGGTCGAGCGCAAGAAGTACGGCAAGCCGAAGGCCCGACGCTCCTTCCAGTTCAGCAAGCGCTGACGCTGGCGGGCCGGCGTTCGCGCCGGTCCGTTCGACAGGACCGACATCAGGAGGGGCGGCCCGCAGGGGCCGCCCCTCTTGCGTTTCCGCCCCCCTCGTCCCCTACTTCCAATCCCGAGGAGAGCCAGATGGCACAAGGCAGCACCCCGAGCGTCTTCATCGACGGCGAGTCCGGCACGACCGGCCTCCAGATCATCGAGCGTCTCCAGGGCCGCGCCGACATCGCTCTGCGCTCCCTGCCGCCCGAGCGCCGGAAGGACCCGGAGGCCAAGCGCGAGATCTTCGCCGAGGTGGACGCCGTGGTGCTCTGCCTACCCGACGACGCCGCGAAGGAGGCGACTGCCCTCGCCACGAGCCTCGGCGCGCGGGCCCCGAAGCTGCTGGACGCCTCCACCGCCCATCGCGTGAACCCCGACTGGGTCTATGGCGTCCCGGAGCTGGCGCCGGGCCAAGCCGCGCGGATTGCGGCTTCCCCGCGCGTGGCCAATCCCGGCTGCTATCCCACGGGCGGCATCCTGCTGCTGCGGCCCCTGGTCGAGGCCGGGCTCCTGCCGACCGACTATCCCGTCACCGTCAATGCCGTCTCCGGCTATTCCGGCGGCGGCAAGGCCATGATCGCAGCCTATGAGGGGGAGGGCGCCCCGCCCTACGAGCTCTACGGCCTCGGGCTGGAGCACAAGCACCTGCCGGAGCTGCAGCACTATTCCCGCCTCACGCGCCGCCCGATCTTCGTGCCGAGCGTCGGCGACTTCCGCCAGGGCATGCTCGTCTCCATCCCGCTGCATCTCGACCTCATGAGCGCGGCGCACAGCCCCGCCATGCTGCACGACGCCCTGGCGAGCTACTACGAGGGCTCCGAATTCGTGCGCGTCCTCCCGCCCGAGACGAACGGCAAGCTGGAGCCGGAGGCGCTGAACAACACCAATCTCGTCGAACTGCGCGTCTTCGGGAACGAGCGGCGCGGGCAGGCCGTGCTGGTCGCGCGGCTGGATAACCTGGGCAAGGGCGCCTCGGGCGCGGCGGTGCAGAACCTGGAGCTGATGCTCGGCCTCGGCGCCTCCAGCCGCATGGGGAAGGCCGCGTGAGCGGCCCCCTCTTCCCCTTCAAGGGGCGCTGGCCCGCGATCCACGAGCGCGCCTTCGTGGCGCCCAGCGCCTCCGTCATCGGGGACGTGACGCTCGAGGAGGATGCGAGCGTCTGGTACGGCTGCGTGCTACGCGGGGACACGAACTTCATCCGCATCGGCGCCCGCAGCAACGTGCAGGACGGCACGATCATCCACGTCAACGCGGGTACCATGCCGGCGGTGATCGGGGCGGATGTCACCATCGGCCATGCCTGCATCATCCACGCCTGCACGCTGAAGGACCGCGCCTTCGTCGGCATGGGGGGGACGGTGCTGGACAAGGCGGTGATCGAGGAGGGCGGGATGCTTGGCGCGGGCGGGCTGCTCGCCCCGGGCAAGGTGATCGGGCCGAACGAGCTGTGGCTCGGCGCGCCCGCGCGCCTGGCCCGCGTCATGTCGGCCGAGGAGCGCGCCGGCTGGGACAAGACCGCGCCCCATTACGTCGAGCTGGCGAGGGAGCACCGCGCCAGCCTCTAGGGAACCCCCGCCATGCGCGCCGCCGTCCTGCTCCTGGCCCTCGCCGGCTGCTCCGTGCCGGCGACGGAGGCACCGCCCGTGCCGCCGCTGGCAGGGCTGGGCAACCACGCACCCGGCTACAATGCGATCCAGGGGGCGGCCGAGGCCTTCTCGTCCCCCGCCGTCCTCGCCGGCCGGCCGGACCTAGCCGCGGTCGCCGTCAGCCGGCTGGAATGGGAGACGGTCGCGATCGGCGCCGACCGCAGTTTCTTCAATTTCAGCTCCATCACCCCGCCGGCCCTCAGCGCCGCCCGCTGGGAGGTGCGGCGGGCGCTGGGCATTGCCGGGGACGCTCCGCCCCCGACGGTGATCGCCGCGATGGAGGCCGCCGCCCCGGCCCTCGCGCGGGGCGACCGCGCCGCCGCGGCCGCAGCCCTTCCGGCGCCCCTCTTTGCGCCGGACATCATCGATCGCCTATCGAGCATGCCCTACCTTCCTCAGGCCAATCTCGCGACGCGGAAAGCGCAGGCGGACCTCGAGTTCGGACGCGACGAGGATCGCGAGTTCCCGTGAGGCGGCGCGCGCGGCATGGTGCGTCCCCATGCCACCGGAATCCGCGATGACGCGCCGCCGCGCCCTCCTCCTCTCCGCCCTGCTGCCGCTCGCCGCCTGCGCCGAGCTGAGCCGGCCGAACCTGCCCCAGCCCGCCCCGGCCGGCCTGCTGCCGCCAGACGTCGATCCCGGGCGCGCCGCCATCGCCGCGCTCGCCCAGGACCTGCGGGGCGCCAATGGTGGCATCCCCGGCGACCCCGCCCGCGTCGCGCGGGCCGCCGCACTGCTGGAGTGGCTGGCGGTGGAGCTGGTATCCAACCCGCGCTGGGCGCCCGTGCCGGGGGATGCGCGGGCCGGGATCGGCCTCGCCCGCGACGAGATGCGGGGCGCGCTGGGGGCGGACCCGCTCGCGGCCTCCCCGCGCATGACCGCCGCCCTGGCCTCCGCCTACCAGGCCCTTTCCGCGGGCAATCGCAGCCTCGCCGCGGCCTCCTTCCCCCGCGCCCTGTTCTCCCGGGGAGGGGAGGCGGTGCTCGCCCGCCTCGCGGATCCCGGGCCGCTGCCCCAGGGCGAGATCGCGTCCGGCGCCCTGGCCGACCGCGTGCGCGCGCTGGACGAGACGAATGGCTGGGCCGCCGACTTCGGCACGCCGATCCCGCCCGAGCGGGGCGGGCGCGGCTCGCTGCCCTTCGGGATCTGAGGCGGGGCCGTCAGCTCGCCTTGGAGAGGTGCTCGCGGACGATGGAGGGGAGGTTCTCCCCGAGCCAGTCGCCCATCTCCTGTTCCTCGGTCATGGACTGCTTCAGCAGCGCGGCATCCTCATCCATCCCGGCCAGCTCCGCCGCGGCGATGAGCGCCTTATAGGAGGCGATCTCGTAGGCTTTGAAGCCGACGGCGGCGAGGACGTTCTTCACCACCTCGTCCTCGGCCGCGACATGGACGAGGCCGGAGACGGACCCGACCGCGGAGGTTACGGCTTCCTTGAGGGAGGATGCGCTCGTGCCGTGCCGGGAGAGGAGCCCCTCCAGCCGCTCCATCTGGGTGCGGGAGCGGGCGAGCTCCTGCTGCATCCGGGCGTGGAGGGCGGGATAGGCCGACATGCGGCCGATCTGCCGCTCGATCGTCTCGATCGCCTGCTTCTCGACGGCGTGCTGGTTGCCCAGGCCGGTGAGATAGAAGTCGCGCGCGCTGGTCGCCATGGCGTCGTTTTCCCTTCTGGAGGACGGCCCCAGAACGCGGCGGGAGGGAGTGGTTTGCCCGCCCGCGCATCACGATTCTCTTGCCTTGACAGCCCGCCGGGCGGCCAGATCTGAGAGGGGCGCCCTTCTTAGTCTCCGGCCATCACCTTCACGTAGCTGCCTGGCGCGTCCTCCAACGCGGGAAGGCCGCCGGCGCCGGGCACGCGCGCGGGGACGGTGCTGCGGTCCTGCGCGGTGATCCAGCGCTGCCAGTCCGGCCACCAGGAGCCGGCGAACTCGGTCGCCTGCTCGAACCAGGCGGCAGGATCGGTCGGCGCGTCCACCGTCGCGACCCAGTGACTGTACTTACCGCTGTTCGGCGGGTTCACCACCCCCGCGATATGGCCCGAGGCCGCGAGGACGAAGCGCACGGGGCCGGAGAAGATCTGGGTTGCGCGGTAACTGCTCTTCCACGGCGCGATGTGGTCCTCGCGCGTGGCGAGGATGTAGGTCGGCAGCTTGATGTCGCGGAGGTCCAGCGCCTCGCCGTCCAGCACCACGGCGCCAGGCTTCACGAGGTCGTTCTGCTGGTACATCCGGCGAAGATAAAAGCTGTGCATCTTCGCCGGCATGCGCGTGGAATCGCCGTTCCAGAACAGCAGGTCGAAGGGGAAGGGCTCCTGGCCGAGCAGGTAGTTCTGCACCACGAAGGACCAGATGAGGTCGTTGGCGCGCAGCATGTTGAAGGTGTCCGCCATCTCGGACCCATCGAGGAAGCCGCGCTGGCTCATCTTCGCCTCCAGCGCCTGGAGTTGCTCCTCGTCGATGAAGACGCCGAGTTCGCCCGCCTCCTCGAAGTCGAGCATGGTTGTGAAGAAGGTGGCTGAGGCAATGCGGTCGTCGCCCCGCTTGGCCATGTGCGCGAGGGTGGAGGCCAGCAGCGTGCCGCCGAGGCAGTAGCCGATGGCGTTCACCTGCCGCTCCCCGGTCGCCTTCTCGATGGCGTCCAGCGCCTCGTAGGGGCCGAGGCGCATGTAGTCGTCGAATCCCATCTCGGCCAGCGTCTCATCCGGGTTCACCCAGGAGCAGACGAAGACCGTGTGTCCCTGGGAGACGGCCCAGCGCACGAAGGAGTTCTTCGGGCGGAGGTCGAGGATGTAGAACTTGTTGATCCAGGGCGGCAGGATCAGCAGCGGGCGCTTGAGCACCGTCTCTGACGTCGGGCTGTACTGGATGAGTTCCATCAGCGCGTTGCGGTAGACTACCTTTCCCGGAGTGACAGCGATGTTCTCCCCGATGGTGAACTTGCTCTCGTCCGTCATGTGGATGCGCAGCTTGCCGTGGCCGCGCTCGAGATCGGCGAGCAGGTTGGAGAGGCCCTTCAGCAGGTTCTCGCCGCCCGTCTCGGCGGTCTTGCGCAGCACCTCGGGATTGGTGAGCCAGAAGTTGGTCGGGCTCATCGCGTCCACGAACTGGCGGGTATAGAAGTCCACCTTCTGCGCCGTCTTCGGGGCCAGTCCCTCCGCCCCGTGCACCACGTTGGTGAAGTAGCGGGAGGAGAGGAGATAGGACTGCTTGATGAAGTCGAAGACCTCGTTCTCGCGCCAGGCATCGTCCTTGAATCGCTTGTCGCCGCGGCGCTCGGCGATCACGGGCTCGGGCTGGCCGCCCATCATGCGGCGCGCCGTGTTCTGCCACAGCGTGAGATAGTCCTGCCAGAAGCCGATCTGCGCCTGCATCAGCCGCGCGGGACTGGCCATCAGCCGCGTTGTCATCTCCAGGAAGGCGCCGCCGATATTCAGCGGATCCGGGTTGGGCGGCGCGTCCGCCTTGCCCTGGCGGCGGAGGAACTCGGCCACGATGCGCTGCCCGCGCTCGGCCACGTCCGCCATGGTGCGGCTGACGAGGCTCGGGTCGGGCAGGCGGAAGGCGGGCTCGGCGGCGGCGGGCGCCGGGGACGCGGGCGATACGGCGCGCGGCGCGGCGGCGGCTCCAGCCTCGGGCGGGGGGGCCTTGGCCGCAGCGGGGGAGGGGGGCGGCACGGGATCCGGCGCGGCTGCCGCGGGGGCGGGCGCCGGCTGCTCCGGCACGGGGGCGGGAGAGGGCGGCGCTTCAGGCGCGTGGTGGGGCGCAGGGGATGAGGCGGCGATGGCCATGGCGAGCTGCGAGGCGGCGGGCTCCGCCGCGCGCGGCTTCCGGCCGGGCGGCTGGGCGAGGACCATCGGCGCCGCCGCCTCTACCGCGGGCGCGAGGGCGGCGGCGGCGAGCGGCCGGGCCTTGCCCCTCGGCTTGCGGGGGGGCGGCGGGTTGCCGTCCAAAGGACCGCCAAGGGCCGTCGCGCCGGCCTGGGCCACCTCCGCCGGGCTGCGGCCGCCTCTCCGTTTCTCGCTCATTCCGCGCTCTCTCCCTGCAGGCCGCCCGCGGGCCGGCGCTCCCGGCCTCCTCACCGGCTATCGCCGCTCGCCATTCTGCGGCAAACCACTCCGGAGAGGAGCGTGCGATGCGAGAGCAGGCGGTGCCGTCCCGGCCCGATTTCGTCCGGTACAAGAAAGCTAGGGACCGCGGGAGGGCGAAGCAAGGACGCCACTCCCGGTTGATGGTCGCCGTTCTCGCCTCGCTGGCGCTGGGCGGCTGCGTCGGTTCGCCGGGGGAGGGGCCCTTCGAGTTCTACCGCCAGATCTCGGGCAAGGCGCTGGAGGGACGTCCCCTTCCGCCGGGGATGGACCGCGGCAGCCCGAATCTCGGCAGCGTGCCGCAGCGGCCCGACCGGGGGCCGGCCAGCACGCGGGCCGAGCTCTCCGCCCTGCTCGCGGCCAACCGCGCGGCCTCGGCCGCCCCGCCCCGCCCCGGCGCACCGGTTCCCGAGCGCCCGGCGACCGAGGGGCTGGCCGCCGTGCCCGCCGCCCCGCCCGCGCCGCCGCGCCTAGCCGCTGCCCCGCCCGTGGGCACCGGCCCCGCGACGCTGCTGGTTCCCGGCACGGAGGCGCCGACCATCGGGGAGAGCGCCCCGGCCGCCCCGCCGCCCGAGATGAGCGTGCCCGCGCCGCCCGATCTCGCCGCGCCGCCCAGCTTTCCGCCGATCGCGCCTCGCGGCCTCTGACCGCCGCCGCTATCCTGTCACGCAGATAACGCCGAGCACCCGGACCATGACCGAAGAGTTCCACCGCATCCGCCGCCTCCCGCCCTATGTCTTCGCGGAGGTAAACGCCGCCAAGGCCAAGGCGCGCGCGGCCGCAGAGGACGTGGTCGATCTCGGCATGGGCAACCCGGACAGCCCGACGCCACCACATATCGTGGCCAAGCTGGTCGAGGCCGTGCAGGACCCCCGCACGCACCGCTACTCCGCCTCCAAGGGCATTCCCGGCCTGCGCCGGGCCCACGCCAACTACTACGCCCGCCGCTTCGGGGTGAAGCTGGACCCGGAGACGGAGGTGATCGCGACCCTCGGCTCGAAGGAGGGGCTGGCGAACCTCGCCCAGGCCATCGCCTCGCCGGGCGACACGATCCTTGTGCCCAACCCGTCCTATCCCATCCACCAGTTCGGCTTTCTCATCGCCGGCGCGAGCGTGCGGAGCATTCCTTACACGCCGGATGACGACATGCTGCGCGCCATCGACCGCGCCGTGCGCCACTCCGTGCCCAAGCCCACGGCGGTGATCGTCAACTTCCCCTCGAACCCGACGGCGCTGGTTGCGGGCATCGAGTTCTACCGCGAGCTCGTGACCTTCTGCCGCCGCCACGAGATCTACATCCTCTCCGACCTCGCCTATGCCGAGCTGTACTACGGCACGACGCCGCCCCCCTCCGTGCTGGAGGTCGAGGGCGCGAAGGAGGTGACGGTAGAGTTCACCTCCATGTCCAAGACCTACAACATGCCGGGCTGGCGCATGGGCTTCGCGGTGGGTAACCCGAAGCTGATCGCGGCGCTGACCCGGGTGAAGTCCTACCTCGACTACGGCGCCTTCACCCCGATCCAGGTCGCGGCTACCGCCGCGCTGAACGGGCCGCAGGACTGCATCGAGGAGATGCGCGTCCTCTACCGCGAGCGGCGCGACGTGCTGGTGAAGGGGCTGCGCGGCGCGGGCTGGGACGTGCCCTCGCCCGAGGCCTCCATGTTCATCTGGGCGCCCATCCCCGAGCGCTTTCGCCATCTCGGCAGCGTCGAGTTCTCCAAGCTGCTGCTCGCCCGCGCGAGGGTGGCTGTGGCGCCCGGCATCGGCTTCGGCGAGCACGGGGACGACCATGTCCGCATCGCCCTCGTCGAGAACACCCATCGCATCCGCCAAGCGCTGCGGGGCATCAAGATCTTCTTTCAGGGCGATAATGCCGCGCCCTTGCAGGGCGACAATGCCGCGCCCGCCATCGAGGAGCAGCCGAAAGTGGACGCCGTCCGCGCATGACCCGTCCTATTGCTGTCGGCGTCGCCGGCCTCGGCACGGTGGGGGCGGGCGTGCTCGGCCTGCTGCGCCAGAACGCGGAAATCGTGGGCGCCCGCGCCGGGCGCCGCATCGCCGTCACCGCCGTCTCCTCCCGCGACCGCACGCGCGACCGCGGCATCTCCCTCGACGGGCTGCGCTGGTATGACGACCCCGTGGCGCTGGCCAATGACCCCGCCATCGACGTGGTGGTGGAGACGATCGGCGGCAGCGAGGGGCCGGCGCGCGCGCTGATGCAGGCGGCGCTGGCCGCCGGCAAGCCCGTGGTCACCGCCAACAAGGCGCTGCTGGCCATCCATGGCGCGGAACTCGCTGAACTGGCCGCCCGGTCGAACGCGCCGCTGGCCTTCGAGGCGGCAGTGGCCGGTGGCATCCCCGCCATCAAGGCCATCCGCGAGGGGCTGGCCGGAAACCGCATCACGCGCGTGACCGGCATCCTGAACGGCACCTGCAACTACATCCTGACCCAGATGCGCGAGCGCGGGCGGGAATTCGCCGAGGCGCTCAGCGAGGCGCAGAAGCTCGGCTATGCCGAGGCCGACCCGACCTTCGACGTGGATGGGATCGACGCCGCCCACAAGCTCGCCATCCTCGCCGCGCTCGCCTTCGGTCGCCCGGTGGATTTCGATGCCGTGCATGTGGAGGGCATCCGCGCCGTCTCAGCGCTCGACATCAGGCTGGCGGAGGAGCTGGGCTACCGCATCAAGCTGCTCGGCATCGCCTCCTGCTCCGAGGCCGGGGTGGAGACACGGGTGCATCCCTGCATGGTGCCCGTCGCCCATCCCATCGCGACTGTGGACGGCGTGTTCAACGCCGTCGTGGCGGAGGGCGACCATGTCGGGCGCGTCGTGCTCGTCGGGCGCGGCGCGGGTGCCGGGCCGACGGCCTCGGCCGTGGTGTCCGACCTCATCGACATCGCGCGCGGGCGCCACACACCTGTCTGGGGCGCGGAGTCCTTCTCCGCCCTGCCCTCGGTCGGCATGGAGCGGCACAGCGGCGCCTATTACCTTCGCCTGATGGTGGTGGATCGCCCCGGCGTGATCGCGGATGTGACGGGCGCGCTGCGCGATGCCGGGATCAGCCTCGAGTCCATGCTCCAGCGCGGCCGCGCGCCGGGGGAGGCGGTGCCCGTCGTCCTCACCACCCATGAAGCGCGCGAGGTCGCGATGCGCGAGGCCATCGCGCGGATCGCGGCGCTCGACGCCGTTCTTGAACCCCCCGCCCTCATCCGGATCGAGACCCCATGACCAACGCCATCAATCCCAGCCTGCCGCTGCAGAGCGACCGCAACCTGGCCATGGAGCTGGTGCGCGTGACGGAGGCGGCGGCGCTCGCCTCCTCCCGCTGGATCGGGCGCGGGGACAAGAACAGCGCGGACGGCGCCGCGGTGGACGCGATGCGCCGCGCCTTCGACAGCGTCGCCATCACCGGCACCGTGGTGATCGGCGAGGGCGAGATGGACGAGGCGCCGATGCTCTACATCGGCGAGAAGGTGGGCGCGGGCGGCCCCGAGGTGGACATCGCGGTGGACCCGCTGGAGGGCACCTCCATCTGCGCGCGCGGCATGCCCAACGCGATCGCGACGCTGGCCGTGGCGGAGAAGGGCGGCTTCCTGCACGCGCCCGACATTTACATGGACAAGATCGCGGTCGGCCCGGGCCTGCCCGAGGGCGTCGTGCATATCGACGCCACCCCGCAGGAGAACCTGCGCGAGCTGGCCCGCGCGAAGAGGACGGAGATCGGCGACCTCGTCGTCTGCACGCTGGACCGCGACCGCCACAAGGACATTATCCGCGCCTGCCGCGAGGCCGGGGCGCGCATCATGCTGATCCCGGACGGTGACGTCGCGGGCGTCGTCGCCTGTTCCCAGGAGGAGGCCGGTGTGGACATGTACCTCGGCTGGGGCGGCGCGCCCGAGGGCGTGCTGGCCGCGGCCGCGCTGCGCTGCATCGGCGGCCAGATGCAGGGCCGGCTGATCTACGAGGACGAGTCCCAGCGCGAGCGCGCAAAGTCCATGGGCATCACCGATCCCGACCGCATTTTCAACGTGGAGGACATGGCGCGGGGCGACGTTATGTTCTCCGCCACCGGCGTGACCACCGGTGCCATGCTGCGCGGCGTGCGCCGCACGGCGACCGGCGCCACCACCCACTCGATCGTCATGCGCAGTAAGACCGGCACGGTGCGCTACATCGAGGGGCACCACAACTTCACCATCAAGCCGAACACCTACATTGCCTGAGGGGGCATTGCCTGGCGGGAGCCTGATGGAGGCGCCGGGCGCCGTTCTCGGCGTCGAGCGTAGCGCGACGGGGCGGCGCTGGGTCTGGCGCGGCGCGGACGACCGCACGGCGCTAGCCATCGCGCAGCGCCTGGAGGTGCCCGAGCTCGTCGGGCGGCTCCTCGCCGCGCGCGGCATCGGGGTGGAGACGGCGGCGGACTTCCTGGAGCCGCGGCTTCGCGCCCTGATGCCCGACCCCTCCTGCCTGCGCGACATGGACCTCGCGGCAGAGCGCCTAGCCCGTGCCGTGCGCGCGGGCGAGCCGGTCGTCGTCTTCGCCGACTACGACGCGGACGGTGCCTGCGCCGGAGCGCTGATGCTGCGCGTGCTGCGCGATCTGGGCGTGCCCGCCACCCACTACGTGCCAGACCGCATCAAGGAGGGCTACGGCCCCAACGCCCCCGCGATCACCGCGCTCTGCGATGCGGGCGCCGGGCTCATCGTCTGCGTCGATTGCGGCATCTCCGCCTATGCGGCGCTGGAGGCGGCGCGCGGCCGGGCGGATGTGGTCGTGCTCGATCACCACAAGGCCGAGGGGCCGCCGCCCGCCATCCTCGCCACCGTCAACCCGAACCGGCTGGACTGCGATTCCGGCCTGCGGACCCTCTGTGCCGCCGCGGTGTGCTTCATGGCCGCCGTGGCGCTGCACCGCGTGCTCCGCAAGGCGGGCTTCTTCGAGGGGCGGGCCGAGCCGCCGCTGCTCGACCTTCTCGACCTCGTCGCGACGGCCACCGTCTGCGACGTGATGCCGCTCACCGGTCTCAACCGCGCCCTCGTCTCCCAGGGGCTGCGGGTCATGGCCCGGCGCGGGCGGCCCGGCATCGCCGCGCTGCTAGAGGTGGCGGGGGTGAAGGACGTACCCTCATCCCACTCCCTCGGCTTCGGCCTCGGGCCGCGCCTGAACGCCTCTGGCCGGATCGGCGAGAGCGACCTTGCCCTCCGCCTGCTGCTGGAGGCCGACCCGCTGGAAGCGCGCGCCATCGCCGAGCGGCTCGACACCACCAACCGCCGCCGCCAGGAGGTAGAGGCGGAGGTAATGGGCACGGCGCTGAGCATGGCCGAGAGAGGGGTGGCCGCGGGCGACCCCGTCCTCCTCATCCTCGGCGAGGGCTGGCATCCCGGCGTGGTCGGAATCGTCGCCGGCCGGGTGAAGGAGAAGTTCAACCGCCCGGCGTTGGTGGCGGGCGTGTCGGACGACATGGCCAAGGGCTCCGGTCGCTCGGTCCCCGGCCTGGACCTGGGCGCCGCTATCATCGCGGCCCGCCAAGCGGGGCTGCTGGTGACCGGGGGCGGGCACGCCATGGCGGCCGGCTTCAGTTTCCGGGCCGAGCGCCAGGCCGAGGTCCACGCCTTCCTCAACGAGCGCCTGGCCGCCGCTGCCGACCTCCCCGGGGCCGCCGCGCTGGTGGTGGAAGGCACGCTGTCGGTCGCCGCGGCGAACACGGCGCTGGCCGGGCAGGTCGGCCGGCTGGCGCCTTTCGGCACGGGGAACGAGGAGCCCGTCTTCGCCATCCGCCACGCGCGCGTCGCGCGCGCCGACCGGGTGGGGAAGGAGGGGGCGACCATCCGGCTCTTTCTGGAAGGGGAGGGGGGCGGGCGGCTGAAGGCCGTGTGCTTCCGCGCCAAGGACGGCCCGCTGGCCGAGTTGCTGCTGGGCGCGCGGGGCACGCCGCTGCATCTCTGCGGCACGCTGCGTGCCGAGAGCTGGAACGGCGAGGTTTCCACCTCCCTCCATGTGCAGGACGCGGCGCGGGCCTGACCTTCGGCGGGTTGCCCCGGGCCGCCCGCCGCTCTAACCCCCTACCGGAGCCGCCTGGGGAGCCCCGGCGGCGGTGCCCCACGATCGGTCCCGCGGAGCCCCTATGCTGCCCAGCCGCCTTCTCGTCGCCGCCCTCCTCCTCGCCGGCTGCGGCAGCGACTACTCCGCCAACACCTACGCGACGAGGGCCGTGCAACAGGCCAATCCGGTGCAGCAGGGCGTCATCATCGGCGCTCGCGACGTGGCTATCGTCTCCGACGGGGCCGCCGGCGCGGCGGTAGGGGGAGCGGCGGGCGGGATCATCGGCTCGGCCACCCCTGGCAGTGGCCTCACCTCCGCCCTGGCCGGGGTCGGCGGCGGGCTCGTCGGCGGGCTGTTCGGCTCGGCCACGGAGCGGATCGTGAACGACAACCGCGGTACGGAGTACATCGTCCGAAAGACGAATGGCGAGCTGGTGAACGTCACCCAGCGCGACGTGCCGCCCCTCCCTCTAGGGCAGAAGGTGCTGGTCATCGCGGGCGCCCAGGCGCGGATCGTGCCGGACTACACCGTGCCCGAGCTGGCGGCGGCTCCTCCCCCGGGCCAGGCGCCCGCCCCGATGCAGTCGCCCGTCCGCGCCGATCCGCCACCCGCGACCAGCACGGCCCAGCCGCCCGCGGCGCCGCCGATCTCTGCTGCGCCAGCCAGCGCGGACGCTCCAGCTTCCCCACGCGCCCCCCTCGTGCCGCCCGAGGCCCCTCTCGCCCTCTGACGGGCGCTGGACGGCGGGCCTCGGGCGTTGTAGTGACCGCTCCGCCCCTGCCGCGAGCAGGGAGAGGCCTGTCCCGTTCGTCTAGAGGCCTAGGACGCGGCCCTTTCAAGGCTGCAACACGGGTTCGAATCCCGTACGGGACGCCAAATCCTTCTGTTTTGCTGGTTTTTACATCCATTCTGCCCTGTGGCCCCACAAGTGGCCCCACAATCAGCGAGTGCTACGCTGACCGGATGTCAGGCGTAGTGCCCCTCGGCAGCCGGGGTTCGTAGTAGGCTCGATAGTCTTTCCCAAAGAGATCGGAGTGTCTGCTGGAAGCGGCGAGATCTAGGCCGTGCTCCAGGTCAAGACCGTTGCGCTGGAATATACAATTTTTAGTTGTATTCACCGCAACGTGAGCATACCAAGGAATTGTTACGGTTGCTCATCCCCCCAACCAGCAGCCGTAGCTGGCCGAGCGCACGTCCCCCTCCGTGCGCTCGGCCCCCTCTGCAACCCATACCGCCTCTTCAACCCATACCAAGGTCTGCATAGAAGGCCGCCATCGCTTCTACTTCCCCGACGTTGTGGTCAATCTCCTCCCCAGCCGCGAGTGCGTCTCTGATCGCCAGGAGAAAGGCGATGTCACTCCAGTGCTGGCGAAGTGCGGCCAGCAAATCATTCGGCGGAGGGGCGTCTGCCTCCACTTGCACGACGCCCCGATCTAGCCGGAACCGGATCCCGGCAGCCTCAGCCCGCGCCAGCGCACGAGCCGCATTCACAGTGACCCGCTCCAGTTTGCCGGAATTTCCTGGCGGGTCACCGGAGGCATAGGGGGCATCGGGGGCGTAGGGGTGTGACCCTCTGCCGACCCAGCGAAATCAGGCTTTTCGCCGTTCCCCGGTGCCCCCGATGCCTTCTTTTCGCCCGTAGCCATAGGGGCTGAGGCATAGGGGGTAGGTGTCCGGTTGTGAGACCTCCTTGGCGTCCTCAGCAATGAGGCGTGCGCGGACAATGTCCTCTGGCCCGGCGCGGCCCTCAGGTGTTTCGGATTTGGGGCGGGCGAGCTTTCTTCGTGCTCGGAGGCGCTCCTCGACGCTCTGATCGGGTGTCTTGCCGTCGAGGACGCGCTGGCGGCGGGCGTTGTAGGCGGCGTTGAAGCCCCGGAGCAGCCCCTCGAGCTGGGCGTAGGACGGGATGGTGATGCCGAGCACCTCGCTGCCGACCCGGCCGTTGAACCGCTCCACCATGCCATTATCCGGCATGATGGCCTCGGTGCCCCGATGTTTCTGCTGATCCGGACAGGGTTGGCGCTATGGTGAGACCATCCGGGACATGGGGCACCGGGAGCACGCAAGTGCGGGCAGGCCGACCTTCAGACGATGGGCTGCGAGCCCGAGCCGTTATCTGGCCGCCCCTGCGGCTCGCCCGGATGCGCTGCGAGCGCGGATCCGTAGATGCCGTGTTGCCCGCCGGCTCCCGTGAGGTGAACAGCGAGGCAAGGAGGCAAGCCGGTGAGGGTCGTGGGACTGGATATTCACCGCGTATTCGCCGAGGCCGTGATGCTGGACGACGGCAAGGTCGTCCGTCTTGGGCGGGTCGGCATGACGCGGGAGCACTTGGAGGCATTCGCCAGGACGCTGACACACGATGATCATGTCGTAGTGGAGGCGACCGGCAATGCGGCCGCTGTGGCCGAGGTGATCGCGCCGCATGTCGGGCGCGTGGTGATTGCCAACCCGCGTCAGGTGCGGCTGATCGCGTATGCCAAGATCAAGACCGACACCATCGACGCAACCGTGCTGGCCAAGCTCTACGCCAGCAACTTCCTGCCCGAGGTCTGGGTTCCGGACGCGGGGACCCAGGCAATGCGGCGGCAGGTGACGCGGCGCAACCAGATCGTGCGCCAAAGGGTGCGCCTGCGGACCATCACGCAGTCCATCCTCCACGCCCACCTTCTGCCGCAGTGCCCACATGCCGAGCTGTTCGGCATCCGGGGCCGCGCCTGGCTCCTGGCACAGCCCCTGCCGCCCGACGAAAAGGAGGCTGTGGAACGGCACCTGCGTGAGTACGATCGCCTTGGCGAGGACCTCCGGGTCGTGGAGCGTGAGCTGGCCCGCGAGGCTTTGAACAACACCAGCATCAAGCGCCTGATGACCATACCGGGCATCGACATGGTGGTCGCGGTCGGGCTGGCCGCGGCGATCGGGCCGATCAGCCGGTTCGGGGGACCAGAACAGCTCGTGGCCTATATCGGCCTGAACCCGAGCGTCCATCAGTCCGGCGAGGGGCGGCCGCAGCACGGCCGCATCACCAAGCAAGGCCGGACCCATGCCCGGACCATGCTGGTCGAGGCGGCTTGGCAAGCCGTGCGCGGTCCTGGGCCGTTGCGCGCCTTCTACCAGCGCGTCTCAGCCCGCCGTGGCTCTCACATCGCCGCCGTGGCGGTCGCCAGGAAGCTGGCCGTCATCGTCTGGCACATGCTGAGCAAGGAGGAGGACTATGCCGGGGTCAGGCCTGCCCTCCACGCCAGGAAGCTGCGTGACCTCGAGCTGCGCTCAGGACAGCCGGAGCGGCGCGGACAGCGGGGCTCCGCCTATGAGTACAACCTGACCCGCACCCGGCAGGAGGAGAGGCGCCGGGCCGAGCAGGCCGAGACCGCCTACCGTCGCCTGACCGAGGGCTGGACCAAGCGAGGACGGCGGGTGCCCACGGGCGCCGCAAGGGAGGCGCGACTGTCATAGGCGGCGCGGCGGGGCTTGCACCTCCAGGCCCCACTCTGTGCCACGCGGTCACCCGTGAGCTGGAGAAACATAGCACCGGAACCACAAAAAGGCTGTTCAATCTCATCCGTGTCTGCGGCGTGTAGGGCCGCGTGTGACGATACTCGGCGCCGAGCTCGGCGCAGACGCGGGCGAAGGCTGGTGCTCTGGCGCGAGAGCTGACAAAACCGGCGGGGGATGGTCCGACTGGCCGTGCACGACCCTGGCCCCCGGCCAGGCAAAGCGGTTAGCTTTCCGACCTTGCGCGGACGAACGCGTCCATCGTGGGAGGAAGGGGGCATGCGGGTCCTCGTGGTCGGCGCCGGGGCGCTGGGCGGCTACTACGGTGGCAGGCTGGCCGCCGCCGGACGGGAGGTGGGCTTCCTCGTCCGCCCGCCCCGCGCTGACCAGATCGCGCAGCATGGGCTCCGCATCGACAGCCTCAAGGGCAACCTCGAGCTCCGCCCGCGCACTGTCCTCGCGGGCGGCCTCGATGGCACGTATGGCTTGGTTCTGCTAGCCGTGAAGGCGTACTCGCTCGAGGCGGCAATGAACGACCTCGCACCCGCCGTCGGGCCCGGGACGGCGATCCTGCCGGTGATCAACGGCATGCGCCACCTGGATACCCTGGGGGCACGCTTCGGCGCGGATCGCGTCCTGGGCGGCGCGGCCTTCATCACCGCGACGCTCACCCCTGAGGGGCATGTCCTCCACAGGGTCATCCCCAAGGACGAGCTCGTCTTCGGTGAGGTCGCGGGGGGGACGTCGGAGCGGATGCGCGCCCTCGCGGGCCTGTTCGAGGGAGCAGGGTTCGAGGTGCGTGCCAGCGGGAACGTAGCCCAGGACATGTGGGAGAAGTGGGTGATCTTGGCGGCCCTCGCGGGCATGACCTGCCTCATGCGCACCAGCATCGGCGACATCCTCGCAGCGCCCGGCGGTCGGGAGGCGCTGCTGGGGCTGTTCGCGGAATGCCGGGCAATCGCTACAGCGGCGGGACACGAGCCCCGCCCCGCCTTCGTCGGCTTCGCCGAAGGGGTGCTGACCACGGAAGGGTCGCCGCTCGTGGCCTCGATGCTGCGCGACATCGAGCGTGGCGCCCCGACGGAGGGCGAGAGCATCCTCGGCGACCTGGCAGGGCGGGCGGAGCGCCTCGGCGTTGCCGCACCCATGCTGCGTCTCGCGCGCCTGCACGTCGCGGCATACGAGGCCCGGCGCGGACAATAGAACGCAGGGCCGCGCGAGACCTGATGCGCCCTGTTGCGGCCATCTCAATCGTCGGCTTTCCTTGTCGAGGATGATGGCCCCGATAAGTTCCCGGTATTCCTTACTTATGAGAATGGAGCATTAATTCGAACGGATCTGTCAGCTCTCGTGCCAAAGGTGCCCGGATTGGCGAGGCGGGGGCGGGGTGGATAGGCTCCTGGCAGGTTGATGGGCGGCCGGGAGCTTGGGATGGGGTGCGTGGACTGCGGTTCGGCCGAGGTGACCGAGCGGCGGGACCGTACGGCCCAGAGTTGCCGGCGCTTCCGGTGCCGCGCCTGCGGCCGAGGGTTCAACGAGCGCAGCGCTGGCGTGCTGAACCGGACGCAGTACCCGAGCGACGTGATTGCGCTCGTGGTGCTATGGTGCTTGCGCTACCGCCCCACCCTGCGAGGCCTGACCGAGATGTTCCTCGTCCGTGGCATCGTCTTCAGCCATGAAGCGGTCCGCGACTGGGAGGCGAAGCTCACACCGCTATTGACCCAAGGCCTTCGGCAGCGTCGGCGAGCTCATGCCATCGGCGAAGTACTCCTGCTCCGGGTCGCCACTAAGATTAACGAAGGGCAGGACCACGAGCGAGGGGAGGTCGGGCAGGGTGGGCGGCACCTCCCCCGTGCTTGTCCGGACCTCAGGCCCAGGAGGAGCACGATCCCTGTCGCCGGCCGGGGGGGCTTCCGCGCCTGCCCCGCCACTAACGACCTCAGCCTCGGGCAGGTAGCCGCGCCGGGGCACTGTCCTGAGGATCCGCTGCCCCTCGTCGCCGAGCGCGCGCCGGACCTCGGTGATGCAATGGGTGATACTGTCGTCCGTGACGACGACCTCCGGCCAGACCGCTTGCATGAGCTCCTCGCGAGAAACCAGCCGGCCGGGGTGCTCAAGCCGGTGCCGTAGGACGTCGAAGGACTTCGAGCGGAGTAGGAGCGCGCCGCCGCCCGGCCCCCGGAGGCAGCCGCGAGCCGGGTCCAGCCGGAAGCCCGCGAAGAGGAGAACGGATCCCTGCGCGTCCTGCATCGGGACGAACCTCTCGCCTGCCGCACGGGGCGGCCGCTTTCTTACCGGGCACTATAACCGGAATTGCACCAACGTTTCGGGAGAGTTTCAGCCCTCCTTCGGGACTGTCCACGGCCCCCCAGGGTAGGTCTGGGCCACGGGACGACGCGGCCGGACACCCCAGGACAGGCCAGGGGTCAGCCGATCGGGCCCGAGAGGGAGGCTCCGATGCACATCGCAGCAGACGCTATGCAGGCCGACACCTCCGCCCCGCTGAGGGCGAGTCTGGGACGGGCCCGGGTCCCGCTCGCAACCTGGCTCGCCTCCCAAGTCCGCTTGCGGCTGTCGGGCCGTGAGGCGTTCACGACCGAGCTGCCCCTTGATCGGCTGAACGAGGGCATGCTCGAGGACATCGGCCTGCGGGCCGACCAGATGCCGGGACAGAGGCCTGATCCGCTGCTCCTCATGCGCGCCGGTGGCGGCATGCCCCTCTAGCGAGGGAACGTCGCGAGCCGAGCCGGAACTCCGCGTACCATGGAGAGCCGGCACCTCGAGCTTCTCACGGCGCGTGCGAACCAGAAGGGTTTGCGGAAGCTGTGATCTGGCGGCCTGTGATGAGGTGGCCCGGGGCCGACTCTCGATCCGGTTACCCGGGAGTGAGCAGCCCAGATCCGGACAGCCATTTCCACACCGTCGCTTCGAACTCGGTCCAGCGCTGAAACAGGCTCGCGCGGCAGAGCCCGATATCATGTGCAGCCCCGCCTGTGAGAGCAGGCTCCCTTGTCGAGGGTGAAACATCACAAAAGGACATGTGATATGTCCAAGCAGCGGCTACGCTCCCTGACCCAGTCCGTTGTACCTGCCCTGGCTGGCGCGTTTCTTACGGCCCTGGCGCATGCTGAAATCAGGCCGCCCCAATGTGTCGCGTTCGAGGTAGCGGGGCTACCGTTTCGAGCCTGCGTTGAAGCGGGCGCCCCTGGTGGCGGCTTTTTATTCCTCGGCCCGGACCAGTCCAGTGCTTTGGGAGGACTTCTCCTCAACGAGGAGGAGCCGTTCTTCCATTTCAACACTGATTTCGAGGCGGGTGTTTCGGTTGGAGACCACGGCCCACCGCCGAACTACTTCAGCCTCACACTCCGTTGGGACAGCGCGGGCCCGCGGCGGGGCGAACTGCTGGCAGAGGTCTGCGGCCCAGAGCCTATGGCGGTGGGTCTCGGGCCCGCTGGTCCGAAAGAGCTGCGCGGATGTGGGCGATGGACGACACTCATCTCAGGCCTGGTCTTCCCGGACCGTGCTCGGCGCTAGGTGACGCAGATCACCGAGGAGGGTGGTGGGCAGCCGCACAAAACCAGGGTGGCCGGCGGGCTCGGGGCAGGGGGCTCGCTGGCACTCATCGTGACGAGGCTACCCCGCCCGTGCCCTCCGCAAAGCAGGATTAAAGGATGGAATTGGGGTTTGCCTGCAGGGAACTCCAGGGACGCTGCCGGGCCGCGATAAGTTCCACGTCGATACAGAGGCTTAAAGCATTCAGCCGCGCCGTTGAGCACGACGATCTGCATTATCTTGCCCAAGCCGGACAGAGGGGCGGATTGTCGCCAAGGAAGACCTCCTGGCACCATAAGAGAGGTGGTAGAGGCGGGCGCGGCAGCGTCCGTCCGGCTGGCCAGAGAGGGCAGGGGGTCCGAAGGCTTGGACGCGAAAGGGACACGGAACCCAGCGCTTGCTGAGGTACTCAGGTGTCAGTCGGCGCGGGCAGGGCGGTGACGCCGCGCTCGGCCTCGATGCCAGTCGGCTCTATTAGATGACGTTCCAGTGATCGCTGCGTCCAGGTTTCACCGCCGCCCGTACCGCGAGTTGTGGGTCGCTTCGACCCGCGACACGGGAAGGCACAGCATCTCATGAACGAGTATTTCTATCGCCTGGATTTCCTGAAGGATTGGTTCGGGCGTGACAACGACAACGTCGTCGTGAACCTTTCCGAGGCTGCCCTGATCCAGAGAGATCTCGGCACTGGCCGCGACGTCGTGCGCGTCAGCGCGGACCAACCCGGTCAGGTTCGGCTGACCTTCACCAGCGCCGAGGTCGGGAACGGCAGCGCCAACGACTCCAACACCATGGCTAACCAGGATGGCGGGCTGGCCGTTCGCCTCCAGGCGGAGGATGGAAGCGATAGCTTGGCGGGGCCGGTGAGCCGCTTCGATGATGAGGGTATCACCTTCGAGGCGGCGAAGCGGGGTCTTACCTTTGACGTGCGCGACCTCGTCGTTGGCACGCAGCGCGGTGACCAGTTCGACGTCGTCCGTCTCGGCACGTCCAAGGGTGACTGGATCGACGAATCTGGCGCGCACCGGTCCTACTACATCAACGCCGGCATGGGCGACGACATCGTCGTCGGCGGCAGGGCCGAAGACTTCCTGGTCGGCGGGACCGGCAACGACACGCTGAGCGGCGGGCGAGGTGACGACTCCCTACTTGGCGGCGCCGGCGACGATAAGGCGATCCTCAATATTTCCCGGGACGGTGCCGACACGGCGGATCTGGGCGCCGGGGACGACGTCGTGCGCGTCAGCGCGGATCAAGACGGACAGGTCCGCTTGACCTTCACCAGTGCCGAGGTTGGGAACGGCGGTGCTAACGACGCTAGCACCATGGCTAACCAGGATGGCGGATTAGCCGTTCGTCTCCAGGCGGAGGATGGCTCCGGCAACGTGACAGGCCAGGTGAGCCGGTTCGACGACGAGGGTATCACCTTCGAGGCGGCGAAGTGGGGGCTTACCTTCGACGTACGCGACCTCGTCGCTGGCACGCAGCGTGGTGACCAGTTCGATGTCGTCCGTCTCGGCACGTCCGTGGCCGATATCCTAAGTGCATCAAGCGAGACGGAGAGCTACTACATCAACGCCGGAATGGGCGATGACGTTATCACCGGCGGCAAGGCAGGCGACTTCCTAGTTGGCGGCCCGGGTAACGATACCCTAAGCGGCGACGGCGGCAGCGACTCCCTGCTCGGTGGCGCCGGTGCTGACACATTCGTCCTCAACACGAACCCAGGCGCATGGGGCAACCATGAGAGTGTTCTGGATTTCAGCACGGCCGACGACACGATCCAGCTGGACAGCGAGGTGTTCGTTGGCCTGCCGGACGGGCAACTCATGGAGGAAGCGTTCGCCCTCTCGACCGCCGCTGCAGAGGACGATGACCGGGTCATTTACGACCCGGGCACGGGCGAGCTATCCTTCGATGCTGACGGCGGGCGTCGTGACGACGTGCTGGTCTTCGCAACCCTGACAACGAAGCCAGCAGGCCTTTTCGCTTCAGATTTCTTCATCGCCTAACGAGTGAACCGGTCGGGTCGATACGGCCCGACCGGAACCTCCGGTCAGGCGGCCTCGGGCTGAACTCGAGAGTGAGTGAAGGTTCCTCCCCTCCTTGGTTGTCGGAACAGTTCTGGTCATGGACTGACCCGTCACACCGGCGTGGTGCCCTGGGTGCTGGACCTGGCCGCGCTCGAGGAGGAGTTCCTCCTGCCCATGGCAGGCCCGCAGGACGGGGTGCGGGCGATCAGCCTCTCGGGTGCCAAGGTCCTGGCCCGGCGCCTGCGCGACGCGGCGGCCGCCAACCATCAGGCCGCGCTCGCCCGGATGGGCACGGATAAGAGCTGCTCCTTTGACCTGCACCGGCTCCTGCCCGTGCCGCCCGGCATCCTGGCGCTCGGGCCGGAGGAGGGGGCGAGCAAGAGGTGGCTCCGGACCCACTGGGGCGTGACCCGGCCATTGCGCCACGTCGAGGTGCTGCCCTCTACCCTGGACGGGCGCAAGCGGGGGATGGGCCAGCTGCGGCTGGGCTTCTGGTCGGCGGACTGGTCGCCCTGGCAAGCAGTGGCCCGCCTGCGCCGCACTTGGCCAGGGTGGCTTGCTCGAGGCCTTGGCGGATACGTCGGCTGAACTCTTCCAGGCTCAGGCCGAGACGCGCGATGCTTGCCTGTCGTTCGGTGTGGGCCGCCACCTGCCGTTCCTGGGCAGCGAGGGCCTGTTGCCTCTGTTCGAGGTCACCGCGTCGGCGGAGGTATTCATCGAGGCCCACCACACCGGCCAGGTAGACCTCGGTCAGCCGCTCGATTTGCTGCGCGACGCTGGCCTGCCCGCGCCGGAGAGTCTCGCGGCGCGCTCGCAAATGCTGACAGAACCAGCGCCAGCCGCGATCAGTGGGTTCTGACCCTAGACCGACGGTGGTAATCTTCTAATGCGTGGCACAACTTCTCGGACTTGGATTTACGGGATCCTACCATCTCATGGCCACGAAGCGGCCAGGCGCCGTCCACAGCATCAAGGCGCCACGACAGGCACTGCGCTGCGTCTCCGCCCACACACAGATCGGCAACCTCGTCCATCTCCGCGGCGACCAAATCTCCGCCGCCGAGCATCGCGCCGCAAGGACACGGGCGTTCAAGGTGTGGACGGACGCAGTGAGATTGCGAACGCCGCGTAGTTCCAGCTGCACCGCCGCTACTGGCTCGCCATCGTTGCGGGACTCGTGCCAGCAAGTTGACGTTGCCCGCGCCAGCGTGGATGCCCTCACCTGCTCCTTCGGGCTTCCACCCATCATCTACGAGCGCGGCAGTAGCCACAACTTGCGTTATGTTCCTGCCCTTGGGAAGAAATGGATCAACGGTCATGGATGGCAAGTGCGCCAGTAGAGGTGCCGAGGAGTTCGGTCCCTATCGCGTCTTCGGGCGGCACGAGTGGGCGGCGCTGCGCTCCAGCACTCCTCTCCCGCTTACGGCCGTGGATGTCGCCACACTGCGCGGTGTCAGTGCCCATGTGTCGTTGGCGGAGGTGGCGGACGTGTTGCTGCCGCTCTCGCGCCTGCTTAATCTGCATGTTGCCGCGGCACGCAATTTGGCTATGGTGCAGGACACTTTTCTGGGCCGACCCGCTCGGGTGCTCCCCTATGTCATAGCAATCGCCGGCAGCGTAGCGATCGGCAAAAGTACCTTCGCCCGTCTGCTACAGGCCGTTCTTGCACGCTGGCCGGATCATCCTCGCGTACAGCTCGTCACGACGGACGGCTTTCTGCATCCGACACGAGTCCTGTTGGAGCGTGGGCTAATGAAGCGAAAGGGCTTCCCAGAGAGTTACGATCTCCGACGCATGATCGCCTTTCTGCGCGCGGTGAAGGCCGGGGAGCCGGAGGTGTTGGCTCCTGTCTACTCGCATCTGGCCTACGACATCATGCCAGACCAGTACGAGGCGATTCGTCAGCCAGATATCCTGATCTTTGAGGGATTGAATGTGCTGCAGACACCTGGCACTGCAACCGTCGCTGCCTCGGACTTCTTCGACTTCTCCGTCTACATGGACGCCGAAGAGGCAGACATTGAGAGCTGGTATGTAGAGCGGTTCCTCGTTCTCCAGCGCACGACCTTTCAGGATCCGAACTCCTATTTCCATCACTACCGAGACCTCTCACATGAGAAGGCGGTGCGAACGGCGTGTGGCATCTGGCGAGAGATCAACGGGCCGAACCTGCGAGAAAACATCCAGCCTACGCGGCCGCGAGCGCGTCTAGTCTTAACCAAGGGCGCCGACCACGCCGTCCGGGAGGTGGCGCTGCGAAGGATGTAGGCGGTGCAAGATAGCGTCAGCTATCTCACGGCTTTCAAGGGCAGCCATGCGGTGGCATTGTCACGTTGTTCAGCTCTGGCCGAAACGAGATGGTCGGGTGAAGCTGGCGGGATCCCGTCCGAGCCCACCACCTACCCCGGCTACCGCTTTCCGGCCGAGGTCATCCAC
>JBHTFH010000017.1:0-89951 GCA_042666135.1 Roseomonas sp. GCM10028921 | reverse complement strand
ACCGCTGGAGGCATCTGATCGAGAACTTCTTCGCCAAGCTCAAAGAGTTTCGCGCGATCGCCACCCGCTACGACAAGACCGACACCAGCTTCCGCGCTAGCATCAACCTTGCCGCCGCCATCATCGCCTCACGATGAACGTCAACAGGCCCTAGTCGGAATTCTCCGACTCGCTGTCGTGATCACTGGAAAGGCGCCTGACGGCTTCGTTCGACATTTGGGTTCCTTCTCGAAGCAGGAAGACCGGTGTTGGAGGCGGGGGCGGGGGCGGCGCCTTCCATTCGGACCGATCACGAAATGGCAAGCGCTCGCTCCAAAAATTCCACTAGTTCTCAAATCTTGCCCTCCTGCCGTTCCTGCCCGGCCAGCCGCCCTGGCTTTCGGAAGCGGCGGGGCAGAAGGCCGGAACAGCCGCACGGAGCGTCCCTCATGCCGTTCGCCACCTACTGGGACTGGCTGCTCCGCTCGGAGGAGGCGGAGGTCTTCCGGCACGCCTTCGCCACGAATGACGGCATGCCCGCCCCTGTCCGGCCCGTGACGCTCGAGGCGATCCGCCGCGCGTCGGAAGCCGCTTGGGCAACCCATAGTGTCCGCGCGGCCACGCTCGCCGCCCACGGCCTCACCGGCCTCGCGCCGGACATGGGCACCGACCCGCCACGGCCGTGGGCCACGTACCGGGGGAATGAGGAGCTTCCGCCCGCGGGGAGTGGTTCCGGGCGCGCGGTGCCGCTATAGCGTGGGGGCCATGCGCCGCCTCCCCCTCGCCCTCCTCCTGGCCGGCCCGATACTGGCCCTCCCCGCCCTCGCTCCCGATGCTGGGGCGCAGGGAGTCGGCCGCAGCGCGCCGCCGCCGAGCGCCGGCCCTGCGCCCCGCCCACCGCCGCCCGCCCTGCCTGGGCTGGCAGGGCGCCGCGCCGTGGAGCCGATCCCGGCGGAGAAGCCAAGTATCAACCTCTCCCCCAACGAAGCGCTGTTCGACGCCATCAACCGCGGCGACTTGGCCGCTGCCCGCGAGGCCATGGCGCGCGGCGCCGACCTGAACGCGCGCAACCAGCTCGGCCTCACCCCGGTGGACACGGCGGTGGACCAGGGGCGCAACGAGATCGTCTTCTACCTCCTCTCCGCCCGGGGCAGCGCAGGCAGCGGGCCGACCACCGTGCCGTCCGAGCCCGCGCCGCCGCCCCAGGCCGCCCGCCGGGGCCGCGCCGGGCGCGATCCCGCCGCCCCGCCAGTTCTCGAGGAGAGAGAGGAGGCGCCGGGCCGCGTCTCCGGCCTCCTGAGCGACCCGCCGCGCGGGCGCGCCTCCGCCGGCGCCGCGGCGCCCGTCGCCCCGGTGCGTGCACGGCTCTTCGCCGGGGATGGCGGCGCGCCGCGGCCGGAGATCGGCTTCCTCGGCTTCGATGCCGGTCGGCCCGCCGGCGCTGCGCCCTCCGCCGAGCCCGCGCGCGCCGCGCCGCGCCGCGGCCGGGGCGCCTGAGGCGCCGCCTCGCCGATACGGGGCGCCGTGCCACCATCCCAAGACTCCGCGGCGCCCGGCCAGCCGGGCGCGGGCGCGCTGGTGCTCTTCGCCCTGGGCGACACCGCTTGCGCCCTGCCGCGCGAGTCCGTCTGCGCCCTGCTGCCGCTCCCCCGGCTCGACGCGCCGCCCGGCCTCCCGGCGCCGCTGGCCGGCTTTCTGAATCTCGGCGGCGCGGCGGTGCCGGTGCTCGACCTCGCCCGGTTGCTCGGGCTGGAGCCGGGCGAGCCGCATCCCTACCGCCATCTCATCCTGCTCGACCGTCCCGGCGGTCCCTTGGCCCTGCTGGTGGACCGGGTGTCAGAGGTGCTGCCCGCGGGCCTGCCCCTGCGCGCGGTGGCGGGGAAGGCCTCGCTCGGCGGCGTGGTGACGGGAATGGTGGAGGCGGAGGGGCGCCCTGTTCACCGGCTGGACCCGGACAGGCTCCTCCTGGCGCAGGAATCGGCGATCCTCGACGCCCTCACCCGACAGGCCGGGGAGCGGCTCCTGCGTTGGGGGGCCGGGGACGGCCCGTGAGGCCCGCCGCGCCGCCGGATCCGGCCTTCGCGGAGATCAAGCGCGCGGTCATCGCCCGCACCGGCCACGCCTATTACGAGGACAAGGACGCCGCCCTATGGGAGCGGGTGCAGCAGCGCATCCGCGCCACCGGCACCGGCGACGCTAACGGCTATGCCGCCTTGCTCGACCAGCCCGGGGAGGGCGAGGCCGAGTGGGCCCGGCTGGAGGCCGCCGTCACCATCGGCGAAACCTTCTTCTTCCGCGACGCCGGGCAGTTCGCCGCCCTGCGCGACACAATCCTGCCAGGGCTGATCGCCCGCCGCGCCGGGTCGCGCCGCCTGCGGATCTGGTCGGCGGGATGCTCCACCGGGGCCGAACCCTATTCCGTCGCGATCCTGCTGCGCCGCCTGCTCGGCGCCGAAGTCCCGGGCTGGAGGATCTCCATCCTCGGCACCGACATCAGCGAGGCGGCGCTGGCGGCGGCGCGGGAGGCGCGCTTCGGCGCCTGGGCCCTGCGCGGCATGGCCGCCGCCGAGCGAGCGCGAGACTTCCTGCCGGTCGATGAGGGGCGCCGCTGGGAGCTGCGGCCGGAGCACCGCTGGAGCTTGCGCTTCGAGCGCCAGAACCTGCTCGGCCTGCTGGACGGCACCCTGCCCCTCGGCATGACGGGCTTCGACCTCATCCTCTGCCGCAACGTGCTGATCTATTTCGACCGGAGCACCGTTCCCGCGCTGGTGCGGGGGCTGGGCGAGCGGCTGGCGCCGGATGGATGGCTGCTGCTCGGCCATGCCGAGCCCGACCCGGCCTACAACGCCTTCCTCCAGCCCGTGAGCCTCGCGGGCACCACGGCCTGGCGCCCGCCTGGCCTCCGCGCGCCGGCGGAGCAGGCCGGGGAGGAGGAACTCTCCCCTCCCCCGGCACCCGCCCCGGCCGAGACGGCCCGCCCGCCGGCTCCACCCGCCTTGCCCACCTCTCCCCCATCGCCGGCGGCGGAGCCCCCCACCCCGCGGGAGGTAATCGGGCTCGCCCGCGCCGAGGCCGATGCGGGCGCGCTCGATGCCGCGCGGACCCGGCTGAGGGAGGGGCTGCGGGCGCATCCGACCACCGCGGCGCTGCACTACCTCGACGCGCTGGTGGCGCATGCGCTGGGCGAGGAGGACGCGGCCGAGGCTGCGCTGCGCCGCGCCCTCTACCTCGACAGCGGCTTCGTGGCGGCGCACTACCAGCTCGGCCTGATCCTGCTGGCGCGCGGCGCAACGGAGGCGGGGCGGCGCAGCATCGCCAATGCCGCGCGCCTGGCCCGGGCCATGTCCGGCGGAACCGTGCTGGAGGAGGGTGACGGAATGACGGCGGAAACCCTCCTGGGCCTCGCCCGGCAGCATCTCGGTCCGGCGGAGAGGAGCCGGTGATGCGGAAGGCCGCGACCGGGCCGGAGTCTCTCGGCACCCTCGGCGAGGCGCGGGCGGCGCGGCTGATGGAGGAGCGCGCCCGCCGGCTCGCCGCCCGCGGCGCGGCCGCCCCTGCCGTGACCGCGGCACCCGTTCTCCTCGTCGCCCTGGGGGGCGAGACCTTCGGCCTCCCACTGGACGGGGTGGCGGAGGTGCTGCCCGCCGAGCCGCCCTGCCCCTTGCCGGGAAGCCTCCCCGCGGTGCTCGGCCTGCGCGCCCGGGCCGGGCGGGTCCACACGCTTCTCGACCTCGCCGCGCTGCTGGGCCTCATCTCCAGCGCGACGGGCGCCCATGACGTGCTGCTGCGGCCGGTCCCGGGCTTCCCGGCGGGCCGGCGCCTCGCGCTGCGGGTCGGGCGTGCCCTCTCCGCCGCCTCCCCCCTTCCCCTGCCCCCGGAGCGCGCCCCCACGCGCCCAGACGGGGCCGTCGCCTTCCACGCGGCGCTTGCCGCCCCCACCCCGACCTCCTCCCCCGCCGCATCAGGCGCCGTGGCCCTCGCCGCCTCGGGCCTCGCGGCCCCGGCAGCGCCCGATGCGGCGGAGGGGTCGCGCGTCGCCGTGCTCGACCTCGCGCGGCTGCTGCGGCCCCTCGCCACCCCTTCCCCTCCCTTCGCGCACGGAGCCTGATCCGCGTGTCCATCACCAACCGCGTCCTGCTCGGCTTCGTGACGCTGACCCTGCTGACGATCGGCCTCGGCCTGTGGAGCCTCGACCAGTTCGAGACGGTGCGGAACGCGGGCCGCCTGGTCGGCACGCGGGACGGCAGCGTGACCCAGCAGGTGCGCAACCTGCGCGACGCGCAGATCGAGCTACGCGACACACGCGCGCGCATCATGATCGGCTATCTCGGCCGCCGCGCGGCGGCGGGTGCGGCGACCACCCCTCCCGTTGCACCGATGCAGGAATGGCAGCGGGCGCTGGGCCAGATTTCCGGTTCCCTCTCGACCGCCCTCGGGTCCGCCCAGAGCTTCGCCGCCCAGGCCATCAGCCCCGACCGCCAGGCCGCCTGGCAGCGCGTCGTCACCGCGCTGGGCGAGGTGCGCGCCGCCCTGCTCCGCCACCGCGAGCGGGTGGAGGCGAAGCTCCGCCTCGTGGAGGCGGACGACCTCGCCGCGGCGCTCGCCGCCGAGCCCGGCGTGATGGCCAGCGCTACCGAGCTGGATGCAGCGGTCGGCGCGGCGGAGGACGCGCTCGGGACCCTCACCGCCATCGGGCAGCGCCGGGTGGACGAGATCACGGACAGGGCGCGCACCCTTATCCTCTCGGGCATGGGGGTAGCGGTGGTGATCGCCGTCATCGTCTCCTTCCTCACGCGCCGCGCCATCGCCACCCCGATGGAGGCGCTGATGGAGTTCGTGCAGCGCATCGGGCGCGGCGAGCTGGCCGGCCCGCCTGCGCGCGAGGGGCGGGACGAGTTCGGCCGGCTGGGCACGACGATGAACGCCATGGTGGCGGGCCTTCGCGACATCGCGCGCCAGAGCCGCGACGCCACCCAGCAGCTCGACGCCTCCACCGCAGAGATCCGCGCGAGCACGCAGGAGCAGGCGGCCTCCGTCGAGGAGCAGCTCGCCGCCGTGCAGGAGACGGCCGCGACGGTGGACGAGATCACCCATTCCGGCACCCAGATCGGCAAGCGCGCGCAGGAGGTGATCGCCGCCGCCCAGGCCACCATCCGCACGAGCGACAGCGGGCTGCGCGCGGTGAAGGAGACGGTGCGCGCCATGGACGCCATCCGCGAGCAGGCCGAGCGCGTGGCCGAGAACATCGTGGCGCTGAGCGAGAAGACGCAGGCGATCGGCGAGATCACCGCGACGGTGAACGACATCTCCGAGCGCAGCCACCTGCTCGCCCTGAACGCGGCGATAGAGGCGGCGGCGGCGGGCGAGGCCGGGCGCAGCTTCTCCGTCGTGGCAGCCGAGCTGAAATCGCTCGCCGACCAGGCGAAGGAGGCGACGGCGCAGGTGCGCGCGAATCTCGGCGACATCCAGCGCGGCATCAACTCCTCCGTCATGCTGACGGAGGAGGCGGTGAAGCGCGCCGCCGCCGGGCGAGAGCGCACGGCGACGAGCCACGAGGCGATCCGCGAGATGGCCGCCCGCGTGCAGGAGGCCGTGCAGACCTTCCAGCAGATCGTCGCCAGCACGAACCAGCAGCAGCTCGGCATTGAGCAGGTGATGGGCGCGCTGACCAACATCCGCCAGGCGAGCCAGCAGACCGCCGCCGGCACGCGCCAGCTGGACCAGGCGGCGGCGACCATGGCCGGGCTCAGCCAGGACCTCGTGCGGATCGCCGAGCGGTACCGGCTGTAGCCCGGGCGGGAGGCGGCGCGTGTCTGACTTCCGCGCGGAGCTTCTCGCGGCCTTCACCGCCGAGCACCGCGAGCACCTCGCCGCAGTTCGCGCCGCCCTGGCCGCGGAGGACGCCTCGGGGACGTTGGTGTTGGACGCGGCCGCGCTGCGCGAGGTGTTCCGCCGCGCCCACTCGCTGAAGGGTGCCGCCCGCGCGGTGGACCTGCCGGGGCTGGAGGCGCTGGCGCACGCGCTGGAGGCGCTGCTCGCCGCGGAGATGGACGGGGCGGCGGGCGGGGAGGCGCGCCTCGGCCCGGCGCGTATCGCCCTGCTGCACCGGGGGCTGGACGCGATCGAGGCCGTGGCCGCCGCCATGGCCGAGGGCGCGCCGCCGCCGCCGGTGGAGCCGGTGCTTGCCGCCCTCTCCGCCGCGCCGGGCCCGGACGCGCCCCCGTCTCCGCCCCCACGGCCCGCCCCCCACGCGCCCCGGCCGGCGCCCGATGCCGCGGCGCCGGGATCGCCGGCCACCGCCCCGGCGCCCGGGTTCCCCGGCCCGGCGGCCCATCGCCCCGCCCTGGAGGCCGCCGCGCCTCCGGCCCCGCCCGAGGCCTATCTCCGGGTGGAGGCGGCGCGGGTGGAGCGGCTCTCCGCGGCCATGCACGGGCTGCAGGCGCTGATCGGGCGTCAGGATTCTACCCTCGGAAACCTGCGCGGGGTGGAGGCGGAGCTGCGCGCCCTCCGCCGGAACTGGGAGGGGCTGCGCGCCGCCCTCTCCCCCGGGCCCGGCCTCATCCCTCGCCTGCGCGGCTTCGAGGCGGCGCTGGGCGAGGTGACGCGCCGCGTGGCGGGCCTCTCCCGCCAGGGCCGCGCCAATGAGGACGCGATCGAACGCGCCGCCGCGGCCCTGGCGCATGAGGTGGAGGCCGTCGCCCTCGTCCCGGCCGAGGGTGTTCTCGGGCCGCTCGCGGCCGCGGCGCGGGAGATGGCGCGCGAGGCCGGGCGGGAGGTGGCGGTGCGCGCGGAGGGGCTGGACACCCAGGCTGAGCGCCGCGTGCTCCAGGCGCTGAAGGACCCCGTGCTCCACCTTCTGCGGAACGCCCTCGGCCACGGGGTGCCGCGGGACGGGCAGCGGGCGGAGATCGGGCTGCGCGTGGCGGCGACCGGTGGCGGGCTGACGGTCAGCGTCTGGGACAACGGCCCAGGGCCGGACCTCGCGGCCATCGAGGCCGTGGCCGTGCGCCAGGGGCTGCTGCCCGCGCGCCCGCCGGGCGCGCCCCCGCCGCCCGCGGAGGCGCTGCTCGCCCTCGTCTTCGAGCCTGGATTTTCCACCGCCGGTTCCGTGGACCACCTTTCCGGCCGCGGCATGGGGCTCTCCGTGGTGGCGGAGGCCGCGGCGACGCTCCATGGCGGCGCCGCGCTGCGCCCCCGCCCGGGCGGGGGAACGGAGGTGGTGATCGCCCTCCCCCCCTCCACCGGCCGCCGCTCCATCCTGCTGGTGGAGGCGGGCGGGCAGCTCCTCGGCCTTCCCGGCGGGCACGGGCTGGTCACGGTCGGGCCGGTGCTGCGCCTAGATCCCGCGGCGCTGTCGAGCGCGGAGGGAAGGCCCGTCGCCCGCATCGGGATCGAGGGGGCGGAAACGCTCGTCCCGCTGCTGCCGCTCGCCGCCCTGCTCGGCGGGGCGGAGGAGGTTCCGGCGGCGGGCCCGGTCCGGGCCGTGCTGCTCTCGCGCGGCGCGGCGCGGCTGGCGCTCGTCGTCACCGCGCTGCGCGACGCCCGCAGCTTCGTGGTGACGGAGCTGGACACGCCGGGGGCGGACCCCGCCCTCCTCTCCGGCGCCGCCCTGCTGGAGGGGGACCGCTTGGCCCTCGTGCTGCGCCCGGACGGGCTGCTGGACCGCGGGCTGCGCGAGGCGATGCGCCCCGACGCCCCCCGCCCCACCGCCGCGCCGGAGCGCCCGCGGCGCCACGTGCTGGTGGTGGACGATTCCCTCACCACCCGCACGCTGGAGCGCAGCATCCTGGAGGCAGGCGGCTACCGCGTGAGCCTCGCCGTGGACGGGCTGGAGGCGCTCAACTCTCTGCGCGATCCCCTTGCCTCGGTTGACCTCGTCCTGGCGGACGTCGAAATGCCCGGCATGGATGGGTTCGGCCTTGTCGAGGCGATCAGGGCCGATCCCGCCCTGGCGGGATTGCCGGTCATCCTCATGACCTCCCGCGACAGCCCCGGCGACGTGCAGCGCGGGATGGAGCTGGGGGCGAGCGCCTATCTCACAAAGCAGGACTTCGACCAGCAGACGCTGCTGGCCACCATCGGCCAGCTGATCTAGGGCCGTGCGTTGAACCCTGTCCGTGTCATGATCGTCGAGGACAGCGCGGTGGTGCGGCAGCTGCTCGCCCACATCGTCTCGCGCGACCCGCGGCTGGAGCTCGCCGCGGCGCTCGACTCGGCCGAGGCGGCGCTGGCCGAGCTGGAGCGGGTGCGCCCCGACGTCATCTCCATGGACATCCGCCTGCCCGGCATGGACGGGCTGGAGGCCACGCGCCGCATCATGGCGGAGCATCCGACCCCCATCGTGGTCATCGCCGACGCGGTGGAGGAGCGGGGACTGCGGATCTCGATGAACGCGCTCCGCGCCGGGGCGCTGACCGTGGTGGAGAAGCCCCTCGGCCCCTCCCGCGAGGGGTGGGAGGGGGTGGCGGAAGCGATCTGCACCCAGCTCTACATCATGAGCCAGGTGCCCGTGATCCGACGCCGCCCCTCCGCCCTCGCGGTACCCCGCCCCGCCCCCGCCTTGCCGGGCGCCACCCGGCCCTCGCTGGTGGGGATCGCCGCCTCGACCGGCGGCCCGCCCGCCTTGGCGCGCGTGCTGGGAGCGCTACCATCGGACTTCGCGGTTCCGGTGCTTGTGGTGCAGCATATGGGCTCACCCTTCATGGAGGGCTTCGCCGCCTGGCTGGACGGGCTGGTCGGCCCCCGGGTGCAGATCGCGAGTGACCGGGAGCTGCCGCGCCCGGGCCATGTCTATGTCGCGCCGGGAGACCGGCATCTCGGGGTGACTGGAGGAGGGCTGATGCAGGTGAGCGAGGCACCGCCCGTCGGGGGCCAGCGCCCGGCTGCCGACGTGCTGTTCAGCAGCATGGCGCGCTTCCTCGGCCCGCGCGGCATGGGCATCCTCCTGACCGGGATGGGCGAGGACGGCGCGCGCGGCCTGGCCGCCCTGCATGGGGCGGGCGGGCTGACCCTGGCGGAGGACGAGACCACGGCCGTCGTCTACGGCATGCCGGCTGCGGCGGCGCGGCTGGGCGGGGTCTCCGCCCTGCTCCCGCTCGACCTGATCGGGCCGCGCCTGCTGCGGGCCGCAGGGACGGAGCCGTCGTGAAGGCGAGCCCTCCTTGAGCACCGGCACGGCATGGCGGGGGCCAGCCCCCGGGGCGGCCCCGCGGATCCTGCTCGTCGAGGATTCCGAGACCCAGGCGCTCCAGCTCCGTCGCATGCTGGAGACGGAGGGCTTCGCCGTCACCCGCGCCGGCACTGCCGAGGCCGCGCTGGACGGGCTGAACGGCCCCCTGCCCGACCTCGTGATCGCTGACTACCACCTCCCCGGCATGAACGGGGACGAGCTGGTGCGCCGCATCCGCCTGAACGTCCGCGCCCGCGCCCTTCCCGTGCTGATGCTCACCGATGCCCAGGGCAGTGCCCACGGCGCGGATCTCGAGCGCCAGGGGCTGGAGAGCGGTGCCGACGCCTATGCCCCGAAGTCGGCGGGGCGGGAGCTGATCCTGCTGCGCCTGCGCGCGCTGCTGCGCCGCAGCACCTCGGACGGGGAGGCGATGCCGGACTCCCCCGGCGCCGGCTTCCGCCGGGCGCGGCTCCTCCTGGTGGACGATAGCCCAACCCACCGGCTCTGGCTCCTCTCCCTCCTCGCCGGGGACGGCGACAGCGTGGAGGCGGTGGACAGCAAGGAGGCGGAGGCCGCCGCCGCCCGCGTGGGGGATGGGGTGGGGGAGGCCTGGGACGGGGTGCTGGTGAACCTCGCCGGCCTCGGGCCCGAAGGCTTGGCCCTCTGCCGCCGGCTCGACGCGCTGCGCGCCCGCGCAACGGACGGGCGCGGCGACTTCCGCATCGTCGCGCTTCAGGGGGGCCTGGCGACGCCCGCCGACGCCTTCGAGGCCGGGGCGGACGACGTGCTGCCCGCCGAGGCCGGGGCGGAGGCCATCCGGCTGCGCGTGCGCGCGCTGGTGCGCCGCAAGCTGCTGCGCGAGGAGAACCGCCGGATCGAGGGCGCGATGCGCGACCGGCTGCGCGAGGTGGAGCGCGCCCGTGCCGAGGCCGCCTCGGCCGAGGCCCGCGCCGCCCTTTCCGGCGCGCTGGAGCGGGCGAATGCCGAGCTGGAATCCGCCAACCACGCGCTACGCGACACCCAGGGCAAGCTGGTGCAGGCCGCGAAGATGGCCTCGCTGGGCGAGTTGGTGGCCGGCATCGCGCACGAGATCAACAACCCCCTCGCCTTCATCCTGGCGCATCAGGGCACCGTCACCCGCCTGCTCGGGCAGGTCGCGCCGCGTGTGGCGGGCGATGCCGATGCGGAGCGGGCGGTGTCCAAGGCCCTGACCCGGTCGGAATCCATGACCCTGGGCCTTCGCCGCATCCAGGAACTCGTGCAGAACCTCCGCAAGTTCTCCCGGCTGGAGGAGGGCGGCGCGCAGGAGGTGAACGTGCCTGAAGCGATCGGCACGGTGCTCGTGCTGCTGACGCACAAGCTGTCGGACCGCATCGTGGTGGAACAGGCGCTCGCCGCCCCCCGCGTGCTGCACTGCTCGCCGGCCCTGCTGAACCAGGTGGTGATGAACATCGTCGGCAACGCGGCCGACGCGATCGAGGGGACGGGGCGCATCCGCGTCGCCACGCGGCTGGAGGCGGGAGATTACGTGATCGAGGTGTCCGATACCGGACCGGGCGTGCCGGAGGCCATCCGCGCGCGCATCTTCGAGCCCTTTTTCACCACCAAGCCCATCGGCGCGGGCACCGGGCTCGGCCTGTCCATCGCCTATGCCGTGGTGGAGGCCCACCGGGGCAGCATCGCGGTGGACGACGCGCGCTGGGCGGACGGCCACGGCGGCGCGCGGTTCACCATCCGCGTGCCGGTGGGAGAGGCGGCGTGAGCCCGGACGGGAGCCTCGATCCCAGGCTGGCCGCCGGCAGCGGGCGCGCCACGGTCCTCCTCGTGGACGACGAGGCGGAAATCCTGACCGCGCTGACCGACCTGCTGGAGGAGCGGTTCGAGGTCGTCTCGACCACCTGGCCGGAAGAGGCGCTGGCCATGCTGGCCGGCGGGCTGCAACCCGCCGTCATCCTCTCGGACCAGCGCATGCCGGGGCTGACGGGCGACGTCTTCCTCGAGCGCGCGCGGGCCTATACCGATGCCGAGGCCCTGCTCCTGACGGGCTATGCCGAGCTGGACGCGGTGGTGGGGGCGGTGAATCGCGGCCGCATCGCGGGCTACGCGGCCAAGCCCTGGGAGCCGGAGGGGCTGCTGGCCATGGTCGGCGCGGCGGGGGACCGCTACGCCCTCCGCCAGGCCCTGGCGACCGAGCGCGCCCTGATGCAGGGGCTGCTGGAGAACCTGCCGGACGAGCTCTCCTTCAAGGACGCGGAAGGGCGCTTCCTCCGGCTGAACGCGGCCAAGGCGGTGGTGCTGGGCCGGGAGGCCGAGGCCTGCCTCGGGCGGCGGGAGGCGGAGTTCCTGGACGGGGAGGCCGCGGCGCGGCTGGCCCGGGCCGAGGCCGCCGCGGCCTCGGGCGCCGTGACGGAGTTGGAGGAGCGCCCGGGCGCGCCCGCGGGCGGCTCGCGCTGGGTGCAGGTGAGCCGCGTGCCGCTGGGCGGCGGCGTGCTGGTGACCATCGGGCGGGACGTGACGGAGGCGCGCCAGCTGGAGGCGCGGCTGCGCCAGGCCGACAAAATGCAGGCCCTCGGCACCATGGCGGGCGGCGTTGCCCACGACTTCAACAATCTCCTCACCGCCATCCTCGGCAGCCTGCAGCTCGCGGAGCGGCGCCTGGCGGGGGAGCAGCCGGCGCTGCAGCGGCTGCTGCGGAACGCGGGAATGGCGGCCGAGCGCGGATCGGCGCTGACCCGGCGGCTGCTCGCCTTTTCCCGGCAGAACGAGCTGGCGCTGCGGGCCGTCGCGGTGAACGGCCTCATCGTCGGGATGGACGACCTGCTGGCGCGCAGCCTAGGCGGCCCTACCGACGGGCTCGTCACCATCCGGCGGGAGCTGGGGGCGGTGCCCGACACGGCGGTGGTCGATCCCGGCCAGCTCGAGCTGGCCCTCCTCAACCTCTGCATCAACGCCCGCGACGCCATGCCGTCGGGCGGGATCATCACCCTCTCCACTGAAGCGGTGAGGGTGGCGGCGGACAGCGTGCCGGACCTGCCGGCGGGGGACTATGTCCGCGTCACCGTCGCCGATTCGGGCGTGGGCATGACGCCCGAGGTGCTGGCCCGCGTCTGCGAGCCCTTCTTCACGACGAAGGAGGTCGGCAAGGGCACCGGGCTGGGCCTTCCCATGGTCTACGGGCTGGTGCAGCAGTGCGGCGGCGGGATGACGATCGAGAGCGCGCCCGGCGCGGGCACGACGGTCAGCCTCTACCTCCCCCGCGGCGGGGCGGAGGCGCCGCGGAGCCCTGGCCAGAGCGGCGAGCCCCCCGTGGCGCGGCGCGGCGTGCGCGTGCTGGTGGTGGACGACGATCCCACGGTGCGGGAGGTGACGGCGGGCTTCCTGACCGATCTCGGCCACGAGACGGTGGAGGCGGCGGACGGTCCCTCGGCCCTGCGGGCGCTGGAGGGCGATCCCGGCGTGCGGCTGGTGGTGGCGGATTTCGCCATGCCGCACATGACGGGCGCCGAGTTGTCCGAGCGCGTGCGGGCCATGCGGCCCGACCTGCCGGTGCTGATCGTGACGGGCTATGCGGGGCTGACGGCCATCCCGCCCGAGACCCATGTCCTGCACAAGCCATACCAGCCAGCGGAACTGGCCAAGCGGGTCGCGGCGCTGCTCGGCTGAGGCGCGGCGCTCAGCGCGCCGGCGCGGCGTCCTGCGCTGCCGCCTCTCCCGCGACCCCGGCCAGGGCGGCGATCTCGCGCAGGGCGGAGAGGGTCAACGGCACCTGGGTGATGGCGCCGTCCACCCCGTGAAGGTGCAGGGCGACTCCGGCCGGGCCTTCCAGCAGGACAGCGGAATGGACGGGGCGGAGGATGCGGGGCGCGGCCGGGAGGGGGCTGGGGTAGGGCATGGAGACTGTCCGGTTCTTTTCCTGAGAGCGTGCCGGTTCTTCCGGCAAGCCAAGCATTCCGGTGCCGGAGTGAAGGAATGGTGAACGAGGGGTTCGCCGCCCCGGGCCGATGGGCCGGGGCGCAACGATCCTCTCTAGGCAGAGGTCTGCCCCGGGATTAATGGCGAACGGGAACGCCCGGATCCAAGGGGGCGTCATGGGAGCCGAACATCCGATGAACCGACGCCGATTCGTCGCGGGTGCGCCACTGGCCGCCGCCGCGGCCACTACGCTTGCCGCGCCAGCCATCGCCCAGTCCGCGCCCGAGCTGCGCTGGCGCTGCGCCTCCTCCTTCCCCAAGAGCCTGGACACGATCTACGGCGCGGGGGAGATCGTCGCGAAGCGCGTGGCCGCGCTGACGGACGGCAAGTTCCAGATCCGCATGTTCGCCGCGGGCGAGATCGTGCCCGCCTTCGGCACGGTGGACGCCGTGCAGCAGGGCACGATCGAGTGCTCCCACACCGCCTCCTACTACTTCGTCGGTAAGGACCCGACCTTCGCCTTCGACGGCACCGTGCCCTTCGGCATGAACTTCCGCCAGATCAACGCCTGGTTGAACGCCGGCGGCGGGGCGGAGGTGATGCGCGAGTTCTTCGAGAGCTACAACATCGTCTCCCTCCAGGCCGGCAACACGGGCGCCCAGATGGGCGGCTGGTTCCGCAAGGAGATCCGCACGGTCGACGACCTCAAGGGGCTGAAGATGCGGATCGGCGGCTTCGCCGGGAACGTCATCCAGAAGCTCGGCTCCGTGCCGCAGCAGATCGCGGGTGGCGACATCTACGCCTCGCTCGAGCGCGGCACGATCGACGCCGCCGAGTGGATCGGGCCGTATGACGACGAGAAGCTCGGCTTCAACCGCGTCGCGCCCTACTACTACTACCCCGGCTGGTGGGAGGGCGGGCTCAACCTCTCCATGCACATCAACAAGGCCAAGTATGACGAGCTGCCCCAGCTCTACAAGGACGCCCTGCTGAGCGCCTGCCGCGATGCCACCGTCGAGACGATCGCCAAGTACGACGCGCAGAACCCGCAGGCCCTGCGCCGCCTGCTCGCCGCCGGCACGCAGCTCCGCGCCTTCCCGAGGGAGGTGATGCAGGCCTGCTACCGTGCCACCTTCGAGCTCTACGACGAGACGGCGGCGACGAATCCCCGCTTCAAGAAGGTCTATGACCACTTCAAGGCCTTCCGCGACACCCAGCTCCAGTGGTTTCGGGTGGCGGAGAATTCCTACGACAGCTTCGTGTACCTGATGCAGACGCAGGAGCAGCAACAGGCCGCGCAGCCCCGTCGCTGAGCGGCCCCGAAGGATTGGAAAGACGATGAAGCCCCTGCTCGCCTTCAGCCGGGTCGTGGATGACATCAATACCCGCATCGGCTGGCTGGCCGATTGGATGACGCTGTTCGCCTGCGCCATCAGCGCCGGCAACGCCTTCATCCGCTACGGCATCTCCTACTCGTCCAACGCCTGGCTGGAGGTGCAGTGGTACCTCTTCGCCGGCATGGTCATGCTGGGGGCGAGCTACACCCTCTTCCGCAACGAGCACGTGCGCGTGGACATCCTCTACGGCAACATGTCCGAGCGGATGCGGCTCTGGGTGGACATCCTGGGGATCATCGTCTTCCTCCTGCCGGCCATGATCCTGCTGGCCTGGATGACCTGGCCCTTCTTCCTCGACAGCTGGCAGCGCGGCGAGACGAGCCAGAACGCGGGCGGCCTCATCCGCTGGCCCGTGAAGCTGATCCTTCCTGTGGGCTTCGCGCTCATCACGCTGCAAGGCATCTCCGAGCTCATCAAGCGCATCGCGCTGCTGCGCGGCATGCGGCCCGAGAGCGAGGCGGTCGTCGCCTATGAGCGACCTCTCCAGTAACCCTCTGACGACGACCGGACAGGACTTCCCATGACCGAGGATGTGATGCCCCCGCTGATGTTCGGCGGGCTGGTGGTCTTCCTTCTGCTCGGCTTCCCCGTGGCCTTCTCCCTGGCCGCGGTGGGGCTGTTCTTCGGCTTCATCTCGATCGAGCTGGGCTTCTTCACCACGGCCTATCTCGGCAACCTGCCGCTGCGCGTCTTCGGCACGCTGTCGAACGACCTGCTGCTCTCCATCCCCTTCTTCACCCTGATGGGCGCGATCCTGGAGCGCTGCGGGCTGGCGGAGGACCTGCTGGAAGGCACGGGGCAGCTCTTCGGCAAGATCCCGGGCGGCCTCGCCTATGCCGTGATCCTGGTCGGCGCGGTGCTCGGGGCCATCACCGGCACCGTCGCGGCCTCCGTCATCGCGATGGGCATGATCTCCCTGCCCATCATGATCAAGTACGGCTACGACATGCGGATCGCGACGGGGGTGATCGCGGCGTCGGGCACCATCACGCAGCTCATCCCGCCGTCGCTGGTGCTCATCGTGCTGGGCGACCAGCTGGGGCGCTCGGTGGGCGACATGTATGCGGGGGCGATCGGGCCTTCCATCCTGCAGATCGTCCTGTTCATCCTCTTCATCATGGGCGTCTCCATCTTCGCGCCCCACAAGGTGCCGCCCCTGCCGGACGAGGCGCTGGGCACGCGCGGCTGGCCGCTGATCTGGCGCGTGGCCAAGGGCATGGTGCCCTCCATCGTCCTCATCTTCCTCGTGCTCGGCACGATCTTCATGGGGCTGGCCACGCCGACGGAGGCGGGCGCCATGGGCGCGGTGGGCGCGGTCGGGCTGGCCGTGCTGAACGGCCGCTACTCCTGGAAGCTGCTGCGGGAGGCCATGGGCAACACGATGCGGATCACCGCCATGGTGATCTTCATCCTGCTCGGCGCGACCGTCTTCTCCCTCGTCTTCCAGGGCGTCGATGGCGGGCTGTGGCTGGAGCACCTGATGTCCGGCGTGCCGGGCGGGCAGCTCGGCTTCCTCATCTTTGTCAACGTCTTCGTCTTCTTCCTCGCCTTCTTCCTCGACTTCTTCGAGATCGCCTTCATCATCGTGCCGCTGCTGGCGCCGGTGGCGGCCAAGCTCGGCATCGATCTCGTCTGGTTCGGCGTGCTGCTCTGCATCAACCTGCAGACGAGCTTCATGCACCCGCCCTTCGGCTTCGCCCTCTTCTACCTCCGCGGCATCGCGCCCAAGAGCGTGCTGTCGCGCGACATCTACTGGGGCGCCATCCCCTGGCTGCTGCTGCAGGTCGTGCTGGTGGGCGTCGTCATCCTCTGGCCGGAGAGCGTGACCTACTGGATCGACAGGGGCACCGGCGTGGACCCGAACAGCGTCCAGATCGAGGTTCCCATGCCCGACATGGGCGAGGACGCGCCGCCCATCACCTTCAACTAATCCCATGGCATGGCTGGACCGGGCCCGGGAGGCGCTTCGCGGCGCCGTGCCGGGCCTTTTCCGCTCCAGGGGGGAAGCGCAGCCGGACTGGGTGGCCGGCCGCGCGCGGCTGCTGCTCATCGGCCCGACCGGGGCGGGGAAGAGCGCGCTGGTGAACGCCCTGCTGGGCGAGGGCACCGCCCCATCGGGCGCCGGCGCGCCGGTGACGGAGGGAACGGCCTGGTACGGGCAGGACGCCGCCCTCCCCGTCGCCATCGGCGACACGCGCGGGCTGGAAGCGGCCGAGAGCGCGGAGCAGGTGGCCGCCTTCGAGGCGGCGCTGGCCGAGGGGGGGCCGTCCCGCCACCCGCATCTCGTCTGGCTCGTGATGAACGCCGAGAGCGGCCGCGCCTTCGCGGGCGAGGGCACGCTGGCGGCCCTGGCCGAGGCGCTGCGCCAACGGTCGATCCCCTACCTCGTCGTGCTCACCCATGCGGAGCCGGGGCCGGATTCGCATCCCCGGCTGCGCGCGCGCATCGCCGCCGTGATGGGGGAGGCGCCGGTCTTCCCCGTGAACACCCTCGCCCTGCACGGGGAGGGCGGGGCGGTGCTCATGCCGGCGCACGGGGTGGCGGCACTGTGGGAGGCCTCCCTGCCCTTCCTCACGGGCGCCCGGCGGGAACAGGGGGCGGGGAGCTGATCGGACAGCAGGACCTCAACTGCGAGTGAGTTGCATTCGATGCCTCTGCTCCCCATCCTCCCGGCATGAAGAAGTCCGAAGCCACCGTCGCCACCGCCCATGCCAGCCGCTACCTCCAGCAGCTGGCCAAACACTGGGCCCACAAATTTCCCGTAAAGTTCACACCGGAGGAGGCCCTCATCCGCCTCCCCGCGGGGGAGTGCCGCCTGACCGCCACGCCCGAGCAGCTCCTGGTCCGGCTGACCGGGGCGGAGGACGCCGACATGGACCGCTTCCAGAAGGTGGTGGCCGATCACCTCCAGCGCTTCGGCCACCGGGAGGAGCTGGCCTTCGACTGGCGCGCGGGCGCCTGACCTTCGGGTGACCGGGCGCGGGCCGGTCAGCCCCCGCCCATTCCGCCGCGGAAGGGCAGGAGGAGCAGCTCGTACCAGGCCATGTGCGCCACCCCGTAGAGCCCCGCCTTCCACATCAGCGCGGAGCGGAAGCCGAACATCACTACCAGCATCGGCAGTAGCCCGAGGGCGGCGGTCCAGAGCAGCTCCCGCCGTACGGGCTTGCCCAGCGCGTCTGCTAGGGCGAGGGCCACGCGGTCCCGGTCGTCCTGGTAGACCACGCGCGCGATGCGGAGGCCGAAGCGGGGAATGAGGGTCGCGGCGCGCGCCACCTCGTCCATCTTCGTCTCCAGCGTGCTGATGGCCTGGCGGGCGAGGACGAAGAGGGCGAAGCGGAAGACCGGCGCCCCGCGCAACAGCACCAGCGCCCGCAGCAGTGGCCAGGTGGAGACGATCCCCTGGGCGAAGTGGATGAGGTACCAGAGCAGCACCGCCCCCGCCCCCGCCACCGCCCAGGACAAGCTGGGCAGATAGGGCGCGGTCGCGGCCAGGGCGAAGAACACGGCGGTGACCCCGATCGCCACCAGCGCCTCCTCCGAGATGTAGCGGAACACGGCGTTGCCGATGAAGGCCTCAACCGCCGGTTCCAGCTCCGCCGCCAGCTCCGCCTCGCTGCCCGCCAGCAGGGCGGCGATGAGGGAGGGGCTGTCGCCCTCGGGGCTGCCATCGGCCAAGCCGGAAGCCCCCGGCGGCATTGTGGGTTGGACGGGGGCGGGCATGCGGGCAGACTCCTCCCCGATGTTCCGACGCACCGTCAAGCCGGATCCGATCGCCGTCGCCCTCGACCATGCCCGCCGCGCCGTGGCGGGGGGTGATCCCCTGCCGCTGCTCCTCGTCTGCACGGCGAGGGAGAGAGCGGAGATCGCCGCCGCCGCGGGGCTGGCCGAGACGGAGCCGCTGCCGCTGGCCACCGTGCTCCGCCCCCTGCTGGTGGAGGGCGCGGAAGCCCCCCCTGCCCTGCCCGCGCTGCTGACGGCGCTGCGGGTGAGGAAGCTCTCGGCGCTCGGCGACACCTCCCCCATCGCGCGCGGCTTCACCCGCCCCGCGCCGCGGCGGGGCAGCCTCGTCGGGCGGCTGCTCGGGCGCGGGACGAGCCTACTGGACCAGGCCGTGGGCGCCGTGCCTGGGGTGGAGGAGCGGCTGGCCGGGATGCAGCGCTGCAACGTGCTGCTGGCCGGGCGCTCGGGCGCGGGGAAGAGCACGCTGGTGAACGCCGTCTTCGGCCGGGTGGTGGCCGAAACCGGGGAGGGCGCGCCCGTCTCCACCGCCGCGAGTTGGTACCGCCATCCCTGCGCGCCGCTCCACCTCGCCGACACGCGCGGGCTGGAGCCCGGCGCCTACCGGGAGACGCGGGAGGCGGTGGAGGCGGAGCTGGCGCGGCTCGCGACCCTGCCGGAGGAGGAGCGGCTGCACGTCGCCTGGCTCGTGATCGACGCCGCCGGGGAGCGGGTCGAGCCGGCGGATGCCGATCTCGCGCGGCTGCTGGCCGCCCAGGGCGTGCCGGTGATCGTCGTCCTCACCAAGGCCTGGGGGGAGGACCGGCTCCTGGCCGCCGCGCGGGAGATCATCCCCGAGGCCCGGGCGGTGCTGCGCGTGGTGGCCGTGCCCCGCCTCTTCCCCGGCGGCGCGCGGGTGGAGGCGCGGGGGCTGGAGGAGCTGGTGGAGGAGACCGTCGCCGCCCTGCCGGAGGGGCGGCGCGCGGCGGCGGCGGCGGCCAACCTCGTCGCCCTCGCCCCCAAGATCGCGGAGGCCGAGGCCGCCATCGCCGCCCATGCCCGCATCGCCGCCGCCCTCGCCGCGACCCCCATCCCGCTGGCCGACGCGGCGCTCGTCTTCGGCGTGCAGGCGAAGATGATCGTGGATGTGACGGTGCGGATGGGCACGCCCGCCGAGGAGATGCCGGTGCGGGCTGTGGCCGCCGCCCTGCTCGGCCCCGCGGCCGCCGGGGTGGGCGGGCGCGTGGCGGCGCGGGCCTTCGGCACGCTGCTGAAGTTCATCCCCGGCCTCGGCAGCGCGGCGGGCGGGGCGGTGAACGCGGCGGTGGCCTACGGGCTCACCACCGCGCTCGGCCAAGCCTATCTCGCCTTCCTGAAGGACCGCTGGGCCGTGCTGCGGGCCCCGCCGAGCCTGGCGGAGGTGGTCGCCTTCCTCGGGCGCTTCCGTGGGTAGCGCGCCCGGCGCCGCCCGGCCATGCTGCGCCGTTTCAACCGGCCGGGAAGCCCGCATGAAGCCCGTGGTCCTGATGGCGCCGCGCCTGCCCGAGCCGCTCGTGGCGCGCCTGGCGGAGCGGTACACGCCGCTCGGCCCGATGGAGCGCGCCTCGGTGGACCGGCTGCCGCCGGGGGCGGAGGAGGCGCGGGCACTGATCACCCTGGGGAGCCTCGGGGCCGATGCGGCGCTGATCCGGGCGCTTCCCTCGCTCGGCCTCATCCTCTGCTGGGGCACGGGCTTCGAGGGGGTGGATCTCGGGGCCGCCGCCGCGCGCGGCATCGCCGTGACGAATGCGGGGGAGGCGAATGCGGAGGCGGTGGCCGAGTTCGCTATGGGCGCCGCCCTCGCCGCCACGCGCCGGATCGCGGAAGGCGACCGCTATGTCCGCACGGGGCGCTGGCGCGGCCACGCGGTGGAGCGGCTGCCACTTGTGGCCGGGCTGCTCGGGCGCCGGATGGGGATCTACGGTCTGGGCGCGATCGGCCGGCGCATCGCCACGCGCGCGGCGGCCTTCGGCATGGAGATCGGCTACCATAACCGCCGCCCCGCCGAGGGCGTGCCCTATGCCTGGCACGACTCCTTGGAGTCCCTCGCGCGCTGGGCGGACCTGCTGATGGTGGCGGTGCGCGCCGGGCCGTCGAACCGGCATGCGGTGGATGCCGGCATCCTCGCCGCGCTGGGCGGGGGCGGCTACCTCGTGAACATCTCGCGCGGTAGCGTGGTGGACACGGAGGCGCTGTGCGACGCGCTGGAGCGCGGCGTGATCACCGGCGCCGCGCTCGATGTCTACGAGAACGAGCCCGAGGTGCCCGAGCGCCTGCGGGTCCTGGGAAACACGGTGCTGACGCCGCACATGGCGGCCTATGCCGAATCCGCCCAGATCGGCCAGCGGGCCGTGCTGCTGGACAATCTGGAGGCCTTCTTCGCCGGACGCCCGCTCGCTAGCCGCGTCGCCTGAGGGCACTCAGGTCCCGACGCGGAGCGGGGCGCCCATCTTCCTGAGGCAGGCGATGACCGAGAGGGCGGTGATCCGCCCGGTCTTCGGGTTCTCGCTGGGCAGGTTCTCGATGGACATGGTGAAGTTCGCGGAATCCGACTCGACCGCGATGCTGTGAACGTTGCGGGCGAGGGCGGGGTCGGCCCAGATCTCCAGCTCCGTCCGGTCCGGCCCGATGCCGGCGAGAGAGAGGGCGACGGCAACGTTGAGATTGGCGGGAAAGCCGACCGCCGCCTCCCGCGGCGTGCCCCTGAAGACCCGCAGCGGCTCCTGGATGCCCTCGATCTCGATCCCGTTCTCAATGAGATAGGGCGCGCCGGCGAGGCCGCGCACGGGCTTGCGCGTGACCATTCGCACGCTGTGGATCACCCCCTCGGCCGCCGCCGCCACCGCGTCCAGCCCGATCAGCGCCCCCGTGGGCACGGTGATCTGCCCGCCCCGCTCGCGCGCGAGGGCGATGAGGTGGTCGTTCCGCAGCAGGGCCCCGGCGCTGAGCACCACCACCCCCTTGCCGGCACTCAGGAAAGGCGCGGCGATGGCGGGCAGCAAGGCCGCGGGGGCCGCCTCCACCACGAGATCGGCCAGGGGCTCCAGCTCTTCCACCGGCAGCACGGGCACGGCGCGGGGCAGGCGGGCGCGGGCGGCCTCCCGGTCCCGCGCCGAGACGGCGGCCAGCTCGCAGCCGGGCAGCCCGGCCTCCAGCGCGCGCACGACTTCCATGCCCACCGCGCCCAGCCCGGCTACGGCCACCCGCAGCGGCGATCCCTTGCCCATGAACCACTCCCTTCTTGCCCGCCCCGACGGCAGCCCGTTCGCGATGCCTATCGCGCTGATTCGGCGATCCTTGCTAACACTTGCCCAGCCCCGGCGTTAAGGAGGCGGAGGTTTCCCGATGACCGCGGCCTTACCGATCCGTGACGTGGTGGTGCTGGAGGACGACGCGCTCGTCCGCGATGTCCTGACGGACATCATCGAGGCTGAGGGCTTCTTCGTACATCCCGTCGCCACCGCCGCCGACGCGCTCGCCCGGATCACGGCGAGTGCGGGATGCAGCCTGCTGCTCGCCGATATCGAGCTGGGCCCCGGGCCGAACGGCTTCGAGGCCGCCCGCGCGGCGCAGGAGCGCCACCCGGAGCTGCCGGTGATCTATCTCACGGCCTGGCCGGCCCATTCCAACGACCGCCACTTCGGCCCGAGGGAGCGCTTCCTGCGCAAGCCGTTCCGGACGCCCGAGCTGGTGGAGGCGATCCGCAGCCTCGCCGCCGCCCCCTTCTTCCCGAGCGCGGCGAAGAACTGAGCGTCAGGCGATCAGGATCTCCCCGACCGTCCAGTTCCGCAACGCGACCGCGCCGAAGGCGAAGGAGGCGCCGGGAACTTCCGTCTCCTGCCCCCCGGCATACAGGACGAGGGTGTCCGGCCCCTCCGCCTCCACGGCGAAGACGCCGCCATCCTCCACCACGCTCCCGCGGAGAAGGGCGTAGCTCCCGCTCGCCACCGCGGGCCAGAAGGTTCCGGGCGGCGGAACCGGCGCCTCCAGGGCGAGGACGGGGCCGTCGGCGCGCCGGGTCACGCCGAGATCAAGCACTTCCCCCTGCTCGTAATCTGTGACCTCGCTGATGATGCCGCGGAGACTGTCCCCCTCGCCGAGGATGCCGTCCTCCCCGCCGAGAACCCGGAAGTGGCTGAAGTCGTCCAGCACGAAGCGGTCGGCGCCCGGACCGCCCGTCATCACCGTCCCCGGCCCGATGCCCTCGACGAAGGGGCCGATGCCGCGGCTGCTGCCCTGCAGCGTGTCCTCCCCCGCGCCGCCGAGAAGGCGGTTGTTCGTGAAGCCCGAGGCCTCCAGCAGGTCGTTGCCCGCGCCGCCATGGGCCGTGTTGCCGTTCGCGGCCTGCCCGGTGATGGTGATCCGGTCGTCCCCGCTCCCGCCATGCAGCACCGCCGAGTAGCCGACGGAGAGGATGACGTCGTTCCCGCTTCCCGCAAGGACAGTGTTGTCCTGGGCACCGGTGCCCGCCACGGAGAACAGGCTGACGCTGTCGTCGCCGGCGCCGCCGAGGATCGTGTTGCCGTCGCCATAGACGGTGACGTCGTCATTCCCGGCCCCGGCGAGGACGAAGCTGCCCGAACCTGAACCGTCCGGGGGTGCGAAGATCACCAGCCTGTCGTCGCCGCCGCGCGCGAGGACGAGCAGCCCGTCCCCCTGCCGGTCGATTGCGTCCTCGCCCGCTGTCCCCAGGACGAGGGTGAGATCGAGCAGGTCGGAGAGGGAGGGGAGGGTCCGGGACGTCATCGCGCGAGCCTTTCCGGCGGGCTGTCTGTCGGGGAAGGCTAGGGGAGGCGGGGCCGGAACGTTCTGCTCTTTGACACGGACCCCGCCCAATTCCGCGTGAGGCGCCGGCGGGAGGGCTACAGCATCGCCAGTGCCTGCTTGCGCCGCGGCGGCGGGAAGGCGGCGTCCAGCTCGCGCAGGTCATCCTCGGTCAGCACGATGTCGCGGGCGGCGGCGTTCTCGCGCAGATGGGCGGGGTCGCCGGCCTTGGGGATGGCGATGATCCCCTCCCGCCGCAGCACGAAGGCGAGGGCGATGGCGGCCGGCCCCGTGCCGTGGCCGGCGGCGATCCCGAGCAGCGCCGGGTGCCGCAGCAGCCGCCCGCCCTGCCCCACGGGGGAATAGGCCATCACCGGCATGTGGCGCTCGGCGCAGAAGGGCAGCAGGTCGTATTCCGGCCCCCGGGCCTCAAGGTTGTAAAGCACCTGGTCGGTCGCGCAGTCCGGCAAGGCGGCGCCCAGTTCCTCCAGGTCCTCCACGTCGAGGTTGGAGACGCCCCAGCGGCGGATCTTCCCGGCCTCCACCAGCCGGGCGAAGGCCTCCACCGTCTCGGCCAGCGGCACGCCGCCGCGCCAGTGCAGGAGGTAGAGGTCGATCGCCTCCACCCCCATCCGGCGCAGGCTCGCCTCGCAGCTCCGGGCCATGCGGGCGCGGGAGGCGTTCTGGGGGTAGACCTTGCTGACGATGAAGGCCTCCTCCCGCCGGCCCGCGACGGCGTCACGCACCACCTCTTCCGCCCCGCCATCGGCGTACATCTCCGCCGTGTCGATCAACGTCAGGCCGAGATCGAGGCCGAGGCGCAGCGCGTCGGCCTCGGCCCGCCGGTCCGAGCCGCGCTCGCCCATGTGCCAGGTGCCCTGTCCCAGGGCCGGGACGCGGGTGCCGTCGGGCAGGGTGGCGTGTTTCATGGGCAGGCTCTCTCGTTCCGGTCACGCGATCGCGCGGCGCCGCGGCGCCGCAGCCGTGGCAGGATGGGCAGCATGATGCGGCTTGTCGCCCCTCTCCTGGCCATCCTCGCGGCCGGGCCTGCCCTCGCCCAGGGCGGCGCGCCCTCCGGCGCGGGCGCCCCCGGGGGTGTCACTGAGACCTTCGGCCCCTGGCTGCTCTCCTGCGCGATGGACCGCATGACGGACAGCTCCGCCTGCCGGATGCTGCACCGGCGGCCGGTGGAGCCCGCCTCGGCGGGCATGGCCGCCCTGGCCCTGGAGGTGGAGGATCGCGGGGGGCGGCTCGTTCCCGTGGTGGCGGCGCGCGACCTCTCCCTGGAGGGGGCCGCGCGCGGGGTGCTGGCGCTGACCGGCACGGTGCAGCTCCGCTTCCCGCCCAGCCGCCTGTTCGAGATGCCCTGTGGGCTGGAGGGGCGCTCCCTCGTCTGCGCCCCGCGGAAAGCGGACCTGGCCCGTGCCGCGGCGGAGCTACCGGCGGCGGACCGGGTGCTGCTGCGCGTCACCGGCCTGCTGGTGCCGGAATCCCAGGCCATGCGGGAGCCGGTGGAACTCCCGCTCTCCGACACGCCCGCCGCCCTCGCCCGGCTGCGGGCGCGGCAGCCCGAGGGTACCGCCCCTCCCCCGCCGCCTGCCTGGCTGGACCTGCGGGAGATGCTGTCCCGCCTGATGTCTCTGCTCGGGCCGCTGGGCGCGCCCTGAGCGCGGCGCGCCGGCCCTCAACCCGAAGGGGTGGGGATTGTTCTGCACCGGGGATGACGGACCCGGCGGCCATGGGAGCCGCGGGCCGGCCGCGTCCGCCGGAGCGGGAAAGCAACGGGAGGAACGGGATGCAGGATCGCCATGGACGGGCGCTGGACGCCGAAAGCCGCCGGGGCGTCGCCGCCCCGCGTGCGCTCGCCATCATCGCCCTCGCTGCCCTGGCCGTGACGGGCTGCGCCGGACGGCAGGAGGTGCCCGGCGTGAGGGCGGCGGCCTCGCCCGTCACGGAACCCGCCCCTCCCGTGCCGGTCCCCGCCCTGCCCCTCGACACCGCCGTGGCGGAACTGACCGGCGTCCTGCTCGCGCCGGCCGCGGTGCCGGGCGGCCGGGTGGCGGTGGCAATCGATCCCTTCATCGACCAGGGTACGGGCACGGAGACCGAGGCCACGCGCGCCGTCGTGGCCCGCATGGCCGAGCGGGTGCGCCGGGACCTTCCCGCGATCGGCCTGCTCCCCCTCACCCCTGGCACCGTGAACGAGCAGCCGCTCGTCCTGCTCGGCAGCCTCGCCACCGAGGCGGGCGACGCGCCCCCGCCCGGCGCTTTCCGCCTGCGCGTGGTCCTCGCCGACCTGCGGACCGGGCGCATCCTCCGCGCCGCCACGGCGCGGGTGCGGGCGGGGGAAATCGACACCACCCTCGCCCCCTTCTTCCGCGACAGCCCGGGCTGGCTGCCGGACGAGGCCGCGGCCGCCTATCTCCGCACCGTCAATGCCGGCGCCGGGCAGTTCGTCGATCCGCTCTACCGCCAGGCCATCCTTGTGCAGGCGCTCGTGGCCGAGGGCATGGTGGCCTATGAGGCCGGGCGCTACGCCGAGGCCTATGAGAACTACTCCCGGGCGGGGCAGCTCCCGGGGGGCGACCAGATGCGCGTCTACAACGGCGTCTATCTCGCCACCCGCGCCCTCGGTCGGCCGCAGGACGCGGAGGTGGCCTTCGGGCGGATCGTGGAGTTCGGCCTCCGCCATGGCCGGCTCTCGATCCGCTTCCTCTTCCCCCCGGGCTCGACCGCCCTCCTGCCCACGATCGGCGCGGGCGACACGAACCGGGTGTGGCTCCGCCAGGTCGCGCGGCAGGCGTCGGAGAAGGGGGCCTGCCTCGAACTCACGGGCCATGCGAGCCCGACCGGCTCGGCCACGGCGAACGAGCGCCTCTCCCTCGCGCGGGCGGAGGCGCTGCGGGCGCGGCTGGTGGCGATGAGGCCGGAGCTGCGGGACCGCATCCGCGCCATCGGCCTCGGCGCCCGCAACCCCCTCGTCGGCACGGGCGCGGACAACGCCTCCGACGTGCTGGACCGCCGGGTGGAGATCGAGCCGGTCTCCTGCAGCACTTTCCCGAACGGCTATCTGTAGCGGGCGGCGTGCCGGGCGGCCCGGGCTAGAACCGCCCGCCGATGCCGAGCGTGACCCTCCCCTCGCCCGATGCCCCCGGGCAGGAGCCGCCGATGCGGAGCGGCGCCGTGCCGAGGGTCACGAGTTCCAGCTTCAGCTCGCAGGAGGAGGGCGGGCGGGATTCACCGATCTCCGTGCCCAGGGCCTGGACGGAGATGAGCTGAAGGTCGAAGCGCGCCTCGGGGAGGCCGAGGGGGGCTAGGCTACCGGTGAAGCCGATCTCGCCGCGCAGGGCGAGGCTGGGCGAGGCCATGCCGCGCGGGACGGGGCCGGCCACGCCGGTGCGATTGCCCAGCCCGCCCCGCGCGCGGAACCCGAAGCCGTCCGGCAGGGTGATGGACAGCTCCTCGAAGATGGCGCCGCCGATACCTTGCCGCGTGCCGGGATCCCCCTCCTGCCAGACCGCCTGGGCCCGGATCGTCGGCACGAGCGAGAGGGCGAAGCGGCCGTGCTGGAGTAGCCGGTAGCGCGCGCCCATCGCGCCCGCGCCATTGGCATGGACGATCTGCCCCGCGGTGTCGCGCTTCGGCTCCGGGCTCTCGCCATTGATCCAGAAGGCCTTGTCCGGGCTCGTCCACTCCAGGCGCATGGGTGGGGAAGGCAGGACCGCCCTGGCCGCCTGGCCCGTGCGGGACTGCCCCTCGGTCAGCATCTCATAGGACGCGGCCGGGCGGGCGGGCAGCAGGGCACAGAGAAGCGCCGCGGCCAACAGACGAAAATGGGGCAAGATCATGGCAGGACCGGGGCAATAGTGGCGAAACCACGTCCGGGTTAGGGGAGAGCCGCGGGGAGGCTCAAGCAGAAACTCACGAATTCGTGAGCGTAAGGCAGAGGTGTTGCTTCAGGGCATCGCCTGGAACGGGCTGCGCGCCCGCAGCCCCGCGATGCGGGGACGGTGAGGACGACGATTCGGGAAGGCCCGGCGCCCGCCGGGCCGCGGCTCAGTCGGCCAGGGGCTCTCGCCGCAGCAGCCACACGCCGAGGCCGATGGAGACGAGGAACAGCACCCCGCCGAGTGCGAACTGCGCCGTCCGGTCCACCGCCACCCCGTCCCCGAGAAGGGCAAAGACGAGGGTCTGCGGCAGGTAGCCGACTGCCGATCCCGCCAGGAAGGGCAGGAGCCGCAGCCCGGACAGGCCGGCAAGAAGGTTCAGCAGGAGGTTGTTCCCCACCGGCAGCAGCCGCAGGGCGAGGGTGGCGCGGAAGGGGCGGGCCGTCAGCCTGTCATGCAGCGGACGGAGCCGTTGCCCGAAGCCGCCCTCCAGCCGCCGCGCTGCCCAGCCCCGCCCGACCAGCCGCGCCCAGCCGAAGGAGGTGGCGCAGCCCAGGAGCTGGGCAAGGAGGGAAAGGGGCACCCCCACCGCGGCGCCGAAGGCGTAGCCGCCGAGGAAGGCCACCGCCTGGCGCGGCAACCCGGCCGCCGCGGCGAGGGCGCCGGCGAGGATGAACACCGCCTCCCCCCACAGCCCTTGGCCGCGGATCCACCGGTCCACCCATTCCGTGCCCGTCTCGCCGCCCGGCGCGAGGCCGAGGGTGCGGATGACCCAGCCCGCGAGGCCGAGCCCCGCCGCCAGCACCGCCAGCCGCGCCGCGGCCTCCAGCCCTCGGCGGGTGCGGGAGGACGCCTCATCCGGGCCGGGGGCGGACGGCCCTGTCCCGGACCCGCCGGCCCCCGTCACGGCCGCCGCGCTCACGTCTCCCCGGCCTCGTCCGGCAGCAGGCGCGGTCGCTTCCAGCGGCGCTGCAGCCACATCATGCCGAGCAGGTCCACGATGCCCACGGCCAGCCGGTCCAGCGTTCCATAGTTGGAGACGCCGCGCGTGCGCGGGCGGTGCCCCACGGGCTCGCTCACCACTCGCCCGCCAGCGCGGAGCACGAGGGCGGGCAGGAAGCGGTGCATGTGGTCGAAATGCGGGAGGGAGAGGAAGAGGTCGCGCGGGAAGACCTTCAGCCCGCACCCCGTATCCGGCGTGGCATCGCCCAGCAGCCGCGCGCGCACGCGATTGGCGATGCGGCTGGTGAAGCGCTTGGTGGCCGTATCCTTGCGGGTGGTGCGCCATCCCGCCACCAGCGTGTCCGCCCCCTCTGCCCGGGCGCGGGCCCAGAGGCGGGGGATGTCGGTGGGGTCGTTCTGCCCGTCGCCGTCCAGTGTCGCGATCCAGGGGGCACGGGCGGCGCGGATGCCGGTGACGACCGCCGCGGACTGCCCGCAGGAATGGGCGTGGCGCAGCAGCCGCACGGGCGCGCCCGCCGCGGCGTCGCGCACGGCCGCGGCGGTGGCATCCGTCGATCCGTCGTCCACATAGAGGATCTCATGCGGCGCCCCGGCGAGGGCGGCGGTGATCTCGGCCACCAGCGGGGCGATGTTCGGCGCCTCGTTCCGCACGGGCACCACAACGCTGATAGCGGGGCTGATGGCGGGGCCTCCCGCCTCCGGGGCACCGGGGGCAGCGGCGCCGGCGGCCGGGGCGCGCGCGGCCGGGTCGCCGGACAGGGGTGGGACGGGGGACATGCGGCGGCGGGGGGTAGCAGGGGGCGGGGGGCGCGTCCAGCGCGCCGGCGGTGTAAGGAATCTCCCGGATGCCGGGAGATCGCGGCGCGCACCTCTTGCCCCGCATGCCGGACCATACTTCCTTGCGGCTTCCCAACCCCTTCTTACCCCCCATGTGACAGCAGCGATGCCCTTTGACGCCCATGCCCCCTATCTCAGCACCGCCGCCGCGCCGGATCGGCGCGCGCGGGCCGTGGCGCTCTGGCTCCTCGCAGTCGCGGCCATGGTCTGGGCCATGGTGGCCCTCGGCGGTGCGACGCGGCTGACGGGATCGGGCCTGTCCATCATGGAGTGGGCGCCGCTGCGCGGCACCCTGCCGCCGATGAGCGAGGCGGAGTGGAATCGCCTCTACGACCTCTACCGCACCATCCCGCAATACGAGCTGGTCAATCGCGGCTTCGGGCTGGAGGGCTTCAAGGGCATCTTCTGGCTCGAATGGGCGCACCGGCTCTGGGGCCGGCTGATCGGCCTCGTCTATGCTGCGGGCCTCCTGCTGTTCTGGTGGCGCGGCGCGATCCCGCGGGGATACGGCAAGCGGCTGGTGCTGCTGCTGGCGCTGGGCGGGCTGCAGGGCGCGGTCGGCTGGTTCATGGTGGCCTCGGGCTTCGAGGCGGACCGCACCGCCGTCTCGCCCTGGCGGCTGGTGATCCATCTCGGCCTCGCCCTGCTGCTCTTCGGTATGTTGCTCTGGACGGCGCTGAGCCTGCTGCGCCCCCATCGCGACGCCTCGCAGGAGGCGGTGCCGCTACGCCCGCTCGCCCATGCCACGGCGGGGCTGGTGGTGCTCGCCATGCTGGCGGGCGGCTTCGTGGCGGGGATCCGCGCGGGGTTGGACTACAACACCTTCCCGTTGATGGGCGGGCGGATCGTTCCCGAGGGTTACGGCGGCATGTCATCCTTCGCCCAGGCGCTCGTCGGAGATGTCGCGACCGTGCAGTTCAACCACCGGCTGCTCGCCACCCTCTCCGGCCTCGCGGCCCTTACCCTCGGCCTCCTCGCCCTGCGCCGCCTCCCCGCCGGCCCCGCCCGGGGCGCCGCCCTCGCCTTCGCCGGGGTGGTGGCGGTGCAGTACGCGCTCGGCGTCGCGACGCTGCTGCACGTGGTGCCCGTCTGGCTGGGCACGCTGCACCAGACGGTCGCGGTCGGCGTGCTCGCGGCGGCGCTGGTCCTGCTGCACGCGCTGCGGCGGCCACGCCCGGACCTACGGGCTTGACCGCCCCCGAACTCATCGACGACCTCGCTCGCTCCGCGCTGGACGCGCTGCCGGCTGGCATCGCGGTGCTCGACGCCGAGGGCCGCCTGATCCATGCCAATCCCGCCTTCCGGACGCAGGCCGGCGCCCCGGCGCTCGCCCCCGGCGCGACGCTGGAGGAGCTGATCGCGCTGCTCGCCGGCGCCGGGCACCTCAGCGCCGAGGAAGCGGCGCGCTTCACCGCCCTCCCGGCCGGGGTGGACGCCCCGCTGCCCGGGCGCCTCCTCGCGCGCAGCGCCGAGGGGCACTGGCACGAGATGGCGGCCCTCCCCGTCCTCGGCGGCGGCACGGTCCTCCTCTCCGTCGATGTGACCGCCCTGCGCGGGTCCGAGGCGGAGGCGCTGGAGCATGCCGGGATGCTGGAGACGATCCTGGAACGGCTCGACACCGGCGTGCTGGTCAGCGACGGCGCGAGCCGGCTGGTCTACTTCAACCGCGCCTATCACGGCTTCATCGGCACCGCTCCCGGCACGGTTCGCCCGGGCATGACGCGAGCGGAGCTGTTCGAGACGATGCGCGCCACCGGGGAACTGTTCAGCCTGACGCCGGAGGAGCTGGAGACCTTCCAAACCCTCGGCGTGCGGGAAGTGCAGGAGTGCTGGCGCCGCCGCCCCGACGGCTCCGTGCTCTGGGTGCGGGCGCATCCCCTGCCCGATGCCGGGGTGCTGACCGAGGTCCATGACGTCACCGCCCTGCACCGGGCCGAGCAGGCCGCGCAGGACCGCGCCGCCCTGCTGGACGGCGTCCTCGCCGCCCTCCCCCACGGCGTCTGCGTCTACGGCCCGGACGGGCGGGCGCGGGTGGTGAACGCCGCCTACCAGCGGATCATGGCGGGGGCCGAGGTGGCGCTGGGCGACGAGCTCTCGGAGGTGCTGGCCCGCCGCGTCGCCTCGGGCGAGTACGCCTCGGAGAATGACGGCGTCCTGCGCCGCGCCGATGCCGGCCCGGGTGAGCCGATCGAGCAGACGCGGGTGCGGCCGAACGGCACGGTCATCTCCGCGCGGCTGGTGACCCTGCCCGATGGCGGGCGCGTGGCGGTGGTGACGGATGTGACGCGCCGCGCCCAGGCCGAGGCGGAGGCCGGGCGCCGCACCGCGACGCTCCAGGCGATGCTGGACAACCAGCCCGACGGCGTCGCCCTCTTCGACGCCCAGGGCTACCTGATCGCGGCCAACGCCCTGGCCGGCCGGATGACGGGGCTGGGCGAGGAGGATCTGCGGCCCGGCCGCCATCTCATCGAGCTCCGCGCGCGCCAGGCGGAGGCGCGGGAGATCAACCTCGTGGAGGGCGAGGTCGAGGTCATCTCCGTCGATGGCGGGCACCGCGCGCTGGGCAAGGGCGGGCGCTACCTCCGCCGCCGCCCCGACGGCACGATCCTCGAGGTCCGCACGGACCTCACCCCCGATGGCGGATTCATCCGCACCTATCGCGACGTGACGGAGGAGCGGCGCATCCGCGCCGAGCTGGAGGCCGCGCGCGACGCGGCCGAGGCGGCCTCTCGCGCGAAGTCCGGCTTCCTCGCCACCATGACGCACGAGCTGCGCACGCCGCTGCACGCCGTGATCGGCTTCTCCGAGGCGATCTTGGAGGAGTCGCGGCCCGAGGTCCTGCGCGACCACGCGCAGGAGATCCTGGCCGCGGGGCAGCAGCTCCTGGAGCTGGTGGACGGGCTGCTGGAGGCCACGCGGATCGAGGCGGGCTCGCTCTCCCTCCGCGGGGACCGCTTCGACCCCGCCCCCGTGCTGCGCGCCGCCGCCGCCCGCGCGCGCAAGGCGGCCGAGGATGCCGGGATCGAGTTCCGCACCGCCCTGCCGGACGAGTTGCCGCTCATGCGGGGCGACGAGGCGCGGCTGCGCCAGGTGCTGGACGCGCTGCTCTCCAACGCCTGCAAGTTCACCCCGGGCGGCGGGCGCGTGGCGGTTTCCGCCGAGCCGGTGGAGACAGGCGGCACCGTCATCACCATCTCCGACACCGGCATCGGCATGGCGCCCGAGGACATCCCGCGCGCCTTCGAGGCCTTCACCCAGCTCGAGGGCGGGCTGTCCCGCCGCTTTCCCGGCTCGGGGCTCGGCCTCTACCTCGCCCGCGCGCTGGCGGGGGCGATGGGGATCGCGCTCGCGCTCGACAGTACGCCCGGACAGGGCACGACCGCGCGGCTGACCGTGCCGCCGGCAGAGAGGATCACCGCATGAGCCACGCCATCGCGGACAGCGCGCCGCTCGACGCCACCGCCCGCCTCTTCTTCCGCGAGCTGGACGGGGCCGAGGCCGCCCGCATCACCGCCGACGCCCTCTCCGGCGCCGAGGACGGAGAGCTGTTCCTGGAATACCGGGAGAGCGAGATGATCAGCCTGGAGGACGGGCGCATCCGCTCCGCCACCTTCGACACGCAGCGCGGCTTCGGCCTGCGCGCCGTGCGCGGCGCGGCCTCCGCCTACGCCCATGCGGGCGAGGTCACGGCGCCCGCGCTGCGCCGCGCGGCGGCGGCCGTGCGCGGCCTGCCCGGCAGCGGCGCCATCCGCCTGGCCGAGCCGCCGCGCGCGACCAACGCCCGCCTCTACGACGCCGCCAACCCGCTGCTCGCGATGGATTTCGCGACCAAGACGGCGCTGCTCGCCGAGATCGACGCCTATGCCCGCGCCCGCGACCCCCGCGTGGTGCAGGTGATGGCCTCGCTCTACGGCGAGTGGCAGGCCGTGCGGATCGTCCGCGCCGACGGGCGCGAGGTGGCCGATCTCCGCCCCCTCGTGCGGCTGAACGTCTCCGTCGTGGTGGAGCGGGACGGGCGGCGCGAGACCGGCACCTACGGCATGGGCGGCCGCTTCGCCTATGACCGCGTCCTCGGCGAGGCGGGCTGGAAGGCGGCGGTGGACGAGGCGCTGCGCGGGGCGGTGCTGAACCTCGACAGCGTGCCGGCGCCCGCCGGCGAGATGGAGGTGGTGCTCGGCCCGGGCTGGCCGGGCATCCTCTTACACGAGGCGATTGGCCATGGGCTGGAGGGCGACTTCAACCGCAAGGGCACCTCCGCCTTCGCGAAGCTGATGGGCCAACGCGTGGCGAGCAAGGGCGTGACCGTGGTGGATGACGGCACCCTCCCCGACCGCCGCGGCAGCCTGACCGTGGACGACGAGGGCACGCCGACGAACCGAACCGTGATGATCGAGGACGGCATCCTCACCGGCTTCATCCAGGACCGGCAGAACGCGCGGCTGATGGGCGTGGCCCCCACCGGCAACGGCCGGCGCCAGAGCTATGCCCACGCGCCGATGCCGCGCATGACGAACACGGTGATGCTCGGCGGCGAGCACGCGCCGGAGGAGATCCTCCGCAGCGTGAAAAAGGGCATCTATGCGGTAAACTTCGGCGGCGGGCAGGTGGACATCACCTCCGGCAAGTTCGTCTTCTCCGCCTCCGAGGCCTACATGATCGAGGACGGCAGGATCGGCGCGCCGGTAAAGGGCGCGACGCTGATCGGCGACGGGCCGAGCGCGCTCACCCAGGTCTCCATGATCGGCAACGACATGGCGCTGGATGCCGGCATCGGCACCTGCGGCAAGCAGGGCCAGGGCGTGCCGGTGGGCGTGGGCCAGCCGACGCTGAAGATGACGGGGCTGACGGTCGGCGGCACGGCCGTCTGACGCCGCGGTGGGGGCCTGGGAGTTCACGCTCGCCGGGCTGGCCATGGCCCTCGCCACGGTGGTGCAGCTCTCCGCCGGGTTGGGCCTCGGGCTGGTCGGCGTGCCGCTGCTGGCGGCGGTCGATCCGCGGCTCCTGCCCGTGCCCTTCGCCCTCTCGGCGCTGCTGATGATGTTCGGCCAGTGGCGCGTGGACTCGCGCGCGGTGCCGCCGGGGATGCTGCTTCCCGCAGCGGCGGGGGTGGTGCTCGGCACCGCCGCGGGCATGGCGCTGGCGGTGATGCATCCCGGCCTCGCCACGCGGCGCGGCTACGGCATCGTCGTGCTCCTGGCCGTGGCGCTCGCCCTCGCGGTGCCGCGGCTGCGGCCGACCGTGCCGATGCTGGCCGGGGCAGGCTTCGTCTCCGGCGCGATGGGCGGGATCTCCGGCGTGCACGGGCCGCTGATGGGGCTGGTGGTCGCGCATCTCCCGGCGGGGGCCGTACGCGGCTTCCTCGGGCTGTTCTGGCTCATCGCCTATCTCGCCATCCTCCTCATCGCCCTGCTCGCGGGGCGATTGGGATGGGAGGAGCTTTGGCTGGCCGCCGCGCTGCTGCCCGGCATCGCGCTGGGCGTCGCCCTCTCCGGCCCCGCACGGCGCTGGTTGCACGGCGCGCGGCTGCGCTGGGCGATCCTGGGCATCGCCACCCTCGGCGGCGTCTCGCTGGTGGCGGCGGGATGAGCCCCCTCCGCCCCGCGCGGCCCGGGGAGGCCGAGGCGATCCGGGCGCTCGTCGAGCGCGCCTATGCCCCTTACATCCCGCTGCTTGGCCGCCGGCCCGCGCCGATGGACGACGATTTCGCCTTCCGCATCTCCCACGGCCAGGCGCATGTCATGGAGCATGGGGAGGGGATCGTCGCCCTCGCGGTGATCGAGGACCGCGGCACCTATCTCTGGATCGAGGACTTGGCGGTGGAACCGTCGCTGCACGGCCAGGGGATCGGCCGCGCGCTCCTCGCCTTCTGCGAGGCCGAGGCGCGGCGGCTGGGCCTGCGCGAGATACGGCTCCTGACGAACGAGCGGATGGAGCGCAACCGCGCCATCTACGCCCGCGCGGGCTTCGCTGAGACAGAGCGGCGGGAGGAGGCGGGCTACCGGCGCGTCTATATGGTGCGCCGGCTCGAGGCCTGATCCCGCCACGCGGTCAGCCCCAGCGCCGGTGCTCCTCGCGCCGCCGCGCGAAGAGAAACGCCGTCCCGAGCAGGGCGCCGCCCAGGGCGAGCGTCTTGGCCGGTGGATGCGTCTCCAGCCAGGTGTAGAGGCTGAAGCGCCGGGCCTGGCCGGCGAAGTCGCCATCGGTCCGGTTGTCCCCGGTGCGCGGCTCGTAGAGGTTGCCCTGCTGCCCCTGCGTCTCGGGCTCGCCGGTGCGCGATGCCGGGATGCCGAAGCGCGCGAGCGCCGCGTCCACGAGGCCGGGGGCCATCATCTGCGCGGCTGCCATGCTCTTGGCCGCGCCGCCCGCGAAGAGGTCGCGCACGGGGTGCTCGGCCGCGTAGAGGACGCAATCCGCCACCACGCCCGGGTCGTAATAGGGCGGCGGTCCCTTCGGCTTCACGTCCATCTTGCTGCGGGAGTTGTTGAAGAAGGGCGTGTTGATCGTGCCGGGCTTCACGCTCGTCACGGAGACCGGCGCACCCTCGGCCATCAGCTCTCGGCGCAGCGCGTCGGTGAAGCCCTCCACCGCGTGCTTGGAGGCGCTGTAGGCCGCGTGCAGCGGCAGGGAGACGATGCTCTCCACCGATGAGATGGCGATCAGCGCGCCCCCGCCGGCCGCGCGCAGGTACGGCAGCGCCGCCAGCGCCCCGTGGACCTGGCCGAGATAGTTCACCTCCATCACCCGCCGGTATTCCTCGGGCTTCGTCTCCTCGGCGAGGGCGTAGACCGAGACGGCGGCGTTGTTCACCCAGGTATCGATGCGGCCGAAGCGCGCCACCGCCGCTTCGGCCAAGGCCTGCACCTGCGCGAAGTCGGCCACGTCGCAGGCGACGTGCAGCGCCTGCCCGCCGAGCGCCTCGATCTCGCCCGCGAGCGAGGCGAGGCCGGGCTCGCTGCGCGCCGCGACGACGGTCTTCGCGCCGCGCGCGGCGAAGCGGAGCGCGGTCTCGCGTCCGATGCCGCTGGACGCTCCCGCCACCACCACGACCTGTTCCGAAACCGGCTTGAGCTGCATCCCGGGCCTCCGCTGTGCTGTCATGTGCCGAGAACGGCGGGCTTCAGAGAACGGGCGTGCCGCCGGTGACCGCGTAGCGCGCTCCCGTGACGTAGCTGGAATCGTTGGAGGCCAGGAAGACAAAGAGCGTCGCCACCTCCTTCGGCTGGCCCGGGCGCTTCATCGGCACGGACTGGCCGAAGCTCTTCACCTCCTCCTCCGGCATGGTGGAGGGGATGAGCGGCGTCCAGATCGGGCCCGGGGCCACGCAGTTTACCCGGATGCCCTTTTCCGCGAGTGACTGGCCGAGGCTGGCGGTGAAGTTGGCGATCGCGGCCTTGGTGGCGGAATAGGCAATGAGGCTCGGCGGCGCCTTGTCCGAGTTCACCGAGCTCGTGTTCACGATGGCCGAGCCCGGCTTCATGTGCGGCAGCGCGGCCTTAGTGAGAAAGAACTGGGAGTGGATGTTCGTGTTGAAGGTGTGGACCCACTCCTCGTCCGGGATCTCCTCCAGCGACTGCCGCACCATCTGGAAGGCGGCGTTGTTGACGAGGATGTCCACGCGACCGAACTCCTCCACCGCCTTCCGGATGATCGCGCGGCAATGCGCGGGATCACCGATGTCGCCGGGGACGAGCACGCATTTGCGGCCCTCCTTCTCCACCCAGCGCTGCGTCTCCTGCGCGTCCTCGTGCTCGTCGAGATAGCTGATGAGCAGGTCCGCGCCCTCGCGCGCATAGGCAATGGCGACCGCGCGGCCGATGCCGCTGTCGCCGCCCGTGATGACCGCCGCCTTGCCGGTGAGCTTGCCGCAGCCCTTGTAGCTCTCCTCGCCATGGTCGGGCCTGGGCGTCATCTCCGCCGTGCTGCCGGGCGGGTTCTGGTGCTGCGGAGGCTGGGACATGGGGGGTTCCTTTGGCGCGCGCAGGCCTAGCCTAGCGCGCGGACCTCCCACAAGCGGATCCGCGACACCGTTGTTTCGCCGCCCCGGCGCAATCCCCCGATCGTGAGCGCCGGCACAACCTGGGTTAAGAAATCCCTGTGCTGGACAGGAAAGTTCTTCAGCCTCTCAGAGCCCGGCCGCCTCGAACACGCGCGAGACGTCGCCTTCCCAGCTTTCCGTGTTCAGGCGCAGCCAGCGGTCCGCTTGGGTCTCGCCGGAAGCCACGATGCGCTCCAGCGGATCGAGGAAGCGCTCCTCGCCCTGGCCTCGCGCGCGCAGCCCTTCGCGCGAGATGGTCAGCACGTCCCGCGCCACCTCGCGCAGCGTGGCACCGCCGATGGTCGCGTCCAGCGCGCGCCTCGGCACGTCGGCGCGCAGCGCCTGCATCTGCGCCACCGACCAGCCGCGCACGAGGCGGGCCGCGGCCTTCTGCGCGGCGTCGTCGTAGAGCAGCCCGACCCAGAAGGCGGGAAGCGCGCAGACCATCTCGGCCGAGCCCATGTCGGAGCCGCGCATCTCGAGGAAGCGCTTGAGGCGGACATCGGTGAAGACCGTTGTCACATGATCCGCCCAGTCGCCCATGGTGGCGCGCACGGAGGGGTCGCCCGGCAGGCCGCGCGCCATGAACTCGCGGAAGGTGTTGCCCGTCGCGTCCACGAAGCGGCCGTCCCGCATGATGAAGTACATCGGCACGTCGAGAACCCAGTCGGCGAAGCGCTCGAAGCCGAAGCCGTCCTCGAAGGCGACGGCGGGGATACCCGTGCGGTCGGGATCCGTGCGGGACCAGACCTGGCCGCGCAGCGTGCGGTACTCCGTCGGCTCCCCCTCGCGGAAGGGGGAGTTGGCGAAGAGCGCGGTGGCGAGCGGCTGGAGGGCGAGGGAGACGCGGAGCTTCTGCACCATGTCCGCCTCGTCCCCAAAGTCGAGGTTGGCCTGCACGGTCGCAGTGCGGAGCATCATGTCGAGGCCCATGTCGCCCACGCGCGGCATGTAGTTCCGCATGATTGCGTAGCGCGTCTTGGGCATCCAGGGCATCGCCTCGCGCGTCGCGAGGGGGTGGAAGCCGATGCCGGCGAAGCCGATGCCCAGCGGCTCGGCTACTTGGCGGAGGTCGCGGAGATGGTCGTCCAGCTCGGCCTCGGTCTCGGCGATGGTGGAGACGGGGGCGCCCGACAGCTCGAACTGCCCGCCCGGCTCGAGGCTCACGCTCGCCTCGCCGCGCTTGAGGCCGATGAGCTTGCCCGTGTCCTCGATCCGCTCCCAGCCGCGGACGGCCAGCCCGTCTAGCAGGGCGCAGATGCCGTGGGGCTCGTAGGGCGGCGGGGCGAAGCCCTCGCGGTAGAAGCCGACCTTCTCGTGCTCCGTGCCCACGCGCCAGGCCTCGCGCGGCTTGCTGCCGGCGGCGAACCATCCGGCGAGGTCGCTCACGGATTGGATGGGCGTGAGGTCGGCCTCGCCAGGATTCGACATGCGTTTTACTCGTCCGTGTGGTGGGCCCAATCGCCGCGGATCGCCTGCACGACCGCGAGCGCCGAGACCGCCGCCGTCTCCGCCCGGAGGATTCGGGGGCCGAGGCTGACCAATGCAACAAAGGGATGCCGCGCCAGGGCGTCAAGTTCCGGTCCCGTGAACCCTCCTTCCGGCCCCACAAGGATCGCGGGCGGGGGGCCGGACGGGAGGCTCGCCAAGGGGCGCGCGTCGCGGCGCTCGGCCGCGACCAGCAGGGGGGTGTCGTCCCAGGCATCGAGGGCGGCGTGGAGGGGCACGGCCTCGGCCAGCTCGGGCACGTCCAGCCGCTCGCATTGCTCGGCGGCCTCCCGCGCGATGAGGAGGAGGCGGGCGCGGTTCACCCGGTCCGGCACGGCGCGCGCGGTGATCACGGGGCGGATGGCGCAGGCGCCGAGCTCCGTCGCCTTCTCCACCACCCATTCCATCGCCTCCCGCTTGAGGGCGGCCATCAGCAGGACGGGGCCGGCAGCGGGGGGCTGGGGGCGGACCATCCTCTCGGGGATCAGCGCCGCGTCGTCCTTGCGGATGGGGCCGAGGCGGCCGCGCCACTCCCCGTCACGCCCGTTGAAGAGGATCACGGCGTCCCCCTCCTTCTTCCGCATGACCGCGCCGAGATAGCGGCCCTGCCCCGGCGCGGCCGGGACGGCGATCCCGGCGCGGAGGTCGTGTTCGGTGAAGAGGCGCGGGATGGACACGGGCGATGATCCGTCGGACAGGAGGGCCGTGGCCTCTTACACCGATATTCGCCGCGAAGGCCTCTCCGCCTGGCTGCCCGCCGGGGCGGTGCCCTATGCCCTGCTCATGCGGCTGGACCGGCCGATCGGCTCCTGGCTGCTCTTCCTCCCCGGCCTCTGGGCCTTCGCCGCCGCCGCGCCCTCCCCGGAGAGGGGGCTGTGGCTCACCCTCCTGTTCGGCGTCGGGGCGGTGGTGATGCGCGGTGCGGGCTGCGTAGTGAACGACCTCTGGGACCGCGACCTCGACCGGCAGGTGGAGCGCACGCGCGGGCGGCCGCTGGCCTCGGGCGCCGTCTCGGCCCGGCAGGCCCTGGCCTTCCTCGCGGGGCTGCTCCTGCTCGGCCTGCTGATCCTGCTGCAACTGCCGCCGGCCGCCATCGGGCTGGGCGTGGCCTCGCTGTTGCCGGTGGTCCTCTACCCCCTGGCCAAGCGGGTGACGAACTGGCCGCAGGCGGTGCTGGGCGTCGTCTTCACCTGGGCGGCGCCGATGGGCTGGGCGGCGGCCACGGGCGCGCTGGAAGCCCCTGCCCTGGCGCTCTGGGCGGCGGGCTTCGCCTGGACGCTCGCCTACGACACGATCTACGCCCACCAGGACCGCGAGGACGACGCGCTGGTCGGCATCCGATCCTCCGCCCTGACGCTGGGGGAGCGGACGCGGCCCTTTCTCGGCGCCGCCTTCGCCGCCTGCATCCTGCTCCTGGCCGCGGCGGGCTTCCTGGCGGGGCTGCACCCGTTCTTCGCGGCGGGGCTGATCCTACCCGCGCTGCACTTCTCCTGGCAGGTGCGGCGGCTGGACATCCACGATCCTGGCCTCTGCCTCCGCCTGTTCAAGTCGAACCGCGACGCGGGGCTGCTGATCGCCCTCGCCCTGCTGCTGGGGCGGCTGTGAGAGGGCCGGCGGAGGCGGAGGAATTCGTCGCCGCCCACACCGCCATCGCCCGCCCGGCGCTCGTGCCCGAGATCCCGCTCCACCTCGCCACGGAGATCACCCCGATCTGGCAGGCCACCGAGGCCTGGCTCGGGGAGCAGGGGATCGAGCCGCCCTTCTGGGCCTTCGCCTGGCCCGGCAGCCAGGCGCTCGCCCGCTGGGTGCTGGACGACCCGTCCCGCGTCGCGGGACGTCGGGTGCTGGACTTCGCGGCGGGCGGGGGGCTCGCCGCCATCGCCTGCGCGCGGGCCGGGGCGGCCGTGGTGGAGGCGGCCGAGATCGACCCGCTCGCCCATGCCGCGACGCGCCTCAATGCCCGGCTGAACGGGGTGGCGGTGGCCGAGGCGCCCGGGGACGTGGTGGGCGCCCCCTGCCGCTGGGACACGGTGCTGGCCGGCGACGTCTGCTACGAGGCGCCGATGACGAACCACATCCTGCCCTGGCTGCGCGGCCTCGCCGCGGCGGGGGCGAGGGTGATCCTGGCCGATCCCGGCCGCGCCTATGCCCCGCGCGACGGGCTGGCCGAGGTCGCGCGCTTCCGCGTGCCCGTGACGCGGGAGCTGGAGGACCGGGATGAGCGGGACGTGGTGCTGTCCCGCCTCCTGGGCTGAGGCGCGGCGGACACAGGCCCCTCAAATCCCGGCTCCCCAGGGAAACCAGGGCGCCGTGCCCGGGTTCATCGTTCCGTCATTCGTGCGGATTCAGATAGTAGCATGTCGCAGCGCGTCCTGATCGTGGAGGATGAGGCCCTGATCGCCCTCGACCTCACCTTCTGCCTGGAGACGCTCGGGCATGAGGTGATCGCCACGGCGGCCGATTCCGCCGAGGCCCTCGCCGCCGCCGAGGAAGGGGTGGACCTCGCCCTGGTGGACCTGAACCTGCGGGACGGCCCCACGGGCCCGGCGCTCGGTGAGGCCCTGGCGCGCGACCACGGCGCGACGGTGATCTACCTCACCGCCAACCCGCGGCAGGTCGGGCCGGGCGTACGGGGGCCGGTCGGGGTGCTGTCCAAGCCCTACACCGAGGGTTCCGTGGCGGAAGCGGTGCGCTTCGCGGTCTCCCTGCGCGAGGGCCGCTGCGCCCCGCCGCCACCCGGGCTAAGGCTGCTCGCGGGGGCACCGGGCGAGGGCTGCGCGCGGCAGCCGCACCTCTAGCTCCATCCCCTCGCGGGGCCAGCGGCGCGTCATTCGGCCGCCGAGCTGGCCCTGCACGCTAATCGTGGCCAGCCGGCTGCCGAAGCCCACATGCTCCGGCGGGCAGGCGATCTCCGGCCCGCCCCGTTCCCGCCAGCGCAGGACGGTGTCCTCCCCCTCGCGCCCCACCCCGATCGTCACCCGGCCGGTGGGAACGGAGAGCGCGCCGTATTTCGCGGCATTCGTCGCCAGCTCATGGAAGAGCAGCGCGAGCGGCGTGGCGGCGGCGTCCCCGAACTCCTGGTCTTCCCCCTCGACCGCGATGCGCTTCTCGTTGCCCGGCGCCGGGTCGTAAGGGGAGAGCAGGTCGCCGAGGAAACCGAACAGCGTGCCGCCGCCCGTCTCCGGCCGGCTCTCCTCGCTGTGCGGGCGGGCGAACTCATGGGCGCGGGCCAGGGCGCCGATCCGGCCGCGCAGCTCCTGCGCGAATTCGACCGCCTCCGGATGGCCGCGGGCGGAGAGCGAGACGAGCGAGCCGATGACGGAAAAGATGTTCTTGATCCGGTGGCTCAGCTCATGGCTCAGCACCTCCCGCTCCTCGGCGGCGCGGCGGATGTCGTGGATGTCGGTGCAGGTGCCGAACCAGCGGGTGATCCGCCCGCGCGAGTCCCGCACGGGAAGCGCGCGGCCGAGGAACCAGCGCCAGGACCCGTCCGCCATGCGGAGGCGGTACTCCACCTCGTAGAGCTCGCCGGTGGCGAGAGAGTGGTGCCAGCGCTCCGAGGTGACGGCCCGGTCGTCGGGGTGCACGATCTCCGCCCATGCCCCGCCCTCGGTCTCGCCGGCCCGCGTGCCGGTCATCTCGTACCAGCGGCTATTGAAGTAGTCGTGATAGCCGTCGGGCAGGGTGGACCACACGGCCTGGGGCATGGTGTCGGCGATGGTGCGGAAGCGGGCCTCGCTCTCCCGCAGGGCGGCCTCCTTGTCCTTCTGCTCGGAGATGTCGAGCGCGACCCCGGCGAGGCGCGTGGCCGTGCCGGTGGCGTCGCGCAGCACGCGGCCGCGCAGCATTACCCAGCCCACATCACCGCCCGGCGGCCAGACGCGGTAGCTGATGTTCAGCGGCGCGCGGCCGACGAGGGCCGCGGCCAGGGCGCGGTCCAACGCCGGCCGGTCCTCCGGCACGACATGGACGAGCAGCTCCGCTCCCCTTGCGCCGCGCTCGCCCAGCCCGGCATCGATCCCGTGCAGGGCACAGGCCCGCGCATCGCCGTGGATCAGGTCTGTTCCCGCATCCCAGTCCCAAGCGCCGGCGATGCCGGAGGCCTCCAGCGCCAGGGCGAGCCGCTGCTCCGCCCAGCTCGGGCGCGCCTCGGCCTGAGGACGGTCGGGCAGCAACGAATCTCCGATCGAATCGCCCTCCCTCTCGCGGCGCCATCGAACAGGGATGGGCCGCGATGACCAGGGTATCCCGATCAACCCGTCGCGAGAAGTGAAACGGGGAGGCGCGCCAGGAGGGTGGCGAGGGGGAGGCGCTCCTCCCCCGTCATGCCGGCATCGCCCAGCACGTCCTGCAGGGGCAGGCCGGCCAGGGCGGGCGGTAGCACCAGCGCCGTCTCCCCCCAGGCCTCGGCGGGGATCAGCGGCTCGGACGAATCGCCCAAGGCACGGGCGGGCAGTCGCGTGACGACGGTGAGGCAGGCCGCCTCGCCCGCCCGGCGCGCGAAGGCCAGGACATGCGCCGCCATGGACCCCTCCGCCTCGACGGGGATGTACTCGCCTTCCGCGAAGAGCGTGGGATGGCGGGTACGGAGGGCCAGGGCGCGGGCGATCACGGCCGCCTTCACCCGCCCGTCCCGCCAGTGGGAGAGCAGGCCGACGGGCGGCTCCCCCGCCTCCAGCGCGGCCTCCCGCGCGGCGAAGTCCACGGGGCGGCGGTTGTCGGGATCGACGAGGGAGAAGTCCCAGAACTCCGTGCCCTGGTAGAGGTCCGGGATGCCCGGGGCGGTGCAGCGGATCAGCGCCTGGGCCAGCCCGTTCACAGCGCCCGCCGGGGAGAGGCGCCGCACCATCGCCGCCACCTCCTCCCGCAGGCGGGAGGGGCGGTCGCTCGCCAGCATAGCAGTGAGGAAGTCACGGCAGGCGGCCTCGTAGGGCTCGTTCGGCACGGCCCATTCGGAGCGGCGCTTGCCCTCGCGCAGTGCCTTCTCCTGCCAGGCCGCCAGGCGCTTGATCAGCGCCTCCACCCCCGCCTCGTCGGAGGGGTCGAGGTCGAGCGGCCAGGCCCCGATGAGGGACTGGTAGAGCATGATCTCGTCGGTCGCGTCCGGCGCGGGCTCGCCGTCCACCTCCTTCTTCAGCACGCTGTTCAGCCGGGTCCAGCGCGTCAGCGTCGCCGCCCATTCCTCCGGCAGTTCGGAGATCACGGCCAGCCGCGCGCGCGTGTCCTCGCCGCGCTTCGTGTCATGCGTGGCGGTGGCGAGCATCTCCCGCGGGAAGTACTTCGCGCGGTCGCGGCAGGCAGCGTGGAAGGCGTGGGGCGTGATGGCGAAGTGGGAGGGCTCGGACCCCACCTCGTTGCGGGAGATGAGGCGGCCGTAACGATAGAAGGCCGTGTCCTCCACCGACTTCGCGGCGACCGGGGCGGAGAGCTGCTGGAAGCGGATGGCGGCGCGCTGGCGCTCGCGGCGCTGCGCGTGGGGCAGGCTCCGCGGCGGATCGCCACCGAGCCAGGAATCCAGCAGGTCCAGCAGGGGCCGGTCGGTCTCGCGGATGGTGCGGCGGGCGCCCGAGATGGCCCAGTCGAGCAGGCGGCGATCCGCCTCGCTGCGCCCGGCGATGCCGAGATAGGAGCGATAGGCAGGGAAGTGCACCAGCACCTCCGTCAGCGCGCGGCGGATGGCGGTGAGGGTGAAGTCGCGCGTGGCGAGGTCGCGCATGGCGATGCGGCGCAGCGCGAAGGAGGTGGCGTTCAGCTCGGAGGCGAGATTGTAGCGCAGGATCTGGCGCCGCGCCTCCCGCGCCTCCTCGCCGAAATCGGCGGGGCGGCCGGTCATGGCGTGCCAGGTGGCGGCCAGCGGCTCGGCGCCTGCGGGGTCGTGCAGCACGCCCGCGACCTCGTCCATGAAGTTGTAGCCGGTGGTGCCGTCCACCATCCAGTCGCGGCGCAGCTTCTCGTGAGGGGCGAGGATCTTCTCGATCAGCAGCAGGGGACGGCCCTTCGGCGCCCCCTCCGGGCGGCGCACGGTGAGCCCCTCCAGGCGCCGGCGCAGCTTGCGGCAGTAGCCGCGCGGATCGGCGAGGCCGTCCACATGGTCCACGCGCACGCCGTCGATCAGGCCATCCTCGTAAAGACTGAGAATGAGGGCGTGGGTCGCCTCGAAGACGCGCGGGCGCTCCACCTGCAAGCCGCCGAGGGAGGTGACGTCAAAGAAGCGGCGCCAGTTGATCTCGTCGGTCGCCGCACGCCACCAGGCCAGGCGGTAGTTCTGCGCCTCCAGCAGCGCGTGCAGCCGCGCGCGGCCCTCCTCCGTCTTGGGATCATGGGCTGCGATCACCGCGTCGATCTGCGCGCGTCCCTCGGGGCTGCGCGCGTGGTTCGCCAGCATGTCGAGGGCGATCGAGGCGGCGGCGCGCACGGCATCCCGTTCCCCTTCCACGCCGAGGGCGCGGAAGACCTGGGCGAGGCCGGCGAGCTGCGGCTCGTCGGTCGCCGAGAGCATCGTGGCATAGCTGCGCGGCGCGAGGGGGAAGCGGTGCTCGAAATACTCCGCGTAGATCTTCCCGCTCTCCGGCTCGAAATGCAGGGCGAGGTCGCCCGATTCCAGCACGGTGCCGTAGGGCGCGCCGAGGAAGGGCGCGAGCATCCGGTCGTTCAGCGCGGGGTCGGGCGGGTTCCAGTCGATGTCGAAGAAGCGGGCGAAGGGGGATTGCGGCCCCCATTCCAGCACATCCAGCCACCAGCCGTTGTCGGCGCCGCCGACGCCCATGTGGTTCGGCACGATGTCGAGGATCAGCCCCATCCCGTTCTCGCGCAGGGCGGCGACGAGGCGGCGCAGCGCCTCCTCCCCGCCCAGTTCGGGATTGATCCGCTCGGGGTCCACGATGTCGTAGCCATGGGTCGAGCCCGGCCGCGCCTTCAGGATGGGCGAGGCGTAGAGATGGCTGATCCCGAGCTTGCGGAAGTACGGCACCAGCGGCACCGCCGCATCCAGCGTGAAGTCCTTGTGGAACTGCAGGCGCGCCGTGGCGCGCGGCGTGGCCGGAGCGGTGTCGTGGTTCTCGGATGCGGGCATGGGGGACCAGTCAGCTCTTCGGGCTACGTGCCTGAGCGAAAGCGTCCAGGCGGGCGGCGGTTTCGGGCTCGTCAAGCATCGTCGAGGCCTGGCCCGGCAGGCGGCGGCGCCAGTTCGGGTGGCCCTCGGTGGTGCCGGGCAGGTTCGGGGCCTCCTCCAGCGCCAGCGCGTCCTCCAGGGGCAGGAGGGCGAGGGCGCAGGCGGCAGAGCCGACATGGCGGGCGGCGGCGGTCGCGACCCGCGTGCCTTCATCCTCGTCCGGCATGTCGCCCTCGGCCACGCCGCTCTCCCGCATGGCCTCCCAGAGCCGGGCGCGGTCGAGCAGGCGCTCGGTGCGCTGCTCGCCGCCGTCATTGCCCTCGCCCAGCAGGCCGAGATTCACGCGCCAGTCGATGTCGCGCCCCCGCCACCAGCCGGCGACGGTCGGCAGGTCGTGGGTGGTGGTGACGGCGACGGCGCCCGGGGACCATTGCGCAGGCGGGGTGAAGCGGTGGTCCTGACCCTGCTCGAAGTAGAGCACGCGCAGCCCCATCACTCCCGTCTCGTCCAGCCGCTCGCGGAAGCCCTCGGGCAGGGTGCCGAGGTCCTCGCCCACCACGATCGCCTCGTGCCGCCGCGATTCCAGGGCGACGAGACGCAGCATGTCCATGACGGGGAAGTGGAGATAGGCCCCGTCAGCCGCGCTGGCGCCCTCCGGCACGAGCCAGAGGCGGGCCAGGCCCATGGCGTGGTCGATCCGCACGCCGCCCGCGTGGCGCATGGCCGCGCGCAGCATCTCCAGGAAGGCCGCGTAGCCGCCCTCGCGCAGCCCGCGCGGGGAGAAAGCGGCGATGCCCCAGGACTGGCCGAGGGGCGAGAAGATGTCGGGCGGCGCGCCGACGCCGACGCCCGAGAGGATCTGACCCTGGCGCGACCAGCCGTGGCTGCCGCCGCCATCCGTGCCGACCGCGAGATCGGCGATCAACCCGATTCCCGCGCCCGCCCCCTTGAAGGCCGCCTGCGCCGCGCCGAGCCCGCGATCGGCGATCCATTGCAGGAAGGCGTGGAAGGACACCTCCTTCGCGTGCACCCGCGCGAACTCGGCCACCCCTGGCGCTTCGGGGCTGCGATACTCCGCCGGCCAGTCCTTCCAGTGCCAGAGGGAGGGATCGCGGCCGTAGAGATGGGCGTGCAGCGCCTCGAAGCGCGCATGGCTCTCCAGCGCCTCCCCGCCCTCCTTGCGGAAGGCGTCGAAGGCGCGGTCGCCGCCGAAGCGGTCGAAGATCGCGCGGAAGACGCGCAGCCGCAGCCGCGCGGCGGCGGGCCAGTCCACGAGGTCCAGCGCCTCCAGCCGCGCGAACTCGTCCGCCAGCCCCGTCTCGGACAGCGCCGCCCGCAGCGCCTCCGTCCCGAGCGCCGCGGGATCGGCGTGCAGCACGTTGAGGAAGAGGCGCGAGGAGGGCGCGTAGGGCGAGAAGCGCTCGGGATCGGCCGAGAACTGCGCGTGGACGGGCGAGATGGCCAGCGCGTCCGCCCCGCGCCGGGCCGCGGAGACGGCGAGCTGCTCCAGTCCCGTAAAGTCCCCGATCCCGCCATCGCCCTTGCGGCGCGGGGAGTAGAGCTGCGCCGCGACACCCCAGGGCCGCGTGCCCGGCGCGATGCCGTGGCAACGCTGGGGGCAGACGGCCAGCACCGTCCTCTGCCCGCCGATCTCCAGCTCGTGGTAGCCGGCCTCGTTCACGGGCGGCAGGTTCAGCAGCCCGTCCGCCTGCCAGGCGCGGCCCTCCCAGGCCTCGCCGCTCTCCAGCCGCAGGCGGAACTCCGGCTCCCCAGGCAGGCCGAGCAGGACGGGGCGGTTCTGGATCGCCGTGCAGAGCGGCGGCAGGCCCCTCCCCTCCTCGCGCAGCCGCTCGCGGCTCGCCCGGATCTCCGCCTCGCTGCCGGCGGGAAGGTCCAGCGCCGCGAGGATGGCGCGCATCGCCTCCGGGCCGACCTCGTGGTCCTTGTTGTGCACGTCCCGCCACTCGGCCGCGATTCCGGCGGCCTGGGCGAGATCGCGAAGATCCTGGTCACTCATGCGGAGGGGTCCAGCAGGGCGATGGTGGTGTGGGCGGGCAGCGTCCCCGCCGCGAGGGAGGCGGAGGCGCCGGGTGCGCTCTCGAACAGCAATCGCGCGCCCTCCGCCTTCACCTGTGCTGGTGTCGCGCCGAGATTCGTCGCGATCGTCAGCACCGCGCCGTCGCCCATGCGCCAGCGGGCGAGCACGGCGCGCTCCCCCGCCACCTCCGCGCCCGCCGCCATGGCACCGCGCAGGCGCGGGACGATCTCGGCATGGCGCAGCGCCAGCAGGGCCTTGTGATGGGCGAGGATGGCGTCGTGCGGCGGGCGCTTCGCCTCCTCCGGGTCGGGACGCGACATCTCGAAGGTCGCGGGGTCGTTCGGATCGGGGATCCGCTCGCGGGCATCCTCGTCCTGGAAGGCCCTGAAGTGGGCGAACTCCTTGCGCCGCCCCTCGCGCACGGCCTTCGCCAGCTCGGGATCCTCGAAGCCGGTGAAGAAGAGGAAGGGAGAGGTGGCGCCCCACTCCTCGCCCATGAACAGCATCGGGATCTGTGGGCAGAGCAGGAGCAGGGCGTTTGCGGCGCGCATCCCCTCGGGCGGGGCTAGCGCGTCCAGCCGCTCGCCCATCGCGCGGTTGCCGACCTGGTCGTGGTTCTGGAGGAAGAGCACGAAGGCGGTGGGCGGCAGATGCGCCGAGGGCTCGCCGCGGGGGCGGTGGAGATGGGGCATCTCCTCGCCCTGGAAGAGGAAGCCCTCGGCCAGCACGCGGGCGAGCTTCCTCGCGCCGTCATCGGCGAAGTCCTCGTAATAGCCCTCGCGCTCGCCGGTCAGCAGAGGGTGGAGCGTGTTGTGGCCATCGTCGTTCCACTGCGCGTCATAGAGGCCGGGGGCGAGCTTTGAAGCCGTGTTGCCCTCGTTCTCCAGCACGAGATGCACCTCCCGCCCCGTGACCTCGGCACGGAGGCGCCGCGCCAGCACGTCGAGCCAGGACTGGTCAGCGATGGCGTGGACAGCGTCCAGCCGCAGCCCGTCGATGCGGTAGTCGCGCAGCCACATCAGTGCACATTCCTCGAAGAAGGCGCGCACCGCGGGCTGGCTGAAATCGATCGCGGCGCCCCAGGGCGTGTGGATGCCCTCGTCGAAGAAGGGCTTGGCATAGGCGTGAAGATAGGCGCCGTCCGGCCCGAAATGATTGAAGACACAGTCGAGAAAGACGGAGAGGCCGAGGCCGTGCGCCTCGTCCACCATCGCCTTCAATTCGTCAGGGGTGCCGTAGCTCGGATCGGGGGTGAAGGGCTGCACCCCGTCATAGCCCCAGTTCCGCCCGCCGGAGAAAGCGGCGACCGGCATCAGCTCCACCGCCGTCACGCCGAGGTCGCGTAGCCGCGGCAGCATCGCGCGGATGCCGTTATAGCCGCCGCAGGTACCGGCATGCAGCTCGTAGAGCACCGTCTCGTGCCAGGGCCGCCCGCGCCATCCCGCGTTGCGCCACTGATACGCACTGTCGTCCACCAGCACGGAGGCGCCGTGCACGCTCTCCGCCTGCGCGCGCGCGGCGGGGTCGGGCACCAGCAGGTCGGGCGAGGTGCGGAAGCGGTAGCGGGCGCCGGCGCGGGCGGGGGCGTCCGCCTCGTACCAGCCATCCCCGGTGGCCCTCATGGGGATGGGATCCATCCCCTCCACCTCCAGCGACACGGAGGCGCTGGATGGTGCCCAGAGGCGGAAGCGCGCCCCATCGGCGTGCAGCAACGGTCCCCACAGCGTGGTCATGCACGGATCCTCAATCGTGGGCCAGGCGGCTCCACAGCAGCAGAACAGAGCGGGCGGGCACGGTCAGTTCCGTCTCCCCGGGGTCGAGAACGCGCTCGGGGGCCTCGGGATCGGCGCTGTCGAGCACGACAGTCCAATTCTGCACCGGGGCGGGCAGAGTGAAGGGCTGGTCCGCGCTGTCCGCGTTCATCAGCAGCAGCACGGTGTCCACGCCGTCCTCCGGCGCGTGGTCGGCGCGCAGCATGGCGAAGGTCTTGGCGATGGGGTCCCGCCAGGCCTCGGGCGTGATGGGCTGGCCGTCCTGGCCGAACCACTGCGTGTCGTGCAGGCCGGGCATCGGCTCGGACCGGCCATGGGGGAAGCGCGGCGGGCGCAGCGGCGCGAAGCGGTGGCGGAGGCGGATGAGGCGCGCGACATAGCGGGTGAGGGTGCGTCCCGCCTCCGTCGAGCCCTTGCCCCAGTCGATCCAGGAGATCTCGTTGTCCTGGCAGTAGGCGTTGTTATTGCCGCGCTGCGTGCGGCCCATCTCGTCGCCGGCCAGCAGCATCGGCGTGCCGGCCGAGAAGAGCACGGTCGCCAGCATGGCGCGCTTCAGCCGGGCGCGGGTCTCCAGGATCTCCGGATCGTCGGTCTCCCCCTCCGCGCCCCAGTTGTGGCTGTAATTCTCGCCATGGCCGTCGCGGTTGTCTTCGCCATTCGCCAGGTTATGGCGGTGGTCGTAGGAGACGATGTCCTCCAGCGTGAAGCCGTCGTGAGAGGCGACGTAGTTCACGCTCGCCCAGGGCTTGCGGCGCCGGCGGTCGAACAGCTCCGCCGATCCCGTCAGCCGCGCGGCGATGTCGGCGCGCATGCCCTCGTCGCCTTTCCAGAAGCGCCGCACGCCGTCGCGGAACTTGTCGTTCCACTCGGCGAAGCCGGGGGGATGGTTGCCGAGCTGGTAGCCGCCGGGGCCGATGTCCCAGGGCTCGGAGATGAGCTTGCAGCGCGCCAGCACGGGGTCCTGGCGCAGCGCGTCGAAGAAGCCCGATCCCGGGTCGAAGCCCGTCGCCTCGCGCCCGAGGACGCTGCCGAGGTCGAAGCGGAAGCCATCGACGTGGAAGGACTCCACCCAGTAGCGCAGGCTGTCCATCACCATCTGCACCACGCGCGGGTGGGACATGTTCACCGTGTTGCCGGTGCCCGTGTCGTTGATGCAGTGGCGGGGATTATCGGGCAGAAGGCGGTAGTAGGAAGCGTGGTCGAGGCCGCGCCAGGAGAGGGTCGGCCCCATCTCCGAGCCCTCGCAGGTGTGGTTGTAGACGACGTCCAGAATCACCTCGATCCCGGCCTCGTGCAGGCGGCGCACCGCGGCGCGGATCTCGTTCAGCCCGCCGGTCGCGAGATAGGAGGGCTCGGGCGCGAAGAAGGAGAGGGTGGAGTAGCCCCAGTAGTTCGTCAGCCCCTTCTCCACGAGGAAGCGGTCCTGCAGGAAGGCGTGGACGGGCAGCAGCTCCACCGCCGTGACGCCGAGCTTCACGAGATGCTCGATCACCGCCGGGTGGCCGAGCGCCTGGAAGCTGCCGCGGACCGGGCCCGGCACCTCCTCGTGCAGCCGCGTCAGCCCCTTTAGATGGGCCTCGAGGATGACCGTCTCGCCCCAGGGGCGCTCGAGCAGGCGGTCTCCGCCCCATTCATAGGCGCGCTCCTCCACCACCACGCCCTTGGGCATGGCGGCGGCGCTGTCGCGGCGGTCCTGGGTGAGGTCCCCGCGCGAGCTGCCAACACGGTAGCCGAACAGCGCGTCCGACCAGGTGATATTGCCGACGATCTGCCGGGCATAGGGATCGAGCAGCAGCTTCGTCGGGTTGAACCGGTGGCCCTTGCCGGGGTCGTAGGGTCCGTGCGCGCGATAGGCGTAGACCGTGCCGGGCCCGGCATCGGGCAGGTAGCCGTGCCAGACCTCGTCCGTGCAGTCCGGCAGGTCGTAGCGGGCGACCTCCCGCCGCCCGTTCGCGTTGAACAGGCACAGCTCGATCCTCTCCGCATGGGCGGAGAAGACCGCGAAGTTCACGCCCAGCCCGTCCCAGCTGGCACCCAGCGGATAGGGCTTGCCCGTTTCCAGCCGGGGCGGCGCGCTCGGCATCCCCTCCCCTATCCTTGCGGCGAGAGGATGAGGGTGGCCAGCGGCGGCAGGGTGAGAGTGAGCGAGGCCGGCTGCCCATGCGACGCCTCCTCCCGCGCTTCCGCGCCACCCCCGTTGCCGAGGCCCGAGCCGCCATAGGAGGCCGCGTCGCTGTTGAGGACTTCCCGCCACCAGCCGGCGGAGGGGACGCCGATCCGGTATCCCTCCCGCGGGACGGGGGTAAGATTGCACACCACCAGCGCCGGCGCAGCGCCCTCCGCGTAGCGGAGGAAAGCGTAAACGCTGTTGCCCACGTCGTCCCCGACCACCCAGGCGAAGCCGGCGGGATCGGCGTCCCGCTGGTGCAGGGCGGGATGCGCGCGATAGGCGCGGTTCAGGTCCCGCACCAGCTCCTGCACGCCGCGGTGCCGGGGATCATCCAGCAGGTGCCAGGAGACCTGGGAGTCGTGGTTCCACTCCGTCGGCTGCGCGATCTCGCCGCCCATAAAGAGCAGCTTCTTGCCGGGATGCGTCCACATGAAGGAAAGGTAGGCGCGCAGGTTCGCGCGCTTCTGCCAGTCGTCCCCCGGCATCTTGCGCAGCAGCGAGCCCTTCCCGTGCACAACCTCGTCATGGGAGAGCGGCAGCATGAACTTTTCGGAGAAGGCGTAGACAAGGCCGAAGGTCATCTGGCCGTGGTGCCAGCGCCGGTTCACCGGGTCCTCCTGCATGTAGTGCAGGGTGTCGTGCATCCAGCCCATGTTCCACTTGTAGTGGAAGCCCAGGCCACCCTCGGAGACGGGGGCGGAGACGCCGGGCCAGGCCGTGCTCTCCTCCGCCACCATGATCGCGCCGGGGCAGCGCGCGCGCACGACCTCGTTCAGCTCCTTGAGGAAGGCGACGGCCTCCAGGTTCTCGCGCCCGCCATGGATGTTGGGAACCCACTCCCCCGCGTTGCGGGAGTAGTCGCGGTAGAGCATGGAGGCCACGGCATCCACGCGAAGGCCATCGACGTGGTAGTGCTCCAGCCAGTGCAGCGCGGAGGCGATGAGGAAGCCGCGCACCTCGTTGCGGCCGAAATTGTAGATCAGCGTGTTCCAGTCCCGGTGGAATCCCTCTCGCGGGTCGGCGTGCTCGTAAAGCGCCGTGCCGTCGAACTGGCCGAGCCCGTGCGGGTCGGAGGGGAAGTGGGCGGGCACCCAGTCCAGGATCACGCCGATCCCGGCCTCGTGGCAGTGGTCCACGAAGCGCGAGAAGCCCTCGGGCGTGCCGAAGCGCGCGGTCGGGGCGAAGAGTCCGAGCGGCTGGTAGCCCCAAGAGCCGCCGAAGGGATGCTCCATGATCGGCAGCAGCTCGACATGGGTGAAGCCCATGCCGCGGACATAGGGGATGAGGCGCGCGGCCAGCCCGTCCCAGTCCGGCGCCTCGCCGTTCTCGGCCCGCCACCAGGAGGAGGGATGGACCTCGTAGATCGAGATAGGCGCGTCCGGCGACTGCATTCCGCCGCGGCGGTCCATCCAGGCCGCATCGTTCCAGGGATGCGGCGCGGGCTTCGTCACGATCGAGGCAGTGCCCGGCGCCAGCTCCGACTGCGCGGCGACGGGATCGGCCTTCAGCGGCAGCACGCCGCCATGCGCGCCGAGGATCTCGTACTTGTAGCGCGCGCCGGGCGCGAGGCGCGGGACGAAGATCTCCCACACCCCCGCGCCCCCGCGCAGCCGCATGGGGTGGCGGCGGCCGTCCCAGTTGTTGAACTCGCCCACCACGGAGACGCGGCGCGCGTTGGGCGCCCAGACGGCGAAGCGCACGCCGGGCACGCCCTCCACCGTCATTGCGCGCGCGCCGAAGACGCGGCCCATCTCGTGGTGCCGCCCCTCGCTGAAGAGGTAGATGTCCATGTCGCCGAGCAGCGGGCCGAAGGCGTAGGGGTCCTCCGTCTCCTGCACGCCGCCGGGCCAGGTGATGCGGAGGGTGTAGGGGCCGGCCGGCACCTCGCCCTCGAACATCCCGATGTCGTGCACCTGCCCCAGCGCGACGGGCGCGCCGCCGGCGGGCACCGCCTCCACCGAGAGCGCGCCGGGCTGGAAGGTCCGCACCCGCCCGCCATGCGGGCCGAGGACGGCGAAGGGGTCGCCGTGGCGCCCCTCCACGACCGCCTGGATTGCCTCCATCGGGGCGGCGCTCATGCGGTCACCAGCCGGTCGGCCAGCGCGGCGAGGCCGCGCAGCGGGATGGCGAGCCAGGCCGGGCGGTTGGCCGCCTCGTAGCGCAGCTCGTAGGCGGCCTTCTCCAGCAGGAAGAGGTCGAGCAGCGCGCCGCGCGTCTCCTCCGGCGCCCACTGGTTGGGCGACGCCTCCTCCGCTTCGCGATAGGCGGCCATGAAGGCCTCCCCCGCCTCGGCGCGGAAGCGGGCGAGCAGCGCATCCCGCCGCTCGGCGGGCGCGGTCGAGGTGGTGCCGGCCGCGGCGGCCGCGGCGTAGTCGAGGCTGCGGAGAAGCCCGGCCACGTCGCGCAGCGGGCTGCCCTTGGCGCGGCGCTCCTCCAGCGTGCGCGCCGGCTCGCCCTCGAAGTCCACGATGACGGCGTCGCCCTGCGCCACCAGCACCTGGCCCAGGTGGAAATCGCCGTGCACGCGCGTCATTAGCGCGCCGTCGGCGGACTGGGCGAGGCGCCGCGCGGCGTCCTTCAGCGGCTCGCGGCGGGCGAGGAGGCTCTCGGCCATCGCCTTCTCCTCCCCTTCCAGCGCGGCCTTCTCCAGCAGGTCCAGCGCGGGGTCGAGCTGCGCGATGGCGCCCTCGGCCCAGGCGGTGCGGGATTCCTCCCCGGCGAGGACCGGGGTGAAGGCGGCATCGTCGCTCGGCCGGGCCAGCACGGCGTGCAGCTCGCCCAGCCGGCGCCCGAGCGCCGCGATGAAGGAGAGATAGCCCGAGAGCGCGTCCCCGTGCTCGTCATCCGTCTGGTCGGCGGCGCGGGCGAGCCAGTCGAGCGTCCATCCCCAGCCGTCGCCCTGGTTGCGGACGAAGCCCTGCAGCAGCATGAGGGTGACGGGCACGCCGTCCTTCCCATTGCGCACGACCTCGCCGCGCAGCGGCGCCATGTTGGCGTAGCCCGCATCGGTCAGGTAGCGCGTCATCTCCGCCTCGGGGTGGATGCCCGGGGAGAGCTTGCGGAGGATCTTCAGCACCACCTCCTCGCCCACGATGATGGAGGAGTTGGACTGCTCGCCCGGCAGGCGCCGCACGGCGGGCTCGTCGCCCAGCTCCAGCGCCGCCATGCGCTCGCCGCCCATGAAGAGGATGGGCCCGTCCTCGGTTTCCGCCACGGCGCCGTCGCGCAGCGCGCGGATCACGCGGTGGACGAAGGCGTCGGAGGCGAAGGCGTCGGTGAGATAGCCCACGCGCCGCCCCTGCCGCACGCGGGAGAGGGCGAGCTGCGAGGCGAGCGGCCCCGTCACCTCGTCCTCGCCCATGCCGGCGAGCGGCACGCAGTAGCGCTCCGTCCGGCCGGGCAGGCGCACCTCCACCTCGGCCAGCAGGTTGTGCTGGCTGCCGGGCACGGGGGCGAGAGCGCGGAGGGAGACGCCCTCCAGCTTCTCGTCCTTGGAGGCGAACCAGCGGCGCTTGGGCAGCCAGGCCGGCAGCACCTCGCGCTCGATCTCGGCGCGCTGGGCGGGGCCCATGGCGGTGGCGGTCGTCGGGAAGACGATGGTGCGGAGGTCGGGCAAGGGCTCGGGTGCCTTCACATGCCAGGGCGGAAGGGCCTGCTCCGTCGCGAGGACGAACCAGTAGAAGCCGTAGGGCGGGAGCGTCAGGAGGTAGGTGAGCTGGCCGATCGCCGGGAAGGCGGTGCCGCCCAGCATCTCGACCGGCACGCGCCCGGCCATGTCGGAGAGGTCCAGCTCCACCGCCTGGGCGGAGCGGGAGAGGTTGAAGACGCAGAGGATCGCCTCGTCGCCCATCTCGCGGAGATAGGCGAGCACCTTGCGGTTGCCGGGATAGAGCAGCCGCATCGTGCCGCGCCCGAAGGCCTGGCTGCGCTTGCGCGTGGCCAGCATACGTCGCGTCCAGTTCAGCAGGCTGTGTGCGTCCCGCGCCTGCGCCTCCACGTTCACGGCCTGGAAGCCGTAGAGCGGGTCCTGGATGGCCGGCAGCACGAGGCCCGCGGGATCGGCCTTGGAGAAGCCGCCATTGCGGTCGGGCGACCACTGCATCGGGGTCCGCACGCCGTCGCGGTCGCCGAGATAGATGTTGTCGCCCATGCCGATCTCGTCGCCGTAGTAGATCACGGGCGTGCCGGGCATGGACATGAGTAGCCCGTTCATCAACTCGATGCGCCGGCGGTCGCGCTCCAGCAGTGGGGCGAGGCGGCGGCGGATGCCGAGGTTGATGCGCGCGCGGCGGTCCGCAGCATAGGTGTTCCAGAGATAGTCCCGCTCCCGGTCGGTGACCATCTCGAGCGTCAGCTCATCGTGGTTTCTCAGGAAGATCGCCCACTGGCAGCCCTCCGGGATGTCGGGCGTCTGGCGCAGGATGTCGGTGATGGGGAAGCGGTCTTCCTGCGCGATGGCCATGTACATGCGCGGCATCAGCGGGAAGTGGAAGGCCATGTGGCACTCGTCGCCCTCCCCGAAATACTGCTGCGTGTCCTCCGGCCACATATTGGCCTCGGCCAGCAGCATCCGGCCCCCGTGGCCCTGCTCTAGCTCGCGCCGGATGAGCTTCAGGATGTCGTGCGTCTCCGGCAGGTTCTCGTTGGTGGTGCCGTCGCGCTCGATGAGATAGGGCACGGCATCCAGCCGCAGCCCGTCCACCCCGGCATCGAGCCAGAAGCGCATGACGCCGAGGACCTTCTGCACCACCTCCGGGTTGTCGAAGTTCAGATCGGGCTGGTGGGAGAAGAAGCGGTGCCAGAAGTACTGGCCCGCCACCGGATCCCAGGTCCAGTTGGACTTCTCCGTGTCGAGGAAGATGATGCGCGTACCCTGGTAGATCTCGTCCGTGTCGGACCAGACGTAGTAGTTGCGCTCGGGCGAGCCCTTGGGCGCGTTGCGCGCCGCCTGGAACCAGGGGTGCTGGTCGCTGGTGTGGTTGATGACCAGCTCGGTGATGACGCGCAGCCCGCGGCGATGCGCCTCCTCGATGAAGCGCTTCGCGTCCTCGATGCTGCCGTAGTCCGGGTGGACGCCGGTGTATTCGGAGATGTCGTAGCCGTCGTCGCGCCGCGGGCTGGGATAGAAGGGCAGCAGCCAGAGCGTGTCCACGCCGAGTTCGGCGATGTAGTCCAGCTTCGCGATCAGCCCGGGGAAGTCGCCCACCCCGTCGTCGTTGGAATCGAAGAAGGACTTGATGTGGAGCTGGTAGATCACCGCGTCCCGGTACCACTGCGGGTCGCGCGGGTCGGGCTGGTGGTTGGGAAGGGCCTCGTTGGCCGGAAGGGCGTCGTCGGGCATGGTTTTCTCGTTCAGGCGCCGAGGGGGCGCACGCGCCAGATGGCGAAGGGAAGGTCGGCGGGGTCGAGGCGCATGTGCTGCGTCTTGCCGTGCCAGGCGAAGCGTTGGCCGCGCATCAGGTCCTCGGCCTCCAGTCCGGCATGGTCGGGCTGGCCCCAGCGCCAGAGCGGCAGCTCGAAGCCCGCTTCCTGCACGGCGGATGGATCCATGCTGACGGCGACGAGGATCACGTTGGAGCGGTCCGCCGTCGCCTTCTCGTAGTAGAGGATGTTGTCGTTCCAGGCCGGCAGGAAGGTGACGCCGAGATGCGTCTGCAGCGCCGGGTTGGCGCGGCGGATGGCGTTCAGCCGCGTCACTTCGTCCACGATGTCTCCCGGGCGGCGATCGGGCCAGACGCGGATCTGGTACTTCTCGCTGTCGAGATACTCCTCCTTGCCCGGCAGCGGCGTCGCCTCGCAGAGCTCGAAACCCTGGTACACGCCCCAGAGGCCCGAGAGCGTGGCCGCCAGCGCCGCACGCGTCAGGTGCATCGGCCGGCCGCCCGTTTGCAGGTGGCGCGGGTTGATGTCGGGCGTGTTGACGAAGAAATGCGGGCGGAAGAAGTCGCGCGGCGCGGTGGTGGTGAGCTCCGTCAGGTACTCTGCCATGTCCGCCTTCGTCTCGCGCCAGGTGAAGTAGGTGTAGGACTGGCTGAAGCCGCTCTTGGCCAGCCGGTACATCACCTTCGGTCGCGTGAAGGCTTCGGAGAGGAACAGCACCTCCGGGTTGGTCGCGCGGATCTCGCCGATCATCCACTCCCAGAAGGGCAGCGGCTTGGTGTGCGGGTTGTCCACGCGGAAGGTCTTCACCCCCTGTTCCACCCAGAACTTCACCGACTGATACAGCGCCACCCAGAGCGAGGGCTTCGCGCCGGCCGCGTAGAAGTCGACGTTGACGATGTCCTCGTACTTCTTCGGCGGGTTCTCGGCGTATTTGATCGTGCCGTCCGGGCGCCAGTCGAACCACTCCGGGTGCTCGCGCAGCCAGGGATGGTCGGGCGAGCACTGGATGGCGAAGTCCAACGCCAGCTCCAGCCCGTGTGCGTGGGCGGCGTCGCGCAGGCGGTGGAAGTCCTCAATGGTGCCGAGCGCTGGGTGCAGCGCGTCGTGCCCGCCATCCTCCGAGCCGATGGCGTAGGGGCTACCCACGTCATCCGGCCCGGGAGTGAGGGTGTTGTTGCGGCCCTTGCGGTTCTTGCGCCCGATCGGGTGGATGGGCGGGAAGTAGAGCACGTCGAAGCCCATCGCCTTCACGCGCGGAAGCTGGCGGATGACGTCGTCCAGCGTGCCGTGCCGGTTCTCGTCGCCCGACTGGCTGCGCGGGAAGATCTCGTACCAGCTCGCGAAGCGCGCCGCGATGCGCTCGGCCTCGATCCCGCCGGGCGGGTTCTGGCGCATCCGGTGAGGGCGGTTGTCCGCGATCGCCATCAGCCGCGCCGTCTCGGGCGCCAGCAGGGCGGTCAGGCGCTCGGCCTCGGGCGCGCTCTCCAGCGACTTCGCCAGGGCGAGCAGCCCGCGGCGCGCGCTGCCGGGGCGCGCGGCGGCCGACACGACGTGGCGGCGCCCCTCCTCCAGCTCCAGCGTCACCGGCACGCCGGCCGCGTGCTTCTTCGACAGCTCGTCGCGGTAGCCGGCGAAGACGTCCAGCCAGGCCTCCACCGCGAAGACGTGGCGGCCCATGCGCTCCAGCGGGAAGCTCGCCGTCCAGCGGTCGTTGCCGAGCGGGGTCATCCGCACCTCGCGCCAGCCCTTCTCGTCGATCGGACGCCAGAGCAGCGCGACGCCGAAGGTGGCATGGGTGTCGGCCACGATGTCGGCCTCCACCGTCACCACCTCGCCCACGATGCGCTTGGCCGGAAAGCGGCCGCCATCCACCAGCGGTGTGACGTTCTCGATGCCGATGCGCGGGATCAGCACGCCCTGCTCGGGCGGCATGCGCGCGGCGTCGGGCCGGATCACGGGCTTGGGGGCGCCGGCCTGCAGCACCCGCACCTCGCCGGGGGAGAGGAGCAGCGGCACGCCGGGGGTCACGGATTCCCGCCCGTCCGCGCCGATGAAGAGATTCGGGCCGCCACCGATGCCGGGCAGCACCGTCTCGGGCGCGAGGCTCGCCGAGGCCCGGCGGTCGGGATTGGCGATCACCAGCGTCGCGGCTTCCGCCACGCGGGGGTCGGCGGCGACGCGCAGCACGGCGAGAACCGGCGCGCCGGGGCCGGCCAGCGGGCGCATCTCATGACCTGCCAGGGGCGCGAGGCACGCGGCCAGCGCGTTCGCCTCCCGGATCTCGGCCGAGAGGTCGTAGGGCGCGTTCTCCCTCGCCCAGGCGAGGTCGCCCGGCCGGTCCTGCGCGGGCTCGGCGGTGCGGCGGGCGCCGTACTCGAAGCCCTGCGGGACGAGCAGCGCGTCGCAGAGCGTGGCGGCCAAGCGGAGGGAGAGGGCGGCGGCGCGGGGGCGCGCGGCCTCGTCCCCCTCGTCCATCGCGGCGCGCGGGCCGAAGGGAGCCTCCGGGAAGCCGATCAGCGGGGCGCCGAGCGCGGCGCGCTCCTCCACGAACCAGGGATCGCGCCCGTTCCACCAGGCCACCGATGAGGTGAGCCAGCCGAAGCCCACCCCGCGCAGCGCGGCCGCCTCGCCCCAGGGCATGCCAGGGGTCCAGGCAATGAAGCCCGCGCCCGGCGCCGCGGCGATCAGGCGGCCCCAGGCGGGGGCGGGCACCTCGCCCGGGCGCAGCGCGCGGAAGCCCGAGGCGCCGGCCCCGATCCAGTCCCGCAGCCGCGCCTCCCAGAAGGCGAGCGGCCCCTCGGCCGAGAGGTTCAGCCGGAGGAGGCCGGGCGGCACGACGCCGCCGCGGGGATCGGGCAGTACGTCGCCCGCCCCGGCGAACCACTCGGGATGGGAGGCGGCCAGCGCGCCCTCGGCGGCCACATAGCCAGGGACAAGATCGAGCCACAGCTCCAGCCCGGCCGCGCGGCAGGCCTCGGCGATGGCGGCGATGGCGGCCGTGCCGTCCGTCCCGGCTTCCAGCGCCGGATGCGGGCGGTCGTGGTCGGCCACTTGCAGCGGGTTGCCCGAGCGGCCGGGCGCCAGCGGCGGCGGCATGCAGACGCCCCGGAAGCCGAGCGCCGCGATCCGCTCCAGCTCCGCTCCCCAGCCCGCGAGGGGGCCGAGAAGGAGCGGGTTGAGGTGATACAGGGTCAAGGGTCGCATCGGCGAGGAACGGTGGTCGGCGGTCATGGTTCCCGGCTCCGGCTTCGTCGATTGGATGCCAGGGGATCGCAGCCCTCGCGCGCCGGGCCAAGCGTGATGCGGCGCAACAAGGCGTGAGGCGGCGCGGCCCGCATGCGGGCCGCATCACCCTGCGAAAACGGCATCTTTTTTGAGCCACCCCGCCGTCGCGGCCGCGCCGTGGCTAGGCGCCGGCGCCGGGCCCCGGGGCGACCTCCACCGCGGCCTCCAGCCCCATGGCGGCGGCCAGGTTGTCCACGCGCCGCTGCACGCTCTCCCCGGCGAAGACGCCGGTGCCCTCGACCAGCCGCAGCACGAGGCGCCCGCCGCGCGGGATCAGCGCCGTGCCTGCCAGAAGGGCCGGCGTGCCGCCGGAGAGGGTGTAGGCCAGGCGCAGCGCCGCGCCGATGCGCTCCGCCCGCTGCTGCGCCGTGGGGCCGAGCAGGCGGCGCGCGGGCTCCAGCAGGGGATCCGAGGGTCCGGCGTCGTAGCGCAGTGCCGTCGTCATCGCGAGGAAGGCGCGGGCGTGGTGGTCCAGCCCCACGCCGGGCTGGCGCAGCACGCGCAGGAAGGCCTGCTCGGCGCGGTAGTCCGGGTGATCGTGGCTGCCGGTGTCCGAGAGCTGGCAGGCGGCGCGGCGGAGCGCGGCATCGGCCGGCGGCTCGTCGGGGAAGAGCGGCGCGGTCCAGTCCGACAGGGCCCGCGGCATGGCCTGGTCGCGCCCGAAGCGCTCGGCGAGGTCGGTGCCCGCCGCGAGCAGCGGATCCCGCTCTCGCACGGCATCGGGCAGCAGGCGCGCGTACCACCCCTCCCGCAGCCCGTTGGCGGAGAAGACCACGCGCCGCGCGCCGGTGCGCCGCAGCAGCCGCCGCAGCACCACCGCGGCATAGGGCATGTCGGCCAGCCGCTTGGCGGGTGCGCCGGGTAGGCGGTTCGGGCGGTCCCCGGCCGCGATGACGGCGGCGCAGAGATCCCGCGCCTCCTCCCGCCGGAGCACGTAGTGGTGGACGATCGAGAGGGGGTAGCCGGTTTGGGTGATGTGGATCTTCGCCAGCGCCCGCCACGCGCCGCCGACGAGGTAGAGGTCCCTCCCCTGCCCCCGGTCGAGCCAGGGCACGCCGGCCAGGGTTTCCTCCGCGATGGCGCGGGCGCGCACGGGATCGCCGCCCGCGCGCTCGGCCAGGCGGATAACGCCGAGCGGCAGGCTGACGGAAGCGCGGGGCCGCCCGTTGGCGAGGTCCACCAGCTCCAGGCTGCCGCCGCCGATGTCGCCCAGGATGCCGTCCGCGCCGGGCACGCCGAGCAGCACGCCCTCGGCCGACATCGCCGCCTCCTGCTCCCCCGTCAGAATGCGCAGCGGCACGCCGGGCATGCGCGCGCGGAGCGCCTCGGCGAAGGCGGGGCCGTTGGCGGCGTCGCGCATGGCGGCCGTCGCCAGCACCTCGACCGGGTCGGCGCCCATGGCGCGGGCGATGGCGATGTAGCGCCCCATGATGGTCAGCGCGCCCTCCACCGCGGCCGCGTTCAGCCGCCCCGTGGATTGCAGCCCGCGGCCGAGGCCGAGCACCGCCTTCTCGTTGAAGATGGTCACGGGGTTGCGGCAGCGCCCCTCGAAGACGACGAGGCGGACGGAGTTGGAGCCGAGATCGACCACCCCGGCGCGCGGCAAGGGGGCAGCAACGTCCCTCGTGCCCTGTGGGGAAGCCCCGCCCGCATAATGCGGGGCGACGTTGCCCGGCCGGGGGACGTCGGGGTGAACTTCGCGGAGATTCAAGCGTCTAGTCCTGTGCCACGCGGTCCGGCCGGCGCCGCGCGGGCGCGCGGTTGCGGGGCGCACGGTGCAGCGCGCTGCCGCGGCCGGAGAGGGAGGGGTTGGTCATGAAGTATTCATGCGCCGAGAGCGGCTGGGAGGCGGCGTCGATACGCCGGTAGCTCCCGTCGGGATGCAGCTCCCAGGACTGGTCGCGGTCCTTGAGGTTCACCACCATGATTTGGTCGAGTACCTGCGCGTGGACGGTGGGATTTTCCACCGGCACCATCGTCTCCACGCGCCAGTCCATGTTGCGCGCCATCCAGTCCGCGCTGCTGATGAACACCCGCGCGCGGCGGCTGGGCAGGCGGTGGCCGTTGGCGAAGACGCAGATGCGCGAGTGCTCAAGGAAGCGGCCGACGATGGACTTCACCCGGATGTTGTCGGACAGCCCCTTCACTCCCGGGCGCAGGCAGCAAATGCCGCGGACGATGAGGTCCACCTTCACCCCGGCCGCGCTCGCCCGGTAGAGGGCGTCGATCAGCGCCTCGTCCACGAGGGAGTTGAGCTTCAGCCAGATGCCCGCGGGGCAGCCCTCCCGCGCGTTGCGGATCTCGCCCTCGATCAGCCCCATGAGCGTCGGGCGCAGGGTGAGGGGCGCGAAGGCGAGGCTCTCCATCGTCTCGGGCCGCGCATAGCCTGTCATGTAGTTGAACAGCCGCGCCGCATCGCGCGTCAGCCCGGGATCGGCGGTGAAGAAGGAGAGGTCGGTGTAGATGCGCGCGGTGACTGGGTGGTAATTGCCCGTGCCAAAATGCGCGTAGGAGCGCAGCGCGCCGCTCTCGCGTCGCACGACGAGGCTGACCTTCGCGTGGGTCTTGAGGTCCACGAAGCCGTAAACGACCTGCACCCCCGCCGCCTCCAGCTCCCGCGCGAGGGCAATATTGCGCTCCTCGTCGAAGCGCGCCTTCAGCTCCACCATGGCGGTGATGGACTTGCCCGCCTCGGCCGCTTCGATCAGCGCGCGCGCGATCGGGCTGTCCCGGCTCGTGCGGTAGAGGGTCTGCTTGATCGCCACCACCGCCGGATCCCGCGCCGCCTGGCGGAGGAACTGCACGACAACGTCGAAGGATTCATAGGGGTGGTGGACGACGATGTCCTTCGCCCGGATCGCCGCGAAGCAGTCCCCGCCGAAGTCAAGGATGCGCTCGGGGAAGCGCGGGGTGTAGGGCTTGAAGAGGAGGTCAGGCCGGTCGTCGAGGATGAGCTGCGTCAGGTCGGACAGGCCGAGCAGCCCGTCCATCGTGAAGATCTCCGCCCGCGGCGCGTCCAGCTCCTCGGCCACGAGGTCCAGCATGTCAGGCGGCGTGTCGGCGGTGACGGAGAGGCGGATGGCCCGCCCGCGCCGGCGGCGCTTGAGCGCGGTTTCGTAGGAGCGGACGAGGTCCTCGGCCTCCTCCTCGAACTCCACGTCGGTGTCGCGGATCAGGCGGAACAGCCCGCGCTCTGCGAGGATGAAGCCGGGGAAGAGGCGGCGGAGGTTGAGGAGGATCACCTCCTCCAGCAGCACGAAGCGCGCGGGCTCGCGCGCCCCATCCGCGCGCGGGCCGCCGGCGGGCAGGCGGATGAAGCGGTCGATCTGCGGCGGCAGGGGCAGGATCGCCCGCATCGTGCCACCATCCTCTTCCCGCACGAGCTTCATGATGAGGCAGAGGGCGAGGTTGGGCAGGAAGGGGAAGGGGTGCGCGGGGTCAACGGCCAGCGGCGTCAGCACGGGGAAGACGCGGTCCATGAACCAGGCCGCGAGCCATTCCCGGTCCGCCTCCGACAGCTCGGAGGGCTCGCTGACGCGGATGCCGGCCTCGGCGAGCTGCCCGCGCAGGTTGAGCCATCCCTCCTGCTGCCGGGCGAGCAGCCGCCCCGCGCGCTCATGGATGGCGGCGAGCTGCTGGGCGGGGGTAAGGCCGTCCGGGGAGAGGGTGCCGACACCCGCCCGCTCCTGCCCCATCAGCCCCGCGACGCGCACGGAGTAGAACTCGTCGAGGTTGGAGGATGAGATCGCGACGAAGCGCAGCCGCTCCAGCAGGGGGTGGGCGGGGTTGGCGGCCTCCTCCAGCACGCGCTCGTTGAAGGCGAGCCAGGAGAGCTCGCGGTTGATGAAGCGCCCGGGATCGTTGAGGGCGGCATCGAGCCCGGCGGGCGCGTCGGCATCCGGCTCCCTCGCCGGCTCAGGGGTGGGGGTGCCGCGCAGCGTTGCGGCGCGCTCCGCCCGCGGGGCGCGGGAGGAGGCGGCCCGGGCTGCGTCGGGCTTCGGCGTCTCGGACTTGGCGGATTCGGTGTTGGCGTCCATCGTCGGAGGTTACAGCAAGGTCCCCATGGAAGCGGAGGGCGGGCCGAGGGTTGCCACGGAATCGTCACCGATCCCCTCCCACCCCTCATCCGGCGCCCCTTCCCCGCTGCCGTCCAGCAGCCCGGCAAGGCTCCCCCGGGCCAGCGCGCGGGTCACGCCGCCGCCATGGGCGAGGGCGGCGCGGTCCAGCCGAGCGGCGGCCTCGGCCAGCACCGCCGCTTCCCGCGGGAGGCGCGCGAGGAGCCAATCCTGGATCGCCGGCTCCACCCGGAGCTGCCGGCGCTCGAAATGCCGGGCGAGGAGGGCGCGCAGCAGGGCGTCCGTGGGCTGGGCGAGCGGCGCGGCGGCGGTGGCGCGCAGCCGGCTGGCAAGGTCGGGCAGCCGCGCCTCCCAGCGGGAGGGCGGCTCGCGCCCGGCCATCAGCAGCAGGTGGCCGCCAGCCGCGCAGGCGTTGATGAGGTGGAATAGGGCGGGCTCCTCGGCCGCGCAATCGGCGTCGTCCAGCGCCGTCGGCGCGCCGTCGGGCACGCCGCGCAGGGCGGGGCCGGAGAGGCGGCGCAGCCCCAGCCGCCGCGCGGCCTGGGCGAGGAAGGCCGACTTCCCGCTCCCCTCCGGCCCGTGCAGGGCGAGCCGCCCGGCGGGCCAGCTCATGGGATCGGCGAGCCAGGTGCGGGCGACGGCGTTGGAGGAATCGGGGATCGGGTCGATCTCAATCTCCGCGCGCGGGAGCAGCGGCAGGGGAAGCTGTCGGGCCATGGAATCGGTTCAGCCCCCGGTCCGGGGCGGGTCGAGATAGAGGGGGCTCTCGAGATAGCGCCGTAGCCAGTAGCGGGCGAGCACCCCGATGGCGGCCGCGATCGGCACGGCCAGCAGCACGCCGAGGAAGCCGAAAGCCACGCCGCCGGCAAACAGGGCAAAGATCACCCAGACCGCGTGCAGCTCCACCCGGTCCCCGAGCAGGCGGGGATAGATTATGTAGCCCTCCACGATCTGGCCGGCCAGAAACACCCCCACCACCATCGCCACGTCCCGCCAGTTCCCGAACTGGCCGATCGCCAGGAGGATGGCGGTGATCATGCCGGTCATGGAGCCGACATAGGGGATGAAGGTGAAGATCCCCGCCAGCAGCCCGACGAGCAGGCCCAGTTCCAGCCCCACCGCCGAGAGGGCGAGGGCATAGTACACGGCCAGCAGCGCGCAGCAGATGAGCTGCCCCCGCAGCCAGGCCGAGAGAACGCGGTCGGTGTCATGGGCGAGCTGGCGCAGCACGGCGGCGTTGCGGCGGGGCAGCCAAGTCTCGATCCGCCCCATCATCCGCGGCCAGTCCCGCAGGAGGTAGAAGCCGACGATGGGCGTGACCACGGCGAAGGTGAAGACGTTGAACAGGGCGTAGCCGCCGCCGATCAGCCGCGTCGCCGAGGTGCCGAGCCAGACGAGGATGGAGCCGAGCTGCGAGACGGCGAGGTCCTTCAGCCGGGGGTCGAGCACCATCGGCGCCACCGCCTCCTCGGCCGCCGCGATCACGTCCTGCAGCCGGGCGCTGATCGTCGTGACATAGGCCGGGAGGCGGGTGAGCAGCACGCCGATCTGGGAAATGAGCAGGGGGTAGAGCAGCAGCAGCGCGATGAGGGCGAAGGCCAGCAGCCCCGCGATCAGCAGCCCCGCCCCCAACCATCGCGGCACGCCGACGCGCGCAAGCCGGCTCGCCACGGGATCGAGGAAGTAGGCGACACAGACGGCCAGCACGAAGGGCGTGAGGATGGCCGCGAAGAACCAGAGGGCGAAGACGAAGGCCGCGAGCAGCCCGAAGCCGAGACCGAAGCGCTGCGCCCGCGTCGCGCTGCGCGGCCCCGGCGAGCGCGGCCGCAGGTCGGGGCGCAAGGGTGCGGGAGCCGGTCCGGGGGCGGGCGCCGTCGTGCTCATGCCCGGTAGGAGCGCGCGGCGTCCCGCACATAGGCGGCGCCGGAGAGGAGGGTGGTGAGGGCGACGAGGGCGATGAGCACGGGCAGCAGCCAGCCCCCGTCCAACCGGAAGCCTTGGAGGAACAGGGCGGTGCCGGCGAGGGCGATTTGCAGCGCCGTGTTCAGCTTGGACACCATGATGGGCCGTATCGCTGGCCGCGAGCCCGCCAGGGTGAGCACGAGCAGCCCGCCCACGATCAGCAGGTCCCGGAACACGACGAGGATGGCCAGCCAGTCCGGCAGCACGCCGATGATGGCGAGGGTGACGTAGACCGAGACGAGCAGCGCCTTGTCCGCGACGGGGTCGAGCACGGAGCCGATGAAGGAACGGGCGTTCCGCACCCTCGCCAGCCAGCCGTCCAGCGCGTCCGACAGCCCGGCGCCGAGGAAGAGGAGAAAGGCGAGGTCCAGCCGCCCCTGGATCACGAGCCACACCACGGCCGGCACGGCGCAGAGCCGCGCGAGCGTGATGACATTGGGCAGGGTGAGGAGCGCGGATCCGGTGCCCGGCTCCCCGCCCTCCGGGGCTGGGCCCGTGTCACGCTCCCCCGGCAATGCCGACACGCCAGCCCGGGCCGGTGGTGGGCGCCGGGATCCCGCCCGGCAGCGGCGGCGGCGGCGCGTTGGGGGCGAGGAAGATGCCACCCCCCGCCAGCTCCTGCGCCACGATCCCCGGCGGGCTGCGCAGCCCCAGGCGCAGCCGCGCGCCCTCGATGGAGATGGCCAGGATGTCCACGCTGCCGACCGAGGGCTGGGCGAGCAGGCGCTGCCGCAGGGCCAGCCACTCGTCGAGCGAGCGGAAGCTCGTCCCCGCCTCGACATAGGAGGAGAGCGGCAGGACCGGCGGCGTGGCCGCCGGGGCACTGCCGGTGGCAGGCCCGCCGAGCGGCGGCGTCGCCCCGCCCGCCACCGCGCCCCCGCCGGAGGAACCGGCGCCGCGGAAGCGGATGGTGTAGCGGCCGGTATAGCCGTTCAGGCTTGTGCGCTCCTGCTCCACCACCATGCTCACCACCTGCGACTCGATCTGCGAGGCGGAGGCGTTCGGGTTCTGCCCAGTGGCGGCGGCGTAGCGCTGCCATGCCAGGCGCTGGGCGTTGGCGATGGCGCGCTCCCGCGCGACCACGGCGTTCTCGGCCGTCGCCTCCGCCGGCACGCCGCGCTGCACGGCCGGATCGTCCTGCGCCGCCGCTGGGAGCGGGGCGGAGAGCAGGGCCAGGGCAAGGGCCACACCCCGAATCATTCCGCGCATCGCCGTCCCGCGCGGGGAATGGATTGCGCGCGGGCCCGGGACATGATGGGTAGCGCGACCGTCTGAACCCGGCATAAGCCGCTCCCCCGTGAACCCCTATGGTTCCTCCCCCGGGGATAGCCGATCAAGGACCGCCATGACCAGACTGACCTACCGCGACGCCGGGGTGGATATCGAGGCCGGCGACGCGCTGGTGGACCGGATCAAGCCGCTCGCGCGCTCCACGGATCGCAGGGGCACCATGGGGGGGCTCGGCGGCTTCGGCGCGCTGTTCGACCTCCGCGCGGCAGGCTTCGCCGACCCCGTCCTCGTCTCCTCCACCGACGGTGTGGGCACGAAGCTGCGGCTCGCAATCGATGCGCGCCACCACGCGACCGTGGGAGTCGACCTCGTTGCCATGTGCGTGAACGACCTCGTCGTGCAGGGCGCCGAGCCGCTCTTCTTCCTCGACTACTTCGCGACCGGCGCGCTGGACGTGGCGCAGGCCGCCGAGGTGGTGGCGGGTATCGCCGAGGGATGCCGGCAGGCCGGCTGCGCGCTGGTGGGCGGCGAGACGGCCGAGATGCCGGGCATGTACCAAAAGGGCGACTACGACCTCGCCGGCTTCTCCGTCGGCGCGGCCGAGCGCGGCGCGCTGCTGCCGGCCGGCGATGTGGGGCCGGGGGACGTGGTGCTCGGCCTCGGCGCCTCGGGCGTGCACTCCAACGGCTTCTCCCTCGTCCGCCGCATCCTGGAGGCCGGGGGGGCCGGGCTGGGCGACCCCGCCCCCTTCGCCGGGGGCAGGACGCTGGGCGAGGCGCTGCTGGAGCCCACGCGCATCTATGTGAAGCCCGTTCTCGCCCTGCACCGCGCGGGGCTGATCAAGGCCGCCGCCCACATCACCGGCGGCGGGCTGCCGGGCAACCTGCCCCGCGTGCTACCCGAGGGCACGGTCGCGGTGGTGGACGCCGCCTCCTGGCCCGTGCCGCCGGTCTTCGCTTGGCTCGCCCGCACGGGAGGCGTGGCGCCGGAGGAGATGCTGCGCGTCTTCAACTGCGGCATCGGCATGTGCCTGTTGGTGGAGGAAGGGAAGGCCGAGGCCGCCATCGCGATGCTGGGCGAGCACGGCGAGACCGCCCATCGCATCGGCCGCATCGAGGCCGGCGAGGGCGAGGCCGAGGTCCGCATGGGAGGCCTCTCCGCCGCATGGCCGAACTGAAGCGGCGCGCCGGGGTCCTCATCTCCGGCCGTGGCAGCAACCTCGGCGCCCTCATCGCGGCGGCGCGCCACCCCACCTACCCCGCCGAGCTTGCCCTCGTCCTCTCCAACCGGGCGGACGCCGCCGGGCTGGACCGGGCGCGGGAGGCGGGCATCCCGGCGGAGGTGGTGGAGAGCCGCCCCTTCGGCCGCGACCGCGCGGGCTTCGAGGCGGCGCTGGGGGCGCGGCTGGAGGCCGCCGGGATCGGGCTGGTCGTGCTCGCCGGCTTCATGCGCGTACTGACGGAGGGCTTCGTCGCCGCCTGGGCCGGCCGGATGATCAACATCCATCCGAGCCTCCTCCCCGCCTTCCCCGGGCTGGACACCCATGCCCGGGCGCTTGCCGCCGGCGTCCGGCTGCACGGCTGCACCGTGCATTTCGTGACCCCCGGGGTGGACGAGGGGCCGATCATTGCCCAGGCCGCCGTTCCCGTGCTCCCGGGGGACGACGAGGCGGCGCTGGCCGCCCGCGTGCTGGCGCAGGAGCACCGGATCTTCCCCGCCGCCCTCGCCTGGGCGGCCTCCGGCGCGGCGCGGCTGGAGGGGGGACGGGTGGTGCTCGACGCTCCCATGGCGGGGGGCGCCCTCGCCAACCCCTTGCCCGGCGGGGCGGGGCTCCCTACAGAAATCCCCTGAACGCCGCCCCGCCGCGGGGCGCCCCATCACGAGGCAGACCCATGGCCGATGCGCCGCAGCACATCGATTTCGTCGAGGTAAAGGCGAAGGACATCATCGCCGAGCGCCAGACCGGCTGGGCGATGTTCACCCGCGCGACCGCCTGGGGCATCGCGGCCATCGTGGTCCTGCTGATCGCGCTGAAGCTCTTCTTCGGCTAATCGCGCGCCGCCAAGCCCTCAGCGGCCCGGCAGGCCCAGCCCGAAGCTCCGGGCCATGTCGCTGAGATCCACGCGCCGGTAGCCCTCCGGCACGCGGAAGCGCGCGGGGTCCTGGCGGGCATACTCCACCCGCGCGGCCTCCACCCCTTCGCCACGGTCGTTCACGCCGCGCAGCAGCACGCCATCGGCGGTTAGGCAGACCGTGCCGCTCTGCCCCCTCTCTTCCCAGCGGTAGTTCGTGCAGGAATGCCCGGCCTGGCTGGCCGTGCCCGCACGCGTCAGCCGCGCCGTCTCGGCGAGGCGGATGTAGCGCATCGCCTCCTCTTGCCGCAGCGGGCTCGGGCTCACCACCCGCATGGCATCCATCACCATCTCCGTGCGGCCGGTGCGGCGGTCCGTCAGGCCCCAGGCCGGCAGGGAGGGGCTCTCCACCCGCAGCCGCCCCTCGGAAGCGAGTGCCGCCACGCTGAACTCGCGCGGCGCTTGCGGGGCGGCGTTGCCGAGCACGCGATAGGTCACAGCCACGTCGCGCGTCGGGAAGGAGGCCGGGCGCGCCCCGGCAGGGCCCCCGCCGGAGGATTGCGCCTCGGCCATGGCGGGAATCGCCGCGAGGGCCAGCATGAGGATGAGGCGGCGCATGGGCACTCCGGTCCGGCAAGGGGCGGGAAGAGAAGGCCCCGCCCCCAGGCCGGCGCAAGGGGGCCCGGTTCAAACCCCGGTGTGGCCCCTTACCGCGCCGCGGCCGTGCGAGCGGCGCGGGGAAGGCGGAGGAGCTGGGCGAAGCCCTGGGCGGCGACGACCTCCACCCCCGGCGGAAGCGTCACCGGCCCGCGCATGTCCTCCATGTCGGTGTTGATGATGAGGGCGTAGTCGAAGCGCTCCCGCCACTGCCGGACATAGGCCTGGCTCGGCGGCAGGGGCAGCTCCGGATCGACGAGGGCGTGGATCGTAGCGATCTCCCCCTCCGGCACGGCGATATCATTCCAAGGCGGCAGCACGACGAGCGGCTGCTTGCCGCGGGCGGTGAAGAGCATGGGCACGAAGGCCTGCCGCCACGGCGTCGCCAGCGCGACGGACTGGGTGTAGGCCGGGCGGTCCCCCGTGAAGTAGCGCCCCAGCGGCCCCGACCGCATCGCCGCCTCCCGCGAGGCCTCGTGCTGCAGGGGCAGCATGCTGCTGCCCCGGGGCAGGGCGGCGAGGACCGTCCGCATGGACTGAATGTCCTCCTCCGACCGCACCCAGTGCCGCGCGACATCGCCCGTGCGCGCGACGCTCAGCAGCGCGAGGGCGAGGCCGGCCAGCACCGCCGCGCGCGCGGGCAGCTCGATCCGGATCGCGGCCGCCGCGGCGAGCAGCGCCATGATGGGAATGCGGACCTGGATGACGCTGGTCCCCGCCACCGCCAGCGGCATGAAGGGCGAAACCGCCGCGAGGACGAGGGCCACGAGCAGCAGCCCCTGATGCACCCGCAGCCCTGAGCGAAGCAGCGCGACGATCGGCACGACCGCGAGCAGCGCGACGAACACCATGTCCGTCCGGATCTCGTAGAGGCGGACGGGCGAGGTCAGGGCCGCGATTCGGCCCGCGATGGAGGTGTTCCAGAGGATGCCGTCGCCATTCGCGTTGGCGTCGGCGCCCGGCAGCTCCTTCGCGGTGAGGGCGAAGACTATGACGGGCAGCGCGCAGCACAGCACCAGCCCGGCGCCCTTGCCGAGAAAGGCGAGGAAGGCCGCGCGCGAAGCAATGATGGGGGTGAGCCGCGGCCCGATGATCAGCCCGCCGAGAAGCGCGGCATAGAAGAGCAGCGCGAAGGGATGCACGACGAGGAGTGCCGCCGCCGCGACGAGGCGCGACAGCCAGACCGCCGCGCCTCCTTCCCGCCCGCCATCCGCCGCCGCGAGCACCAGCGCCACGCCGAGCCCGATCTGGAAGGTAACGAAACCGAAGATGAGCGTGTGCGTCCAGGCGAAGAAGGGCAGCGCGAACTGCCATGCGTTCCAGCCGTGCAGGCGAAGGCTGAGCAGGAAGCAGCCCAGCGCCGGCCCGAGGATGGCGGCCGCCAGGATCCCCTGCGCGATCCGCTCGCCCGGCAGCAGCCCCTTGAGCGCGACGGTGACGAGGTCCGCGCCGATATTCGTCCGCGCCCGGCTCCAGTCCACGCCGTAGACATCGGGCATCAGCTCCGTCCCTCCGCTCAGCAGCCAGAAGCGAGCGAGGTGGTTCGGATAGTCCGACAGCATGGGCAGGGGCGAGAAGAGGAGCGGCAGGAGAAGCACGATCCCAAAGAGGAGCGCGCCGCCGTAACGGACCGGTCCGTTCATCGATCCCATCGGTGTTCCTTGATGGCGCGCGAGCGGACGGGCCGGCTCACTAGGCGGCATAGACGAGGGTTCTGGAGAGCACGAAGCTCAGCGCGAAGGTCATCACCACCGAGAGCAGCTTGGCGGCGAGCAGCGGCATGGCCTCCGCCGCCAGCGCGAGCACGACGAGCGAGAAGCCGAGGCAGAGCAGGTTGACCAGGACGAAGCCCGCGATCCGGCGCGCCGAGGCCAGCTGCACGTCCCGGCGCCGGAAAGTAAGGCGACCGTTCACGATGTAACTGTTCAGCGCGCCGCAGGCATAGCCCAAGGCGCTGGCGAACAGCGGCGGCGTCGTGGTGAAGGTGACGAGGGCGGTGAAGACGAGGATGTCGATCCCCGTGTTCAGCGCCCCGACGCCGGCGAAAAGAACGGCTTCCAGCAGCCGCGGCGGGATCGCCGCCGCAGGGCCGGAGCGGACCGGGCGTTCCACCGGGCTTTCCATGGAGGAGCCGCCCTCAGGCGCGCACCGAGTTCCGCGGCGTCCAGCTCGCGACGACGTCCTCGCGCATGGAGGGGTTCAGGCCGGAGAATTCGCTCGGCACCTGATAGGCGTTCCGCCCGGCGCGGATGGAATCGATGATGAAGAGCGGGCGGTTCTTCGCGTCGTTCACGAGGCGGCCAAGGTACTCGCCGAGCACGCCGAGCACGAGGAGCTGCAGTCCGCCGAAGAGCGTGATCGCCGTCATCAGGCTCGACCAGCCCGCGACCACCGAGTTCTGGGACCACTGCCACAGGGTATAGACGAGCATCACCATGGCGAGGCCCGCCGTCACCATGCCGACCCAGGCCGCGATGCGGAGCGGGACAGTGGAGAAGCTGGTGATGGCGTCCACGGCGAAGCGGATCATCTTCTTCAGCGGGTACTTCGTCGTGCCGGCGTAGCGCGCCTGCCGCTCATAGGGCAGCGCGACCTGGTTGCCGCCGATCCAGCTCACCATGCCGCGGATGAAGCGCTGGCGCTCGGGCATCAGCATGAACAGGTCCACGATGCGCCGGCTCATCAGGCGGAAGTCGCCGGTGTCGCGCGGGATTGGCACGCTCGTGAGGCGTGAGAGCAGGCGGTAGAACAGCCCGGCCGTGACGAGCTTGAACACGGACTCCCCGTCGCGGGAGACGCGCTGGCCATAGACGACGTCCGCGCCCGTATCCATCAGCCGCATCATCTGATCCAGCAGCTCGGGCGGGTCCTGGAGGTCGGCGTCGATCAGCATGACGCGCTCCCCCTTGGCCACGTGCAGCCCCGCGGTCGCGGCGAGCTGGTGCCCGTGGTTCCGGAGCAGGCGGACGCCCACCACGTTCGGGCTCACATCGGCCAGGCTCTCGATGATGCGCCAGGTCTGGTCCTTCGACCCGTCATCGACCAGGACAATTTCGTAGGAGGAGGTCAGCGCGCTGCAGGCGGCCGAGGCCCGCGCGTGGAACTCGCGCAGGCTCTCCTCCTCGTTGTAGCAGGGCGCCACGATCGAGATCTTGGGCCGAAGCTGGTCCTGGGTCTGATGCATACCGGGCCCGTCCTTATGCTGCACCTGCACAATAGGGGCTGCGCCCCTCACGTTGCGGGAACAAGCTTGCGAGCGGTGGGAAGGCACCAACACAAACGGTTGATCATCCTCTTTCCCACGCCGTCTTAAAGCTGCGACTCCACCGGAAGCAGCCGCACGAGCCGCGCGAGCAACCGGCGGCGGAGGGAGGCGTCGGGCTCGCTGTGCCGCGTCACCTCCACCCCCACGAACTCGCCGGTCCAGAACAGGCGGCCCGGCCGCTCCAGCGCCACCCTCCAGCTCCGCGCCGGCTCGGCGAGACGCGCGTGCTCCTCGCGCAGCTCGGCCGCGATCCCCTCATCACGCACGAAGGCGCCCATCTCGGTGTTCAACGCGGCCGAGCGGGGATCGAGGTTGAAGGAGCCGACGAAGGAGAGCTCCCCGTCGATCACCAGCGCCTTGGTGTGCAGGCTGGCGCCCCGCGAGCCGAAGACGCTCGCCCCCTCGTCGCCCGAGGGCTTCAGCTCGCGGATCTCCACGCCCGCGGCGAGCAGCCGCTCGCGGTAGCGGGCGTAGCCGCCATGGACGGCCACCACATCGGTCGCGGCGAGCGAGTTGGTGACGACGGAGACGCGCACCCCCCCTCGCGCCATCCTCTCCAGCATCTCCGCCCCCTGCTCGCCCGGCACGAAATAGGGAGAGATCAGCAGCGCCTCGCGCCTGGCGCCTTGCAGCGCCTCCAGGATGGCGTGGGCGAGGCACTCCCTCTCCGGCGCGAGGCCGCGCGCCTTGTCCGGCGGGTCCGCGACAACGCGGATACTGTCCACGGCCACGGGGGAGAGGCGGGAGGAATCCCCGGCCAGGATCCGCGCCACGCCGGGCTCGGCATCGAGGCTCTCGAAGAAGGGCCGCGCCCCGGGGGCCGTGCAGGCGGCATCAAGCTTGGCGGCGAGGCCCCGCAGCCCCCCGCGGCGGCGGTGCGGCGCCTGGCTCACCTCCGTCACCGTCCGGGCAAGGTAGTGGTTCCAGTAGCGGTCGAAGATCGCCTGCGCGGCGCCCGCGGCCCGGCCGGCGATGGCGAGGTCGAGGTCGCGGAAGTTGAACTCGCCGGAGGCGTCGAAATACTCGTCCCCGATGTTGCGGCCGCCGCAGATGGCCGCGCGCCCGTCGGCGATCCAGGCCTTGTTGTGCATGCGCCGGTTCAGGTGCCAGCCGCCGAAGACGATCTCCAGCAGCAGGCCGAGCTGGCCGAAGCGGCGCCAGCGGGTGGCGTTGAACAGCCGGACCTCAATGTTCTCATGCGCGTCCATCACGGCGAGCACCCGCTCGCGCCCGATGGCGTACATGTCGTCCAGCAGCACGCGCACGCGCACGCCGCGATCGGCCGCGCGCAGCAACTCTCGGGCGAGCACCTGGCCCGTGAGGTCCCCGCGCCAGATGTAGTATTGCAGGTCGAGCGTCCGCGTCGCAGCCCGGGCCGCCTGGACGCGGGCGGCGAAGGCCGCCAGCCCACTCGGCATCAGCGCCACGCCGCTGGCCGCGCCCTCCGGCCGGGGTAGGACGTCCGGGATCGAGGCGTCCGGGGTCAGGACGCCCGAAGCCGCCACGGGGGCGGCCCGGCTCATCACGCCGCCGCAGCGAGGGAGGCGGCCATCGCATCCTGCGCGGCCGCCAGGTCCAGCCGCGCCTTCAAGGGCAGGTGATCCGAGGCGATACGGGCGAGCGAGCTGTCATGCGCCTGCAGTCCGCAGATGAGCGAGTGCGGCCGGGCCAGGATGCGGTCCAGGGAGAGGATCGGCATCCGGCTGGGGAAGGTGGCCGGTCCGGGGCGGGCGGTGCCGAAGCTGCCCTCCAGCGCCTTCAGGGAGGAGCGCCGCCCTGGCCGCCATTCGTTCAGGTCGCCGAGCATGACGGTGGGGACATGGTCCTCCCCGGAGAGGGAATCCAGGATGGCGTCCACCTGGCGGGAGCGGTGGCGGCGCAGCAGGCCGAAATGGGCCGCCACCACCCGCAGCGGACCGGCCGGCATCTCCAGGTCCACCATCACCGCCCCGCGCGGCTCGCCGCCGGGCAGGGAGAGGCGGCGCACCCGCACGGCATGCCCGCCGCGCACCAGCAGCGCATTGCCGTGCCAGCCATGGCCCTGGGGAATGACCGAGAGGGGGACGAGGCGCAGCCCCGTGCGGCGCTCAATCCCGGCCATGTCCAGCAGCCCCACGCGGCGTCCGAAGCGGCGGTCGGCCTCCTGCAGGGCGAGAATGTCGGCATCCAGCTCCGCGATCACCTCGGCCACGCGGGCGGGATCGAAGCGCTTGTCCGTGCCGACGCATTTGTGGACGTTGTAGGAGGCGACTGTGATCGCCCCCTCCGGCACCGGCCCGTGATGGAGCACCGGCGGGGCACTGAGCCGGCCTCGGAGCTCGGCCATCACGCGGGGAAAAGGTTCCCGGCGGGTGGCCTGCTGCGCGAGGGGTGGGATCATCCTGCTTTCCGTCCTGGGCGATGGGCGACCATCCGCCCGGGAAGGGCCCGACTTGGGGTCGGGGAGCCCCCAGTCAAGCCGCCCGGCCCCGCCGCGCGCGCCGAGGCGCCGCCACAGGACCCGGAAGAGAGAGCGGGCCGGGGCGCTCATCGTTGGCGCGGCCCCGTGGCGGCAGGGCTGAAAATCCCGTGATCCCCGGGATTCAGCCCCATTCCGGCATCTTCCCCCCGCTTACGGGATCGGCATCGGGCAGCGGCACGGCGGCGAGATTGGCCCCCACCTCCGCCCGCTCGGCCCGGTCGCCGCGGCGGATGTCGTAATCCGCCCCGCCGGGATAGGCGCCGACCACCTCGAAGTCCGGGCTGGCCCATTCCCGGCAATGGCCGACCCCGGCAGGGATCACCACGGCGTCCCCGGCCCGGAGCTCGACCGTCTCTCCCCCCTCCCCGCCGAAGCGCACCCGCGCCTGCCCGCGCGTGACGCCCAGCACCTCATGCGCGGTGCTGTGGAAGTGGTGGTAGGAGAAGACCCCGTCCGTCCAGGCGTTGGACCAGCCGTGGCGGGCGAAATGCGCGGTGACGGCGGTGGCGTCCCCGGCCAGGGCGCCGCGCCGGACCAGCAGGGGAAGCGCCGAGTTCGGGATCTCGCCAGAGGGCGCGAAGCGGCGCGCCTCAGTCATCGGCGGAGACGCGCGCCAGCACCTCGCGCTTGCCGACATGGTTCGCCGGGCCCACCACCCCGTCCCGCTCCATCTGCTCGATAAGCTTGGCGGCGCGGTTGTAGCCGATGTTCAGGTGGCGCTGGACGAAGGAGGTGCTCGCCTTGCCCTCGCGGGAGACGAGGGCGACGGCCTGCTCGTAGAGGCCCTTCTCGCCGCCGCCGGCATCGGTCCCGATGGAGCCGCCACCGCCGCCCTCCTCGTCGTCCTCGACCTCCGTGACCTCCTCAATGTAGGCGGGCTCACCCTGCTCGCGCAGGAAGTCCACCACGCGCTCCACCTCCTCGTCCGAGACGAAGGGGCCGTGGACGCGGCTCACCCGGCCGCCGCCGGCCATGTGCAGCATGTCGCCCTGGCCGAGGAGCTGCTCCGCCCCCTGCTCGCCGAGGATGGTGCGGCTGTCTATCTTGGAGGTGACGGCGAAGGAGATGCGCGTCGGGAAGTTCGCCTTGATCGTGCCGGTGATGACGTCCACCGAGGGGCGCTGGGTGGCCATGATAACGTGGATGCCCGCGGCGCGCGCCATCTGCGCCAGGCGCTGCACCGCCGCCTCGATCTCCTTGCCGGCCACGATCATCAAATCCGCCATCTCGTCGATCACGACGACGATCATGGGCAAGGCGGCGAGGTTGAGCGGCTGGTCCTCGAAGACCGGCTTGCCCGTCTCGGGGTCGAAGCCCGTCTGCACGCGGCGGGTCAGCGCCTCGCCCCGCGCGGAGGCGGCGGTGACCTTCTCATTGTAGCCGCCGATGTTGCGGACGCCGAGCTGGCTCATCGCCTTGTAGCGGCGCTCCATCTCGCGCACCGTCCACTTCAGCGCGCCGATCGCCTTGGGCGGCTCCGTCACCACGGGGGCGAGCAGATGCGGGATGCGGTCATAGACCGAGAGCTCCAGCATCTTCGGGTCGATCATGATGAAGCGGCACTCGTCCGGCCCGAAGCGGTAGAGCAGCGACAGGATCATCGTGTTGATCCCCACCGACTTGCCCGAGCCGGTGGTGCCCGCGATCAGCAGGTGCGGCATGCGCGCCAGATCGGCCACCACCGGCGCGCCGCCGATGTCCTTGCCCAGCGCCATCGGCAGCTTGCCCGGGTTCCGCGCCCAGTCCTCGGCCTCCATCATCTCGGAGAAGTAGACGGTCTCGCGTCTGGCGTTCGGCATCTCGATGCCGATCACGTTGCGGCCGGGGACGGTGGCGATGCGGACGGCGAGCACGGACATGCTGCGCGCGATGTCGTCCGCCAAGCCGATGACGCGGGCGGACTTCGTGCCGGGCGCGGGCTCCAGCTCGTAGAGCGTCACGACGGGGCCGGGGCGGATGTCCACGATCTTCCCGCGCACGCCGTAGTCGTCGAGCACCGACTCCAGCAGGCGCGCATTCTCCTCCAGCGCCTCGCGCGAGGGGCCAGTGTCGCGCCGCGGCGGGGCGGGGGCGAGGAGCGAGAGCGGCGGCAGGCGGAACTTGCCGTCGTCGCCCTTCTTCACCGTCTCGCTGATCGGCAATCGGCGTGCCGGCAGCACGCGGTCCGCGATGCGCGGCCCCTCGCCCTTCGCACCTTCCTTCGCCTCCCCCTTGGCATCGGGGGCGGGGACCTCGGCCGGCGGGGCCTTGGGCGCGCGGCGGGGCAGCGGGGGCGCGGCCGGGGCCCTATGGGCGGCGGCGTCGGCGGCGCGCAGCAGCTCGGAGAGGCCGGGCGAGGCCTCCTGCCGCCGGCGGATCATCCCGGCGAGGTGCGCCGGCGCGCCGAGAAGGCGGGCCAGCAGCCCCGGCGGCGGCACGGCCTCCCCGCGGCGGTGGGAGAGGCGGTCCCGCGCGTGGCGGGCCTCGGAGGCGCGGGCGCGGGCATCGGCCCGGCGGCGCATGATGTTCCCGGCCAGCCCGTGCCCGCGCCGCGCCGCGGCCTTGCCCGCGCGCCGCCAGGAGGAGAGCGGGATGGCCAGCGCCAGCACCGAGGCCGCCACCGCCATCACCAGCACGCCCGTATTGCCCAGGGCATTGCCCAGCGGGCCGAAGACGGCGCCGAGCGTCTCGTCCACGGCCTCCCGCACGAGCGGGCCCATGGCGCCACCGGCGGTGCCGCTGGGGAAGGGGGCCGGCAGCGGGCTGGCCGAGAGGGCCGCGGCCATCAGCGGAAGCCCCGCCAGCAGCGCCGCGACGCGCCCGGCGAGGGGCGAGAGGCCGCGATGGGTGGAGAGGCGCAGTGCCCAGGTCATCAGGCAGGCGGCCGGCAGCAGCCCCGCCCAGCCGAAGCCCTGGAGCAGCACGTCAGACACCATGGCCCCGAAAGGCCCGGCGAGGTTGGTCGGCGCCCGGCTGGTCGCGGTGGAGAAGGAGGGATCGGCGGGGTTATGGCTCGCCAGTGCCACGAGCACGGCAAGGCCCAGCAGCCCACAGACGAGGCCGAGCGACTGCCCTCCCCGCCTCTTCAGCGCCGCCTTCACGGCGGGGGAGGCGAAGCGGCGGATGGTGGCCGTGCCGAAGGGGTTCATGCCGGACACCGCGTCCGTCTGGGCAGGGGCGGATCGGTCGGCGGAGGCGCGCGGCATGGAAGTCCCGATTGCGGTTGATGCAGCGGGACAAGACTACACGCTAAATCGCTGGTTTGAACGACACAGTTGGCAGGAAATCGCGAAAACGGGAGGGCACGCCCTCCCGTCCCGGCGGGATGGGGCCAAGGCCCCCTTCCCGGTCAGTAGCGGTACTGCTCGGCCTTGAAGGGCCCCTGCTGCGGCACGCCGATATAGTCGGCCTGCTGCTGGGAGAGCTTCGTCAGCTTCGCGCCCACCTTCTCCAGGTGGAGGAAGGCCACCTTCTCATCGAGGTGCTTCGGCAGGGTGTAGACCTGCTTCCCGTAGGCCGCGCCGTTCGTCCACAGCTCGATCTGGGCGAGCGTCTGGTTGGTGAAGGAGGCGGACATCACGAAGGAGGGGTGGCCCGTCGCGTTGCCCAGGTTCACCAGCCGGCCCTCGGAGAGGAGGGTGATCTTCTTGCCGTCGGGGAAGCGGATCTCGTCCACCTGCGGCTTGATATTCGTCCACTGCAGGTTGCGCAGCGCCGAGACCTGGATCTCGCTGTCGAAGTGGCCGATGTTGCAGACCACGGCGCGGTTCTTCATCGCGCGCATGTGCTCGATGGTGATGATATCCACGTTGCCCGTGGCAGTGACGAAGATGTCGGCCTGCGGCGCGGCATCCTCCATCGTCACGACCTCATAGCCCTCCATCGCGGCCTGCAGCGCGCAAATCGGGTCGATCTCCGTCACCATCACGCGGCAGCCGGCGTTGCGGAGCGAGGCGGCCGAGCCCTTGCCGACATCGCCAAAGCCGGCGACGCAGGCTACCTTGCCGGCCATCATCAGGTCCGTGCCGCGGCGGATCGCGTCGACCAGGGACTCGCGGCAGCCGTAGAGGTTGTCGAACTTCGACTTGGTGACGCTGTCGTTCACGTTGATGGCGGGGAAGAGCAGCTTGCCCTCCTTCGCCATGGCGTACAGGCGGTGCACGCCCGTCGTCGTCTCCTCGGACACGCCCTTGATGGAGGCGGCGAGCTTGGCGAACCAGCCCGGCTTCTCGGTCAGCAGCCTCTTGATGAGGGCGAAGAACACGGTCTCCTCCTCATTCGTCGCGCCGTCGAGGAACTTCGTGTCGCCCTGCTCGGCGCGCAGGCCGTAATGGACCAGCAGCGTCATGTCGCCGCCGTCATCGAGCAGCAGGTTCGGCTCGCCGCCATCCGCCCATTCGAGGGTCCGCTGCACGTAGTGCCAGTATTCCTCCAGCGTCTCGCCCTTCACGGCGAAGACCGGGGTGCCGGTGGCCGCGATGGCGGCCGCCGCGTGGTCCTGGGTGGAGAAGATGTTGCAGGAGGACCAGCGCACATCGGCGCCGAGCGCCTTCAGCGTCTCGATCAGCACCGCGGTCTGGATAGTCATGTGCAGGCAGCCGGCGATGCGGGCGCCCTTCAGCGGCTGGCTGTTGCCGTACTCGCGGCGCGTGGCCATCAGGCCGGGCATCTCGTCCTCGGCCATCTCGATCTCCTTGCGGCCCCACTGGGCGAGGGAGAGATCGGCGACGACGTGGTCGGTCTTCGGGGGGAGGGTGTCGGGCATGTCTGGATGGCCTTCCGGTATCGGGCAGGCGCCTATCATGCCCGGGAGGGAATGGCCAAGGGCTTAAACGATATCAGGATATCTTTATGTGGTCTTCTCGCCCGGCACGAAGCCCATCACCAGTTCCTGGATGCGCTTGGGATCGCTCTGCTCCATCACCCGCCGGGCAAAGCGGGCGCAGTCGTCCACGTTCAGGGCGCGCACCATCTGCTTCACCCGCGGGATGGCGCTGGCATTCATGGAAAGGCTCCGCAACCCCAGTCCCATGAGCAGCGGCACCAGCCGCGGGTTCCCTGCCATTTCCCCGCAAACGGAAACGGGCATCCGCAGCCGTAGCGCGGCCTCGGTGGCGAACTGGATCAGGCGCAGCACGGCGGGGTGCAGGGGGTCGTAGAGATGGGAAACCTCCACCTCCGCCCGGTCCACTGCCAGGGTGTACATGGCCAGGTCGTTCGTCCCGATCGCGAAGAAATCCGCCTCCAGCGCGATGGCGTCCGCCGCCAGCGCCGCGCCCGGGGTCTCGATCATGGCGCCCAGCGGCGGCAGCTTCTCCGGCAGCGCCACGCCGCGGCGGCGCACGCGCTTGACCACGCGCTCATAAACCTCGCGCGCCTCACGGACCTCCTCGGGGATCGTCACCATGGGCAGCAGCACGCGCACGGGGCCGAGCGCCGCCACGCGCAGGATGGCGGCGAACTGCACCTCCAGCAGCTCCGGCCGGCGCAGCAGCATGCGGATTCCGCGCAGGCCGAGGGCGGGGTTCGGGCCGGCGTGGAAGGGCTCCACCCCCTCGGCCAGCGCCTCCATGTCCTTCTCGCCGCCCCAGTCGAGCACGCGGATGGTCACGCCCGCCCCATCCGTGCCCTCCACGATCTGGCGATAGGCCTCGTAATGCGCCTCCTCGTCCGGCAGGCCCTGGCGGTTCATGAAGAGGAACTCGGTGCGCAGCAGCCCGATCCCCTGGGCGCCGGCCTGGGCGATGAGCGGCAGCTCCGCCGGGATCTCCAGATTCGCCTGGAGCTCCATCTCCTCCCCGTCGGTGGTCACCGAGGGCAGGCGGCGCAGCTTGCCCAGCCGCGTGCGCTCCTTCGCATAGGCCGCGATGGAGCTGCGCCCCGTGGCCAGGGCCTCCTTGCCCGGGCGCAGCACGATTGTGCCGGCGCCGCCGTCCAGCACCGCCTCGTCCCCGCGGGAGAAGGCGTTGGTCAGGCCTGGCAGGCCGAGCACGCTGGGGATGCCGAGCGCCCGCAGCATGATCGCCGTGTGCCCGTCCGCCCCCCCTTCCTCCGTCGCCACGCCGGCGATGCGGGAGGGGTCGAGCAGCGCGGCATCGGCCGGGGTCAACTCCTCGGCCACAAGGATCGAGCCCTCGGGCACGTCCTTGAAGGAGCGGAAGCCGGACTGGGTGAGGTTGCGCGTCAGGCGGCGGGCGATCTCATGCACCTCGCCGGCGCGTCGGCGGAGACCGGCCTTGTCGTCGTCCTTGGCGGCCAGGATCGCGCCCGCGATCGCCTCCGCCTCGTCCTCGACCGCCGTCTCGGCCGAGAGAAGTTCCGCCTCTATGCGCTTGCGGGCGCCGCGGATGAGGCGGCTCTCGCCCAGCATCATCGAGTAGGCGTCGAGCAGCGGCTCCAGCTCCTCCTGCGCCTCCTCCGGCAGGATGGCGAGCCGCGCCTTCAGCTTGCTCACCTGCTTGCGGGAGGCGGCGACGGCCGCGGCCAGCCTCGCGCGCTCCTCCTCCACCCCGGCCGCGGTGATCGAGCGGCGGGGCGTGGCGGCGGGGGCGGCATCCGTGTCGAAAATCGGGCCGATAGCGACGCCGGGGGAGATGGGAATGCCCTTGATGGACAGCTCGCGCCCGCGGCGCCCACCCTTGCGCGGCTCCGCCGCCTTCGCCGCACCGGAATCGGCGGATTTGCCCCCGCCCGAGGGAACGGCCTTGCCCGACGGCGCCGCCCTGCCCGCACCCGTCTCGGCAGGCTTACCGCCCGCTCCCTGGGCAGCCTTGCCGGAACCTGCCTGGCCGGACTTGCCCGAGCCCGCCTCGGCGGATTTTCCGGAACTTACCTCGGCGGACTTGCCGTCCGCGGCGCGGGGGGAGCCGGGCGCCTCCGTCTTCATCGATCCGCTCCTGCCGGCACCGTGCCGGCGGTGTCAGGGCCCGCCGGGCGGGCGGGTCCTATTCCTCGTGGAAGCCGGCCTCGATCAGGGCCGCCACCTCGTCCAGCGCCTCGCGCGCGTCCCATCCCTCGGCCTCGAGGATCACGGTCGCGCCCTTGCCGGCGCCGAGCATCATCAGCCCCATGATGGAGCAGGCGGGCACGGTCTGGCCATCATGCGTGACGCTGAGGGCGGAGCAGTGCTTCTCGGCCAGCGTCACCAGCTTGGCCGCGGCGCGCGCGTGCAGCCCGCGCTGGTTGCGGATGAGGATGCTGCGGCGCAGCGGCAGCGGCGCGCCCTCCGGTTTCCCGCCCATCGTCAGCTCCGCTCCCTTGTAGCTCATCGCCTGCTTCCCCCGTTCGCTCCGTTGTCGCCGCGCAGCTCGCCAGCGGTGGCCATGTATTTCCGCCCGGCATCCACGGCATGGCTCACCGCCTCGGCCAGAGGCTCCGTGCCGCGCACGCGGGCGAGCTTGATCAGCAGCGGCAGGTTCACCCCCGCGATCACCTCCACCTGCCGCCCGCAGCAGGCCTCCGGCGCGCAGGTCTTGATGGAGGCGGCGAGGTTGGAGGGCGTGCCGCCGAACATGTCGGTCAGCACCACCACCCCGTCGCCCTGGTCCACCTGCGCGACCGCCGCGCGGATGTCGCCGCGCCGGCCCTCGAGATCGTCCTCGGGGCCGATGCAGATGGTCGACACATGCTTCTGCGGACCCATCACATGCTCCATAGCGAGGCGAAGCTCCTCGGCCAGGCGCCCATGGGTAACGAGGACGAATCCGATCATCGGTGGTCCGGCAGCGCCGCCCGCCAGGGGCGGGTCTCGGCTGGGTTGTCAGGAGAGAGGGCATGGGCCACGCGGGGCGCGGCCGGAGGGGGTTCGTTCATGCTCGGGGAGCCGATATGGGGTGCGGAGGGGGTCGCTTGGAGTCGGGCGCCCGGCAGGGACTCCCTTATCGAGAGCTCCCGGTGGGACAGCTCCACCGGCCAGCCCTTCCCGGCGATGTGCCGGGCGAGGCGCTCCGCCGCGAGAACCGAGCGGTGCTTGCCGCCCGTGCAGCCAAGCGCGATGGTGAGGTACTTCTTGCCCCCCGTTTCATAGGCCGGCAAGAGCGGGTCCAGCAGCGCCGTCATGCGCGCCCAGAATGGGCCCCATTCCGGGTCCTCCTCGATGAAGGCCGCGACAGGGGCGTCCCGGCCCGTCATCGGGCGCAGGGCGGGGTCGTAATGCGGGTTGCGCAGGAAACGGAGGTCCAGCACGAGATCGGCCTCCCGCGGCAGGCCGCGCGGATAGCCGAAGGACTGCACCGTCACCGACATCCCCGCCAGCCCGGCCGGGCCGTAGCGCCGCTCCAGCATCCGGCGCAGCTCCGGCAAGGGCAGGACGGAGGTGTCGATCACCCAGTCCGCCGCCTCCCGCAGGGGGCCGAGGGCCAGCTCCTCCCGCGCGATGCCGTCCGCCACGCCGCCGCCCGGCATCCCCGCCGGGGCCAGCGGGTGGCGCCTGCGCGTCTCGGAGAAGCGGCGCAGCAGCACCTCCTCCGCCGCGTCCACGAAGACGATCTCGGGCGCAGCGGCGCGGCGGGCGCGCAGCGCGTCGAGCCCGGCGAGCAGGGCCGTGGGGTCGAAGCCGCGCGTGCGCGTGTCCACCCCGATGGCCAGCGGCCCCACGCCGGGGCCGGTGATCAGCTCCCCGAGCACCGCGAGAGGCGGGTTGTCCACCGTCTCGTGGCCGAGATCCTCCAGCACGCGTAGGGCGGAGGACTTGCCCGCCCCCGACAGGCCGGTGACCACCACCACGGGGCGCGGCCCGCCGTCATGGAGAGCGGCGCTCAGGGCACGGCTTCCAGCGCGCCCGCGCGGCAGGCGATGCGCCCGGCCAGCGCGTCCAGCGCGAGGGAGAGCTTGCGGGGGGCGGAGGCCTCCCGCGCGTGCAGGGCGATGCGCGGCAGGAGGAGGCCGAGCGCCTCGAAGCGGGCGGGCTCGGGCAGGCGCGGCACCTCCCCCGGCGCCACGCAATCGACGACGAGGGCGAGCCGGGCCTCGGGCACGGCATCCAGCCCCGCCATCAGCCCGATCCCGCGCAGCTCCATCATGCCGCGCAGGGACTCGGGCGCGGCGGCGAGAAGGGCGTCGCCCTCCGCGCGCAGCAGCACCTGGTCGTCGGCGACGAGGCTCCACCCCTCGCCCGTGAGGCGCAGGAGGAGGTCGGACTTGCCGGCGCCGGGCAGACCGAGAAGGAGCACCCCGGCCCCGTCCCGCGCGGCACAACTGCCGTGTTGCAGCATGGCTGGATGAGGACACCCCGGACAGAGGGCGAAAGGTGGCAGAAATCCGGCGAGGGCGGAAGCGGGGAGGGTCCCGCGCGTCTCAAAAATCACCCCGGCCAGCGGGCCTGGACAGGCGCCGCGCCCTGGCCCATCCCCCGCTGATGACCACCCGCCCCGAGATCGAGGCCGCCGCCGCCCGGATCGCCGCCCATATCCGCCGCACGCCGGTGCTGGACCTGCCAGCCGAGGCGCTCGGTGCCCCCTGCGGGGCGGCGCTGAAGCTGGAGACGATGCAGGTCAGCGGCTCCTTCAAGGCGCGCGGCGCCTTCAACGCCCTGCTGCAATCCCCGGCCGCGGCGGCAGGGGTGATCGCGGCCTCGGGCGGCAACCATGGCGCGGCGGTGGCGCATGCGGCAGGCGCGCTCGGCATCCCGGCGGTGATCTACGTCCCCGCCATCGCCGCCCCCTCCAAGGTCGCGCGCATCCGGGAGGCCGGGGCGGTGGTGGTGCAGGGCGGCGCGACCTATGCCGAGGCCTTCGCCGCCAGCGAGGCCCGGCGCACGGAGACGGGCGCCGCCTCCGTCCACGCTTATGACCAACCGGAGGTCCTGGCCGGCCAGGGCACGGCCGCGCGCGAGCTGGAGGCCGACCTGCCCGGCCTCACCCATGTGCTGGTCGCGGTCGGCGGCGGTGGGCTGATTGGCGGCACCGCCGCTTGGTTCGCCGGCACCGGGACCGAGGTGGTGGCGGTGGAGCCCGAGGGCTGCCCGACGCTGCACACGGCGCTGCGCGCCGGCACGCCGGTGGATGCGCCCGTGGGCGGGCTGGCGGCGGACAGCCTCGGCGCGCGACGCGTGGGCTCGCTCATGTTCGAGCTGGCGCGGCGGGAGATCCGCGAATCCGTGCTCGTGACGGACGAGGCGATCCGCGACGCGCAGCACCGCCTCTGGTCCGCCTGCCGCGTGGTGGCGGAGCCCGGCGGGGCGGCGGCGCTGGCCGCGCTCCTCTCCGGCGCCTGGGTGCCGCCCGCGGGGGCGCGGGTGGGCGTGCTCGTCTGCGGCGGGAATTGCGAGCCCGGTTCCGTCACCGGCTGAGGCCGCAACGAGGGGCGCACGAGTCCGTGACGCCCATAACCTCCGGCCGGGGCTGCCGTTTGAGGCGCGCACCCCTCGCGGAGATTCGCCTATGTTTATGCGCGTCGACAAGCTGCAGGCCGAACTGCCCGCCCCGAAGAGGAAGGACCCCAACGCCGCCGCCGCGCTCCAGGAGCTACTGGGCGGCAAGTACGGCGAGATGTCCACGCTCGGAAACTACATGTTCCAGAGCTTCAACTTCCGCAGCAAGGACAAGCTGCGCCCCTTTTACAGCCTCGTCGCCAGCATCACGGCGGAGGAACTGGGCCATGTGGAGCTGGTGAGCAACGGCGTCGCCATGCTCGCCAACGGTCCGGACAAGCCGGGCACCGATTCCGGCGACGGCGGCGACATCTCCGGCGCGCCGTTCGAGGCGATGAAGGACATCCGCTCCTTTGCCTCCTTCGCCTCGCACGGCGGCGGCAGCACGCCAGTGAACAGCAACTCCATGTCCTGGAACGCCGACATGGTGACGACGACGGGCAATGTCGTCGTGGACCTCCTGCATAACTTCCACCTGGAATGCGGCGCGCGGCTGCACAAGCTGCGCGTCTATGAGAGCCTGTCCGATCCCACGGGCCGCGAGGTCTGCGGCTACCTCCTCGTGCGCGGCTCCGTCCACGCGCATGCCTACGCGCTGGCGCTGAAGAGGATCACGGGCGTGGAGCTGGAGAAGTTCCTGCCGACGCCGAACATCCCGCTGGGCAAGATCCCGGAGTGCCAGAAGTACCTCGACGAGGGCTCGCACCGCCGCCTCTACACATGGAGCCCGCAAGACTACAAGGAGATCGCCGGCATCTGGAACCACGGCGAGAGCGCCCTTCCCGGCGACCCGCCGGGCGAGCTGACGGTGGTGGACGGCATGCCCGAGGGCGGCAAGATCCACCAGCTCACCGGCGTCCCCTCCGCCTTCACGCCGGACTACGCGCCGGAGGAGATGTTCGAGATCGCGCAGAAGCTCACCAAGAAGATGTGAGCCGAACCGGGCCGGGGGAGAACTCCGGCCCTCCTCACCGCAGCTCCGACACTCCCGGCGGGCTCCCACCCACCGCCTTCGCCGCCCGCACCGCGCGCAGCACCGCCGCCGCCATCACATGCGGCACCACCGCGCCCAGCGCCATCATGTTCCCGGGCAGCCCGCTCTTGCCCGTGGCCAGCGCGAAGACCGTGTCGCCGTCTGACATGGTGTGGATGGGGTCGATCGTGCGGGCCAGCCCGTCATGCGCCGCGCCGGCTAGGCGGCCGCACTGCGCCTTGGTGAGCGTCGCGTCCGTCGCCACCACGCCGATGGTCGTCGCCATGCCCGCCTGCATCGGCGGCGGCAGCTCGCCGCGCAGGATGCCGGCGGTGGCGCCGAAGGGGCGGCGGCCCTCTGCGTCCCGCGCGCCGGCCATGACCTCGCCCGTCGCGGGGTCGATCACGTCGCCCACCGCGTTCACCGCCACGATCGCGCCCACGGTGATGGCGCCCACCCGCACCGAGGCCGTGCCGATGCCGCCCTTCATCGCGCGCGCCATGCCGAAGAGCTTGCCCACGGTCGCCCCCGTGCCGGCGCCGACGCTGCCCTCGGCGGGAGCCTCGGCGGAGGCGGCCTCGCAGGCGGCGTAGCCGGCGGCGGCGTCGGGGCGGATGCGGTGGTCGCCGAGGCTCAGGTCGAAGAGGATCGCGGCGGGCACGATGGGCACGCGCGCCGGGCCGGCGGGGTAGCCGATGCCCTTCTGCTCCAGCCAGCGCACCACCCCCGTCGCCGCCTCCAGCCCGAAGGCGGAGCCGCCGGAGAGAAGGACCGCATGGACCTTCTCCACGAGGTTGGCGGGGTTGAGCAGGTCGGTCTCCCGCGTGCCCGGGGCGGCGCCACGGACATCCACCCCCGCCGTCGCGCCCTCCTCTGTGAGGATCACGGTGCAGCCCGTCGGGCGCCTGCTATCGGTGAAATGGCCCACCTTGATGCCGGGTACCTCGGTGATGGCGCCGATCATCGGCGGCGGCGTGGCGCGGGAGAGAGGGCTCTGGGCCATGGCGGCTCCGGCGGCGAGGGTGGCGCCCATTCCTGTGGCGATCTCGCGGCGCTTCATGCGGCACTCCCCATGCCCGGTTCCACGCCAGGCTCCCTGCCCCGCTCCTTGCGCGGGGCCGGAACGGAGCCGGCGGCCCCGCCGCTCGCGCGGTCCGGGTCGGTCGCGCGCAGGATGAACTCGTCGATCTTCGGCGCGTAGTCGCGCCACAGCCCGGCCAGCTCCGCGATCGGATCGGCCGCGCGGTCCACGCGCAGGTCGGCCAGGGCGAAGCCGTGATCGCCATGGACCTCCAGCACGGCGGAGATGACCGGCCCGTGCTCGCCCCCCGCCGCCTCCCCGGCCAGGAGGGCGGCGACCAGACGGTCTCCCAGCGGCGCTCCGGGCTCGGCCTTGAAGGCCTGGATCATGGCGGCGGGCACGGCGGCGCTGGAGAGGATGTTGCCGAGGGCCACGCAGTCCCGGCCATGCGCCTCGCCCCGCTCGGGCTTCACCCTGAAGCCGTGGTGATGCGCGGTGCGTCCGGCCGCGTCCAGCACCGCGAGCTGCCGCCAGCCGGCATGGGGCGTGGAGGCGACAAGGGCGGCCACCGCCTCCCCCGCCGTGCAGCCGCCCCGCAGCAGGGCCAGGCCGCGCGGGCCGAGGCGCGGGTCGGTCCGGTGCTGGGTGAGCACCGCCCCCACCCCGATATCCGAGGTGGCGCCGGCCGCGCCGATCTGGCCGGTGCGCGCGCAGCGGCCGAGAAGGGAGAAGGTCATGGCCCCCGATCCTGGGGGCGCGCCCCACGGGTGTCCATCGCGCTTTTCCGGGGCTCCGGCCGGGTGGCGGTCCGGCCGTGCGGGAAGGAAAGCTTCTGCCGAACCATCGGCACCCACTTAGCGTTCTGCATTGGGAAACCCCGACGGGAAGGGAAACGGGCGATGACGACAGCGAAGAAGGCGGACCGGAGGGCGGAAGAGCTGGGGTCCGGGCAGGGCAGCGTCAGCAACGAGAGCGGCACCTCCACGGGGCCGGGCAGCTTCCCCGGCTCGGGCTCGAAGGGGGACAACCAGCACAGCATCGGCGGGGCGGGGTCCGACAAGACCGCGAACAACCGGCCGGGCCACAAGACCCACGGCTGACGGCATCCTCTCCCCGCGAGAAACCGGGGGTGGAGAGATTATCGAGGGCATGGCGGGCATCCCCGCCGTGCCCTTTCTTATAAACGGCCATCTCCCGGTTGGCATGGACGGACCGGGCCGAGGGTGCCGATCCATCTGGCGTGGCTGATGCGGGTGGTCAGTAAGCTCCGCTGATCCCAAGCGCATGTTGCGCGGGTGCCCATCCCGATCCTCTCGCCCATCGGTGGTCTCTTTCGCCTTGCCTTCGCGCGGCCGCCGTGCCCATTGGCCTCACGAGGTCAGAGCATCGGTAATACGCCCCATGCTGCGCGCCGCCCGGCTCGCCCTGCTGCTGCTCCTCTCCCTCCCGGCCCGGGCCGAGGAGATGCCGGCCACGGGCGGCGATTTCGGCGGCGTCGGGCTGATGGAGACGTGCAACGCCCGCTTCCGCGAGGACGGAACGCTGGAGGCCGGCGGCTCCCTCCGGCACCAGCGGCGCTTCTGGTTCATCAGCTTCCAGGCCCTGCCCTTCCTGGAGACCACCTTCCGCCTGAGCGAGCGGCTGAACGACACCACCGGCCGCGGCACCACCACCGACCGCGCCTTCGACTTGAAGCTCCGGCTGCTGGAGGAAGGGAAGTGGAACCCGGCGCTCGCCGTCGGGCTGCGGGACGTGATCGGCACCGGCATCTATACCAACCCGCCTAGAGACTGATACCAACCCGCCTAGCAGCCTGTCGGATTTGGGGTCGGCTGCCAGTGTGATAGTCGGGTTACGGATCAGGTAGCCAGCCGCAGGCGGTGAAGCCTGCGGCAGTTGTAGGCGAGAGCGATCAGGTTCCACTCGGCGGTGACGTTGGCG
>JBHTFH010000016.1:0-101415 GCA_042666135.1 Roseomonas sp. GCM10028921 | reverse complement strand
CCAGATACGCCGCGAACCGATCCTCACCCGTCCGCAGCCGACTTGCATCTCCGTCCACCATGCCCAGTATATAGGAACGTCAAGTGACACAGTAAGATTAGATAGTTCCGGACGCAAATACAGCCACTGGTTGCTGGAAGGTTAACGGCGGGGCCGGCGAGGCTGGGGCATGCGAACCGCCCCGCTCCGCCGGACCCGATTTACTTCTGATTCACATCTCTCCGGCACGATCCTGCGCATGATCAGCACCAATGCTCTGGCCGCCTTCACGCAGGATGTGTCGCGGGCCGCGGGGATCAGCGGCGTCCAGCCCGTGCGCGCTGCACCGGGTGGCGGAGGCGGCAACGCCGCGGCACCGGCGCAGCGCCTGCTCGAGTCGGTCCCGGCCGCACCGGCCGCCCCGCTCCCCCGGGGATCCCTGCTCGACCTCCGGGTCTGAATCCGCCCCGAAAAGGGTTGTGAGCAGACCGGGCGCGGCTCATTCTTCGCCAATGCCCGGACGGTTCGAGAGAATTCGGCAGGAGGGAGACGACAGGGATCGGCTGACCTGCCGCGACTGCGGCTATGTCGCCTATGAGAACCCAAAGGTCGTAGTCGGCTCCGTCGTTGCCGTCGAGGATTCCTCGGGCGAGGATGCCGTGCTGCTCTGCCGGCGCGCCATCGAGCCCCGCAGCGGCTTTTGGACCCTGCCCGCCGGCTATCTTGAGATGCACGAGACAGTGGAGGAAGGCGCCCGCCGCGAGGCGTGGGAGGAGGCCTGTGCGCGCATCCGCACGGAAGGGGTCCTCGCCGTCTACTCCATCGCGCGACTCGGCCAGGTGCAGGTGATGTTCCGCGCACGGCTGGAGGAGCCCGGCTTTGCCGCGGGGCCCGAGAGCCTGGAGGTCCGCGCCTTTCGCTGGACCAGCATTCCCTGGGACGAGATCGCCTTTCCGACCGTGCGCTGGGCGCTGAATGCCTGGCGCGACGGGGCCGGCCATCCCGGCCCGGCCGTTCTCAACCCGCCCGAGGACCAGCGCGGCACGCGCCCGCTTCCCGGGCACATCCTGGCGGGAGATGCCGGATGATCGTCAGCCTCGCCCTATCGGCCCTGCTCCTCGGTGCCACGCCCGCCGGCGATGGGCAGGCACTGGGGGCCGGCGCCATCCATCTCGTGCAGGACGCGCCCGCTCCGCCGGTCGCGAGCGCGCCGCGGGTCCGGCGCCCCGCCCAGCGGCGGGCGGCCCGGCGCCGGGCGCCGCCGCCCGTGGTCGAGGCGCCTCCGCCCCCCGCCCCCGCCCCGCAGGCGGACATCGCCCCCATGCCGAACCGCTCGGTCGAGGCGCCGCGGCCGCCGCCCCCGCGGGAGACGGCGCGGCTCCGCCCGGACCTGATTGAGCCGCGCAACCTGCCGGACAGCCGGGTGCAGTCCGGCAACAACTACACCGAGCGGCAGGACAGGCTGTTCCGGGATCCCGCCGCCGGGGCGCGTCTGGAGATCCCCTTCTCCTACTAAGAAGGAAAGCGCTGCGCGCGACCGGGAGACCAGACGTCGTCGGGGCGCGCCCAGAGGGCGGGATCGCGCAGCCCCCGCGCTAGGGCCTCGGCGATGGCGGCCAGGATGCGTTCGCCCTTCTGCGCCGTTGCAGCGCGGGGGTCGCCGCGCACGCCGGTGCCGGGCGCGCGCTCGGCGAAGGACCAGAAGCGCTGGAAGGCGCTGCCCCCGACGGATGGACCGCCATTCGACAGGGCGCCCTCGATCCTCTCCCGCCGGACCTGTGCGGGGTCCAGCGCCAGCCAGAGGCTCGTCTCCGCCTCGCAGGCGTGCTGCGTCCCGCTCTGCGTCTCCAGTATGCCGGCGATGGCCGCGGCGGCGGCCTGGTGCACCGTGGCGGTGACGACTGGGATGCCCATCTCGGCGCCCAGTTCGCGCGCGATCACCACCAGCGGCTCGATGTTCCCGCCATGGGAATTGGCCAGGAAGAGCTTGCGGAACCCGCAGGCGAGGATCGATCGCGCGACGCAGGCGATCACGGCCTGCATCGTGCGGAAGTCGAGGCTGATCGTGCCGCCGAAGGGCAGGTGGTGCTCGCTGATCCCCTGCCACATCGGCGGCAGGACGATCGCGGGCGCGTCCCCCTCCACCAACTCGGCCGCGCGGATGCAGGCGGCGTGGCCGATGAGGCTGTCTGTCCAGACCGGCAGGTGCGGCCCGTGCTGCTCCAGCGCGGCCACGGGCAGGATCACAGTGGCGTCGCGCGCCGCCCACTCGCCGATCTCGGGGGCGGTGAGCCTCTCCCAGCGGACCTCAGGCATCGAGGTGGAGCGCATCAGGAGAGGCCCAGGAGGGAGCGGGCGTAGTCGCGCGCCTCGAAGGGGCGGAGATCGGCCGCCGTCTCGCCCACGCCGACGGCGTGGACGGGCAGGCCGAACTCCTCCGCCAGCGCGACGACGACGCCGCCCTTGGCCGAGCCGTCGAGCTTGGTCACGATCAGGCCGGTAACGTCCACCATCTCGCGGAACACCTTGCATTGCTGCACGGCATTCTGGCCGGTGGTGGCGTCCAGCACCAGAAGCACGGCGTGCGGCACCTCGGGGTCGAGCTTGCGGAGCACGCGCACGACCTTGCGCAGCTCCTCCATCAGCCCGGCCTTGTTGTGCAGCCGCCCGGCGGTGTCGATGAGCAGGATGTCGGCGCCCTCGGCGCGTGCGCGCTGCAGCGCCTCGTGGGCGAGGCCCGCCGCATCCGCACCCTCCTTGGCCGGGGCGACGACGGTGCTGCCCGTGCGCTCGCCCCAGATCTGGAGCTGCTCCACCGCGGCGGCGCGGAAGGTGTCTCCGGCGGCCATCATCACGCGCCGCCCCTCGGTGCGGTAGTTCTGCGCCAGCTTGGCAATGGTGGTGGTCTTGCCCGTGCCGTTCACCCCGACCACGAGTACGACATAGGGCTTCACGCCCCAGTCGGGCTGAAGGGGCCGTGCCACCGGGGCCAGGATCTCCGCCACCTCATCGGCCAGCGCGGCCTTCACCTCCTCGTCCGTCACCTCCTTACCGAAGCGGGTGCGGCGGAAGCTGCCGACGATGCGCCGGGCGGCGGGCAGGCCGAGATCGGCGAGGATGAGGGTTTCCTCCAGCTCCTCCAGCGCCTCCTCGTCCAGCCGGCGCTTGCGGAAAAGGCCGGTCAGGTTTTCCGTTAGCCGCGCGGTGGAGCGGGAGAGACCCGCCTTCAGCCGGGAGAAGAAGCCCCCCTGGGGCGCGGCCTGCCCGGCGGCGGGGGCCGGCTGCGGCGCCGGCGGCGCCTCGGGCGCGGCCGGCGGCGGAGCCTGCACCTCGTACGACGCCTCCTCCACCGGCTCTGCGGCCGGTGCGGGGCCGGAATCCGTGCTCAGTCCAGGCACCACGGGCACGGTCGGCATGGTGGGGCGGAAGGCCTGCGGCATCTCGCCGCCATCCGTGGACACCTCCGCCGGGGCCGGGGTGGCGAAGCCAGGAATGCCGGAGACCGGGGGAAGGAGGTGGTCGGGTCCTCGGGCCTGCATCGGGGCGGGCGGGTCGCCGGTGCCGGGCTCCGGCGCAGGTATCTGGTCCGGGGCATCCGGCTCGCGGAGCGGGGGCAGCTCCTCGGCGGGCGGGGGCGGGATCGTGGGCGCGTCCGGTTCCCCCGCGGGCGGCTTCGGCTCGCCCTCGGGGGTGGTGGCCCAGGTAGCGAGCCGCCCCCAGAGATCCTTCAGCGCCATGCGTTCCACTCCATCAGGGGGCGTCTCACGCCGCGTAGGCGTCGAGGTCGATCATGCCGGTGAAGGCGGTCGCGGTGGGGCCGGCCATCATCACATGCCCGTCCTCCCGCCACTCGACGAACAGGTCCCCGCCGGGCAGGGAGACCGTTGCGGCCCGTGCCGAGAGCCCCCGCCGGGCCGCGTTCACCAGCGCCGCGCAGGCGCCGGAGCCGCAGGCGAGCGTCAGCCCCGCCCCCCGCTCCCAGACGGCGAGGCGGAGATGGTCGGGCGCGAGGACCTGCACGAAGCCGATATTCGCGCGGTCGGGGAAGAGCGGGTCGCGCTCCAGCGCGGGGCCGATCCGGGGGAGGTCCAGCGCATCGAGATCGGGCACGAAGAAGGTCGCGTGCGGGTTGCCCATGGAGCAGGCGGCGGGGTCGGAGACGCCCTCGGCCGCAAGCGGCAGGTGCAGGGTGTCGGCCTCCTGCGCGAGGGGCACCTCCCTCCAGCCCAGCCGGGCCGGGCCCATGTCCACGCGGATGCGGCCGTCCGGCAGGCGGTCGGCGGGGAGGAGGCCGGCGATCGTGCGGATGGCGACCGCATCGCTCCCAGCCTCGGCCATGGCCAGCTCGGCCACGCAGCGGGTGGCGTTGCCACAGGCCCCGGCCTCGGAGCCGTCGGGGTTGTGGATGCGCATGAACACCTCCGCCCCCTGCCCGCCCGGCTCCATGACGATGAACTGGTCGCAGCCGATGCCCCGGTGCCGGTCGGCGATGGCGGCGGCGCGGGCCGGGGTAATGGGCAGAGGCGCGCGGCGCGCGTCGAGCACGACAAAGTCGTTGCCAAGGCCGTGCATCTTGCGGAAGGAGATCATCATCGCGCGGCCGATATAGGGGGCGCCGGCCCGCGCCGGAAGCGGCGCGCCCTAGCCCGTGGGGGTCGGGGTGGGGTCGAGCGTCGCCGCGCCCCCCGCCTCCCCCGGCAGAAGCGCGGCGAGCACGTCCTCGGGCACGGCATCGAAGCGGAGCCCGGCCTCGGCGAAGAGCCTGGCCGAGATGTGGCCCCGCCGGTCCCACTCGGAGCGGGTGCCGAGCCTCGGCGCGGAGGCCACCACGCGCCGGATGCCGGACTGGATGGAGAGCACGGCGCAGTGGTTGCAGACCGGCTTGCCCACGACATAGAGGGTGCAGCCCCTTGCCTCTCGCCCGGCGAAGAGGAGGGCTGACTGCTCGGCATGCACCATCATGTCCAGCTTCGTCGGCTTGTCCGAGAGCCGGTCCATGTCGTCCTCGATGCGGGTGGGAAAGCCGTTGAAGCCGGTGGCAACGATGCGGTTCAGCTCGGGCGCGACGATCACGGCGCCCACCCGCCCCCGGGGGTCCTTCGACCATCCCCGGATGTGGGCGGCCAAGCCGAGATAGCGCCGGTCCCAGCGCGTCAGCGCCGTCTCTCCCTCCTGCGTCACGGCGCGGCCTCCCTCGGCCGCACGACGGTGACGGAGCAGGGCGCGCGCGCGGCCACCTCCCCCGCGACCGAGCCCAGAACGCTCCGCAGCACCGAATTCGCCCGCGCCCCCATCACGACGTGATCCACTCCGTTCGCCACGGCGTATTCGAGCAGGGCCTCGGCCGCTGAGGAACCCTCCAGCACGTGGAAGGTGATGCGCCCCTCCTCCAGCCCGAGCGGCGCGGCCCAGTGGCGCAGCTCGGCCAGGCGCTGCACGCGGGAGGAGCGGCCCTCGTCGTCGTGCTGCGCATCCCCGGTGATGTAGCCGTCCAGCAGCACGTTGAGGCAGGCCACGCGCGCGCCGGGCATGGTGCGGAGCACGTTGCCCACGCTCGCCCGCAGCGCCTCCGCCAGGGCAACGGACCCCTCGCGCAGGTCCACGGCCACGGCCACGATGGGGGCGGCATGGGCCGTCACCGCCGGGCGGCCGGTGCGGGGCGCGCGGTCGCGGTTGAAGCGGCGCTCCACCACGGCGAGCCATCCGTCCCGCCGCAGGCGCTCGGCGCGCGGCGTCAGCCGCACGGATTCGGGGTTGCGGAGGTCGAAGGCAAGCTGAGTAGCCGTGGGATAGCGGCTGCCCGGCTCCACCTCCAGGCAGCGCAGGATCACCTCTTGAAGCCAGGGCGGGATCTCCGGGCGCAGCTTGCGGGGCGGCACGGGGTCGCGCCAGAGGCGCTTGCGGACAGCGCGGAGGTGCTGCGGCTCCCCGAACGGAAGGAGGCCCGTCGCGAGCTGGTAGAGGAGGACGCCGAGGGCGAAGATGTCGCTCCGGGGTTCGTTCCGCTGCCCCATGGCCTGCTCAGGCGCCATGTAGGGGGCGGTGCCGTAGGGGATGCGGAACTCCTCCTCTATGAGGTCGGGGAGTTGGCCGTGGTGGGAGAGGCCGAAATCCACCAGCACGGCATCGCCGCGCAGCCCGTCCGGTGTCGGGCGGAAGAGGATGTTGGCGGGCTTGATGTCGAGATGGGAGACGCGCTGGCGGTGAAGGGCGGCGACGGCCAGCGCCGCCTTCGCCCCGATCGCGGCCACCTCATCCAGGGGTAGGGGAAGCTCCCGCAGCCTCGCCAGGAGAGAGGGGCCGGGGATGCGCTCCATCGCGAGATAGGGATGCGGCGTGTCGAACCCCCCGGCCGCCACGTAGCGCGGGACATGCGGACCGGTGAGCCGGGGCAGGATCATCTGCTCCATTTCGAAGGAGACGATGTGGGCGGCGTCCACCCCGTCGAGATGCGGCAGCTTTATCAGCACGGGGAAGTTGTGCGCGGGATGCGTCGCCTCGAAGATGGAGGCCATGCCCCCCTGGTGGAGCGGCGGGCCGAGGGTGAAGCCGTCGATCACCTGTCCCTCTCGCGGCCGGCGCTGGGGCATCGTCAGCGCCCGAGGAAGAGGCGGTCGGCGAGGCTCTCCGGCAGGCCAGCCCCCCGGATCTTCGCCGCCGCGGTCTCCACGTCGTATGGCACGCGCATCCAGCGCAGCTCGGCCGCCGCGGGGTCCAGCAGCCCGTAGCAGGCGGCGGGGTCCCCGTCCCGGGGCTGGCCGACCGCGCCCATCACCGCCAGCCAGCGCCGGGGGCGGGGGAGAGGGACGGGAACGCCGGGCGCGGGCGAGAAGGCGGTGCACTTGTCCGTCGCGGTGAGGCCGAAGAGCCGGGGGACATGGACGTGGCCGCAGACGGTGACCCGCGCCGGGCTCGCGTCGAGGCTGCGCCGGGCCTCCTCGGCGCCGAGGACGTAGCGCCACTCCTCCGGGGCGGAGGCATCGGCGTGGACGAAGAGGATGTCCCCCTCGGCGTGCTCGAGCGGGAGCGTCCGGAGAAAGCCGGCGGCATCGGGGCTGAGCTGGGCGCGGGTCCAGTCGATGGCCGCGGCGGCGCGGCCGTTCATCCGCGTCCCCCGGGCGAAGACGGCCTGGTCGTGGTTGCCGAGGATGGCGACCGCCCCGTGGGCGATCCGGTCCATGACGGTGCGGAGGCACCAGGCGGGGTCTGCCCCGTAGCCGACGATGTCGCCGAGGAAGACGTATCGCGTGGCGCCCGCGCGGTCGGCGTGGTCGAGACAGGCCGAGAGGGCCTCGCGGTTGGCGTGGATATCGGAGAGGATGGCGATCATCGCCCCGCTATCCTTATCCTGTCCGGCCGGATGCGCCAGGACCGCAACGGGTCTTGCCGCCCCCCCGAGCTTCCCTTATACCCCGCCCTCCCACGCGCCCCGGGCTTCTCTGGGCTGCCCGGCCGTGGTCCCGGCCCCCGCCGCATGGTGCGGCCCGCCCCCCATCCGAAAGGCGAAGGGGGCGGCGCAAGGTGGGGCCGTCCATCCCCCTGCCATGAGGAGGACCCAAATGCCCAAGATGAAGACGACGTCTTCTGCCAAGAAGCGCTTCAAGATCACGGCGACCGGCAAGGTCCTGGCCGGCCCGGGCAAGAAGCGCCACAACCTCTCCGCCCGCTCGCAGAAGGTGAAGCGCCAGAACCGCGGCAATCAGGTGCTGCGCGACCAGGACGCGAAGACCGTCATGCAGTGGCTGCCCTACGGCCTGTCCCGGTAAGCGAGAGGAGACAGAAGAATGGCTCGTGTTAAGCGCGGCGTCACCGCCCACGCCCGTCACAAGAAGGTCCTCAAGCTCGCCAAGGGCTATGTCGGCCGGTCCTCCACCGCCTACCGCCCCGCGCTGGAGCGGGTCGAGAAGGCGCTGCAGTACGCCTATCGCGACCGCCGCAACAAGAAGCGCGACTTCCGCGGCCTCTGGATCCAGCGCATCAACGCCGCCTGCCGCGAGAACGGGATCGTCTATTCCCGCTTCATCGCCGGCCTGAAGGCCGCGGGGATCGAACTGGACCGCAAGGTGCTGGCCGCCATCGCCTATGACGACGCGGCCTCCTTCGCCACGCTCGTTGAGAAGGCCAAGGCGTCCCTCCCGGCTCAGCAGACCGCCTGAGGCTCGGTGCCCCTCCGCAGGATGGGGCGCCGATCTGAACGAACGCCCAAGGGCCGCGATTGCCGGGAGGTTTCCCGGCGGCGCGGCCCTTGGCATATGGGGCGCCCGCCGGGTGGCCAGGGATGGGTTCGGGAATGGTTGACGATCTCGACATGCTGCGCGCCTCGATCGAGGCCGCCATCGCGGAGGCCGCCGACCTCCGTGCGCTGGACGCGGTGCGCGTCTCGGCGCTGGGCAAGAGCGGCGAGGTGACGGGGCTGCTCAAGACCCTCGGCGCCCTGCCACCGGAGGAGCGCCGCGCGCGCGGGGCGCAGGTGAACGCGCTCAAGCTCGAGGTGGAGCGCGCGCTGGAGAGCCGCCGCACGACGCTGGAGGCCTTCACGCTGGACGCGAAGCTGGCGGCGGAGCGTATGGACGTCACCCTCCCCCCGCGCCCGCACCCGCCGACGGGGCCGGAGTCCGGCAGCATCCACCCGATCTCCCGCACCATGGAGGAGCTGGTCGCCCTCTTCGGCGCGATGGGCTTCAAGGTGGCCGAGGGGCCGGATATCGAGGGCGACTGGCACAACTTCTCCGCCCTCAACATCCCGGACCATCACCCCGCCCGCCAGGACCACGACACCTTCTATCTCACTCCTCCCGAGCCCGGCGGGCGGCGCCCGGTGCTGCGGACCCATACGAGCCCCGTGCAGATTCGCACGATGCTGGAGGGGGAGCCACCGATCCGCGTGATCGTCCCCGGCCGTACCTGGCGCGCGGACCACGACGCGACGCACTCGCCCATGTTCCATCAGGTCGAGGGGCTGGTGGTCGGGCACGACATCCACATGGGGCACCTGAAGGGCACGCTCGTCGATTTCCTGCGCGCCTTCTTCGGCATTGCGGACCTGCCCGTGCGCTTCCGCAGCAGCTACTTCCCCTTCACCGAGCCCTCGATGGAGGTGGATATCGGCTGGAGCCGCAGGACGGGCGAGCTGGGCCAGGGCGGCGACTGGCTGGAGATCCTGGGCAGCGGCATGGTGCATCCGAAGGTGCTGGCCAATGCCGGCATCGACCCGAAGGTCTGGCAGGGCTTCGCCTTCGGGATGGGGATCGAGCGCATCACCATGCTGAAGCACGGCATCCCCGACCTGCGCCCCTTCTATGAGGCGGATCTTCGCTGGCTGCGTCACTACGCGACCTCCCCGCTCTCGCCCTTCACGCTCCACGACGCCGCCTGAGAGACAGACGATGAAGTTCACCCTCTCCTGGCTTCGCGACCATCTGGAGACGGATGCGTCGCTGGACCGGATCCTCGCGGCCCTCAACACGATCGGGCTCGAGGTGGAGGGCTTGGAGGACCGCGCCGCCGCCCTCGCCCCCTTCCGCATCGCCCATGTGGTCGAGGCGGAGCAGCACCCGAATGCCGACCGGCTGCGCGCGCTGAAGGTGGATGTGGGCGATGGCACCATCCGCTCCGTCGTCTGCGGCGCGCCGAACGCGCGCGCGGGGATGAAAGGCGTGGCGGCGCTGCCCGGCGCCTTCGTGCCCGGCACCGGCATCACGCTGAAGGCCGGCGAAATCCGCGGCGTGAAGAGCGAGGCGATGATGCTCTCCTCGCGCGAGATGGGGCTGGGCGACGACCACAGCGGCATCGTGGAGCTGCCCGAGGACGCGCCGGTGGGCACGCCCTATGCCGACTATGCCGGGCTGGGCGATCCCGTGATCGAGATCAGCGTCACCCCCAACCGCGGCGACGCGCTGGCCGTGCGCGGCGTGGCGCGTGACCTCGCCGCGGTGGAGCTCGGCACGCTGAAGCCCTGGAACCCGGAGCCGGTCGCGCCCGCCTATCCCACGCCGCTGGATTGGGTGATCGACGATCCCCGCGCCTGCATCCAAGTGCTCGGCCGCGCCGTGCGGGGCGTGACGAACGGCCCCTCGCCCAAGTGGATGCAGGAGCGGCTGACCGCCATCGGCCTGCGCCCGATCAACGCGCTGGTGGATGTCACCAACTTCTTCACCTTCGACCTCGGCCGCCCGCTGCACGTCTTCGACGTGGCGAAGGTGCGCGGGCGCACCCTCACCATGCGACTGGGCCGCGAGGGCGACGAGTACCTGGCGCTGAACGGCAAGACCTATCGCCCGACGCCCGAGGACATCGTAATCGCCGACGAGGCCGGGGTGGAGAGCCTCGCCGCCATCGTCGGCGGCGAGTCCACGGGCTGCGACGAGGGGACGCGCGAGGTCTTCATCGAGTGCGCGCTCTTCGACCCCGTGCGCATCGCCCTCACCGGCCGCCGCCACGGGGTGCACAGCGACGCCCGCGCGCGCAACGAGCGCGGCCTCGACCCCGCCGCGCAGCGCGCGATGCTGGAGGCGGCGACGCAGATGATCATCAATCTCTGCGGCGGTGAGCCGAGCACGGTCACCGAGGCCGGGGCGGAGCCGCAGTGGCGTCGCGACGCGACGCTGCGCTTTGAGCGGATCGCGGGCCTCGGCGGCTCCTCCATCCCGGCCGAGCGCGCCGTGGCCTCGCTGGAGCGGCTGGGCTTTGCGGTGAAGGAGCAGGACGCGGCCTCCGTCACCGTCGCCGTGCCCTCCTGGCGCAACGACGTCGCCTCCTCCCGCTCCGCCTACCGGGCCGGAGGCACAGAGCTGACGCAGGAACCGAATCTCGATCCCGCCCGCGCCGCCGCGGCGGCCGAGGGGGTCGAGGATGTCGAGGCCGAGTGCGACCTGTTGGAAGAGGTGCTGCGGCTGGAGGGGCTGGACGCCATCCCCGCCGTCTCCCTGCCCGCCGAGGGGCGGCTTCCCCTTCCCGCCCTCACCCCGCGCCAGTCCCGCGCCGGCCTTACCCGCCGCGTGCTGGCCTCGCGCGGGCTCGCCGAGGCCGTCACCTTCGGCTTCACCGCCCGCAGCACGGCCGTCCTGTTCGGGGAGGCGCCGGAGTCGCTTCGGGTCGAGAACCCGATCGCCGCCGATCTCGACCAGATGCGGCCTACCCCGATCACCACCCTGCTCGGCGCCGCCGGGCGCAATGCGGCGCGCGGCTTCCCGGACGTGGCGCTGTTCGAGATCGGCGCCTCCTACGCCGCCCCCTCGCCGGAAGGGCAGCTCGCCACCGCGGCCGGGCTGCGCCTGGGGCGGACGCCCCGCCACCCGCTGGAGCCTTCCCGCCCCGTGGACGCGCTGGACGCGAAGGGGGACGCCCTGGCCGTGCTGCTCGCCCTCGGCCTCTCGCCCGCGGCGCTGAGCGTCACCGCCGACGCCGCCGGCCACTACCATCCCGGCCGTTCCGGCGTGCTGCGCAGCGGGCCGAAGCTGCCGCTGGCGCGCTTCGGGGAGCTGCATCCCCGCCTCCTCTCGGCGCTTGGCATCGACGGACCGGCCGTGGCCTTCGAGGTGCTGCTGGATTCGATTCCTGAGCCGAAGCGCCGGAAGAAGGTCGCGCCTGATCTCCCGGCCTTCCAGCCCGTCCGCCGAGACCTGGCCTTCCTGGTGGACGAGACGGTGGGCGCGGAGGCGCTGATCCGCGCCGCCCGCAACGCGGAGCGAAACCTGCTGGCCGATGTGTCGCTCTTCGATCGCTATGCCGGGGATCGCCTGCCGGAGGGAAAGGTGTCGCTCGCCCTGGAGATCACCCTCCAGCCGCGGGAACGGACGCTGACGGATGCAGAGATCGAGGCGATCACCGGGCGCATCGTCGCCGCCGTCACCAAGGCGACGGGCGCGACCCTGCGGGGCTGACCGCGGGGCGCGTCGGGTCTAGCGTGGTGCGGCGTCGGCTCCGGCGGGCGCCCACAATACGGAAACGACCATGGCCAGCGAAGCCTCTCGCCCCTTCCGCCTCCCCGTTCCCGAGCTGGGCGACCTGCCCCAGGACATCCGCGAGAAGATCCTGGCCGTGCAGGAAAAGGCGGGCTTCGTGCCCAACGTCTTCCTCCTCCTCGCCCGCCGCCCGGAGGAGTTCCGCGCCTTCGTCGCCTACCACGATGCGCTGATGGAGAAGCGCGAGGGGCTGACGGCGGCGGAGCGGGAGATGATTGTCGTCGCGGTCTCCTCCGCCCATTCCTGCCTTTACTGCGTGGTGGCGCACGGGGCGATCCTGCGGGTCCGGGCAAAGGACTCCGTCATCGCCGACCTCGTGGCGACGAACTACCGCAAGGCCGGGCTGCCGCCCCGCCAGCGCGCCATGCTGGACCATGCGTTGAAGGTTGCCACCGCCTCTCATCTCGTGAGCGAGGAGGACCACCGCGCGCTGGCCGAGGCCGGCTTCACCGAGGACGAGGCCTGGGACATCGCGGCCATCGCCGCCTTCTTCTCCATGTCCAACCGCCTGGCCAACGCGATGGATCTCCGGCCGAATCCGGAGTTCCACACCCTCGGGCGCCGATGAAGCTCCCCGCGCATGGCCGGAACGGGTGGGGCAGCGCGGCCCTTCCCGCCGACCGGCCGTTTTTCCGCGAGCTCTACTACCGCGATACGCCCCGGGCCGTCCGCTACCGCTACGGCCTGCTCCTTCTGGATGCCGTCACCCTCGTCTTTATCATCGCCACCTCCTTCGTCGAGCGGACCACCGCAGTGGAGGTGGCGGACACGGCGCTCGGCTTCGTGCTGCTGGCCGAGTTCGGCGCCCGGCTCCGCGCCAGCCCGCGGCCCTGGCGCGAGCTGGCCCATCCCGCCACCCTCGCCGACGCGGTGGCGATCCTGTGCTTCCTCATCCCCAGGCTTGGGGCAGCGGCGGGCTTCCTGCGGGCCCTGCGGGTCATCAGGCTCCTCCGCTCCCCGCGGCTGCTGAACCGCCTGCGCCGGGACTTCCCCGCCTTCCAGCGGAACGAGGACTCGATCGTTGCCGCCACCGACCTCATCGTCTTCATCTTCATCATGACCGGACTGGTCTACGAAACCCAGTACCGGTTCAACGAGGAGATCCGGGACTACGCCGACGCCCTCTACTTCACCGTCACCGCGCTGACGACGACGGGCTTCGGGGACATCACCCTGCCCGGGCGCACGGGCCGGTTGCTGACCGTCCTCATCATGTTCGCCGGCGTCACCCTCTTCCTGCGCCTGGCCCAGTCCCTGTTCCGGCCGAACAAGGTCCGCTTCCCCTGCCCAAATTGCGGGCTCCAGCGGCACGAGCCAGACGCCGTCCATTGCAAGGCCTGTGGCCAGACCCTGAACATCCCGGACGAGGGCACCTGAGCCCTCCTGCCGCTCCCCCGGGCACGCCGCGCTTGGCCCCGGGCGCGGCCTGCCCTATCTGATGCCCTGAACGCCCCAGATTGGCCCCTGAATCAGGCCGGGGGGCCATGCCCGCCCACGGCCCGGAACCAGATGACCGATACCCCGCTCGACCGCATCCGCAACTTCTCGATCATCGCCCATATCGACCACGGCAAGTCCACCCTGGCCGACCGGCTGATCCAGAACACCGGCGCCCTCACCTCACGCGAGATGACGGAGCAGGTGCTGGACAACATGGACATTGAGAAGGAGCGCGGGATCACCATCAAGGCGCAGACCGTGCGCCTGAATTACCGCGCGCAGGACGGGCAGGACTATGTCCTGAACCTCATGGACACGCCGGGCCACGTGGACTTCGCCTACGAGGTCTCGCGCAGCCTCGCAGCCTGCGAGGGCTCCCTCCTGGTGGTGGACGCCTCCCAGGGCGTGGAGGCGCAGACCCTGGCCAATGTCTACCAGGCCATCGATGCGGGCCATGAGATCGTCCCCATCCTCAACAAGGTCGATCTCCCCGCTGCCGAGCCGGAGCGGGTGAAGCAGCAGATCGAGGACGTGGTGGGCCTGCCCGCCGACGACGCCGTGATGATCTCCGCCAAGACCGGGCTGAACATCGAAGGCGTGCTGGAAGCCATCGTCACCCGCCTGCCCCCGCCCAAGGGCGACGCCTCGGGAGCCACGAAGGCCCTTCTCGTCGATAGCTGGTACGACCCCTATCTCGGGGTCGTCATCCTCGTCCGTGTGAAGGACGGGCACCTCCGCAAGGGGCAGAAGATCCGCATGATGGCGGAGGGCTCGACGCATGTGGTCGAGCAGGTCGGCGTTTTCCGGCCGAAGATGCAGGCGGTGGAGAGCCTCGGGCCGGGCGAGATGGGCTACATCACCGCCGCCATCAAGACGGTCGCCGACACGAACGTTGGTGACACCATCACCGACGACCGCAACCCCGCCGCCGAGGCGCTGCCGGGCTTCAAGCCCTCCATTCCCGTCGTGTGGTGCGGCCTCTACCCCGTGGATGCCGACGACTTCGAGAAGCTACGCGACAGCCTCGCCAAGCTGCGGCTGAACGACGCCTCCTTCCACTACGAGGCGGAGAGCAGCGCGGCTCTCGGCTTCGGCTACCGCTGCGGCTTCCTCGGCCTGCTGCACCTGGAGATCATCCAGGAGCGCCTCTCGCGCGAGTTCGACCTCGATCTGATCGCGACGGCGCCGAGCGTCGTCTACAAGCTCAAGATGACGAACGGCACGGAGCGGGAGCTGCACAACCCCGCCGACATGCCCGACATCGTTACGATCGACAGCATCCAGGAACCCTGGATCAAGGCGACGATTTTCGTGCCGGACGAGTATCTCGGCAACATCCTCACGCTCTGCAGCGAGCGCCGCGGCCAGCAGATGGAGCTGACCTATGTCGGCGCCCGCGCCATGGCCGTGTACCGTCTGCCGCTGAACGAGGTGGTCTTCGACTTCTACGACCGCCTCAAGTCCATCTCCCGCGGCTATGCCAGCTTCGACTACGCGATGGACAGCTACGAGGAGGGAGACCTCGTGAAGATCGGCATCCTCGTGAACAACGAGCCGGTGGACGCGCTCTCCTTCATGGCCCACCGTTCCCAGGCCGAGCGCCGCGGCCGCCAGATCTGCGAGAAGCTAAAGGACCTTATCCCCCGCCAGCTCTTCAAGATCCCCATTCAGGCTGCGATCGGCGGCCGCGTCATCGCGCGCGAGACGATCGGCGCCATGTCCAAGGACGTGACCGCCAAGTGCTATGGCGGCGACATCAGCCGCAAGCGCAAGCTCCTGGAGAAGCAGAAGGAGGGCAAGAAGCGCATGAGGCAGTTCGGCAAGGTAGAGATTCCGCAGAGCGCCTTCATCGCCGCGCTCAAGATGGATTCCTGAGCCCCGGCGGGGGCGCGCCGTTGCGCTCCCGCAACCCGCTTGACAGCGCGCCCCGAATCCTGCGACCGCCCCGCTATTAACGGGAGTTCACGTCCATGATTTCGATAACGCGCCGCCGCGGGCTCGCCCTCGCGACCGCCCTCGCCGCCCCGGCCCTGCTTCCCGGCACGGCGCGCGCCCAGGCGAACTACCCCAACCGCCCCGTGACTATCATCGTCCCCTTCGCGGCCGGTGGCCCGACCGACGTCGTCTCCCGCCTCGTCGCCGAGGTGATGGCGCGCGACCTCGGCCAGCCCGTGGTGGTGGAGAACGTGGGCGGCGCCGGCGGGACGCTCGGCGCCCAGCGCGTCGCCCAGGCCCGGCCGGACGGGCACACCCTGCTCATCCACCACATCGGGATGGGCACCACCCCCTCCCTTTACCGCCGCCTGGCCTACGATCCCGTGAACGGCTTCGAGGCGGCCGGGCTGATCACCGAAGTCCCAATGACCATCATCGCCAAGAAGGACTTCCCCGCGAACAACCTCGCCGAGCTGGTGCAGGTGATGCGCCAGCGGAAGCTGGAGGTGAACCTGGCCAATGCCGGCGTCGGCGCCGCCTCCCACATCTGCGGGCTCCTGCTACAGGCGGCGGTGCAGACGCAGGTCACCACAGTGCCATATCGCGGCACGGGCCCGGCGATGACCGACCTGATCGGCGGCACGGTGGACCTTCTTTGCGACCAGACCACCAACACGACGCAGCAGATCAATTCCGGCGCGGTGAAGGCCTTCGCCGTCACCACCTCGGCCCGCAACGCCGCCCTGCCGAACCTGCCGACGGCGAGCGAGGCGGGGCTGCCGGGCTTCGAGGTCTCGGTCTGGCACGGGCTCTACGCGCCGAGGGGCACGGATGCGGCCATCGTGAACCGCCTCTCCCGCGCCTTGCAGGTCGCGCTGCGCGACGAGCGGCTGATCGCGCGCTTCGCCGAGCTAGGCACCACCCCGGTCAGCCAGGAGCAGGCAACGCCGGAGGCGCACCGCCGCTACTGGCAGGCGGACATCGCCAAGTGGCGCCCGATCATTCAGGCGGCTGGGCAGTACGCGGACTGACGCAGCCGCTCGGAGGCGTAACGAAACCGGGCCGAGCTTGACAGGGCGGCGGCCCGGGGCCACGCCCTGAAGCACGTCTGAACCGGTGGGTATCCCCGCCGGAGATGGAGGGACTGTCTGGATGGGAAGCCTGGCGGGCCGCCGCGTTCTGGTCGTCGAGGATGAAACGCTCGTCGCCATGCTGGTCGAGGATACGCTGGCCGATGCCGGGGTGCAGGTGCTGGGCCCGGTGGCCACGGTGTCCGAGGCGCTGTCGGTTCTCGAATCCGAGCGCCCCGACCTCGCCGTGCTGGACCTGAACCTGGCCGGCGAAACCTCCGAGCCCGTGGCCGAGCGGCTGATGGCGATGGAGGTTCCCTTCGTCGTCGCCTCCGGCTACGGCGCGGCCGGGTTGCCGCAGCGCCTCGTCGGCAACCCGGTCCTGGCCAAGCCCTACGCGCCCGAGGACCTGACCGCCGCCCTCGCTCGGCTGCCCGTGGGCTGAGCGGCGGGCTGGGTATGCCACGGCACGGAGCCTGCTAGGCTCCCTGCCATGACGCCCATCGCCGGCCCGATCGCCTTCACCCTGAACGGCACCCCGCGGACGCTGCCGCCGGGAACCTCCCCCACCGCGACCCTTCTCGACTGGCTCCGCGGCCCCGCCGGCCTCGCCGGGACGAAGGAGGGCTGCGCGGAGGGCGATTGCGGCGCCTGCACCGTGGTGATCGAGGAAGAGGACGGCGCGCGGGTGCCGGTGAATGCCTGCCTCACCCTGCTCGGGCAGATGCATGGCCGCCGCATCCGCACGGTGGAGGGGCTGCGCGCCATGGAGAGCGGCCCGCATCCCGTGCAGCGCGCCATGGCCGAGGGGGACGCCACCCAGTGCGGCTTCTGCACCCCCGGCATCGTCATGGCGGCCTGGGCCCATGCGCGGGAGGGTGGCGACCCGCACGACGCGCTCGCCGGGAATCTCTGCCGCTGCACGGGCTACCGCCCGATCATCGAGGTGCTGGAGGCACTCCACGACGACGGCTTGCCGCCGCCGCCCGCGCCGGACGCGCCCGCCACTCGCTTCGAGGCGCCGGGCCAGGTCTTCGACCGCCCGACGAGCTTGGCGGACCTGCTCGCCCTGCGCGCGGCCCATCCCGAGGCCTGGCTCCTCGCCGGCGGCACCGATCTCGGTCTGCGCGTCTCCGAGCGCCGTGAGGTGCCGCCGCGGGTCATCCTCCTCTCCGGCGTGCCGGAGCTGAACCTGCTGGAGGCCGGGCCGGGATGGCTGCGCGTGGGCGCCGCGACAAGCTACCGCCGGCTCCTCACCGCCTGCGCGCGGGAAGCCGCCCTAGCCCCGCTCGCCGCCCTGCTGCGCCGCCTCGGCTCCCGCCAGATCCGCGGGATGGCGACGCTCGGCGGCAATCTCGGCACGGCCTCCCCGATCGGCGACGCCCTGCCGCCGCTGATCGCTCTCGGCGCCACGCTCCGCATCGCCGGGGCGGGGGGCGAGAGGAAGACGGCAGTGGAGGGCTTCCTCACGGGCTACCGCACCAATGCCCTCCTCCCGGGCGAGGTGATCCGGGACGTGCTCATCCCCCACCCGCCCGCCGGCGCGCTCTTCGCGGCGGAGAAGCTGTCCAAGCGGCCGGACCAGGACATCACCACGGTCGGCCTCTCCGCCCTGATCGAGATGGAGGGCGGGCTGGTCGCCCGCGCCCGCATCGCCCTCGGCGGCACGGGGCCGCGCGCCGAGCGCTGCGGCCCGGCCGAGGCCGCGCTCGCCGGCCGGCCCTGGAGCCGCGAGGCGGTCGAGGCCGCGGCCGCGGCGCTGGAGGCCGCCATCAGCCCGCTCTCGGACCTCCGGGGCAGCGCGTCCTATCGCCGGCTCGCCGCCGGCAACCTTCTCCGGCGCCTCTGGCACCGGCAGCCGGAATTCGCCTGATGGACATGACAGCGCGCCACACGGGGCCCGGCGCCTCCCTCCGCCAGGACAGCGCGCTGAAGCACGCGACCGGCGAGGCCCGATTCACCGACGACATTCCCATGCCGCCGGCCCTGCTCCACGCCGCGCTGGTGCTCTCGCCGGTCGCGCATGGCCGGCTCGCGCCGATCGACCTCTCCCCCGCCCTCGCCACCCCCGGCGTCGTCGCCGCGATCGGTCCGGGGGACATCCCCGGCCGGAACGACATCGCCCAGGCCGGGCGTGCGCAGGAGCACATGCTGGCTGAGGGGCTGGTGGAGTACTGGGGCCAGCCGCTCGCGATCGTGGTCGCCGAGACGCGGGACGCGGCCCTGGCCGGTGCGGCGGCGGTGCGGCCGGGGATCGAGCCGCTGCGCCCCGTCCTCTCCGTGGAGGAGGCGCTGGATGCCGGCGCCTTCCTCATGTCGCCTATGGTCATGTCGCGCGGTAACGCGCCCGCCATCCTCGCGGCCACGCCGCGTCGCCTCTCCGGCACCTTCGTGGCGGGCGGGCAGGAGCACTTCTACCTCGAAGGGCAGATCGCCCTCGCCGTGCCGGGGGAGGACGGGGACCTCACGATCCACTCCTCGACCCAGCACCCGACGGAGGTGCAGCACGTCGCCGCCCGCCTCCTCGGCTGCGACCACAACCGGATCTCCGTTCAGGTCCGCCGCCTCGGCGGCGGCTTCGGGGGCAAGGAGAGCAACGCCTCCTGGGTCGCCGCCTGCGCGGCCCTGGCCGCCCGCCGCACCGGTCGCCCAGTGAAGCTCCGCCTCGGCCGGAAGCAGGACATCGCGGCGACCGGCAAGCGCCACCCCATGCTCTACCGCTGGCGGGCCGGCTTCGACGAGACGGGCCGCATCCTCGCGCTGGAGGCGACTCTGGCGGCCGATGGCGGGCACAGCGTGGACCTCTCGGGCGGGGTGGTCTTCCGCTCCGTCACCCACGCGCTGAATTGCCTCGACGTGCCCGACGTCACCATCACCGGCGTCGCCTGCAAGACGAACACGGTGAGCAACACCGCCTTCCGCGGCTTCGGCGGGCCGCAGGGCGTGCTGCTGATGGAGGATGTGACGCATCGCGTCGCCCGCGCCCTCGGCCTCACGCAGGAAGCGGTGCGGGAGCGCAACCTGGCGGGCGGGGGCAACGGCTCCCACACGCCCTATGGCCAGGCGCTGGAGGGGGACCTCCTCCGCCGCGTCTGGGCCGAGTGCCGGGACGGCGCCGACTGGGCCCGCCGCCGCGCGGAGGTGGACGCCTTCAACGCCGCGAACGAGGTGGTCAGGCGCGGCCTCGGCAGCTTCGTCCTCGCTTTCGGGATCTCCTTCGGCATCATGTCCATGAACCAGGCCGGGGCGCTGGTGCACGTCTACGAGGACGGCTCCATCCGCCTGAACCACGGCGGCACGGAGATGGGCCAGGGGCTGTTCATCAAGATCACCCAGGTCGTGGCCGGCGTCTTCGGCGTCGGCGTCGATCGCGTTCGGATCACGCCCACCAGCACGGCCGAGGTGCCCAACACCGCCCCGACCGCCGCGAGCACGGGCACGGACCTGAACGGCTGGGCCGCCCAGATCGCCGCCACCACCATCCGCACCCGGATGGCCGAGCTGGCCGCCGCCGAATGGGGCGTGCGGCCGGAGGAGGTGCGCTTCGAGGAGGAGGAGGTCTTCGCGGGCAATCACCGCATAGGCTTCGGCGAGCTGGCGCATCGCTGCGTCCGGGCGCGCATCTCCCTCTCCTCCACCGGCTTCTACCGCACGCCCGGCATCCACTGGGACCCCGCCGCCATGCGGGGCGAGCCCTTCTTCTACTTCTCCTATGGCGCCGCGGTCGCCGAGGTGGAGCTGGACCTCCTGACGGGCGAGCACCGGCTGCTACGCGCGGACCTCGTCCAGGATTGCGGCCGCTCCCTCAACCCCGCCGTGGACCGAGGGCAGATCGAGGGCGCCTTCGTCCAGGGCCTGGGCTGGCTCACCTGCGAGGAGTTGTGGTGGGACGAGGAAGGACGGCTCCGCACCCTCGGCCCCTCCACCTACAAGATCCCGGGCTCGCGGGACGTGCCGCCCGTATTCAACGTCCGGCTGCTGGAGGGGGCACCCAGCCGGGCGGACACGGTGTTCCGCTCCAAGGCCGTGGGCGAGCCGCCACTGATGCTGGCCACCGCCGTGTGGAACGCCCTACGGGACGCCATCGGCTGCGAGCGGCTGGACCTGCCCGCGACGCCCGAGCGCCTGCTGATGGCGCCGAAGAACTAGGGGCGGAGGCGGCTTGTCGGCGGGCGCCGCGGCCCATACCGTTTCCCCAAGACCCCGACTTCAGCCAGGGGCAGAGGGAACGGCATGAGCAACAGCTTCCGCGGACTCGATTTCGGCCTGGGCGAGACGGCCGACGCCCTGCGCGAACAGGTCGCTGTCTTCGCGGCGGACGAGATCGCCCCCCGCGCCGCCGAGATCGACCGCAGCAACGAGTTCCCGATGGATCTCTGGCGCAAGTTCGGCGATCTCGGCCTGCTCGGGATCACCGCGCCCGAGGAGTATGGCGGCGCGGCCATGGGCTATCTCGAGCACTGCGTGGCCATGGAGGAGCTGAGCCGGGCCTCGGCGAGCGTCGCCCTCTCCTACGGCGCGCATTCCAACCTCTGCGTGAACCAGATCGCCCGCAACGGCAACGAGGAGCAGAAGCGCCGCTACCTCCCGCGGCTCATCAGCGGCGAGCATGTGGGCGCGCTCGCGATGAGCGAGCCGGGAGCCGGATCGGACGTGGTTGGCATGCGGACCCGCGCCGAGCGCCGCGGCAACCGCTACGTCATCAACGGCAGCAAGATGTGGATCACCAACGGGCCCGATGCTGACGTGCTCGTCGTCTACGCCAAGACCGATCCCGCAGCCGGGCCGCGCGGCATCACCGCCTTCCTGATCGAGAAGGGGTTCACGGGCTTCTCCACCGCGCAGAAGCTCGACAAGCTGGGCATGCGCGGCTCCAACACCTGCGAGCTCGTCTTCGAGGATTGCGAGGTGCCGGCCGAGAACGTGCTGGGCACCGAGGGCCGCGGGGTGAACGTGCTGATGAGCGGGCTCGACTACGAGCGCGCGGTGCTGGCCGCAGGCCCGACCGGCATCATGCAGGCCTGCCTGGACGTGGTGCTTCCCTACATCCACGACCGCAAGCAGTTCGGTCAGCCCATCGGCGAGTTCCAGCTCATGCAGGGCAAGATCGCCGATATGTACACCGTGATGAACGCGGCGAAGTCTTATGTCTACGCCGTGGCAAGGGCCTGCGACCGCGGCCAGACCACGCGCAAGGATGCTGCCGGCGCCATCCTCTACGCCGCGGAGAAGGCCACCTGGATGGCGCTGGAGGCCATCCAGTGCCTCGGCGGCAATGGCTACATCAACGAGTATCCCACGGGGCGACTGCTGCGCGACGCGAAGCTCTATGAGATCGGGGCGGGCACGAGCGAGATCCGGCGAATGCTGATCGGCCGGGAGCTCTTCGCTGAAACGGCCTAGCGCCGGGAGGCGCGGCGCACCAGCGCCTCGCAGCGGCCGTCCTCCCCCGAGCCGAACTGGATCGTGGGCAGCAGCCCCGCGACCGGCGCGACGAGCGCCGCCAGCCCGCCGATCAGCCCGCCGCGCGTGAGCAGCTCGCCGACCTCCGGACCCACATCGGGGTTGCGGAAGCCGCCACCGATCAGGATGGAGGTCGGCACCGCGCCGATGGTGAAGCTCTTGGACTCGCTGCGCAGCCGCACGTTCAGCCGCTCCCGCGCGAGGTTCACGTCGCCGGTCGCGTTGATGATCACGTCCTCCGTGTCGAGAATGACGGTGCGCAGATTGGCGATGCCGCGTTGCAGCGCGACATTAGCGACGAAGCACTGCACCACCGTTCGGTCCGGCAGCTGCAGCGCGGAGAGCAGCGCATTGCCGAGGCGCAGGCCGGAGAGGTCCACGAGCAGGGCGGACAGGTTGCCGCCCGCCATGCCGATGGTAATCTCGCCGGTGCCGCTGCCCAGGATGTCCGCGAAGGAGCCGCCCGCCCCCTCGATCCGGGCGCGGCCATTGATCCGCCCGGCGCCCTCGAAGCCGTTGGTGGCCCGCATCAGGCGGGAGAGATCGAGGCGTTGGAACTGGACATCGGCCCGCCCCCGGAGCTTGCCTCCCTCCTCCGGCGAGAGCGCGACCGTTCCCTCGATGCGGCCGGTGCCGACGCCGAGCGCGAGCGGCCGCACGGTGATCGCGCCGTCCTTCACCTCCATCTCGGCCCGCATGTTGTCGAAGGGCATGTTGCGCCCGACGATGCTCTCCGCCCGGTAGTTCAGGCGGACATTGGCGGCCTCGAGCTTGGGGAAGTTGATGGGATCGTCCGGAAGCACGCGCCCGCGTGACTGGTCCCGCGCAACGGCGCGCCGCTGCTGGGGCGTCTGGCTCGGCGTGGTGGCGCGCCCGGGCTCCTCGCCGATGAAGCCGCCGAGATCGGCCAGGTCCACCCGGCGGGAGCGCAGCTCCGCCTCCACCTCCGGCTTCGCCCCGCCCGTGGTGACGCTGATCGTGCCGTTCAGGTCGCTGCGCCCCATGCGGCCGGCGAAGTCGCGGAAGCGCACGCGCCCGGCCACGTAGTCGAGCTGCCCGGCAATCTCGTAGTTCGGCGTCTTCGGGATCGGAACGCCCGTGAGGGGCTGAAGGAGCCCCATATCGGGCCCCTTGATCTCCAGCCGCACATCGGCGCCCTGAAGTTCGAGCGGGTTCTGGACGGTACCCCGCACGCTGACCTGGGTGGGCCCGTTCTCCAGCCGCATCTCGATGGGCCAGGCCTTCTGGCTGTCCTGCAGGGCCAGGACGGCCCCGCCCAGGGCCGTGCCGTGGATGGGCTGTCCGGCATAGGTGCCCTGCGCCTCGACCGCGATGCGGGGGTCTGCGCTCTCCTCGCTGCGGGTGCCGACGTCGAGGTTGAAGTCGGCGGTCAGCCGGGGATCGACCACATGGGCCTTACCCTCGACGATCCGCAGCAGCCCGATCCGGGGCGCGGCGCGATCAGGCGGAGTCTCGCCGCCCTCTCCAGCGGGCTGGCCGAGGTCGAACTTGTAGTTCGCCCGCCCATCGGCGAGCGCGACAGCCTCGACCACCGGCCGCGTCACCTCGATGGAGGGGATCACCACGGCGCGATCGCGGATATAGGCCATCACGTCCAACCCGGCCGAGAGCCGCTCTGCCCGGGCAAAGGGCGGATCTTCCGGGAACCCCTCCGGGCTGGCCACGCGCAGCCCGTCGGCCGAAACCTGCACGACCCGGCCGAGACGCACATGGAGGTGCTCGATCGTCACCTTCCGGCCGAGCGCGGCCGAAGCGCGGCTCTCCACTAGGGGGATGAACCAGTCCCAGGACCAGACGGAGATGAGCAAACCGATCAGCAAGATCGGCACCCCCGTCCAGAGCAGCCAGCGCGGTATCCGGCGTTGTGCCATGCGGCCCTCAGCATTCCTCCGCCGCGAAAACGGCCCAGAGTATAAATGCGCGAGAAACGGGATGGTTGTCGGCAGGGCCGGTTTGCGTTGCAGCAAGGAGGAGGGGAGAAGCGGTGGATCACCGCGAGGACTATGGCGCGCCCGAAAGGATTCGAACCTCTGACCCCCAGATTCGTAGTCTGGTGCTCTATCCAGCTGAGCTACGGGCGCGTACCAAAGTCACACAACGCTTGGATCGGGGAGCTTAGCGCGCTCGAGAGGATTCGAACCCCTAACCCCCAGATCCGTAGTCTAGTGCTCTATCCAGTTGAGCTACGAGCGCTCTTCCGTTGCGCGGGAGATAGCCCGGAGCCGATGGGGGCGCAACCCCCTCAAGCCGCCATTTTGTCGAGTTCGCGAATAACGGCCTCGCCCATGATGGAGGTGCCCACGCGCGCCGCCCCGGAAACCATGATGTCGGCCGTGCGGAGCCCACCCGCGAGCACGCGCTCCACCGCATTCTCCAGCATGCGCGCGTCCTCCTCCATGCCGAAAGACCAGCGGAGCAGCATCGCGAAGGACAGGATCTGCGCGCAGGGATTGGCGGTGCCCTTCCCCGCGATGTCGGGCGCCGAGCCGTGGATCGGCTCGTAGAGGGCATGACGCCGCCCATCCGAATCCGGCGCCCCGAGCGTCGCCGAGGGGAGCATGCCAAGGCTGCCCGTGACTGCCGCCGCGAGATCGGACAGCACGTCGCCGAAGAGATTGCTGGCGAGGATCACGTCGAACTGCTTCGGGCGCGAGGCGAGCTGCATGGCGCAGTTGTCGGCATACATGTGCGCCAGCTCGACATCGGGGAATTCCGACTTCCCGACGGCGGTCACCACCTCCCGCCAGAAGCGGCCGGACTGCATGACATTCGCCTTCTCGACGCTCGTCAGCCTGTTGCTACGCTTGCGCGCCAGCTCGAAGGCGATGCGCGCGACGCGGGTGATCTCCTCCTCCGTGTAGGATTCGGTGTCGAAGCCGCGGCGCATGCCGTTCGGCAGCGTCTCGATCCCGCGCGGCTCGCCGAAATAGATGCCGCCCGTGCTCTCGCGGACGATCATCAGGTCGAGCCCGTCCACCAGCTCGGCCTTCAGGGAGGAGGCTTGGGCGAGCGGCGACCAGACCTGCGCGGGCCGGAGATTGGCGAAAAGACCGAGATCCTTGCGCAGCCGCAGGATGCCCAGCTCCGGCCGATTCTCGAAGGGCAGCGAGTCCCACTTCGGCCCGCCGACGGAGCCGAAGAGAATGGCGTCGGCCGCCGCCGCCTTCTCCATCGTGGTGTCTGGGCACGGATGCCCCTCGGCGTCGATCGCGGCGCCGCCGACCAACCCCTCCACCACGTCGAAGGTCACGCTGCGGCGGCGGTCCATCCAGTCCACAACGCGGCGCACCTCGCGCATGACCTCGGGGCCGATGCCGTCACCGGGCAGTACAAGCAGCTTCTTGTTCGCGGGCATCGAGACCCTCCTTGGACGCGCGAGGCTTAGCCGAAGAGCCAGGGCTGCGCCGCGCGCTGCTTCTGCTCGAAGCTCTCGATCACGGCGGAACGCTGCATTGTCTCGCCGATGTCGTCTAGCCCGTTCAGCAGACGGTGCTTGCGGAGAGGATCGACATCGAAGGGGATCTCCTCCCCGTTCGGGCGCACCACGACCTGGCGCGCGAGATCGACGGTGATGCGCGCATTGGCGCCGAGCTTCGCATCCTCCATCAGCGCGTCGCACAGCTCGCGCGGAAGGCGGATCGGCAAGATGCCGTTCTTGAAGGAGTTGTTGAAGAAGATGTCGGCGAAGTCGGGCGCGATGACGCAGCGGATGCCGAAATCCAGCAGCGCCCAGGGCGCGTGCTCGCGCGAGGAGCCACAACCGAAGTTCTCATGCGTGACGAGAATTTCGGCCGCGCGGTAAGGTTCGCGGTTCAGAACGAATTCGGGCTTCTCCGAGCCGTCGTCGTTGAAGCGCATATCCGCGAAGGCGGCGCGGCCGAGTCCCTTGCGCTCGATCGTCTTGAGGAAGCGTGCGGGGATGATCTTGTCCGTGTCGACATTAGCCATCGGCAGCGGCGCGGCGATGCCGGTGAGAGTCGTGAAGGGGGTCATACCGCGTCTCCCATCGCGCTCGCCAGCTCGCGCACATCCGTCAGGCGCCCCGTCACCGCCGCCGCGGCGGCCATGGCGGGGGAGAGGAGATGGGTGCGCGCGCCCTTGCCCTGCCGGCCCTCGAAGTTCCGGTTGGAGGTGGAGGCGCAGCGCTGGCCCGGCTCGAGCCGGTCGGGGTTCATGCCGAGGCACATGGAGCAGCCGGCCTCGCGCCACTCGAAGCCCGCCTCCTTGAGGATGACGTCCAGCCCTTCCCTCTCCGCCTGCTCCTTCACGAGGCCGGAGCCGGGCACGACCATGGCGCGCACGCCCTCCGCCACGCGGCGGCCGCGCATCACCTCGGCAGCGGCGCGGATGTCCTCGATGCGGCCATTGGTGCAGGAGCCCAGGAAGACGGCGTCCACCTTCAGGTCCTGCAGGCGCTGGCCCGGGGTGAGGCCCATGTATTCCACCATGCGACGAAGCTGCGCGCGTCGTGCCTCGTCGGCGGCCGCCTCGGGATCGGGCACGGTGCCGGTGATGGGCAGCACGTCCTCGGGCGAGGTGCCCCAGCTCACCATCGGCGCGATCCCGGAGGCGTCGAGCACGACCTCGCGGTCGAACACCGCGCCCTCGTCGCTCGGCAGGGTTCGCCACCAGGCGATGGCGCGCTCCAGCGCCTCGCCCTTCGGCGCCATCGGGCGGGTGCGGACGTAGTCAAAGGTGGTCTCGTCGGGCGCAATCATCCCGGCGCGCGCGCCGGCCTCGATGGACATGTTGCAGATCGTCATGCGCCCGGCCATGTCGAGCGCGCGGATCGCCTCGCCGGCATACTCGATTACATGGCCCGTGCCGCCGGCCGTGCCGATCTTGCCGATGATGGCCAGCACGATGTCCTTGGCCGTGCAGCCGAAGCCGAGCTTCCCGTTCACCGTCACCCGCATGTTCTTCGCGGGCTTCTGCAGCAGCGTCTGGGTGGCGAGCACGTGCTCGACCTCCGAGGTGCCGATGCCGAAGGCGAGCGCGCCGAGCGCGCCGTGCGTGGAGGTGTGGCTGTCGCCGCAGACGATCGTCATGCCCGGCAGCGAGATGCCCAGCTCCGGCCCGACAATATGGACGATGCCCTGGCGCCGATCGTTCAGCGGGATGTAGGTGACGCCGAACTCGGCGACGTTCCTCTCCAGCGTCGCCACCTGCAGCGCGCTCTCGGGCTCGCGGATGCCGGTGAAGCGGGTGGAGTCCGTGGGCACGTTGTGGTCGGTAACGGCGAAGGTGCCGTCCAGCCGGCGCACGGGGCGTCCGGTGGCGCGCAGGCCCTCGAAGGCCTGCGGGCTCGTCACCTCATGGACGAGGTGCCGGTCGATGTAGAGAAGGGAGGTTCCATCTGGAAGCTGCTCGACGACATGGGCGTCCCAGATCTTGTCGAACAAGGTGCGCGGCTTCGTGGCCGACATGGTTCTTCTCCCCTCTCGCGTCACCGGTACGCGGCCCACCCTTCCCGGGCGGGCCGCTTCCGGCCTTCTTACGCCTGCTGCTCGTTCAGCTGCTCATTCGCCGCGACCGGGCTCTCGGCCACGGCGGAGGCGCCGCCCTTGGGGCCACGAACGGCCGCGCGCTCCTGGATGCGCGCGGACTTACCCGTGCGGCCGCGCAGGTAGTAGAGCTTCGCGCGGCGCACCTTGCCCCGGCGCACGACCTGGATCTCCGCCACGTTCGGGGAGTAGAGCGGAAAGACGCGCTCCACGCCCTCGCCGTAGGAGAGCTTGCGCACGGTGAAGTTGCTGTTCAGCCCGCGGTTGGAGCGGGCGATCACCACGCCCTCATAGGCCTGAGTGCGGATGCGCTCGCCTTCCTGCACCTTCACCATCACGCGGACGGTGTCGCCGGCATCGAACTCGGGGGTCTGGCGCGCGCCCGCGAGGCGGGTCATCTGCTCGTGCTCGAACTGCTGCAGCAGGTTCATGGCTGTGGTCCTCTTCTTCGCGTCGTTTAGGCGGGGCTTGCCGCCGGATGCAATGGCGCGGCGCGCCGTTGTTCACTCAGGAGGTCGGGGCGCCGCTCGCGCGTCACGGCCTCGGATTGCTCGCGCCGCCAGCGCGCGACCTCGGCGTGATGGCCGGAGAGGAGAACCTCCGGCACGCGCCGGCCGCGCCACTCGGCGGGGCGGGTGTAGTGGGGGTATTCCAGCAGTCCCGCGGAGAAGCTCTCCTCCTCCGCGCTCTCGGCCGCGCCCATCACGCCGGGGATGAGGCGCACGCAGGCATCGAGCAGCACCATCGCCGCGAGCTCGCCCCCGGAGAGGACGTAGTCGCCGATGGAGACCTCGATCATCCCGCGCGCCTCGACCACGCGCTGGTCCACCCCCTCATAGCGGCCGCAGAGCGCCACCACGCCGGGCCCCGCCGAGAGCTCCCGCACCAGCTCCTGCCGGAGCGGCGCGCCGCGCGGGGTGAGAAAGACCAGCGGGCGCGCATCGCCCTCCGGCATGGCGGCGGCTACGGCGGCATCCACCACATCAGGGCGCAGCACCATGCCGGCGCCGCCCCCGAAGGGCGTGTCGTCCACGGTGCGGTGCCGGTCGGTGGCGACATCGCGGATGTCGCGCGCCTCCAGCGACCAGAGCCCGCGGTCCATCCCGCGCCCGGCCAGCGAGGTGCCGAGCGGCCCCGGGAACATGCCCGGGAAGAGGGTGAGGACGGTGGCGCGCCAGCTCATGCCGCGTCCCGCCCGCCGCTGCGGCGGCGCATGGAGGGGCGGCGCGGGCGGGGCGTATCGGTCGCTTCCGCCTCGCCGGGCTGGGGAGGCACCTCCGTCTCGCCCGGGGGCACGACCACGATCCGCCCCGCCGCAATCTCCACCAAGGGCACCACGGCCCTGGTGAAGGGGAAGAGCGACTCCCGCCCGTTCGCGTCGCGCAGCGTGAGTACGCTGCCGGCGCCGAAATCCTCCACCGCCGAGACGGTGCCGAGCAGCTCCCCGCCTTCCGTCTCGGCGCGCAGGCCGATCAGGTCGGCGAGGTAGAACTCGTCCTCCTCGGGCGGCGGGAGCGCGTCCCGGTCGACATAGAGGCGCGTGCCGGTGAGCCTGGCGGCGGCGTCACGGTCCGCGACGCCCTCCACCTGCACCAGCCCTTCCGCCAGCCATCTCAGCACGAAGCGCCTGGCGCCGCTCTCGTCCGAGAGCGGTCCATAGTCGGCGATGGCCGCCGGCTCGGCGGTGTAGGAGCGGAGATGAACCAGCCCCCTCACCCCGTGCGGGCGGCCGAACTCGCCGACCAGGATGCGACGCGACGCGGACATGGCTGACCGGGACTACTCTCAGCCGTTCGCGGCGGCGGCCGCGGCGCGCTCCTGGGCGCGCTTCTTCGGGGCGGACTGCTTCGGCTGGTCGCGGAACACGGGCATCGGGGCCAGGCCGGCCTTGCCGAGGAACTTCGCCACGCGGTCTGTCGCCACGGCGCCCTGGGAGATCCAGTGGCTCACGCGCTCGTCAAAGAGGCGCACGCGCTCGGCATGGTCGGAGGGCAGCATCGGGTTGTAGGAACCCAGGCGCTCGATGAAGCGGCCGTCGCGCGGCGAGCGGCTGTCGGCCACCACAATGTGGTAGTAGGGGCGCTTCTTGGCACCGGCGCGGGCGAGGCGGATCTTAAGGCCCATATTCAGCTTCCTTAGTGTGTCTGTGCTGGGTTGATCAGAAGGGGCGCTTGCCGCCCCCCATGCCAGGCAGGAGCGCGCCGAGACCGCCGCGCATCAACCCCTTCTGGCCGAGCTTGTTCATCCGCTTCATCATCGCGGACATGTCGTCGAACTGCTTCAGCAACCGGTTCACATCCTGAACCGTGACGCCGGCACCCGCGGCGATGCGCTTCTTGCGCGACGCCTTGATGATGTCGGGGTTCCTCCGTTCCTTGCGCGTCATCGAGGAGATGATGGCGGCCTGGCGGCCGATCATCCCGTCGTCGATCTTCGCGCTGGCGATCTTATCCTTCATCGCGCCCATGCCGGGCAGCATGCCGAGGATCCCCGAGAGGTTCCCCATTTTGCCAACCTGCTTCAGCTGCGACGCGAAGTCCTCCAGGTCGAACTGACCCTTCTGCATCTTCGCGGCGAGCTTCTCGGCCTCGTCGCGATCGATCGTCTCCGCCGCGCGCTCGACGAGGGAGACGATGTCGCCCATGCCGAGGATGCGCCCGGCAATGCGGGAGGGGTGGAAGTCTTCCAGCGCGTCCAGCTTCTCGCCGGCGCCGAGCAGGCGGATCGGCGCGCCGGTGACGGCGCGCATGGACAGGGCCGCGCCGCCGCGGGCGTCGCCGTCCACGCGCGTCATGACGATGCCGTTGACGCCCACGCGGTCCTGGAAATTGCGCGCGGTATTCACCGCGTCCTGGCCCGTCATGGCGTCGACGACGAGCAGCGTCTGGTGCGGCCGCGTCGCGGCCTTCACCGCCGCGACCTCGTCCATCAGCGCGTCGTCGATGGAGAGGCGGCCAGCGGTGTCGAGGATGACGACGTCGTAGAGCTCGCGCCGCGCCACATCCATGGCGCGCGCCGCGATCTCCAGCGGGGTCTGGCCGGGGATGATGGGAAGCGAGGTGACGCCGGTCTGGTTCGCCAGCGTCTGCAGCTGGAGCTGTGCCGCCGGGCGCTGCACGTCCAGCGAGGCGAGCAGGACCTTCTTCTTCTCCCGCGTCCGCAGCCGGAGCGCGATCTTGCCGGAGGTGGTGGTCTTGCCCGAGCCCTGGAGGCCGACCATCAGGATCGGCACCGGCGCCGGTGCGTTGAGGTCGAGCCCCGGAGCCTCTTCCCCCTCCCCGCCCCCGAGCGCGTCGACCAGCGCATCGTTGACAATCTTCACCACTTGCTGGGCGGGGGAGACGCTGCGTATCACCTCCACGCCCACGGCCCGCTCGCGCACCTTGTTGATGAGGTCGCGCGCCACGGGGAGCGCCACATCGGCCTCCAGCAGGGCGATACGGACCTCGCGCAGGGCCTCGTTCACGTCGGCCTCGGACAGCGCGCCGCGGCGGCGGAGCTTGTCGAAGACGCCATTCAGGCGGGAGGAGAGCGCCTCGAACATTCGGGCGTGGTGGACCTTTCACGCTGGGACCGACCCATGACCGATCGCGCCGCTGCGCGAGTCTTCGCGGAGCGGCGGAGCCGGCACCCAGGGGGCGGCCGACCGGCGGGCGGGACATGTCCCGTGAGAGGCGGGCCATACAGGCACGGCCCCCCCACGTCAAGGAATTGCAGCGTCCCGGGCGGCCCTCATGGACACCGGGCCGCCCGGCCCGCATCCTCCATGCATGACGAGCGCCCCCTCCATGACCCTGCCCCGAGATGGGCGGCGCGGGATCCCCGGGGCATGAGGCTGCATTTCGGCGCCGCCCTGCTGCCCGGCGGCTGGGCGCGGGACGTGATGGTCGAGTTGAAGGCGGGGCATTTTGCCGCGGTCCGCCCGGGCGAGCCTGCCCCGTCAGGGGCCGAGCGCCACGCCCTGGCCGTGCCCGGCCTGCCCAACCTCCACTCCCACGCCTTCCAGCGCGCGATCGCGGGCCGGACGGAGCGGCGCGGCCCGGGCGAGGACAGCTTCTGGTCCTGGCGCGACGTGATGTACCGCTCCCTCCAGGTGCTCACCCCCGAGGATGTCGAGGCGATCGCGGCGCTCGCTTATGCCGAAATGCTCGAATCCGGGTTCACCCGCGTCGGCGAGTTCCACTACCTCCACCACGCGCCCGACGGCCGCCGCTATGACGATCCGGCGGAGATGGCGACCCGCATCGTCGCCGCGGCCGCGGAAACGGGGCTCCGGCTCACCCTTCTTCCCGTCTTCTACGCCCATGCCGCCTTCGGCGGGCTGCCGCCCCTGCCTGGCCAGCGCCGCTTTGTGAGCGGCCTTGACGGCTTCGCCCGGTTGCTGGAGGGGAGCGCCCGCGCGATCGCCTCCTTGGAGGGCGCCGGGCTGGGCGTCGCGCCCCACAGCCTGCGGGCCGTGACCCCGGAGGAGCTGGCCGCCGTCCTCTCCATGCTGCCCGGCCGCCCCGTGCACATCCACGCCGCCGAGCAGGTGCGTGAGGTGGAGGAGTGCCTGGCCTGGAGCGGCGCGCGCCCGGTTGAATGGCTGTTGGACCGTGCCGGCCCCGACCGGCGCTGGTGCCTCGTCCACGCCACCCACATGCTGCCCGGGGAGGCCGTGCGCCTCGCCCGCACGGGCGCCGTCGCCGGACTGTGCCCCGTGACCGAGGCCAATCTCGGCGACGGCGTCTTCGACGCGGGTAGCTGGGGCGCCGCCGAGGGGACCTGGGGCGTGGGCACGGACTCCAACGTCTCCATCGCCGCGAATGGAGAGCTGCGGATGCTGGAGTACTCGCAGCGGCTGGCGCGGCGGGGGCGCAATCTCATGGCCCCGGCCGCCGGCGCCTCCACTGGGCGCGCCCTCTTCGAGGCGGCGCTGGCCGGGGGCTCCCGCGCGCTGGGCGAGGAGGCCCCCGCGCTCCGCCCCGGCGCACCGGCCGACCTCGTCGCGCTCCGCCCGGTGCCCGGCCTCACCGAGGACGAGGCGCTCGACCACTGGATCTTCGCCGCGGCCGACCGGGGCATCGCCGCCGTCTGGTGCGCCGGCCGCGCCGTCGTGCGTGAGGGCCGGCACGTGGCGCGCGAGGCCATCGAGGCCCGGCACGCCGCCGCCATGCGCCGTATCGCGGGCGCATCCGCGGGCTGAGGGGCGATTCTCCCGGCGCCCGAGACGGGATCGATGCGGCAAGATAATGGCATGAATCTTGTGCCCCAGGGGGGAAAGGGGTAGCTCCGCGCGGATGCGGGGCGAGAGGCAGGGGGACCTGGGGTGAGGGCCATCATACTATGTGCTGGCCAGGGGCGGCGCCTGTTGCCGCTCACGGAACATGCCCCGAAATGCCTGCTCCCCGTGGCCGGGCGCCCGATCCTGGAATGGCAGCTCCGGGGGCTCGCGGCGGCGGGCATCCGCCACGTCACCCTCGTCACGGGCTTCGAGGCGGAGGCGCTGGAGGGGGCGGTCCCCGGCATCGCGCCGCCGGGCATGGTGGTCGAAACCCTCTACAATCCCTTCTACGCGGTGGCCGAGAACATCGGCAGCTGCTTCCTCGTCCGCGACCTCATCGCGGCGGGGGATACGGTGCTGCTGAACGGCGACACGCTCTTCCAGCCGGCGGTGCTGAACCGCCTCCTCGCCTCCCCGCACGCGCCCATCACTGTCACCATCGACCGCAAGGCGGCCTATGACGCCGACGACATGAAGGTGTCACTCGACGGCACCCGGCTGACGGCCATCGGCAAGACCCTCCTTCCCGGCGAGACCGACGGGGAGTCGATCGGCATGCTCCTGTTCCGCGGCAGCGGCGGAAGGATCTTCGCGGCCGGGCTGGAGGCCGCGCTGCGCCAGCCCGATGGGCTGCGGCGCTGGTATCTCTCGGTCATTCACGCCCTCGCCCGCACCGGCGCGGTGCAGGTGGCCTCCATCGCGGGGCTGAGCTGGGGCGAGGTGGACTACCCCGCCGATCTGGCCCGTGCCGAGGCCCTCGTCCGCTCCTGGGAAGGCGCCGGCCCGGCCCTCGCCGCGGCGGTGGGGGAGCGCTGATGGCGCCTCCGCCCCTCCCGACGCGCAGCAACCTGCCCCAGCGTCTAGGCGACTTCGCGAACCTCGCGGAAGCGCTGGAATACGCCGCGCGGGGGGAGACCGGCCTCTCCTTCCACGACGGCCGGGGCGAGGTGACCTGCGCCCTGCCCTATCGCCAGCTACGGGGGGAGGCGCTCGACCTCGCCGGCCGGCTGCTCCATGCCGGGCTGCAACGGGGGGAGCGGGTGGCGATCGTCGCCGAGACCCATCCCGAGGTGGTCGCCGCCTTCCTCGCCTGCCAGCATGCTGGCCTCGTCCCGGCCCTGCTGCCCGTGCCGGCGGCTTTCGGCGGGCGGGAGGGCTATATCGACCATATCCGCCGCCTGGCCGTGGCGGCGCGGGCCTCGGCGCTGTTCGTGCCGGAGGCCCTGAAGCCCTGGCTGGCCCCCGTCGCCCGGGAGATCGGGCTGAAGGCCTTCGGGCGCCCCTCCTCCCTGCCTTCGGCGCCGGAGGGCCTGCCCCCGCCGCAGCCACTGGGGCAGGAAGACATGGCCTATCTCCAGTTCTCCTCGGGCAGCACGCGCTTCCCCGTGGGCGTCGCCGTCACCGGCCGCGCGCTGATGGAGAACCTCCGGGCCATCCTGCGCCACGGGCTGCGCGTCACGCCGGATGACCGGGCGGTGTCCTGGCTGCCGCTCTATCACGACATGGGCCTCGTCGGCTTCCTCCTCGCCCCGATGGCGGGGCAGGTGGCGCTCGACCTCCTCTCACCGCAGGAATTCGCGCGCCGCCCGCAGCTCTGGCTTCGCCTGCTCTCGGCCAACCGGGGCACGCTCTCCTACAGCCCGAGCTTCGGCTACGAGCTCTGCGTCCGGCGCGGCCGGCCCGACCCGGCCAAGGGCCCGCCCCTCGACCTCTCCTCCTGGCGCGCGGCGGGGATCGGGGGGGACATGATCCGGCCGCATATCCTCGCCCGCTTCGCGGAAACCTTCCTGCCGGACGGCTTCCGCGCCGGGGCCTTCGTGCCGAGCTACGGCATGGCGGAGGCGACGCTGGCCATCAGCTTCGCGCCCCCCGGCGCCGGGGTGGTCGTGGACACCGTCGATCTCGACCGGCTGGAGAGCGAGGGCGTCGCCGCCCCGCCGGCTGGTGGGGGTGGGCGCGTCCGCGGCTTCGCCCTCTGCGGCCCGCCGCTTCCCGGCAACGAGGTGGAGATCCGGGACCCCGAGGGTGCCGCCCTGCCGGAGCGGCGCGTCGGCCGCATCCTCGTCCGCGGCCCCGGGCTGATGAGCGGCTATGACGGCCGCCCGGAGGAGAGCGCCACCGCCCTCTCGCCCGACGGATGGCTCGACACGGGCGACCTCGGCTACCGGCTCGGCGGGCAGATCGTGATCACCGGGCGCGCGAAGGACCTCATCATCGTCAACGGCCGCAATCTCTGGCCACAGGACCTCGAATGGTCGGTGGAGCAGGCCGTCGCCGGCCTCCGCAGCGGCGACGCCGCCGCCTTCGCCGTGGAGGAGGAGGGGACGGAGCGCGTCGTGGTGCTCATCGAGGCCCGCGGCGCGCCGGACGAGGCCGGGCGGGAAAGGCTCGGGGCCGAGGCGGCGGGCACGCTCCGCGCGCGGCACGGGGTTGAGGCGCTGATCGTGCTCGTGCCACCGGGCAGCCTGCCGCACACCTCCTCGGGCAAGCTCAGCCGGGCGCTGGCCCGCAGCCGCTATCTGAAGGGCGCCTTCGCCCGGCCCGCCGCCGAGCTCGCCGCCGTAACGCGATGAAGGAAGCCGCGATGGCGAGGGCGCCGCTTGTCGCCGTCACCGGCGGCACCGGCTTCCTCGGGCGCCACGCCGTCGCGGCGCTCGCCCGGCAGGGGTGGCGGGTGCGGATGCTCGTGCGGGATGGCGGCGGAACGGCGGAGGGCCTGCCCGCGGCCGAAACGGTGCGCGGCGACCTCTGGGATGCGGAGGCGCTGCGGCGGCTGGTCGCCGGCGCGGATGCCGTGGTCCATCTCGCCGGGCTGACCAAGGCGCGCCGCGAGGCGGACTTCCTTGCGGTGAACCGGGACGGGAGCGCGCGGCTCGCCGCCGCCATCGCCGCCACGGTCCCGGGCGCGCGCCTCGTCCTCGTCTCCTCCCTTGCCGCCCGGGAGCCCGCCGTCTCCCCCTATGCCGCCAGCAAGCGGGCGGGGGAGGAAGCGGCGATGGCGGCGCTGGGCGGGGCGGGTTCCCCGGTGGTGTTGCGGCCCGGCGTCATCTACGGCCCGGGCGACCGGGAGGGGCTGGTCCTGTGCCGCCTCGCCCTCTCCCCGCTCGTTCCCGTGCCCCGCGCGCCGGAGCCGCGGATCGGCCTCGTCCATGCGGAGGACGTGTCGGGCGCCATCGCCGCCCTCCTTCGCGGCGGGCCGGAGGGCGCCGCCTTCGAGGTCACCGATGCCAGGGCCGAGGGCTATGGCTGGCGCGAGATCATCGAGGGGGTGGCGGGGGCGCTCGGGCGCCGGCCGCGCTTCCTACCCGTGCCCGACGCCGCCATGCTCGCCGCCGGCACCGCGGCCGATGCCCTGTCCCGCCTCTCCGGCCGCCCCGCCCTGTTCGGGCGCGGCAAAGCGCGGGAGATCCTGCACCGGGACTGGGGCTCATCCCGGGAACGGCAGCTCCCCCCCGGCTTTTGGTCGCCGGGGGTCTCGCTAGAGGCCGGGTTGCGCGACACGCGCCGCTGGTGGGCGGGCCTCGGCCTGCCGGGAGCCGCCGCCCGTGGCTAGGGCCGGGCGCGCCGCCGCCGTCAGGGCCGGATGGGCTCCTGCCGCACCGCCTCGTAGCGGCGGAGGCAGTTGCCGCTGGCGCCGCCCTCCCGCGATACGGCCGGGGCCGCGGCATCCGCCGCGATCATGTTGTCGCCCTCGATGCGGCCCGTGGCGAAGCGGGTGGAGAGGTCGGAGACCAGCGCCAGCTCGCCGCCCGCCGAGACCGTGCCCGTGAGCAGCGCCTCCTTCACGGCGGAGCGGTGGTGGCGCGAGCCGCGCAGCTCCACTGACCCGTTCTCCACCCGGAACCAGACCTCCCGCGCCGCCTCCCGGCAGGACGCGGCGGGCCCAACCGGGATGCGGCGGCCGCGGTACCATCCATCAAAGCGCGAGGCGGCGCCGGGGGCGGCCGGCGCGGCACCCCCATCGGCGCATCCCGCCAGTCCAGCCCCGAGCAACAGGGCGAACGCCGCCGCGCGAGCCCCCCGTACAGTCACAGGACGAGAGCCATGAGCCAGGCCCCCGCCGCCACGGACCGCCCCGTGGTGTTCATTCACACCAATGCCAAGCAGCGCCTGGGCGCGCTCGTCTCGGCTCATTCCTTCCGGCGCAACGCGCGCGACCCCAAATTCTTCGAGGTCCGGCTGCTGGAGGCCGAGAAATGCCCGCCCCTGCTCGCGGCCGAGGGGCGGAGCTTCCAGCGCGCCGGGCACAGCCGGGTCTGGCACATGGACGACCTGCAATCCTTCACCCCGCTGCGCTTCGCCGTGCCCGATGCCATGGGGCATCGCGGCCTCGGCCTGGTGGTGGATCCCGACGTCTTCGCCGTGGGCGATGCCGGCGAGCTGTTCTCCCGGGACCGGCAGGGCAAGGCGATCCTGTGCCGCGCCCGCCCCGGGCATAACGGCGCGCCGGACTACCTGGCCAGCAGCGTGATGCTGCTGGACTGCGCCCTGCTCCCCCACTGGCGCTTCGAGCAAACGCTGGAGGAGCTGTTCAGCGGCCGGCTGGACTATGTGGAGCTGATCGAGCTCCGGCGCGAGAGGCGCGAGACGATCGGCCTGCTGGAGCCTGTCTGGAACGATTTCGACCGGCTCACCCCGGAGACGCGGCTGCTCCACACCACCAAGCGCCGCACCCAGCCCTGGAAGACCGGCCTGCCCGTGGACTTCACCCTGCGCGAGCGCGGCTTCGGTCCAATCCCTGCCGCGCTCGTCCGCCCCGTGCTGCGCTTCTGGACCGCCCATGCCCGCTACCGCCCGCATCCCGACCCAGGGCAGGAGGCGTATTTCTTCGCGCTCCTGGCGGAGTGCCTGGACACCGGCGCCGTCACACGCGCGGAGGTTGAGCACGGGATCAGGGAGCGGCACATCCGCCCCGACGCGCTGGAGATGGCGGATCGCTGCCGCGGCCGCTTCCCGCCGCCGCGCCAGCCAGTAGCCGCCTGACGCGCGCGGCCGCCTCCCCAGCGATGTCCGGGGGGATGCCCCGCCTCGGCGCCTCCACCGTGCCCGCGAGCTCGTGATGGTCGATCGCCCGCCAGAAGAACCAGAGGTCGCGCGGCCAGCCGGCCAGGCCGCGCCGGACGAGCGCGCCCCATGCCCGGCCCGCGAGGCGCGCGGGAAGGGAAGCGCCGGCCTCCCCCTCATCGGCGCGGCGGAGGGCGCGCATCACCCGCAGCAGCGCCGCCCCTACCCCCCTGGCCCGGACGGGCACGAGGCCGACGGGCTTCCCCGTCGCGACGGCCTCCGAGATCATCGCCGCGCTGTCCGTCGTGACGGTGATCTCCGCCGAGAGGGCGAGCAGGCCGGGATAGGGGTTCCCTTCCCCGGTCCCGGAGAGAAGGGCGGCGGGCCCCTCCGCCCCGGCGAGGACCGCCCGCACCCGCCGCTCCACCGCCGCCGGCGTCCGGCGGCTGGCCACCGCCAGCACGCTCCCGCCCTGCGCCGCCGCGCGGGCGAGCAGCGCGCGGCACGCCGCCTCCGCATCCCCGGGGCGCAGCCGCCAGGGCGGGGAGTTGCCGCCGAGGAGAAGGGCGAGGCGCGGCTCCGGGAAGGGCCGGAGGCGGTCCCGCCAGAGCCCTGCTGCCTCGGCCAGCCGCGCCGGCCCCATCACGGAGAGAGAGACCGGCGCTTCGATCACCTCCGGGCCGGGCGGCACGCCGTACTGGGGCGTAGTCACCACGAGGTCGAGCAGCGCGGGGTGGCAGCGCGGGCGGCCGATCCCCACGATGTGCGTCCGGCCGCCGGAGCGCGCCCGGATCCAGCGCGCGGCCGGCACGCCTCGCCGCCCGACGGTGATGACGACATCCGGCCAGGGCGGGACGAGCCGGGCGCGGGAGGCACGGTCGAGGCTCGCCAGCCCCCTCCAGCCGAAGCGGTTGGGCAGCAGGCGGAGGGGGTTGTGGCGGAGCGGAATCGGCTCGACCCGGCCGCCCAGCGCCCCGGCCAGGGCGAGCACCTGGTTGTTGTCGCCGGTGCGCGGGCCGAGCAGCGCCCAGACGCGCAGCGGCCCGCCGGGGCTGGTCATTCCGTCCAAGCGGCTGCGGCCTCTCCGGGGCTGGAAAGGATGCGGGCGCGCCCCGCGCCGGGCAAGGGGGGCCGGGCCGCATGCGGATAAGCTACGTCGCGGGCACCGCCCTGCCCTCCCGCGTCGCGAGCGCAGTGAACGTGATGGGCATGTGCCGCGCCATCGCCGCCGCGGGGCACGAGGTGACGCTCTACGCCCGGGGCCGCCGGGGGGACGAGGCGGCCGTCTTCGCCGCCTTCGGGATGGAGCCGCTCTTCGAACTCGTACTGCTCGCCCCGCCCCGCCTGCCGCTCGGGAAGAACCTTCTCTACCCCGCCCTCGTTGCGCGGGAGATGCGCGCGCGGCCGGTGCCGGAACTGATCTATGGCCGCCACGCCTATGCCATGGGCCTTGTGGCCCCCCTCGTCGCGGCGCCGGTCGCCTATGAGGTCCATGCCCTCCCGCTCCGGCGGGCACGGCTGCTGGCGGAAACCTGGCTGCTGCGCCAGCCGCGCTTCGCCCTGCTCGTCGCCATCTCCAACGCCCTGGCGGAGGACTACGCGGCCGCGATGCCGGCCCTCGACGGACGGCCCGTGCTGGTGGCGCATGACGGGGCGGACCCGGCGCCCGATCCCCTGGTCTCCCCTATGGCCCCGCTGCCTCCCGGCCCCTGGCCCGGCCGCGCCGGCGCCCCGCAGCTCGGCTATGTCGGCCATCTCTATCCCGGCAAGGGGATGGAGACCGTGGCGGCCCTTGCCGAAGCCCTGCCGGAATGCGAGTTGCACGCGATCGGCGGGACGGAGCGCGACCTGGCCTTCTGGCGCGGGCGCCTCGCCGGGCGAGCGAACCTGCACCTGCACGGGCACGTGCCGCACGCCCTCGTGCCCGGCCTGCTCGCGCGCTTCGACCTGCTCCTCGCCCCGCCCGCGCCGCGCGTCTCCTCCTCGGCGGGGCGCGAGATCGGGCGCTGGATGTCCCCGCTGAAGGTGTTCGAGTACATGGCCGCCGGGAAGCCGATCCTCGCTTCCGACATCCCCGCCCTGCGGGAGATCCTGCGGGACGGTGAGACGGCGCTGCTCCTGCCGCCCGGTGACACCGACGCCTGGGCGGCGGCGGCGCGGGGCTTGCTCGCCGACCAGAAGCGGGCCGCCGCCCTCGGCGCCGCGGCAAGGGCGGATCTGCGGAGCACCTATACCTGGGACGCCCGCGCTGCGCGGATCCTCCGCCGGATCGCGGAACTCCGGGGATGACGGAGGGATCGGGGCAGGCTGCCGCCGACAGCCTCTTCCGTCGCATCCTGCGGAACGCCGGCCTCGTGCTCGGCGGAAAGCTGGTCACGGCGCTGCTGAACCTCGCGGCTTTCGGCATCGGCATGCACAGTCTCGGGGCGGAGCGGATGGGGGTGCTCGTCCTCGTCCACGGCTTCGCGCAGACGGCCTCCTCCCTCGTGAAGTTCCAGTCCTGGCAGGCCGTGCTGCGCTACGGCGCCGGCAGCCTCGGAGAGGAGCGGCGGGCGGAGTTCCATGCCCTGCTCCGCTTCACCGCAGGATTGGACATCGGCTCCGGGGTACTCGGCGCCATCCTCTGCGCCGGGGCCGCCCTCCTCCTCGGCCCCGCTTTTGGTTGGCCGCCGGAGGTGCTGCCGCTCGCCGCGCTCTACGCCACCAGCACGATCTTCCTCGTCACCGCGACGCCGACGGGGCTTCTCCGCTTGCTCGACCGCTTCGACCTGCTGGCGCGGCGGGACGCGGCGGGGGCGGCGATCCGTCTTGGCGGGGCGGCGCTGGCGGCCGGGCTCGGCGCCGGGCTGCCGGGCTTCCTCGGCGCCTGGTACGCGGGCACCGCGCTTGGCGGGGTCGTGCTGGTCGCGACCGCCTGGCGAGAGACCTCCCGGCGCGGCCTGCTGCGCCCCGATCCCGCCGGGCGGCGGGTGCGGGCGGCGCGGGCGCATCCGGGGATCTGGGGCTTCACCTGGTCCACCAATCTCATGACCACCCTCTCCCTCGGCTCCAGCCATGTCGCCACCCTCTGCGTCGGCTGGATGGTCGGCCCGGCCGGGGCGGCGCTCTTCTCCCTCGCCCGGCAGATCGGGGAGGCCGCGCTGAAGCCCAGCCGCTTTCTCACCCCCGCCCTCTACCCCGAGTTCGCCCGCCTTCTCGCGGAGGAGAGGCACGAGGCGCTGCGCCTCCTGCTCCGCCGGGGGCTCCGCCTCTCTGCCGCCCTCGCGCTCGGGCTGCTTCTCATCCTGGCGGCGATCGGCGGGCCGTTGCTGCGGCTGGTGGGCGGACCGGAAGGGGGTGAGGCCTATCGCCTCATGCTCCTGCTCGCCGCGGCTACCTCGCTTGGCTTCGCCGGCTTCGCGCTGGAGCCGCTGCTCGTCTCCGCGGGGCGGCACGGGCTGGCGCTGCGCCTTCGGGCCCTTTCCACGGCGGCCTATGTGCCGCTCGCCCTGATCGGCCTGCGGCTGGTCGGGCTGGAGGGCGCGGGCATCGCCGCTCTGCTCTCGGCGCTGCTTCTCCTGGCCGGACAGGCGGTGCCGGCCCTGCGCTGGGTGGCCTCTCCCGATTCGGGCGCGGGCGATCAAAACTTGCGTTACAGTTCAGGGAAGCATTTAACCGGGGATGCCCGGGGGGGTATGGGCGTCGGCAACAGGGGAACCGGAGATGCTGGATGAGCAGGCCGCGCTGCGGGAGATCACCGCTGCGCTTGAGGAATCGGGAAAGCTGACCGGCCCCGTGACCATGGAGACCAGCATTCTTCACGACCTGAACCTCGACTCGGTCGGCGCGATCGACTTCGTCATGCTGCTGGAAACGCGCCTGGACACCGTCATTCCCATGGACCGGATAGCCGAGATCGAGACGATCGGCGACCTCGTCCGCGTGCTGACCAGCCAAGTTTCCACGGCGAACTAGGCGATGCTCGAGAAGTTCCGCGCCCTGCGCGCCGAGCACGCGGCCGTGTCCGCTGCCGGCCGCGATCCGTTCGGCATCGCCTTCGACACCGTCCTCTCCGCGACCGAGGCCGTGCTGGAAGGGCGGCGGGTGCTGCTGCTCGGCACCAACAACTATCTCGGCCTGACCTTCGATCCCGACTGTATCGAGGACGCGGCGGAGGCCGTGCGTTCGCTCGGCACGGGCACCACGGGCTCGCGCATCGCCAACGGCACCTATGGCGGGCATGCGGCGCTGGAGGCGCGGCTGGCGCGCTTCCTCGGCCGCCGCTCGGCCATGGTCTTCACCACGGGCTACCAGGCGAATCTCGGCGCGCTCGCCGCGCTGGCGGGCCGCGGCGATCATCTCCTGCTTGATGCCGACAGCCATGCGAGCATCTATGACGGCGCCCGCCTCGGCGGGGCGCAGGTCACGCGCTTCCGCCACAACGACCCCGACGACCTCCGCCGCCGCCTGCGGCACCTGTCGAGCCAGCCCGGCGAGAAGTTGATCGTCGCCGAGGGCATCTACAGCATGCTCGGCGACACCGCGCCGCTGCGCGAGATCGTCGAGGTCAAGCGCGAGGCCGGGGCCTGGCTGCTGGTGGACGAGGCGCATTCGCTCGGCGTGCTCGGCGAGGCCGGGCGCGGTCTAGCCGAGGCCGAGGGCGTGGAGGCGGAGGTGGACTTCGTCGTCGGCACCTTCAGCAAGAGCCTCGGCGCGATCGGCGGCTTCCTCGCCTCCGACCTCGACGGCTTCGACGCGCTGCGCCTCTCCGCCCGCGCCTACATGTTCACGGCCTCCCTCCCTCCCTCCACCGTCGCCTCCGTTGCGCGCGCGATCGAGGTGATGGAGGCCCGGCCGGAACTGCGCGAGGTGCTGCGGCGGAACGGGCAGCGGCTGCATGCCGGGCTCTCGGCGGCCGGGTTCCTGCTGGGCGCCATGCCGAGCCCGATCGTCTCCCTGCCCATGCCGGACCGGGAGAGGGCGGTGCTGTTCTGGAACCGGCTGCTCGAGGCCGGGGTCTACACCAATCTCGCCCTCGGCCCCGCGACCCCGGGCGGCAAGCCGCTGCTCCGCATGAGCGTCAGCGCGCTCCTCACCCCGGCGCAGATCGACGCGGCGGTCCTCGCCGTCGCGCGCACGGGCGAGGCGCTTGGGCTGATCGGCACGGCGCTGGAAGCGGCGGAATAGGCGCTCAGCGCACCGCGCCGCGGCGCCGGAGCCGCCAGAGCAGGAGCGGCGCCGCCAGAACGGGATGGCGACGCTGCCAGTCCGTGAGCCTCACCGCCACGCCCGAGTGCCGCTCGACCTTGAGCGCGAGGTAGTCCGCCCCGCCCTCGAAGGTGAAAGCGGCCTTCACCAGGCGCGCGACGTTCAGCGTCTTGCCGAGCAGCCGGCGGGCCGCCCAGGACCGCTTCGGCCCCGCCGGCCGGCCAGGGTGCAGCCGCCCTTCCCCATCCATGCCGGTCTCCAGGCCGAGCCGGGCGAGGGCCGCCGGCAGGGCTCGGGCGTACCAGTCCGGCGCGTCGCCCACCAGGCGGTCCGGGCGGTTGCCGCGTTCCGCCCGCAGTTCGGCGCCGTAGGTCCGGGCGAAGAGGCCGCGCCAGTACTCCCGCACCGTTCCGGAGGGTGGCCCCAGCGCCACGGCCCAGAGCGCCGCCGTTTCCACAGCCCCGGCCACCGCCGCCTCCACCCGCCGCCGGGCCGCCGCGTCGCGCGCGTGGAGCAGGGTGGCGGGCTGGCAGAAGCGGGCCCAGACCGTGGTGTCGAGGGAGGCGGGGCGCACCCGCCGCTCGAACTGCGCGAGGCTCATCACCGCGACCTTGGCGCTGACCGGCCCCTCGACTCCCTGCACCTGCCAGTGCAGCACGTTGGGAGGCAGCAGGGCGTTGAGCAGCGCCGGCAGGGCGCGCCGGTGGAAGGCGCGGTGGCCGGAGGTGAGGACGTAGAGGTCGAGCAGGCCACCCGCATCGCCGTCCCGCCGGCAGGCGCCGTAGAACAGCACCGCCTCGACCGCCGCCCCGTGGCGCGAGAGGATGTCTCCGGTGAGAAGCACCGCCGCGCGCATGGCGCCCCCTGGCCCGGGCTCCAGCCCCTCCGCCACCAATGCTTCGAGCAGTCCGGGTGTCACGGCGCGACGAAGGCGACCCGGCCGGGGGCGGAGAGGAGCAGCCCCTCCGGCCCGGGCTCGAACACCTCCCCATCCAGCACGAAGGGCGCCTCCAGCCGGAGGGCGATCCGCTCCGCCCGACCGCTGCGGTAGCCCGCCCCCGGCATCCAGCGCCATGGCTGCCCGCGGAAGGCCGCCAGCAGCGCGGCCGGGAGCCGGTTCGGCGGCGCATCCACCTCCAGCCAGCGCAGCGGCCCGTCTCCCTCTCCCCAGAAGGGCCAGAGGCCGAGCATCAGCCGCTCCAGCGGCGTGGCGAGGAGGAGGAAGCGCCGGCCCTCCCGCATCGCCGCGCCATCGGCCGAAATGCCCATCGGCGCGCCCTCCCGCAACGGGTGCCCTCTCCCGCCGAGGCTGCGCAGCGCGGTGCCACCGAGGGCGAGCAGCACGGCCAGGCGGTCATGCACGCCCCGCCGGTGCAGCGAGCGCTCGGCCAGGAGCTTTGCGTCGGTGAAGGCGCCGGCGCCGAAGAGAAGGCCGCGCAGGGGCGCAGCCTCCATCCCCGGCAGCGCGACCTCCAGCACCGGCAGCAGCCGGCGGCGCAGCGTGCCCCGAAAGGCGGCGTCGCGCAGCCGGGCGAGCGCCGCCTCCCCCGGGCCGGCACTGCCCAGCACGCGCGCGGCAAGGTTCGTCTTCCCCGTGGCGAGCACGGCGATGGCGGGCGGGCGCTCGCCATAGGCGGCGGGAAGGGCGGTGAGCACCTCGCGCAGCGTGCCGTCCCCGCCCTGTACGGCGACCAAGTCGACCTCCTCGGCCGCGAAGCGTGCAAGGGCCTCGGCCAGGGCCTCACGACTCTCGGGCGCGGCTCGGGGCATCGAGGCCGCGGCGGCGGCCGCGCCGAGGGCGAAACGGCCCCCCCGCAGGGCTCGGCTGTGGGGATTGCTGATCACGCCAATGCGCCCCGCCCTGGCGGCAGGGCTCATCCCTCGAGCCAGGAGCGAAGCGGCGCCCGGCGGCGGGCGAGTCCCGCCTGCACCGTCACCACCGCCTGCTCGACGCAGCCGAAGATGGTCCAGGCCGCGACGGCCAGCATGCCGAGATCGGGGTGCCCGGCGAGGGTGCCGAGGCTGAGCAGGAGCAGGTTCGGGTTCCGCCGCGCGATCCAGAGGCGGAAGAAGCTGTCGAAGCGCCTCCAGACATGGATCTCCATGCGGTAGAGGGTGAGGAACAGCCCCTCCTGCAGCCGCTGGGCGACATAGCCGCCGAAAACTACCGCCCCCACGATCACGGGATGCGCCAGCGGCATCCCGACCGCCCCGAGCCCGACGATCCAGGCGAGCCACCAGAAGGGCGGGTGGATGAGGTCGATCGCGTGGTCGAAGACGTTGCCCAGCGGCGTGGAGGTGAGCGTCACCCGCGCCAGCTTGCCGTCCACCGTGTCGAGGAAGGTCATCACCCAGGCCGCCAGCAGGCCGGGGAGGAAGGCCCCCTCCACGAAGAGCCAGAGTGCGACGAAGACGAGGACGAGGCTGGCCAGCGTGACCTGATTCGGCGTGATGCCGAGCGCGGCGCAGGCGCGGACGACCTGGAAGGCGGGGCGCGGCCAGACATACTTCGTGATCGCGTCCGTGACGCCCTTGTAGGAGCCGCCGAACATCTCCCACTCCACCGCTCGCCGCGTCTCGGGCGCGAGGCGGAGAAGATAGGGGTTGCCGCGCTTGCGCAGCGCCTTGTTGTAGCTTTCCGTCAACTCCGTGGGCGCGCCGGGGTGCAGGCCGGCGAAGGCGGCGTCCCCCGCCCCTCGCCCGGCCTCCAGCGCGGCGGCGACGCCCGCGGCCGCGGCGCCCGCGGGCAGATGGGCGGCGACGGGGAGGCCGTCCCCGGGGCGGCACAGCAGCCGGCCCGGGTTGCGGGCGAGGCCGGCGACGAGGGCAGCGTCGTAGACGTGGTCCGCCCGCAGCAGCAGCAGCCCGGCCGCGCATCCGGGCGCCTCGCCCTCCCAGGCGGCGGTATCCGTCACCCCCGCGCGCGCGAGCGCCCGGCCGAGCAGGGCCGATCCGGGCATGCTCCAGACGGGAACCGGCGATTCGCCGATCAGCCGCGCGGCCGGCATGGCTGGCGCGGAGGCCTCGGACAGGCGAGATTGCGCCGCCCCATGGCCTTTACCCTCGCGCACGTCTCGGATCTCCACCTGCCGGTTCCCCCTGGGGCTCTGCGCCCGCTCGGGCAACTCGCGGGGAAGCGCTTGCTCGCCTATCTCGCCTGGCGGCGCAAGCGGCGGCGTGCCGCGGCACCGGGCGCGCTGCTGGCGGATATCGCCGCTGGGCAGCCCGACCACATCGCGGTCACGGGGGACCTCACTAACCTCGCCCTGCCGGGCGAGTTCGCGGCCGCGCGCGAGCTTCTGGCCGGCCTGGGCCCGCCCGGCGGGCTGAGCCTCGTGCCCGGCAATCACGACGCGACCGTGGCCGTGCCCTGGGCGGAGGGGCTGGGCTGCTGGGATAACTGGATGGCGGGCGAGGGCGCCAGACCGGGCGGCTCCCCCTTTCCCTACATGCACCGCCGCGGGCCCCTCGCGCTGATCGGCCTCTCCTCCGCCCTGCCCACCCTTCCCGGCTCCGCGGCGGGGCAGCTGGGAGGCGGGCAGCTCGCCCGACTCCCCGCCCTGCTGGATCGGGCGGTGCGGGAGGGGCTGTTCCGGGTGGTGCTGATCCACCACCGGCCTCTCCCCGGCCCGGGCGGCCGGCGCAAGGCGCTGCGGGACGGGGCGGCGCTGCGGGACGTCCTCGCACGCCACGGGGCGGAGCTTGTGCTGCATGGCCACCATCACCGGGTCATGCAGGGCGAGCTGCCCGGGCCGGCGGGCCCCATCCCGGTTCTCGGCGCCCCCCACGCCCTCGCCCCCGGCCACGGATGGGCGGGCTGGTGGCTGCACCGGATCGAGCGCGACGCGGGGAGCTGGCGGCTGGAGAGCGTGCTGCGCCTGCAGGACCCCGCGACGGGCTGCTTCGCGGAGGGCGCGCGGCCGGAAGTGTGGCGCCTCGGGCGCCCGGTTCGGAACGCCTCAGGATGTGACGCCTGAGCGGCCCGGAGTCCGGAACGGCTCAGTAGCGCAGCCGGATCGCCATGCGCCTTCCCTCCGCCGGCACGGTGAAGCGCACATCGGCGAAGTCGGGCAGGCCCACCGTGGTCGGGGCGTCATTGGAGAAGCCGTAGCCCTCGACGGGCATGCCGATCAGGTTGCGGTTGAAGTCGTGGTCGTCGTTCTCGTCCTGATAGACGGCGATCGCATAGTCGCCGGCGGCGGAAAGGGCGAAGCAGGCCTCGGCCGAAGCCGCCCGCAGCGGGATGCGTTGCCGCGAGAGATAGGCGCGCCGCGCGAGGAAGGCTTCCGGCCGCGGGCCGTAGACGGTGACCGTGACATTGCCCGCGACGCGCCGCGCGCCGGTCACCTCCACGCGCAGCCTCGGCCCGGCCGGGGCCTCGGCCGAGGTGCAGGGCGTCACGCGGGGGTCCTGCGCCCGCGCCTGCCCCTGCGGGAACAGAGCTCCGAGCAACCCCGCCAGGGCTGCCGCCCCGGCCAGGCGCAGCCCGCGCCCCGCCCCCGATTGGCACCCCCGCCGGGCGGCACCTATAGTCCCGCCGGGCCGGACCCGGGCGGCGACGCAGCCAGGGTCCGCTTCGCCCGCCCGCCGCAACGCCCGCTCAGGATGGGGAATGCCAGCCGCCACGCTCGCCAAATTCGGCCATCCCGCCACGCTGGTCGGGGAGACGGAGCACTGGGTCGTGCTGCTGCGGCCGCAGCAGGTGACGCTCGGCTCGCTCGTCCTCGTCTGCCGCGAGGAGGTCACGCGCTTCGGCGAGGCCAGCCCCGCCGCCTTCGCCGACCTGCACCGCGCCGTGTCCCGCATCGAGCCAATCCTGAGGGAATTCATCGGCTGTGAGAAGATCAACCATCTCATGCTGATGATGGTGGACCCCGGCGTCCACTTCCACGTCATCCCCCGCTACGAGGGGCTGCGGACCCATCTCGGGCAGGGCTTCCCCGATGCCGGCTGGCCCGGCACGCCCGCCCTGGCGCAAGCGGTTGAGCCGGAGGCGGCGGTTCGGGAGGATCTGCTGGCGCGCCTGCGCGCGGCGTGGGCAGCCGCCGGAGCGTGAGCCCGAACCCGATCGCCCCGGCCTACCGGGGGCCACCGGCCGCGGGCGGGCTGGTGAGCCGCTACATGCTGCGGCTGCTGGCGCGGCCCCTGGCGGCCACCCTCCTTCTCGTCCTTCCGGCGCTGCTGCTGGAGCGGCTGCTGCGGCTGTTCGATCTCCTGGCGGGGGCGGGCAGCCCCGCCTCCTCCATCCTCCAGCTCCTGCTCTACCTCGTGCCCCATTACCTCGGCCTGGCGGTCCCGGCGGCGCTGTTCCTCGCGGTCTATGTCGTCGTTGCGAGGCTGAGCCAGGACCACGAGCTGGACGCGCTCCAGGCCTCGGGCATCTCGCTCGCGCGGCTCGGGCGGCCCTTCCTCGCGGTCGGGCTCGTCTGCGCGGCGCTCGGCATCGGCCTCTACGGCTACGCCCAACCCCTCAGCCGCTACGCCTATCGCGCGGCTTATCACGCCCTCACCAATGCGGGCTGGAACGCGAGCCTCGTGCCCGGGGAGTTCGCCCAGGCCGGGCAGCGCCTGACGGTTTCGGTCGATCGCCGAGAGTCCGGCAGCGGGCTCCTGCACGGCATCACCATCCATCAGCGGCTCGAGGAGGGCGGGGAGGTGCTGACCACCGCCGCCACGGGCCGCATGCTCTTCAGCAGCGAGGACAGCGAGCTGCTGATCGAGTTGGAGGACGGCCAGCAGATCACCATCCGGCCCGATGGCGAGGTCTCCACCCTTGTCTTCTCCAGCTCCGCCCAGTCGCGCCCCTTCCTCCGGCGCCTCCGGATCTTCCGCCTACGCGGCGGCGACGAGCGGGAGATGACGCTCGGGGAGCTCTGGGCCTCGCAGGACGGGGACGAGCCGCGGGCGAAGCGTCGCCGAATGGATGGCGAGCTGCACGGGCGGCTGGTGCGCGCGGCGTCGCTGCTCGTGTTGCCCTTGCTGGCGATGCCGATGGGGCTGGCGGCGAAGCGGTCCAGCCGGTCGGTCGCCATCCTCCTCGGGGCGGTGATCCTGGTGGTCTACCAGCAGGCGCTGCAGCTCTTGGAATCGCTCGGCGATGTCGGGCGCATCGACCCCCGGCCTGCGCTCTGGGGCATGTTCCTCCTCTTCTCCGTCTTCGCGGCCCTCGTCTTCCGGCACAGCAATCGCCAGCCGGAGGAGGGCGCCTTCGACGGGCTGCTCGCCCGGCTGGACGCGGTAGCCGCTGCCCTCGCCGCCCTGCTGCCGCAGAGGGGTACGGCGCCGTGAGCGGCGTGCTCGGCCGCTACCTCACCCGCCTCTTCGTCGCCCGCGCGCTCGCCGTCCTGCTCGGGCTGGCCGCGCTGCTCCAACTCCTCGACCTCTTGGACAAGGCGAGCGACGTGCTCTCGCGCGGCGGGGTAGCCGATATCGGGCGCTATGCCCTGCTGCGGCTGCCGACCACCCTCGGCCGGCTGATGCCGCTCGCCGTGCTGGTCGGCGCCATCCTTGCCTTCCGCCAGTTCGCCGCCTCACTGGAGATCACGGCGATGCGGGCGGCGGGGATTGGGACTTGGCGCATCCTCGGCACCCTCGCCCCCGCCTGCGCTCTCGCCTTCCTGCTGCAATCCGCCCTCCTCCTCGGCGTCGCGCCGCGGACCGAGCGGGCGCTAGCTGATTGGTGGGACAGCCGCGAGCCGGTGGAGCGGCCCCTCGTGCTGCCCCAGCGGCTCTGGCTGCGGAACGGCACGGAGATCGTGGCCGCCGATGCCGTCTCGCGCGACGGCGGCGTGCTGGAGGGTCTGCTGGTGATCCGCCGAGACGCGGAGGGCCGCGCGCTGGACCGGCTGGACGCGCGCCGCGCCGCGCACGGCGCCGAGGGCTGGCGGCTGGAGGGGGTGCGCCTCGTCCGCCCCGGCGCGAGCCGGCCGCAGGAGGTGGCGGCCCTGCCCTGGCCCGAGGGCCCGGCCCCGCGCGTCCTGCGCGAGCTGGCCCGCCCCACCGAGGCGCAGTCCCCTGCTCGCCTGCTCGCGGGGTGGCGCGGGGAGGGCCCGGTATCCCGCGGCCCCGCCTTCTACGCGGCGCGGCTGCACGCCCTGGCCGCCTCGGCCGCCGCGCCGTTCGTGATGCTCCTGCTCGCCGCCCCCGCCGCCTTCGGCCTGCCGCGGCAGGAGGGCGCCTTCCGTCGCGCGGCCGTTGGACTCGTGCTCGGCCTCGGCTATCTCGTGGCCGCCGGGCTGATGGCGACGATCGGCGAGGCGGGTGGGCTGCATCCGGTGGCGGCCGCCTGGGCCACGCCGGTCCTCTTCGCCATGGCCGGGCTGCTCCTCCTCTGGCGGGAGGAGGGCTGAGGGAAGGAGTGGGCGCGATGTACGGTCCCTGGCGGGGCGGGCGGAGCTTCGATCTCGGGCGGATGACGCTGCGGGAACTCGTGGTCGCCTATGCTGCCCATCCCGCGATCCATCTCTACGCCGTGCTGGCCGTGGTCAGCACCGTTCTCGCGGTGCTCTGGGGAGAGGGCGCGGGCTTCCGCCCCCTGCTCGCCGTGCTCGCCACGGCGCTCGCCTATCCCCTGGCCTGGTACCTCATCCACCGCTTCATCCTGCACTCGCGCTTTCTCTACCGCTCGCCCCTCACGGCCGCGCTGTGGAAGCGGATCCATTTCGACCACCACCAGGACCCGCACCGGCTGGACGTCCTCTTCGGCGCGCCGGTCACGACGTTGCCGACCATCCTCGCGATCCTCATCCCCCTCGGCTGGTTCGTCGGCGGCGGGCGCGCGGGCGCGGCGGCGGCGGTGGCGGCGGGGCTCGTCATCACCTGCGTCTACGAATTCTGTCACTGCATCCAGCATCTCAACTTCAAGCCGCGCAGCCGGCTGCTGCGCCGGATGAAGGAGTTGCACCTCGCCCACCACTTCCACCACGAGGGCGGCAATTTTGGGATCACGAGCTACCTGATCGACCGCGGCTTCGGCACCTACTACGCCGAGGCGCGGGAGCGGCCGCGCAGCCCGCACGCCTTCAACCTCGGCTACGACCGCGCCGAGGCGGAGCGCTTCCCCTGGGTCGCCCGGCTGACCGGCGCGCCGCCGCGCGACCGCCCCGCCCGCCCGGGCGAGAAGGCGTGAGGCCGCGGGCGACGGCGAGCCAGCCCATCGAAATCGAGCCAGTTGGGATCGAGCCAGTCCGGGGCCGCGCCGCCCTCGACCGCTTCATCCGCCTGCCCAACGAGCTACACAGCGCCGATCCCGCCTGGGTGCCGCCGCTCGCCATGGAGCGGCGCGCGGCGCTCTCGCCCCGGAGCAATCCCTGGTTCCGCCACGGCGAGGCCGCCTTCTGGATCGCGCGCCGGGGCGGCCGAGACCTCGGGCGGATCAGTGCGCAGGAGGACCGGCTGGCACCGACGGTGGAGGGGCAGCGCCCCGCCTATTTCGGCCTGCTGGCGGCAGAGGACGACCGGGAGGTCTTCGCCGCTCTCCTGGGCACGGCCGAGGCTTGGGCGGCCTCGCGCGGGTTGGGTGTGGTCCAGGGCCCCTTCAGCCTCTCCGTCAACGAGCAGACCGGCCTGCTCGTCTCGGGCTTCGACACGCCGCCCATGCTGATGATGCCGCACGACCCCCCCTATGCCGGGCCGCATCTGGAGGCGCTCGGCTACCGCAAGGCTCGCGACCTGCTCGCCTATGTCTGCGAGCCCGACGTGCCGCTGCCTCCGGCCGCCGCCCGCGCCATCGCGCGCGGCCTGCCCGCGGGCGTCACGCTGCGCCCGCTGCGCCGGAAGGAATTGCGGACGGAGGTCGATTTGCTGATCGACATCTTCAACGAGGCCTGGGCGGGCAACTGGGGCTTCGTGCCCTTCACGCCGGAGGAGGTGGCGCATCTCGCCTCCGAGCTGCGTCCCCTCCTGCACGAACGGCTGATCTGGTTTGCCGAGATGGAGGGCCGCGCGGTAGGCTTCGGCGTCTGCCTGCCGAACCTGAACGAGGCCATCCGGGACCTCTCCGGCCGGCTGCTGCCCTTCGGCTGGGCGCGGCTGCTCTGGCGGCTGAAGGTCGCGGGCGTCTCCACCGCGCGCGTGCCGCTGATGGGGTTCCGGCGCGATATCGGCGCCGGGATGCTCGGCCGCGTCCTCGCGATCTTCCTCATCGAGGCGCTGCGGCGCGAGGCGTTGGCGCTCGGCTTCAAGCGGATCGAGATGTCCTGGGTGCTGGAGGATAATCTCCGCATGCGCCACATCGCCGAGGCTTTCGGCGCCCGCGTCTATAAGACCTACCGCGTCTACGAGAAGGCGCTTCCGGCATGAGCCAGGGCCCGGCCGGGGGCGTGACGGCGCTGGTCCTAGCGGGGCAGCGGCGCGGGACGGACCCGATGGCCGCCGCCGTCGGCCTCTCCCACAAGGCGCTGCTGCCCGTCGGCGGTGTTCCCATGCTGCTGCGCGTGGTCGCGGCGCTGCGGGGCGCGCCGGAGATCGGGCGGGTCGTCGTTTGCGTCGAGGCGCCGGGGACGACGCTGGGCGGGCTGGAAGGGCTGGAGGGGGTAATCCTCCGCGAAGCCGCCCCGAGCCCCGCCCGAAGCGCCGCCGCCGCCTTCAGGGAGTTCGGCGCCCCCCTGCTGGTGACCACCGCGGACCATGCGCTGCTGACGCCTGCGATGGTAAGGCACTTCCTTGCTGCGCCCCCGGCCGGCACGGCGGCCGTCGCGGGACTTGCCCGGCGGGCGACGGTGCTGGCCGAGTTCCCGGGCACGCGGCGGACCTGGCTGTGCTTCCGCGACGGCGACTTCAGCGGCTGCAACCTCTTTCTCCTGGCTACCCCGGAGGCCGCGGGCGCGCTTCGCTTTTGGCAGGATCTCGAGGGGCGGAGGAAGCGCCCGCTGGCCATGGCCTGGATGATCGGCCCGGCGACCCTCCTCCGACACGCGCTGGGACGGCTGACGTTGCGCGGCGCGCTGGACGCGCTGGAGGGCCGTTGCGGAGCGCGCCTCGCCGTTGTGGAGATGCCCTTCGGCGCGGCGGCGGTGGATGTGGACAAGCCGGAGGACCTGCGACTCGTCCAGGAACGGCTGCGCGGCGAGCCGGCCGGGGTTGAGGGATCGGCGCCTTCCCTCACATCCTGACGAACCGGTCCTGACGGACCGGAGCAGCGGAGACAGAGCACGCATGCGGATCCTCGCCATCGGGCCACGCGCCTATCTCGGCGACGTCTATCTCGCGCTGATGCGCGAGGGCCACGAGGTCCGAGTGCATGCGGAGGACCCGCCGGCCCTCCGCGCCTTCGGCGGGTTGATCGAGACCGTGCCGGACTGGCGGGCCGAGCTGGACTGGGTGGGGCGCGACGGCATCGTCCTCTTCGAGCGCATCGGCCGCGGCGCCATCCAGGACGAGCTGCGGGCGCAGGGCTACCGCGTCGTCGGCGGCAGCGCCTTCGGCGACCGGCTGGAGGAGGAGCGCGAGTTCGGTCAGTCCGTGCTGCGGGAGGCCGGGCTTCAGATTGCGGAGAGCCACTCCTTCGACCACCCGTCCCTCGCCCTCGAATGGCTCGCCCGCCATCCCGGGCGCTACGTTCTCAAGCACGACGACGTGAAGCGCACCACCTTCGTCGGCGACCATCCTAACGGCGCGGATCTCGCCTTCATGCTTCGCCGTGCCGGCGAAGGGCGCGTGCTGTTGATGGAGCGGCTCGACGGGGTGGAGGTTGGGGTCGGGGCGTATTTCGACGGCAACGCCTTCCTCCGCCCAGCCTGCATCGACTTCGAGCACAAGCGCTTCTTCCCCGGCGAGATGGGCGAGATGACGGGGGAGATGGGCACCCTGGCCGCCTATGACGGCTCAGAACCCCTCTTCGCCGCCACGCTGGACCGGATGGCGTCGCGCTTCGCCGAGTCCGGGCATGTCGGCTACGTCAACCTCAACCTCATCGTGAACGAGCGCGGGGTCTGGCCGCTGGAGTTCACCTGCCGCTTCGGCAATCCCGGCTTCGCCGTGCTCGCGGCCCTCCAGCGAGATGGCTGGGGGGACCTGTTCGGGCGCATGGCCTCCGGCGCCTCGGCATCGGGAGGGGGCCGCTTCGCCACCCGCCCCGGCTGGTCGGTCGCCATCGTGCTGACCGTGCCGCCCTTCCCCGCCCATACGGAGGGCAGCCCACCGGAGGAGGATCCGCCCGTCTTCTTCCTCCACCCGCCCGAGGGTGAGGAGCTCGACAGCTATCACTTCGTGGACATGCGGAAGGAGGACGGGCAGCTCCTCGGCCACCGCCGCTCCGGCCACCTCATGATCGTGACGGGCACGGGCCCGACCGTGGAGGCCGCACAGGAGGCCGCGCGGGCGCGGGCCCGCAACGTCGTCGCCCCCGAGCTGCGCTGGCGCGCCGATATCGGAGACCGCTTTCTCCGGGGGGAGCGGGAACGCCTCCAAGCCCTCGGCTGGCTACCCGCCGCGTCGGGCTGAGGCTCGCCGGTCAGCCCGGCGCGGCGCGCAGCCGGCGCTCCATCTCCGCGATCCCCGCGCCGTCCACATTGGCGAAGGCGATGCGGAGATGCGTGCTCTCCCCCGCGAAGGCGGGGCCGGGCAGGCACATCAGCCCGTGCTGCCGGGCGAGCCGCTCCACGACCTCCCAGGCCCCGGTCGCGCCGAAGGGGTGGCGGACATAGGCGAAATAGGCGCCGAGGGAGTCAAGCCGCCATCCCGGAAGCCGGGAGAAAGCCGCCCGGACCGCCCGCGCCCGCCCCACCATCTCTGCCCGGTTCGCCGCGCGCCATTCGGCCAAGTGGCCAAGGCCCCAGCTCAGCGCCACCTGCCCCGCCCGCGCGGCGCAGATCTGCACGCAGTCCATCACCTTACCGAGTTCCGGCATCAGCCTGGTCGGCGCGCCGATCGCGCCGAGCCGGTAGCCCGGCACCGCGAAGGACTTGGAGAAGCTGTAGAGCTGGACGAGGTTCTCCGGCCATCTCTCGCCCGAGAGGAGGTCGTGCGCGCGGTCCTGCTCCTCCGGCAGGAAGTCGCGATAGGTCTCGTCGAGCACGAGCCAGATCCCGCGCTCCTGGCACAGGGCTTGGAAGCGCGCGATCACCTCGGGCTGGAGGACCGCGCCCGTCGGGTTGTTAGGGGTGACGAGCACGATCGCCCTCACCCGCCCGTCGATCAGCGCCGCCGCCTCCTCCGGATCGGGCACGAAGCCCCGCTCCGGGCGGCAGGGCAGCGCGCGGGCCTCGATCCCCAGCATGGAGAGCGTCATCTGGTGGTTGAAGTACCAGGGCGTGGGCAGCAGCACCGCGTCCCCGCGCCCGGCCAGCGCCATCATGGCAACGAAATAGGCCTGGTTGCAGCCGGCGGTGATCGCCACCTCCGCCGCCCGGCGCGGCCCGCCATAAACCCTCCCGAGCTCCGCGGCATAGGCCTCGCGCAGCGCCGCCTCACCCATGATGGGGCCGTAGCCGGCCGAGGACGGGCTCCCCGCGGCCAGGGAGAGCTGCTCCAGCATCCCGGGCGCGGGCGGATGGGCTGGCACGGCCTGGCAGAGGTTGAGAAGCGGCCCCTCCCCGCCCCGGTACTCCGCCCCCCAGGCCTGGATCTCGGGGATGGGCGGGCTGCCGGTGTCGAGCAGGCGGGGGTTCACCGCCGGGACGGCAGGACCCTCGGGTCGGGAAGGGCTGATCGCAACGGGCGGCAGGAATGCCGTGAGAGGGGTGTCCATCGAGCCTGAGTCCTCACCTGTCCCGGTTCAACGCCGGTCGCCGCGCCGCGTTCGGAATGCCGCCCCGCTGTCGCTGCCCCGCCTCGATGGGCGCGGCCGGCTTCCCCGGCAAGCCCGGGACCGGCGCGGGCGCGGCTTCGTGACCGATGGCGCCGCGAGGCGTTAGCCAGCACGGCCATGCCCTGCCGGGCGCAGCCGGGTGCCGTTCTGGCCCCTGAAAGAGGCCCGGAAGAAGCGATGATGGAACGGCGTGCAGCACCGAAGGCCTTGGACGCGCGGAGCGCCGGAGCCGGCCGGCGCCACCTTCGCGGCCTTCTCGTCGCCATCGGCCCGCTGGCGGCGATCGCCCCGCTCGGGGGCTACGCCTGTTGCGGGCAGAGGTGTCGATGATGGAGGCCCTCACCCCGTCGCTGGTTGCCCTCTCCCTTCGCGATACCGTGGCCGGGGTCACGGGGGCGCTGATCGCCAATGCCGCGCTGGACCGCTTCACCGCCGCCGAGCGCCTTCCCTCGGGCGACCAGCCCCGCACCTACTCATGGCATCTACCTCGTCAGCTCCGCGCTCGGGCGCGCCGATGTGGCGGAGGCGACCTTCGGGCGCCTCGTCGATCTCGGCCTCGACCGCGGGCAGGTGATGGTGAAGTTCACTTTCCAGCCCGGCTCGACGAATTTCTGTTCGGACCCCGTGATCTCCGGCCCCTAACCCCATGTGGATCCGGCGGATCGCCAGGCGCGTCGCGGCACGCGACACCTGCCTGTTGCTGCTCGGCCACAGCAGCCCGAGCGGGTCGGCCACCGCCGATGAGCGGCTCTCCCTCGCCCGCGCCGAGGCACTCCGCCGCCGGATCGCGCAGGAGCAGCCCTCCCTCTGGTCCCGCCTGCGGGCCGAGGGGGCGGGTCGAGTGAGCCCATTGTCGGCACCGGGGCCGACAACGCCTCGGATGTCCTGGACCGCCGCGTCGAGTTGCGCCCCGTGCCCTGCGCGGACATCGCCCTCGGCACGTTGCCCAGTTCGCGCATGCCCGGTTCGCGCATACCCGGTTCGCGCATGGAAGAGCGGCTCATTTGCTAGTCCCGGTGCCGCGGCGCCTGCCCGAACCGCGCGGGGGTGTTGCGCCGCGCTGGAAGCACCGATCTAGAGAGAGGCGAGGAGGGAGAGTGACCGATGGCGAGAACGGAAGAGGATGGGCTGGTTCCCGAGGCGATGCGGCCCCGGCCGGAGGGGCTTGCCTACGACCTCGACCAGGCCCTTCGCGCGGTCGTCACCCTGCGCGCCCGCGTGCCCGAGGACGCCTTCACCGCCGGGATGCTTGGGACGGAGCGCGCGGGCAACGCGGTGATGATCCGGGAGGACGGGCTGTTCCTGACCATCGGCTACCTCATCACCGAGGCCGATGAGATCTGGCTGACCACCGGGGAGGGGCGGGTCGTGCCCGCCTATGTCGTCGGCTACGACCAGGAGACGGGCTTCGGACTCGTCCAGGCTCTCGGGCGCACCGGCCTGCCCGCCCTCGCCATTGGGGCGTCCGGCGCGGCGGAGCCGGGGCAGTCGGTCGTCTTCGCCGGGGCCGGCGGCCGGGCCGGCGCCCTGGCCGGGCGGATCGTCTCGCGCCAGGAGTTCACGGGCTATTGGGAGTACCTGCTGGAGGACGCGATCTACACCGCCCCCGCCCATCCCCTCTGGGGTGGCGCGGCGGTGATCGGGCCGGATGGCAGCCTTATCGGGATCGGCTCGATCCAACTCGGCCACGATCCCGGGGACGGGCGCGTGCGCGTCCTCAACATGAGCGTGCCGATCGACCTGCTGAAGCCGATCCTCGACGAGATGCTGACGCTCGGCCGCCCGGCCCGCCCGGCCCGCCCCTGGCTCGGCGTCTCGGTCCACGCGGATGACGACGGGGTGGTCCTCCTCGGCGCCACGCCACGCAGCCCCGCGGCTCGGGCCGGGCTGCGGAAGGGGGATGCGATCCTCGCCGTCGGCGACCAGCCGGTCTCCGACCTCGCAGGGTTCTTCCGCGCGGTCTGGGCGCTCGGCCCCGCCGGCGTAGACGTTCCCCTCACCGTCGAGCGCGAGGGCGACCGCTTCGAGGTGAGTGTCACCTCGGGCGACCGGCGGCGCTTCCTGAAATCCGCGCCGCTGCACTAGAGCGGTTTCCGTTCGCCGTGGCCCACGGTAACCGCTCCAGCCTTTTGCTTTGTCGCTTTTCCGAGCCGCCGGGCGATTCCACCCGGCTTGAAAATGCTCTAACCATCATGGCGGGATAGGCCGGGGGCGCGGTAGCCCCCGGCCCGGCCATCACGCGTCGGCGCGGATGTTGTTCGCCCTGACCACCTCGCCCCAGCGCGCGTGGTCGCGGTGCAGGGTAGCGTTCAGCTCCTCGGACGTGCCGCCGCCAGGTTCGTCGCCCTGGCTCGTGATGCGCTCGCGCACCGTCGCGTCCTGGACGGCGGCGTTCACCGCCGCGTTCGCCTTCTGCACGATCTCCGGGGGCAGGCCGGGTGGACCGAAGAGGCCGACCCAGGCATTGAAGGCAAAGTCCCGCAGGCCGAGCTCGGTCGCCGTCGGGATGTCTGGGAAGGCGGGGATGCGCTCGCGCCCCGTGGTCAGCATCGGGCGGATCTGGCCGGCGCGGATGAAGGGCGCCATGACCGAGGCAGCGTCGAACATCGCGCTGAAACGGTTGACGATGAAGTCCTGCAGCGCCGGGCCGCTGCCGCGATAAGGCACGTGCTCCATCGGCGGGTTGCCGATGCTGTTCTTGAACAGCTCCATCGCGACATGGGTGAGGCTGCCCGCGCTGCCGGAGCCGTAGTTGATGCCCTGCCCGTTGTTCTGCTGCCGGGCCCAGGCCGCGAAATCCTGCGGCGTCCTCGGCGGGACCGAGGGGTGGACGCAGAGGATGAGCGAGGATCGCAGCATCATGCCGATCGCGGTCAGCTTGAGCGGATCGATCGTCATGTTTTGGAAGGTGTGCGGGTTGATCGTGAGCGGGTTGGCATTGCCGACGAGCAGCGTGTAGCCGTCCGGCCGCGCCCGCAGCACGAGATCGGTGCCGAGATTGCCGCCCGCGCCGCCGCGGTTGTCGATCACCACGGGCTGGCCGAGCGCAGTGGAGAGCCCCTGCTGGAGGATGCGCGCGGCGAAGTCGGTCTGCCCGCCGGGCGGGAAGCCGACGACCAGCGTGACCGGGCGGCTCGGCCAGGCGCCCTGCGCGCGCGCCACGAAAGGCGCGGCGAGCGCGCCGGTGCCCAGCACCGCGGCAAGGGCCGTGCGCCGCGGGATCGGGTGGTTGCGGTTACGTTCGTCTGCCATTCTCTTCATCCTCCGATTAGGCTTGCGATCTTCGCGGCGCTCCTGCCGGTGGCCGGTAAGCCCCAGGGCATCCTTGTCACCGGCGGGGAGCGGGCGCTTCATGTCGCGGCACGGCGCCCCAGCGGCGCCGGCGACGTCTAGCTCAACGCCCCCTCGCGGAAGGCACGGACCGTCCGCATCACGCCGCGCAGCTCGGCCAGCCCCCTGAGGCGGCCGATGCACGAGTAGCCGGGGTTCACCCGCTTCCCAATGTCGTCCACGAGCAGATGGCCGTGGTCGGGCCGCATCGGGATCACGGCATCCTCGCGTCCCTCGGCCCGGCGCCGGTGCTCCTCCCGCATCAGCTCGGCGACGAGGGCGAGCATGTCGGTGCTGCCATCGAGATGATCCGCCTCGTGGAAGGAACCGTCGGGCTCGATCAGCACGTTGCGGAGATGCGCGAAGTGGATGCGCGGCCCGAACTCCCTCGCCATCGCAGGGAGATCGTTCGCCGGGTTGCTGCCGAACGCGCCACTGCAGAGGGTGAGGCCGTTCGCCGGCTCCGGCACCGCGTCGAGCAGCGCGCGCGCATCATCCGCCGTGGACATCACGCGTGGCAGGCCAAATATCGGGAAGGCGGGATCGTCGGGGTGGATGCAGAGGCGCGCGCCCTCCTCGGCGGCGACCGGCGCGACCTCTCGGATGAACTCCACGAGGTTGGCGCGCATCCCCTCCGTGCCGACGTCGCGGTAGATGTCGAGCATGCGCTGGAAGCCCGCGCGGTCGTAGACGAACTCGCGCGCCGGCAGCCAGTCGATCAGCACGCGCTCCAGCCGGTCGATCTCGCCCGCAGACATCGCGCGGAAACGGGCCTCGGCGGCGGCGATGCGCGCGGGCGGATGGTCGCCCTCGGCGCCTGGGCGGCGCAGCACGAAGAGGTCGTAGGCCGCGAGGTCCGTCCAGTCGAAGCGCAGCGCGGTCCCGCCGTTCGGCAGCGGCCAGTTCAGCTCCGTCCGCGTCCAGTCCGTCACCGCCATGAAGTTGTAGCAGATGACCCTCACCCCGGCGCGGGCGACGGCGCGGATGGAGTCCTTGTAGGCCTCGACCAGCGCGCGGAAGTCGCCGGTGCGGGTCTTGATGTCCTCCGCCACCGCGATGCTCTCCACCACGGACCAGACGAGCCCCGCGGCCTCGATCTCGGCCTTGCGCTTCTCCACCTCGTCGGCCGGCCAGGCGCGGCCCTGGTTAAGGTGGTGCAGCGCGCTGACCACGCCGGAGGCGCCGGCCTGCCGCACATGGGCGAGGGTGACGGGATCGTCCGGTCCGAACCAGCGCCAGGTCTCGAGCATCAGCCAGCCCCTTCCACGGCATCCATGGAGCGCCGCGCGCGCCGCTCGATGGCGGCCCAGTCGCCCGCCTTCAGCTCGGCCGCCGGCACGAGCCAGGAACCGCCCACGGCAACCACGTTGGACAGGGCGAGGTAGTCCGGCGCCTCCTTCTCCCCGATGCCGCCGGTCGGGCAGAAGCGCGCCTCCGGGAAGGGCGCGCCCAGCGCCTTGAGGGCGCCGATCCCGCCGAGCTGGGCGGCGGGGAAGAGCTTCACCGTGGAGAAGCCGCGCGCCATCGCCGCCATCAGCTCGGAGGCCGTGGCGATGCCGGGCACGAAGGGAATGCCGGCCGCCGCGGCGGCGTCCAGCAGCTCGGGCGTGGCGCCGGGGGAGAAGGCGAAGGTCGCGCCGATCCGCCGGGCGAGGTCGAGATCCCCGGCGGTAAGGACGGTGCCGAGGCCGACGACCGCCTCCGGCACCTCCGCCAGGATCGCCTCGGCGGCACGGGCGCCCGCCTCGGTCCGCAGCGTCACCTCCAGCGTGCGGACGCCGCCCGCGACGAGGGCGCGGGCGAGCGGCACGGCCGAGGCGGCATCGTGGATCGTCAGCACCGGCACGATCCGCGCGGCGCGCAGGAGAGCGGCGGTCGGGTTGTTCTCGCTCATGGCGTCTCCGGGGCGGGCAAGGATGGCGTGAGGTCGGCCGGCATGGCCTCTCGCGGGATGATCGCGCCGGGATGGCGGACGACGATGCCGGCCAGCCGGTGCCCGGCGAGCACGGCCGCCTCGGGCGCGGCACCGGCGAGGCGCGCGGCGAGATAGGCGGCGGCGAAGCTGTCCCCGGCCGCCGTCGTGTCCACCGGGGTGACGTGCTCAGTGACAGGGACGGCGACGGCCCGCTCGGGCGTTACCGCGATGGCGCCGGGCTCGGCGAGCTTCACCACCGCCTCCGCCACCCCGGCCCCCCGCAACCGCCCGATCAGCGCCTCCGGGGATCCCTCCCCCTCCAGCAGCTCGAAATCCTCCACCCCGGCCAGCACGGTGTGGCTGAGCGCGAGGGCGCGCGCATAGGCAGCGCGGGCCTCCTCCCGGTCGGGCCAGCCCCGGGGGCGGAAGTTGCTGTCGAACACCACGCGGCCGCCCCGCGCGCGCGCGGCCTCCAGCGCGGCGAAGAGCCGCTCCCGCGCCGCGCCGGGGAAGAGAGAGAGGGTGATGCCGGAGAGGTAGAGCGGGTCCGCCGCCGCCAGCGCCGCCTCGATGGCAGGCGTGCCCGGCAGGTTGAAGAGGCGGCGCACGGGCGCGCTGTCCCGCCAGTAGGAGAAGCGGCGCTCGCCGCGCGGATCGGTCTGGATGAGATAGAGGCCGGGAACCGTCCCCGGCACGCGCGCCACATGGCCCGTGCCCACCCCCTCCCCTTCCCAGGCGCACAGCATCTCCTGGCTGTGCGGGTCGTCGCCGAGCGCGGTGACGTAGTCCACGGCGACGCCGAGGCGGGCGAGGTAGACTGCCGTGTTCAGCGTGTCCCCCCCGAAGCCGCGCGCGAGCAGCCCGTCCGGCCGCTCCCGCAACTCGATCATGCACTCGCCGAGACAGGCGAGGCGCCTGGTGGTCGCGGTCATGCTGCGGCCCCCGCGGCGACCGGGCCGGCCTTGGCCATGCTCCCGGACGGGGCCGTGCCGCGGGCCGCGCCGCAGGAAGCGCGCACCACCAGCCGCGCCGGCAGGACCACCTCCTCCGGCGGGCGGCCGGGCTCGGTCATCCGGCGCAGCAGGAGGCGCCCAGCCTCCTCGCCCACGCGGCGCGGCAGGGTGGAGACGGTGGTCAGTCCGGGCTCGCAGAGCGAGGCTTCCGCGAGGTCGTCCACCCCCGTCACGGCCATGTCGGGCCCGACCCGCATCCCGCGCCGGTCAAGCCCGAGCATGGCGCCGAGGGCTAGGAGGTCGTTGAAGCAGGCCACGGCCGTCGGACGGGAGGGGCCGTCCAGCAGCGCGCCGATCGCCTCGGCCCCGGCGCGGCGGGAGACGGGGATCGCGATCGTCGGGCCGGGGTCTAGGCCGTGGGCGCGCATCGCGCGGGTGAAGCCGGCCCGCCGGTCACGGCTGACGGAGGTGTCGAGGTCGTCGCCGAGATAAGCGATCCGGCGATGACCGAGCCCGACGAGATGATCCACCACCAGGCGCAGCGCCGCGGCGTTGTCGGACAGCGCACGGTCCCCGCCCGCCTCTTCCGGCACGTGGCGCAGCGCCTGCACCACGGGCATCCCCCATTCGCGCAGCCGGCGAATAAGGGAGGGCGGGGTGCCATGGGCAGGGCAGAGCACCACGCCGTCCACGCCCTGCTCCCGCATGCGCTGGAGGAAGCGCTCCTGCCGCTCCAGCTCCTCCCCGGTACTGACGAGAAAGGAGACGTAGCTCGCCGCGTCCATCGCTGCGTCCACGCCCAGCGCCATCTCCCCGAAGAAGGGGTTGGTGATGTCGGTGACGATGAGCCCGATCGTGTGGCTGCGCCCGGCGCGCAGCATCGCCGCGCCCCGGTTGTAGATGTAGCCCAGCGCATCCACCGCCGCCCGCACCCGCGCCCGCGTCTCCGCCGCGACCACGGGGCTCTCCCGCAGCACCAGCGAGGCCGTGGCGCGCGAGACGCCGGCCCGCGCCGCGACGTCGCGCAGCGTCAGCCGGGGCGGCAGGGCGGGGCCGGCCATGGGCTAGTGCGAGTGCCGGGGCAGGCCGGCCGTGTGCGCCACGTCTTGGTAGGAGGTGGAGAAGTCGAGGCAGGCGCCGTCCGAGAGCTGGCCCACCCGCTCCCGGTAGAGCTGCTGCCAGGGCGTCTGGTTCTTGGGAACGAAGGGCTTCAGCGCCGCGCGGCGCGCCGCCAGTTCCTCCTCGGCCAGCAGCACGTCCACGCGCCGCTGGCGCAGGTCGAAGCGCACGCGGTCGCCGGTGCGGAGCAGGGCGAGTCCGCCGCCCACCGCCGCCTCGGGCGAGGCGTTGAGGATGGAGGGGCTGGCCGAGGTGCCGCTCTGCCGCCCGTCGCCGATGCAGGGCAGCGCCGTGACTCCGCGGCGGATCAGCTCGTCCGGCGGCTGCATGTTCACCACTTCAGCCGAGCCGGGATAGCCCACCGGCCCGCAGCCGCGGATGAAGAGGATGCAGTACTCGTCGATGGCCAGCGCGGGATCGTTGATGCGCGCGTGATAGTCCTCCGGTCCCTCGAAGACGATCGACCGCCCCTCGAAGGCGTCGGGGTCCTCGGGGTTCGAGAGATAGCGAGCGTGGAACTCCTTCGAGATCACGCTCGTCTTCATCACGCCGCTGTCGAAGAGGTTGCCGCGCAGGACGAGCATCCCCGCCTCCGGCATCAGCGGCGCGGCGAAGGAGCGAATGACGTCGCGATCCGCCACCTCGATCGGGGCCAGCACCTCGGCCATTGAGCGGCCGCTGACGCCGACGGGCTCGCCGTGCAGCAGGCCGGCATCCAGCAACTCCCGCATCACCGCCGGCACGCCGCCCGCGCGGTGGAAGGCCTCGCCGAGATAGGCGCCGGCGGGCTGGCAGTTCACCAGCAGCGGCAGCGGGTGGCCGACGCGCTGCCAGTCGTCCAGCGAGAGGTCCACGCCCGCGTGGCGCGCGATGGCAATGAGATGCGGCGGGCAGTTCGTGGAGGCGCCGAGCGCGGAGGCCACCATGATGGCGTTCTCGAAAGCCGGCTTCGTCATCACCTTGAGCGGCGTCAAGTCCTCATGGACCATGTGCACGATGCGCAGCCCGGTGTCGTAGGCCATCTGCCCGCGCTCGCGATATGGCGCGGGGATGGAGGCGCAGTTGGGCAGGCTCATGCCGAGCGCCTCGGCGAGGCAGTTCATCGACAGCGCCGTACCCATGGTGTTGCAGTGGCCGACGCTGGGCGCGGAGGCGGCGGCGATCCGCATGAACTCCTCGTAGTCGATCTCGCCGGCGGCGAGGCGCCGGCGCGACTCCCAGATGATCGTGCCGCTGCCGGCGAGCCGGCCCTTGTAGTGCCCATCCAGCATCGGCCCGCCGGAAAGCACGATGGCCGGGATGTTCACCGTCGCCGCCCCCATCAGCAGGGCGGGCGTGGTCTTGTCGCAGCCCGTGGTCAGCACCACGCCGTCCAGCGGGTAGCCGTACAGAACCTCGACGAGCGAGAGATAGGCGAGGTTGCGGTCGAGCGCGGCGGTCGGGCGCTTGCCTGTTTCCTGGATGGGATGGCAGGGAAATTCGAGCGGGATGCCGCCGCCGTCGCGGATGCCCGCCTTCACCCGCTCGGCCAGGGCGAGGTGGTGGCGGTTGCAGGGCGCGAGGTCGCTGCCGGTCTGGGCGATGCCGATGATCGGGCGCCCGGATTGCAACTCGGCACGCGTCAAGCCGAAGTTGAGATAGCGCTCGAGATAGAGCGCCGTCATGTCCGGATCATCCGGATCGTCGAACCAGGCCTGGCTGCGCAGCTTGACCATCGGGCCTCCCACCCTCCTAGGGCCTTGGCGGCCCGTCCTTCTTCGGAGCGACCACTTGGATCGATCCAATAACCAGTTCTAGGCCCGGGCCCTCGCGGGGGTCAATGCCGCGCGCCGGCAGGACGCGGAACTGTGAGACGGAATCGAGTGCGGGGGAGAACGCGCACTCCCGTCAGCGCCAGTTGCGCGCGGCCCAGTTCTCGGCGCGGGAGGCGAGCAGGAAGGAGGTGACGGAGATGACCGTCGCGATGGCGCTCGCGGCCAGCGCCTTCTCCATGTCGAAGTCGCTGCGGGCCGCCGCGAAGAGGTAGCCGAGCCCGCTCGTTCCCATCAGGAACTCCGCGACCATCGCGGCCAGGATGCTGTTCGCCGCGGCGAGCCGCAGCGCCACGGACATGTCCGGCACCGCCGCCGGGAGTGCCAGCAGCGTCAGCCGCCGCCAAGTGGACGCGCCGAGCACCCGGAACAGGTCGGCGCTGCCGGGCGGCAGGGCGCGCAGCCCCGCGCCGGTGAAGACGAAGGAGGGAAAGAAGGAGATGATGACGACGATCGCCAGCACCGTCCGCATGTCGTAGCCGAAGATGCGCGCGAGCACCGGGATCAGCGCGACGACGGGCACCGAGGCGAAGATGATGCCGAGCGGCGTGAGAAGCCCGGCCAGCAGGGAGGAGAACCAGGTGAGCACGGCGAGGCCGGCCCCCAGCAGCAGCCCGAGCACCAGCCCGAGCGCAGCGAGCGCAAGCGTCTGCGCCGTGCTGGAGAGATAGAGGCCAGGCGCATCGGCAAGGCTGCGCAGGATCGCCGCGGGGCCGGGCAGCACGATGCTGTTTACCCCGCTCAGCCCGACCCAGATCTGCCAGAAGAGCAGGATCGCGAGGATGCCCCAGGAAGCCCGGAGCGCGCGGAGGACGGCGCTCATCGCAGCCACGCCACGACGCCGCGATGCAGCGCGCCCAGGATGGCGAAGAGGCTGAGCGAGACCATCACCGCCAGGAGCACCGCGCTCCAGAGAAGCGGGATTTGGAAGTTCTGCATCGCGTTGATCACCAGCACGCCGAGGCCGCGCGGGGCGCCGAACCACTCGCCGATGATCACGCCGATCAGCGCGCTCGGCGCCGCAAGGCGCATGCCGCTGACGACGGTCGGCAGGGAGAGGGGCAGGTCCAGCCGGATGAAGCGCGTCCAGCGGCTGCCGCCGAGGACCTGCACGAGGTCGCGCAGCGCGGGCTGCGTGGCGCCGAGCCCCGAGGCGGTGGAGACATAGAGGATGAAGAAGGTGTTCAGCGCCGCCAGCGTGGCCGGCGTCCCCTCCCGCCCGACGAGCAGGATCAGCAGAGGCGCGAGGGCGACGGAAGGGACGGCGTGGATGAAGGCGTTGGTGCGCTCCAGCCCCTCGCGCAGCGGCGCGACGAGATGGGCGAGGACGGCGGCGCCGATCCCCGCCGCCCAGCCAATGGCGTAGCCGGTGCCGAGGGAGGAGAGCGTCGCGCCCAGCGCGCGGGCGAAGAGCGGCTGCCGGTTCTCGTCCGCAAGCAGGGCGAGCACGGCGCTGAGGGGCGGCCAACTCAGCCCGAGCCAGCGCCCCTGCCCCACGACCTCCCAGAGGGCGAGGAAGCCGAGGATGCCGAGCGATCCGAGAAGGAGGGCCCTGCGCTTCTCCGTCATGGCAGCTCCGCCGGCGGGTGGAGCGCTTCCGTCAGTTCATCCGACATCCCGTGGAACAGGTCGGAGCGCATGATAGAGGGATGGCGGGGACGCTCGAAGGGAACGTCCACGACCCGCACCACGCGCCCCGGGCGCCCGCTCAGCACCACGATCCGGTCAGAGAGGAACAGCGCCTCGCCGACGTCATGGGTGACCAGCAGCGTCGTCGTGCGCTGCTCCGTCCAGATGCGCTGCAGCTCGATGTTCATCCCGCGGCGCGTCACCGCGTCGAGCGCGCCGAAGGGCTCGTCGAGCAGGAGCACGTCGGGCTTCAGCACGAGGGCGCGCGCGATCGCAACGCGCTGCCGCATCCCGCCGGAGAGCTGCCTCGGCCGCGCCTTCTCGAAGCCCGAGAGGCCGACGAGGCGGATGAGCCCCGCCACGCGCTCCGCATCCACGCGCATCCCCGCCACCTTGAAGGGGAGCGCGATGTTCGAAGCCACGTCGAGCCATGGGAGCAGGGCGTGGTCCTGGAAGGCCACGCCGAGCCGGTGCTGGCGGGACAGCTCGGCGGGCGGACGCCCCTCCACGGCCACACGCCCCGCGCTCGGCTCCTCCAGCGCCGCGACGAGGCGCAGGATGGTGCTCTTGCCGCACCCGCTGGGGCCGAGCAGCGTGACGAACTCGCCCTCCGCGAGGGAGAGGGTGATGTCGTCGAGCGCGGTGAACTCCCGCCCGCCCTCCAGCCGGAAGCGCTTCGTGACGCCCTCGACGGCGATCGCCGGCTGCTCGTCCATCAGGCGGTTACGGCCGCATCGAAGCGGGCCATGATCTCCGGGCGCCGCTGCTTCAGCCGGGCGCGGATCTCCTCGAGGTCCACCGTCAGCAGGCGGCGGTCCTTAACCACCAGGGCGCCGTCGACGATCACGTCCTGTACGTCCCGCCCGACGATGCAGGAGGAGGCGATGAAGAGCGGGTCGGTCGCGCCCATCTGGTCGGGATCGGTAGTCTGGACCAGGATCATGTCGGCGCGCTTGCCGACCTCGAGGCTGCCAAGCTCGTCGCCCATCCCGAGCGAGCGGGCGCCGCCGCGCGTGGCGATCTTCAGCAGCTCCTCCGCGCTCATCGGCACGCGCTGGTGATAGGGATGCCCGATCTGCGCGGCCTGGCCGACGCGGGCGGCATGGGCCACCTGGAAGATGTCCATCGTGGCCGCGCCCGCCGCGCCGTCCGTGCCCAGGCCGATCGGCACGCCGCGCCGCCACATCTCCTGCAGCCGCGGCACGCCGAGGCCGTAATTGCCCCAGGCGCAGTGGCAGGCCGTCAGCCCGTGCTCGACATAGAGATCCACCTCCTCCGCCGAGAGGGTGACAGAATGCGCGCAGTGCAGGTGCGGCCCCAGTGCGCCGAGCTGGTCCAGGTACTCGGTCGGGCGCCGGCCGAAATTCTCCAGCGCGTAGTCCACTTCGTAGGTGCCCTCGCCGAGGTGGGTGTGGATCCGCACCCCCTCCTGCCTCGCGGAATCCGTAAGTCCCCGGATCAGCTCGGGCGTGCAGACGATGATCTGCCGCATGGACATCCAGGCCTGCACCCGGCGGTCCGCGCCCTTCCAGCGGCGGACGAGGGCGAGATTGCGGTCATGCGCCTGCTCGGTCGTCATCAGCATGGAGCCGGGCACGGTGCGGCCGGCGAAGGCCGTGTTCTGGTCCACGGTCGAGAGGGCGACGAAGCCGCGGATGCCGATCTCCTCGGCTGCCCGCGCCATCTCGTCCGGATAGGGGCCGCCGGCCTCGGCGAAGCAGGTCGTGCCGCAGAGGAGCATGTTGGCATAGGTGACGAGGCCGCTGAGATGGACGTCCTCGGGCTCCAGCAGCCCCTCGAAGGGAATGTAGTAGTTCTTCCAGGGCGGGTTCCGCAGCGGCGCCTTGCGGCTCATCTCCGGCAGCTTGCCGCGCAGGAGTTGCTGCGCGGTATGGACATGGCCGTCAATCATGCCGGGCATGGCGATGCGGTCGCGGCCATCGAGCACCGTGGCCGCCCGGATGCCCTCGGCCTCGCTGGCCGGGCCGATCCAGGCGATGCGCCCGCCCGCGATGGCCACGGCGCTGTCCTTCATCACCGTGCCCGCATCGTCCATGGTCACGACATCGCAGCCGCGGACGAGGATGTCAGCGCCGCCCTGGGGCAGTTCCATCGTCACAGCCCCTGATGCGCCTCGGCCACGAGGGAGAAGTCGGCGATGCGGTCGACATCGGGCAGGTTGGTCCGCCCCGCCGCGCGCGCCCCATCATACATCACGCCCGCCATCAGCGCGCGGTCGAGGGAGAGGAGTGGCCGGCCCGGCTCGTCGTAATGGGTGAGCGGGATCTGGAGTGCGTTCTGGCGGGTCTGCTGCTTCAGGTCGAGGCCGAAGTCCACGCCGTAGCGCTGCACCGCCAGCCTCGGCGCGAGGGAGGGATCGCGCTCGTTTTCCTGCATGCCCCCGATCAGGCCGCGGAGGTAGCCGACGACGGCGGGGCGGTTCCGCTCCACATAGGCGCGCGGCGCGGCGAGGACGGAGCCGTAGGTGCGGAAGCCCAGTTCATCGAAGCTGGCGAAGAAGAAGTCCCTGTCCCGCACGAGACCCATGTTCTCGAGCGTGATGACCTGGTTCGTGCTGAAGGCGGTGTAGCCGTCGCCCTGCCCGCTGAGCAGCGGCTCCGGGGAGAAGCCGGCCGGCACCTGCGTCCACTGCACCGGCAGGCCGGCGATGGCGAGGGTGGCGTCGATCGCCGTCCTCTCCGGCGCGCCCTGGGCGAGGATGCGGGCGCCGACGAGGTCCTGCGGCCGGCGGATCGGCTTCTTGGCGAGGGAGACGATCCCGAGCGGGCTCTTGGGGAAGACCACGCCGACCATGACGAAGTCGTTGCCGCGCGTCACCGCGTCGAGGAAGGGAAACCAGCTAGTATAGCCGAGATCGGCGCGGCCGGCGGCCAGCACCACCGGGGCGGCCGGCGCGTTCGGCCCGCCCGGTGCCCATTCCAGCTCCACCCCGTGCTTACGGAACAGGCCCTTCTCCAGCGCGACCCACTCGCCGGCATACTGCACGTTGGGAATCCAGCCGAGCTGGAGGCGGGTCTTGGCCAGGCCTTGCACTGTCCCCTGGGCGGCGGCGCCCCGGAGGATCAAGGGCGCGGTCAGGCCGGTGGTGGCGATGGCGGCCAGCAGGCGGCGGCGGTCAGGGAGCATGGTGCGGGGAACCCGGGAATCAGGACGGGCGTGACCAAGCATGGAGCGGGCCAGAGTTTCAAGGGGGCCGCCGGTCAGGGACTCACCGGGGAGCCGCCCCTTACCCGCCCGCCCCTGCCGGGCTCTCCGCCTCCTGCGCCCGCCACAGCGCGGCATAGGCCCCGCCGGCGGCGAGCAGCGCCTCGTGCCGCCCTCGCTCCACGATCCGCCCCTCCTCCATCACCGCGATCTCGTCAGCGTCCCGCACCGTCGAGAGCCGGTGCGCGATGACGAGGGTGGTCACACCGCAAGCGGCGGCCTCCAGCCCGGACTGGATCGCCCGCTCGGTCCGGGTGTCGAGGGAGGAGGTCGCCTCGTCCAGCAGCAGGAGCCTCGGCCGCTTGAGCACGGCGCGCGCGATCGCCACGCGCTGCTTCTCGCCCCCGGAGAGGCGCAGCCCGCGCTCGCCCACCACCGTCTCCCAGCCATCGGGTAGGGTGGCCGCGACGCCCTCCAGCCCGGCAAGGCGCGCGGCGTGCACCATATCCTCCTCCCCCGCCCCGGGCCGGGCGAAGAGGAGGTTGGCGCGGAGGGTGTCGTGGAACAGAACGGTCTCCTGCGGCACCACCGCCACCGCCTCGCGCAGCGCGGCCAGGGAGAGATCGGTGACGGCCACGCCGTCCATCCGGATCGTGCCGGCGTCGGGCCGGTAGAGGCGGCAGAGCAGGCGGGCCAGGGTCGACTTTCCGGATCCGGAGCGGCCCACAACGGCGAGGCTCCGCCCGGCCGGGATGTCGAGATCGACGCCGCGCAGGACCGGCCGGCGGGGATCGTAGCCGAAGCGGAGACCCTCGATCCTGACGGCGAGCGGGCCGGTGCCGGGCAGGTCCCGTCCGCCGGGGGAGAGCGCAAGCTCTTCCGGCTCCGCCATCAGCTCGCGCAGCCTCGCCGTAAGGTCGAGGCCCTGAACCATCTCCCGCGCCATGCCCCCAGGCGCTCGACCGGCCCGACGACCTGCAGCACATAGGCGTTCACCAGCACGAAGCCGCCCGGGGTCATGCGCCCCGCCGCCACCTCCCGCACGGCGAGCAGGAGGGTGGCGCCCAGCGCGAGGGCGAAGATGGCCGAGAGAGCCAGCCCGTTCCGCGCCACCGCCCAGTTATAGGCCTGCCAAGCCGTCCCCCCGCGGGTGAAGGCCTCCCCGATCCGCTGCGCAACCAGCGGCTCGCGGGCAAAGAGCTTAACGGTCTCCTGGTTCGCCAGCGCGTCCGCCGCGACGCCCTGCGCCTCGGCGTCGGCCCGGGCGGCGGTGCGGAAGCCCTCGCGCTGTCCGAGAATCCCGCGATGGAAGGCCCAGCCATAGGCGAGCACGAAGATGAGCAGGACGCCGGCGAGGGTGGCCGGCACGGCCGCGACCGCGAGCGCAGTGGCGACCGTGCCCATTTCCACGACGAAGGGCAGCCCGGTGAGGACGACGGCATCCAGCATCCGGCGCCAGCCCCGCACGCCGTCCGTCACGGTTCGCGCCAGTTCCCCCGCCCGGCGCCCGAGATGCAGGCTGTGCGGCAGGGCGATCGCATGGGCGTAGGAGCCGCGGTAGAGGTCGCGCTCGAGCCCGCGCGCGACCTCGCCATGGATGAGCGACACGCCCTGCCGCAGCGCGCGGGAGAGGCCGGCCATCGCGGCATAGGCCACTGCGGCGAGCGCCGCCCCGGTCGCCTGCCCGGCCGCGAGCCCGTCCACCGCCGCGGTCAGGGCCAGGGGCGCGAAGCCCTGCAGCGCCGCGCCCAGCGCGACGAGGGCGGCGACCAGCACCAGGCGCCGCCGGCCGGCGGGAGAGATGTCGCGCCAGGGGCCCTGGCGGAGCTGGGCCCAGGTATCGCGGAGATGGCTGCGTCTCGTGCCCTCCGGGATGCTGTTCCCCGCGTCCGATGACGGCGAGGCGCCGTCGCCCGGTACCCCGTCGGGCGCGGGCCGCGGAGGCCTCATGCGCGGGACCGGCCCGGTTCTCGCGACACCCCGACCGGCGCGAGGCCGCTCGGCATACCGGGCCTGACGCAGGCGGCCAGCCACGGCATCCCGGGCTGAACAGCCCCCATCAGCTCCGCTCCACGGCCTGGGCCGCGGTGTCCAGGGCTGCCGCGATGCTCTCGGCCGCAGCCGCAGCGAGCGGGCCGCGCCGGAGGCGCAGGCGCAGGCGCAGGGCCAGCTTCAGGTTCTCCATGCCCCGGGTCATCGGCGCGGGCACGCCCTCACGTCCCTCGCCTCCGCCGATGCGGGAGAAGAGGGCGTCGACGGTCTGGCGGTTCACGGCCAGGAAGCCCTCGCCCTCCGGGGTGAGGCGGTAGCGCTTGCGGCCCGCCTGCTCGGCCTCGATCACGGCGTAGCCCATGCCTTCGAGCCAGGAGAGGGTCGGGTAGATCACGCCGGGGCTCGGGCTGTAACTGCCGCCCAGGCGCTCGCCGATCGCGTTGATCAGCTCGTAGCCGTGCCGCGGCTGCTCCGCGAGCATGGCGAGGACGACGAGGCGCAACTCGCCGTAGTCGAAGAGCCGCCTGCCATGACGTCCGCCAAGCCGGCCCCTGCTGAGTCCCTCGGGGTGATGGCGGTGGTGACGGGCGTGCCAGCCTTGATGCTGGTCAGCCGCGTCGGAGCAGGAGGTGGAATGGCGGCCTCGGCCGCTCAGATGGTGATGGAGCATGCAGCCGACATAGCTCGCGATATATCGGCAAATAATATCTCGATCTATGTCGCAGGCTCGTGAAGCCCGGGGTCAGGCCGACCTGCCCCCCCGCATGTAGTGGCGCTCGGGGCGATAGCCGTCGCGCGAGAACCAAGCACGGAGTAGAGACATTGCCTTGCACGACCGGACGCCCCGCCGGGCCAGGCTGTTCCAGCGCAGCATCAGACCGACTCCCCGAAGCGGGCCCGGGAGGCAGCGGAGCCGGCGCATGGGCGATCCTGACCGCACGTGATGTGCCCGGGCGGCTCACGGAATGTCGGCGGATGGAGGAGGAAGGGATCCTTTGGGGTCACGGAAATCTGTCCACAAAGGGGCGGCGGCTTGCGCCCGTTATCACAACGTCGTGATGACGCTTCATGCACCCGCTCTGGTTGCAGAGGCAAGAAGAATTCCGCGTAGCAGAGCGTTACCTGGGAAAGAATCGTCTCAGCAACGGAGCCGAACCGTATCATGCCGCGACGACACGGGGCCGATCACGAGAACTTTACAAGTCGCGGTTGGGGCCTGATGATGCCTCAGGGCCGCCCGACCGCCGGGCAAAACGGATGCCAGATCATGACCGCCTCTCCCATCTCCGCCTCTCCGGGCCGCTCGGTGCCGGTCGCCTACGGGCTGTGGCTCCTGGGTGGGCTCTGCGGCCTTCACCGCCTCTACTTAGGGCACAGGCTCAGCGCGGTCGGCATGGGGGCGACGACGCTGCTCTCCCTGCCGCTGGTCACCACTGATCCCGGCCTGCTCGGTCTGGTCACCACGACGGTCTGGGCGCTTTCGGACCTGATCCTGATTCCGGAGATGGCCCGTGGGCTCAACGGCGTGGCTGTTCCGGCGACGGCCTGACCGGACGGGCTCCGGCCAGGGTTGGAGCGAGGCGCCCAAACGGATTCAGGTAAGGCTCGGGCCGCGCTTGAAGGGCGAGGCGGGAGTTTCGCCGAATTAGCACCGATAATTCCTGTGAAATATGCCAAGGCAGTACAACCGCTCCCGGACAGACCGCTGAGCAGAGGTCAAGCTAGGACCCGGCGGGGAAAGGCGGCCTTGCGCGCTCCGTCTCACCTTGTCCATGCGGCTTGGCATTTCATCGTGCCCTGCTGGGTTCGACCTGTCTCGGAAGGACGATCCGCAACGCGAAACGTAGTCGATCGTGCAATCCCGCTTTTTCCGCTTGTCCGTCGTTGATCTCCGCTATAGATGGCCCCTGCCAGGAACTGCCTCGCCCGAGCTGCGTCCGCCGCGCCCGGGAAGAAGGCGCCACGATCACGGACAGGACGCTAGGACATGGCCCGCCTTCCCCTTCGCACGCCCGAGGACGCGCCCGAGGAGGCCCGCGACCGCCTCCTCGCTGCCCAGAAGAACAACGGCTTCCTACCGAACCTCGTGCGGCTCCTGGCTAATGCGCCGACGGCGCTGGAGGCCTATCAGGTCGTCTCCGGCATCAATGCCCGCGCCGGGCTGACGCTGGCCGAGCGCGAGGCCGTGCAGATCACCGCCGCCGCGACCCATGGCTGCGGCTTCTGCGTGGCCGGCCACACCGCCATCGCCACGAAGAAGGCGGGGCTGGACGAGGCGACCGTCGGTGCCCTGCGGGGCGCCGAGGCGCCGGCAGACCCGCGGCTCGCCGCGGTGGCTGCCTTCACCTCCGCCGTGATCGCCTCGCGCGGCGCCGTCCCCGAGGCCGAACTCGCGGTCTTCCGCGCCGCAGGCTTCACCGACGCGAACGCGCTCGAGGTGGTGCTCGGCGTCTCGCTCGCCACCCTCTGCAACTTCGCGAACAATCTCGGCCAGCCCGAGCTGAACCCGGAACTGGCGCAGTTCCGCTGGGAAGCCCCGGCCCGGCACGCGGCCTGAACCGCCATGGCCACCGCCCTCGACCCCGCGCTCTACGACTGGCTCGACGCCTCCGCCACGGCGCTCGATACCGGCACGGCCGATCCCGCCTCGGTGCTGCCGCGCCTGGGCGAGGCCGGGCTGTTCCGCGCCGGGGTGCCGTGGGCGCTCGGCGGGGCGGGCGGTGACGTCACCGACGCCGTGGAGGGCATTGCCGCGGTCTCGGAGCGCTCCCTCGCGGCGGGTTTCGTAGCCTGGGGGCAGCGCACCTTCATCGAATACCTTCTCCAGAGCCCGAACGGGTCCCTGCGGGAGCGCCTCCTCCCCGCCCTCCTCGCCGGGGAGGTAGCCGGCGCCACCGGCATGTCCAACGCCATGAAGGCGCTTTCCGGGCTCGAGGAGATCGGCATCGTGGCTCGGCCCGGAGGGATGGGCCATGTCCTCGACGGACGGCTGCCCTGGGTGACGAACCTGCGCGCGCAGGGCTTCCACGTCGCGGCCGCCGTCGCGCCCGCCGGGGGCGAGCCCTTCTGCGTCGCCGTGCCGCACGATGCGCCAGGGCTCCGCCGCTCGGACGATCTCGACCTCATGGCGATGCGCGGCACCTCCACCGCCGCGATCGAGATCGAGGGCGTCGAGGTCGGGCCGGAGAGGGTGCTCCATCCCTCGGCCAGGCAATGGCTGCCTCAGGTGCGTCCGGCCTTCCTCGGGCTGCAATGCGGCATGTCAATCGGACTGGCGCGCCGCGCCCTGGCAGAGGCAACTCTCTGCGGCGGCGCTGCGCGCCATGTGCTGCGCGAGCCGGTGGCGGATCTGCGGGCGGGGCTGGCCGCACGGGAGCGCGCCCTGCGTGAGGGCTTGCGGGACGGGCGCTTCGCCGCCGACGCCCCTTCCCTCTTCGGCATCCGCATCGCCCTGGCCGGGATTGTTGCCGAGGCCTCGGGGCTGGAGCTGCAGGCCTCTGGCGGCCGCGCCTATCTCACCGGCCCCGGCGAGGGCTTCGCCCGCCGCTGGCGCGAGGCCGCCTTCATCCCGGTGATCACGCCCAGCCTCGTCCATCTCCGGGCTGCCCTCGCCGGACAGGCCGCGCGCGCCGCATGAGCGGCGTCGCCTCGCTGCGCGCCGAAGGCTTGGCCCTTCGACACCCCGGTGCGGAGCGGCCGGTCCTGGCGGGGCTCGACCTCGAGCTGCATCCCGGCGAGATCGTTGCCGTGCTCGGCCCGAGCGGGGTGGGGAAGTCGAGCCTGCTGCGCGTGCTGGCCGGGCTGGAGAGGCCGAGCGCCGGCCGCGTGACGATGCACGGCGCGCCCCTCACCTCCGTGCATCCGCGCGTCGCCATCGCCTTCCAGGACCCCTCCCTCCTGCCCTGGCTCACGCTGGAGCGGAACGTCGCCTTCGGCCTGGACTTCCGCCACCAGCCCCGACTCGGCGCCGATCTGCGGCGGGCCCGGGTGGATGCCGCCATCGTCGCCGTGGGGCTGGAGCAGGCGCGGCACCAGCCGCCCTCCGCCCTCTCGGGCGGCATGGCGCAGCGCGCCGCCCTCGCCCGCTGCCTCGCGCGCGAGCCGGAGGTGCTGCTGCTAGACGAGCCCTTCGGCGCGCTCGACGAGGTGACGCGGGAGGAGATGCAGCACCTGCTGCTGCGCCTCGTCCCGCGCTTCCGCACGGCCACGCTTCTCATCACCCACGACATCGACGAGGCCCTTCTCCTCGCCGACCGCGTGCTGCTGCTCGGCGGCGCGCCGGCCGGGGTGATGGGCGAGTGGAGCATCGACCTGCCCCGCCCGCGCGACGAGATGGTGGCGGAACTGGGTGGCCTCCGCGTCGAGATCCTGCGGACCCTGCGCGCCGCCATCCGCCAGCGCCACTGACCCGATGCCATTGACGAGGAACGCCATGGCCACCGAGATCTTCTCCCGGCGCGACGCGGTGCGGCTCGCGGGCCTGTTCACCGCGGCCGGCGCTGCGCCGCTGCTGCGCGCCGGCGCCGCCCGCGCCCAGGCGCCCGGCGCCTCGTCCGACGCGCCGCTGCGGATCGGCTACCTGCCCATCACCGACGCCACGCCGCTGCTGGTCGCCCATAATAACGGGCTGTTCGAGGCGGAGGGCATCCGGGCGGAGAAGCCCACCCTGCTCCGCTCCTGGGCCCAGCTGATCGAGGCCTTCCTCGCGGGGCAGGTGGACGTGGTGCACGTCCTCTCCCCCATGGCCGTCTGGGCGCGCTTCGGCAGCAAGGCCCCGGCCAAGGTGGTGGCCTGGAACCACATGGACGGCTCCGCCCTCACCGTCGAGCCCGAGATCAACGGCATCGCCGATCTCGGCGGCCGGACGGTGGCGGTGCCCTTCTGGTACTCCATCCACAATGTCGTGCTCGGCATGATGCTGCAGGGCGCCGGCCTCACGCCGGTCACGCGGCGCAGCGGCTCGCCCGCGGCGAACGAGGTGAACCTCGTCGTTATGGCGCCCTCCGACATGGTGCCGGCGCTCGCGGCTAAGCGCATCGCCGGCTACATCGTGGCCGAGCCCTTCAACGCCGCGGCCGAGGCGCAGGGGGTGGGCAAGGTGCTGCGCTTCACCGGCGATGTCTGGCGCGACCATGCCTGCTGCGTCGTGCTGATGAACGAGCGCGACCTGGCGTCGAGGCCAGACTGGTCGCAAAAGGTGGTGAACGCGCTCGTGAAGGCGCAGCTCTGGACGCGCGACCACCGCGCTGAGACCGCCCGCCTCCTCTCGCGGGAGGGCGCGAACCGCTACACGCCTCACCCGCTGCCGGTGCTAGAGAAGGTGCTCTCCCCGGCCGGGACCGACCGCGCCGCCTATCTCGCCTCCGGCGCCATTCGCCACGCGGATTGGAGCAACCGCCGCATCGACTTCCAGCCCTATCCCTTCCCCTCCTACACGGAGGAGCTGGTGCGCCGCCTGAAAGGAACGCTGATGGAGGGCGACCGCGCCTTCCTCGACGCGCTGGACCCCGCCGCGGCGGCGCGGGAGCTGGTGGACGACCGGCTCGTGCGCCGGGCGGTCGAGGCGGTGGGCGGTCCCTCGGCCTTTGGCATCCCCGCCGGCTGGACCCGCACCGAGACGATCGCGATCTAGGCCGGGCCGCCATGTCCGACCACGCCCTTGCCGGCCGGGAGGTGCGCCCCGCCGCCCGCCTCCCCCGCCACCCACGCGCGGGCTCCACCCCGGGGCGGGTCCTGCTCGGGATGGCGGGGATTTTCGCCATCCTGGCGGCCTGGTGGGCGGGGACGGACCTGCTCACCCCGGCAGGGAGCATGGCGCGCCGCTTCTCCCCCGGCGGGGCGCTGGCCAGCCTCGCGGCGCTGCTCGCCGAGCCCGATCTCCCCCTGCATGTCTGGGCGAGTCTGCGCCGCGTCCTGTCCGGCCTCGCCCTGGGGCTGCTGGTCGGCGTCCCGCTGGGCCTCGCGATCGGGAGGCTGCGCCTGCTGGAGGCGGCCACCACGCCGGCCTTTCAGTTCCTGCGGATGATCTCGCCCCTGTCCTGGATGCCGCTGGCGGTGATGGTCTTCGGCGTGGGCGACCAGCCCATCCTTTTCCTCCTCGCCTTCGCAGCCGTCTGGCCGATCATGCTGAACACTGCGGCCGGGGTGCGCGGGCTCGACCCCCGCTGGCTCCAGCTCTCCCGCAGCCTGGCCGCGACGCGGTTCGAGACGCTCTGGCGCGTGATCCTGCCCGGCATCCTCGGCCCGATGCTGACGGGCCTGCGCCTCGCCATCGGCATCGTCTGGATCGTGCTGGTGCCCTGCGAGATGCTCGGCGTCTCCGCCGGGCTCGGGTACATGATCCTCGATGCGCGGGACCGCCTGGCCTATTCAGAGTTGATGGCGGTGGTGCTGCTGATCGGCCTGCTCGGCTTCCTTCTCGACGCCGCGGCCCAGGGGCTGCACCGGCTGCGGGGCGGCTAAGCCGCGCCTTTTTGCGAATCGCCGAGGCCGGCGGTGACGTTGCGACGGTTGATTGCCGCGCGGGGCGGGCCTGTCCCGTGACCTCCGCGCCCGGCCCGCGTTCCCCGACAGGGGCACAGCGGCCGAGGAGGAGACGTCATGGCTGGGAGCAGCGCGCCGGTCCGGGTGAACCGGGCGCCCGTCCTCACCCTCTGGGCGGCGGTCGTCGCGGAACGGCTGGGCCACCCGCCGGACACGGCCCTGAGCCTCGCCAGCATCGTCGCCGGGACGGCGGCGAGGGCCAAGGCGCGCCGCCTCGGCATCGCCGAGGATGAGCATGACCGTGGCAAGGCGCCCCCTCCGGGCAAGCGCGAGACGGTCAGGTTCCTCGGCCGGGACATCCCGATGACGCATAACGAGGATGATCTCGTCCTCGCCGATGCGGGCGATGGCAGGCCCGCCCCGGCCGCGCCGCCGCGGGCCTATGTCGCCAAGGCGTTCGGGACGCGGCTGGAGGAGGTGAGGGCCGCCATGCGCGACCTCGCCTCCTCCCTGGAACCGGATGAACTCAACCGGGTGGGCTTCCATCTCTACGAGCGCTTCCGCCCGGAGGTCCCGGCCGATGCGAGTGGCTGGGGAGCGAAGGGGCTGCTCGACCTGGAGAGAGTACGCTCCGCAGCCTCGCACTGACCGCCTGGCACGGGGCCCGTCACGATTCCTTCACCGTGAAGTCATTCGAATGAATTCCAGGTCGGGCTAAGCTGCTGCCCGAGATGACCGACCTGCGCCCCTCCGCCGACTGGCTTGCCGTCCTGGCCGCGCTCACCGCGGAGATCCGCGAGGGCGTGCTCACTCCGGGCACGCGGCTCGCGACGGAGCCGGCCCTGATGAGCCGGTTCGGCGCCGGCCGGCACAGCATCCGCCGCGCCATCGCCGCGCTGGAGGCCGAGGGACTGGTCCGCACGCGCCAGGGCAGCGGCACCTATGTCCGCGAGGCGCCCGTTCTGAACTACCGGCTCTCCGGCCGCACACGCTTCTCTCAGAACCTGCTGGAACAGGGGCGGGAGCCCTCGGGCCGGGTGCTCGGGGTAGAGGAGACCGCCGCGCCGCCGGGGGTGGCGGAGGCGCTGCGCCTCCCGCCAGGCGAGCCGGTCCTCCGCGTCCGGCACCTCGGCCTCGCCGACGGCGTGCCGGTCGACCTCTCCGACGCCTGCTACCCCGCCCGCCGCTTCCCCGGCATGGCGGAGGCCTGGGCGGGGGAGGGCGGCGCCAGCGCCGTGCTCGCGGGCTACGGGATCACCGACTACCGCCGGGTGTTCAGCACCGTGCTCGCGCGCCTTCCCAGCGCCGATGAGGCGCGGCTGCTGGACCAGCCAGCGGCGCAACCCGTCCTCGTCGTCCGGAAGGTGGATGCCGACACGGCGGGCGTCCCCATCGCCTTTTCCGAAACCCTCTGGGCCGGGCAGCGCGTGCAGCTCCTGGTCGACCATGCCACGCGCGAGGAGTCCTTCCATGTGGATCGCTGACCTCCGGCTCGTCCTGCCGGACCGTGTCATCCCCGGCGGCGCCGTCCGCATCGAGGGCGGCCGGATCGCGGAGCTGGCCGAGGGCGCGCCGCGCGGCCCCGCGCTGGACGGCGGCGGGCACCTCCTCATCCCCGGCCTCGTCGACCTGCACGGGGACATGATCGAGAAGGAGGTGGAGCCGCGCCCCGGAGCCGCCTTCCCCGTCGATGTCGCCATCGCGGAGTTGGACACGCGCCTGGCCGCCTCGGGCGTGACCACCGCCTATGCGGGCCTCTCCTTCGCCGAGGGCAAGGCGGGGGCGCATCTCCGCACGGAGGACCGGGCGCGCGGCGTGATCGAGGCGGTGGCGCGGCTACGGGACGGGCTGCGGGTGGACCTGCGCGTCCATGCCCGCTTCGAAGTGACGGTCGCCCGCGCCGAGCCGGTGCTGCGGGACCTGCTGGCGCGCGGCCTGGTCCACCTCGTCTCGCTCACGGACCACACGCCGGGCCAGGGCCAGTACCGGGACATCGAGCAGTATGTCCGCTACCAGACCCGCGCCCATGGCGAGGACGCCGCCGCCGCTGAGGCCCGCGCCCGCCAGCGCATGGCCGCCCCCCCGGCCTGGGAGGTCGCGCGCGGCGTGACGGCGCTGGCCCGCACCCAGGGCATTCCCATCGCCTCGCATGACGACGACACGCCGGAGAAGGTGCGGCTGATGCAGGGGCTCGGCGCGACCATCAGCGAGTTCCCCGTGACGCTGGAGGCCGCCGCCGAGGCGCGGCGCCTGGGAATGGCGACGATGATGGGCGCGCCGAACGCCCTGCGCGGCGCCTCGATGACGGGCAACGCCACCGCCCTCTCCGTGATGCAGGCCGGGCTGCTGGACGCGCTCGCGGCCGACTACCACCAGGGCGCGATGCTTCCCGCCGTGCTCAGCTGGGCGCGCGAGGGGCTGCTGCCGCTGCACGAGGCCGTCGCCCTCGTGACCTGCAATCCTGCCCGCGCGGCGGGGCTGGCGGATCGCGGCGCGGTCGCGCCCGGCACGCGGGCCGACCTCGTCCTGCTCGACGACATCGGCGCCGCCCCTCGCGTGCGCGCCGTCTGGAGGGCTGGGCGAATGATTCATTCCGACGGCTGGTCCGGCCGCTCCGCCGCCGCCGTGGCGGAGGCCGCATGAGCGAGGCGACCACCGAGCAGCGCCGGGGCTGGATGGGCGTGCTCGCCCGCGCCGGCGCGAAGGGCATCCTCCCGCGGCTGGAGGGCGCCCCGCTCCTGCCGCCCCACTCCCGCCTGCGCGGCCCCGAGATCGGGCTGACCATGCTGCGCGGCCGCGCCGGCGGCGACGGCGCGCCCTTCAACCTGGGCGAGATGACCGTCACCCGCTGCGCCGTACGGCTGGAGGACGGGCGGGTGGGCCACGCCTACCTCGCCGGGCGCGACATGCGCGGGGCCGAGCTGGCGGCGGTGCTGGACGCCGCGCTGCAGGACCCCGCGCGCCGCCCCGGCCTCATGCGGGCCGTGGTGGAGCCGCTGGCGGCCGAGCAGGCCGCGGCGCGGGAGGCGGCGGCGCGAAAGGCAGCCGCGACACGGGTGAGATTCCTGACCATGGCGAACATGCGATGAGCGCGCGCGATCAGCTCAGGCCCCTCGCCCCGGCGACGGCGGGCACCCTCCTTCCCGGCTTTGCCGACCCCGTGCTGGACGCGCAGTCGGCTTTCCGGGCCGTGCTGGAGGCGATGGCCCGCCCCGGCCGGGTGCAGCGCCTCCCGCGCCCGCCCGCGCCCCCGGCGCCGATCCTTCCGGCGGCCGGTGCCGTACTGCTGGCCCTGGTGGATTCGGCCACGCCCGTCCTCACCGATGCCGGCCCGGAGGCGGAGGCTTGGCTGCGCTTCCACGCCGGTTGTCCCCTCGCCGGCAGCCCCGCCAAGGCCGACTTCGTGCTGGCGACCGGCACTCTGCCCCCCCTCACCACCCTGCGCGCGGGCACGGACGAGGACCCGCAGCTCTCCGCCACGCTCATCCTCCAGGTGGAAGCGCTGGAGGAGGGAAGCGGCTGGCGCCTGACGGGGCCGGGCATTGAGCGCGAGCACCGGCTGCGCGTCGCCGGCGCGCCGCCCGGCTTCATCGCGGAGCGAACCGCGAACGCGGCGCTCTTTCCGCGCGGCGTGGACGTGATCCTCTGCGCCGGGGACCGGGTCGCCGCCCTGCCCCGCACCACCCGGATCGAGGAGGGCTGAGCCCGTGTATGTCGCGGTGAAGGGCGGCGAGGCCGCCATCTCGAACGCCCATGCCTGGCTGGCCGAGGAGCGGCGTGGCGATCCCGCCCTGCCAGAGATCGGCACGGAGCAGATCGGGGAGCAGCTCACCCTCGCGGTGGACCGGGTGATGGCGGAGGGGTCCTGCCATGATCCCGGCCTCGCGGCGCTGGCCATCAAGCAGGCGCGCGGCGACCTGATCGAGGCGATCTTCCTCCTCCGCGCCTACCGCACCACCCTCCCGCGCTTCGGCACGAGCCTGCCGTTGGACACGGGGGAGATGCGCGTGCACCGCCGGATCTCGGCCACCTACAAGGACCTGCCGGGCGGCCAGGTGCTCGGCCCGACCTTCGACTACACCCACCGCCTGCTCAACTTCGCCCTCGCCGCCGAGGGCCACGCGCCGCCGCCCGCGCCCGAGGCCGAGCCCGGGGAGGACGCGGCCTGCCCTCGCGTGACCGGGATGCTGGCGGACGAGGGGCTGATGGCGGGTGAGGAACCCTCGGAAACCGAGCCGGGCGACCTGACCCGCACTCCCCTCTCCTTCCCCGCTGGCCGCGCGCTGCGGCTGCAGAACCTCGCCCGCGCAGATGAGGGCTTCCTCCTCTCCATGGCCTACTCCACCCAGCGCGGCTACGGCGCGAACCACCCCTTCGTCGGCGAGCTGCGCCAGGGGGAGGTGACGGTGGAGATCGTCCCGCCCGAGCTGGGCTTTCCGATCGAGATCGGCGAGATCACCGTGACGGAGTGCCAGATGGTGAACCAGTTCCACGGCTCCCGCACCGAGCCGCCGCAGTTCACCAGGGGCTACGGCCTCGTCCTCGGCCGCACGGAGCGGCGAGCGATGTCCATGGCGCTGGTGGACCGCGCGCTGCGCGCGGCGGAGCTGGGCGAGGAGGTGGTGGCGCCGGCGCAGGACGAGGAATTCGTCCTCTCCCACTCCGACAACATCGAGGCGACCGGCTTCTTGGAACACCTGAAGCTGCCGCACTACGTCGACTTCCAGAGCGAGCTGGAGATCGTGCGCGCCATGCGAGCCGCCGCCAGCCCGCCGGCGATGAAGGAGGCCGCGGAATGAGCGCCCCCATGCCGGAGAGCGGCTACAACTTCGCCTATCTCGACGAGGGCACAAAGCGAATGATCCGCCGCGCACTGCTGAAGGCGGTCGCGGTGCCGGGGCACCAGGTGCCCTTCGGCTCGCGCGAGATGCCCCTGCCCTATGGCTGGGGCACGGGCGGCATCCAGGTGACGGCCGCGGTGATCGGGCCGGAGGATACGCTGAAGGTCATCGACCAGGGCGCCGATGACACGACCAACGCCGTCTCCATCCGCCGCTTCTTCGCCCGCGTCGCCCCGGGGCTGCGCACGACAGAGCGCACGGTGGAAGCGACGGTGATCCAGACACGCCACCGCATCCCCGAGACGCCGCTGCGCGAGGGGCAGGTGATGGTCTACCAGGTGCCGCAGCCGGAGCCGCTCTACAAGCTGGAGCCCCGCCGCGCCGAGACGCGCCGCCTGCACGCGCTGGCCGATTACGGGCTGATGCAGGTGAAGCTCTACGAGGACATCGCGCGCCAGGGCCGGGTCGGCTCCTCCTACGACCATCCGGTGATGGTGGGCGGGCGCTACCTCATGGCGCCCTCTCCCATCCCGGCCTTCGACAATCCGAAGATGCACATGTCGCCCGCGCTCCAGCTCTTCGGCGCGGGGCGCGAGCGGCGGCTCTACGCCGTGCCGCCCCATACCGAGGTGCGCAGCCTCGACTTCGAGGACCACCCCTTCGAGCCGCTGCGCGCCAACGGCCACTGCGCGCTCTGCGGCGCGCGCGACACCTATCTCGACGAGATGATCACGGACGACCGCGGCGGGCGCCTCTTCGTGTGCTCGGACACGGATCACTGCGCCACGAGGAGGGCGGAGAAGGCGGCATGAGCGACGATCCCATCATCTCGGCCCGCGGCCTCTCCCTCTCCTTCGGCGCCGTGCGCGCGCTCGACGGCGTCTCGCTCGATCTCTGGCCCGGCGAGGTGCTCGCGATCGTCGGAGAGTCCGGCTCGGGCAAGTCCACGCTGCTGCGCGTGATGGCCGGCGAGGCGCGGCCCGATGCCGGCGCCGTCACCTATCGGGACGCCCTCGGCGCGTCGATGGAGGTGCACGGCATGGGCGAGCCCGCCCTGCGCCGCCTCGCCCGCACCGAATGGGGGTTCGTGCGGCAGGACGCGCGCGAGGGGCTCCGCATGGGCGTCTCCGCCGGCGGGAATGTCGGGGAGCGGCTGATGGCCACGGGCGCGCGCCACTACGGCAGCATTCGCGAGGAGGCCGCGCGCTGGCTGGAACGGGTGGAGATCAGCCCCTCGCGCATCGACGACCGGCCCGGCACCTTCTCCGGCGGGATGCGGCAGCGGCTGCAGATCGCGCGCACCCTCGTCACGCGCCCCCGCCTGGTCTTCATGGACGAGCCGACGGGCGGGTTGGACGTTTCCGTCCAGGCGCGGCTGCTCGACCTCATCCGCGGGCTGGTAAGCGACCTCGGCATCGCCGTCGCCCTCGTTACCCACGACATCGCCGCCGCGCGGCTGCTGGCGCACCGCCTCGTCGTCATGCGCGAGGGGCGGATCGTGGAGGAGGGGCTGACCGACCGCGTGCTGGACGATCCCCGGCATCCCTACACGCAACTCCTCGTCTCTTCAGTGCTCGCGGCATGACCGGCTGGATCCTCCGGGCCGAGGGCCTGACCAAGGGCTTCACCCTGCACCTGCAGGGCGGCACCCGCATCCCCGTGCTGCGCGACGCCGCGCTCACCGTCGCGCCGGGCGAGTGCGTTGCCCTCTCCGGCCCGTCCGGCGCGGGCAAATCCACACTGATGCGGCTGCTCCAGGGCAACTACGGCGCGGATGCCGGCAGCATCCTGCTGCGCCGCCCCGATGGGGGCGTCTCGGACCTCGCCACCGCTCCGCCGCGCGAGGTGAACTCCCTCCGGCGCGACACCATCGGCCATGTCAGCCAGTTCCTGCGCGTGATCCCCCGCGTGCCGGCGCTGGAGGTGGTGGCGGCGCCGCTCATCGCCCGCGGCACGGCGAGGGAGGAGGCGCTGGACCGCGCGCGCGCCCTGCTCCGCCGCCTGAACCTGCCGGACCGGCTGCACGGCCTGCCGCCCGCCACCTTCTCTGGCGGGGAGCAGCAGCGCGTGAACCTCGCGCGCGGCTTCATCGCGCCCTTCCCCCTCATGCTGCTCGACGAGCCGACGGCGAGCCTCGACGCCGCCAACCGCGAGGTCGTTATCGCCCTGATCGGCGAGGCGAAGGCGCGGGGCGCGGGGCTGGTCGGCATCTTCCACGACCTCGACGTGCGGGATCGCGTGGCCGACCGCGTGGTGGAGGTCGCGCCGCTGCGCGAGGCGGCTTGAGCGGGCGCCTGGTAGCCGTCGTCGGTCCCTCCGGCGCGGGCAAGGACACGCTGATGGAGGCCGCGCGTGCCGCGCTGGCGGGCGATCCCGGCTTCGCTTTCCTGCGCCGCGTGGTCACCCGCCCCGCCGATGCCGGCGGCGAGGATCACATCGCGGCAACGCGGGAGAGCTTCGCCGCGATGCGGGAGGCCGGCGAGTTCGCCCTCTGGTGGGAAGCGCACGGCTTGCTCTACGGCGTGCCGGGCGCGCCGCTGGAGGCGGTGCTGGCAGCCGGGGGAACGGCGGTGGTCAATCTCTCCCGCGCCATGCTGCCCGAGGCATCGGAGCGCTTCCCGCTCCGGGTGTTGGAGATCACCGCGCCCCTGCCGCTGCGGGCCGAGCGCCTCGCCTCGCGAGGGCGGGAGAGCCTGGACGAGGTGAGGCGCCGCCTCACTCGACAGGCGCCGCTCCCGCCCGGCTTGGCCGTGGAGACGGTGGTGAACGACCGCAGCCTGGACGAGGGCGTCGCGCGCGTGCTCGCGGGGCTGCGCGCGGCTTGATCCGGGGCGGGCGCGCGAAGGCGCTTAGCAGCCCGCCTCAGCGCCGCCCGATCAGCGCCGTGCGCAGCCGGCCGGAGACGGCGTCGATCACCATCACCATCACGAGGATCAGCAGCACGATGAAGGAGACCGCTCCCCATTCGAGGGTACGGATCATCTCCGATAGCATCAGCCCGATCCCGCCCGCGCCCACGATGCCGATGATCGTGGAGGAACGGGTGTTGGACTCGAACATGTAGAGCACGTGCCCCGCCATCACCGGCAGCACGGCGGGCAGGACGCCAAAGCGGATGCCGTGCAGCCTGCCGCCGCCTGAGGCCGCGACGCCCTCCACCGGCTTGCGGTCCGCCGCCTCGATCGCCTCCGAGAAGAGCTTGCCGAAGGTGCCGATGTCGCTCGTGAGGATGGCGAGCACCCCCGCGAAGGGGCCGAGCCCGACCACGCTCACCCAGATCAGAGCCCAGATCAGCGCGTCGATGCCGCGGATCCCGTCCAGGAACCGGCGGGAGAGGAAGTGGACGAGACGGTTGAACGAGGTATTCCTGGCCGCAAGGAAGCCGAGCGGCAAGGCAATTGCCGCCGCGCCGAGCGTGCCGAGTAAGGCGATGGCCAGTGTCTCCGCTAGGCCGCGCAGCACGAGCAGGGCGCGGGACCAGCTACCGGGGTCCGGTGGAAGCATCAGGCCGAGGAAATGCACGAGCTGCCCGAATCCGCTCGCCAGCCGCGCGGGCGCGAACTCCAGGCGCCAAAGCCCGTAACCCAACAGCCCCGCCGCGGCCAGGAACAGGGCCAATGAGCGGAGGCGTGCGGGCGGGAGCGCGCGGAAGACCGCTGGATGGCGCGCGGTGATGCCGTCCAGATCGGCGATGGCGGCATCGTGCAGCGAGGCGAGGCGGGTCATGCACGGCTCTCCATGCCGCCGATCAGGCGGTGGCGCAGCCACTCCGTGCCGAGATCGATCAGCATCACGGTCAGGATGATCAGCAACAGCAGCGCCGCGACGTCGTTGTAGTAGAACTTTCTGATCGCCTCGATCAGGTCCTGCCCGATACCGCCCGCGCCTACGAAGCCGAGGACGGAGGCCTGGCGCACGTTGACTTCGAAGCGGAGCAGGGAGAGGCTGGCCAAGCCGGGCAGCACCTGCGGCAGGGCGGCGAAGCGCACGATGGCGGGCCAACTGGCACCGGAGGCCATGGCGCCCTCCACCGGCCGCATGTCGATGTTCTCCACCACCTCCGAGAAGAGCTTGCCGAGCGCGCCCATGCTGTGGATCGCCAGCGCCAGCACGCCCGGAACGGGACCGAGGCCGAAGGCGATGACAAAGATGAGCGCGAAGACGATGTCCGGCACCGTCCGGCAGAACTCGAGGAAGCGCCGCGCCGCACCGCGCGCCCAGGGGTTCCGCATGAGGTTGGCCGCGGCGACGAAGGAGAGCAGCCCCCCGCCGATCGCGCCGAGCGCCGTTCCGACATAGGCGATGAGCAGCGTATCCCCGAGGAGGGGCAGCCATTTGTGCCAGCCCCAGAACCACTCGGCCGGGTCGGTCCACACACGGCCGCCGCCACCCTCCAGCGCAGTGATGCGGTCGAAGTAGCCGAAGAAGGCGCCGCCATGTTCCCAGAGCCGCGCGGGATCCACTTCGGCCACGCGCCCGGCCAGCAGGGCGAGCGCGGCGACGACCAGGGCCAAGGCCAGGGCCCGGCGACGGGGCCCGCGCGAGGCGGCGCGATAGCCGTGGAGCAGCTCCGACAGGCGGTCATCGGGCAGGCGGGTCAGCGAGGTGGCCAAGAACTCGGCTCCTGATAACGCGTGAGTCGCGCCGGCGGGAACCGGCGCGGCATGGGGCCGAGGGCGATCAGGTGCGGCGGCGCAGTCCGTCCACGAAGCGGTTCAGCTCGATGATCGGGTTGTAGTCGGCGTTCGTCGCGGGCTGCCAGGGCGCCTGCTTGCCGTCGGTGATGCGGCGGAAGCCGGCGGGATCGCGCTGCGGCATCTCCAGCACCGCCGCCTGGATCGCGCTGCGCAGGTCCTGCGGCAGGCTGTCGAGAAGGGCCATGGGGGAGTTCACGATCTGCTCGGACCGGAAGATGATGCGGAAGTCCTCCGCCCTCACCATCTCCTTGCGCGCCATGCGGAGCAGGTTGCTCTCCGTCTCGTCGTTCCACCAGTTGGCGCACATGTCCACCGTGCCCTGGCTGAGCGCGATCACCGCGTTCTCATGGCTCCCGGTATAGACGACGCGGCCGAAGAAGGTCTCCGGCGTGATGCCCATCTTACTCAGGGCGAAGCGCGGCACGTTGTTGCCGGAAGTGGAGTTCGGGTCCACCAGGCCGAGGTTCTTGCCGCGCAGGTCTTCGACCTTCTGATACGGGCTGTCGGCCTTCACGTAGAAGACGGAGTGGTAGCCCTTCGTGCCGTCGAGATTCACCTCGATCGCGAAGGCGGTGATGCGCGCTCCCGTCATCAGCGCGCGCGCAAAGGAGGACGGGCCGTAGGAGGCGATGTGGATGTTGCCCGAGCGCTGCCCCTCGATGACCGCAGCGTAGTCGTTCGCGATGCGGAGCGTCACCTTCGTGCCGAGGCGCTGGGAGAGATAGTCGGTGAAGGGCGCCCAGCGCTCGGTGACGCCCGAGGCATTCTCGGAGGGGATGATCGCGAAGACGAGTTCGGGGAAGCGGGAGGCGAACCCCGCCTGGGCTTGGGCGCCGGCCGGGGTGGCGAGGGTGGCGGTGGCCGCCATGAAGGCGCGGCGGTTCAGCATCTTTGTCAACTCCTATGGATCGGCGGGCGAGGAACTGCCCGCCCGTGGTCAGTTCGGGAGCAGCAGGGGCGCGGGCAACGCGCGCTCCGGTCGCGGGCCAGCCCCGCCCGCGGCACCGCCCTCCAGGCCGTAGAGCTTGCGCGCCGCCTCCGCGTCGAGTTCGCCCGGCGGGCCGTCGAAGACGAGGCGCCCGGCCGAGAGGCCGACGAGGCGGTCGCAATAGCCTCGCGCGATGTCGAGCGCGTGCAGGTTGCACAGCACGGTGATGCCGAAGTCGCGGTTAATGCGCGCCAGCGCGTCCATGACGATGCGCGTGTTGCGGGGGTCGAGCGAGGCAATGGGCTCGTCGGCCAGGATGATATCGGGCTCCTGCACCAGGGCGCGGGCGATGGCGACGCGCTGCTGCTGCCCGCCCGAAAGGCTCTCGACGCGTTGCGAGGCCAGCTCGGCGATGTCGAACCGCTCCAGCGCCGAGAGGGCGATTGCCTGGTCCTCGGCGGACCAGAGGCGGAGGAGCGCGCGCGGGGTGGAGACGTGGTTCAGCCGCCCCACGAGGACGTTGGTGAGCACGTCCAAGCGGCCGGAGAGGTTGAAGCCCTGGAAGACCATCGCGCAACGGCCGCGCCAGTCCCGAAGCTCCCGTCCGCGCAGCCGCGTGACGTCCCGCCCGTCCCAGAGCACGCGCCCGGCGCTGGGATCGGCTAGGCGGTTGATCATCCGCAGCAGGGTAGACTTGCCCGCCCCCGAGCGGCCGATCACGCCGACGAAGCTGCCGCGCGGCACCTCCAGGCAGACATCGTCCACCGCGATGCGGCCGTTGTAGCGGCGGGTGAGGCCTTCGATGGTGAGCATGGGCCGGCGGCTTAGCCCGCCCAGCTGACCAGCCGATGACGGCGGGATGACGGATCGGTGACGACGCTTCCCGCCGCCCCGCAGATCACCCCCGGGAGGTCGGCCCGCCGGTGCCGGCGGGCCGACCCGCGATCAGCCGCCGGCGATGCCCTGGACGATGATCCCCGTGCCGCTGCAATTCCCGCAGGTGCCGTTGGCGACGCGCCCCGTGCCCTGGCATTCCGGGCAGATGCCGTCCCCGGTTCCCGGCGTGCCGGGCGCGGCCTCGTCCCCGGGGTTCAGGCCCGCCTGGGAGAGGGAGGCGGAGGTGTTCCCGGGGGCCGTCGCCGGCGGCTGCCCCTCGGAACCGACCTCCTGCTCGGCCTGGGACCAGTGCTGCTGCTCCCGTCCCTCCGGCCGGCCTTCCTGCTCCCATATGGCATGGGCCCGTTCACGTATGCGGCGATCGTCCTGCATGGCGTCTCATCCGGGTAAAGGAAGATCCTGACATGGTGCGCCGGTGGGCGGCTTTCACCTGCCGCAATCCCCGAGCGAGGCTCAGCGGCGAAATACGGCCCGCAGCCTCACCGGGGGGCGTCGTCGAACAGGGCGACGCCGATCAGCTCCGAGATCTCCCGCCCATCCGCCGAGACGGGGAGGATCAGCCGCTCGAACCTCAGAGGCACGCCATCCCCGAGGTCGTAGCGCGCCGCCTGGTAGAGCGGCCGCAGGGTGCGGGCGCAGCGGCGACAGGCCCCTCCAGCGAGCCCAGCACCTCCGCCTGGGCGCCCGGCGCCGCCATGCCGCCCGGCAGGGGATGACCCAGCCGCTCCGCCAGCGCCTCTCCCAACCGAGCGGTAGCTGAAGCGGGGCGGCTCGCCCGGCAGGACCGCGGCGACGAAGTTGTAAGGCGACAGGTCGAAGGCGGCGGGATCGACGCTCCCCGGGCGGGGCAGCCCGGCCGGCCTGCCCCGTGCGGCTTCCCAGGCGAGGTAGAGCCGGCGCATCGCAGGGGTGCGGAGCCGCGCGAGAAGCCGCTCGTCCCCCGCGCTGGGGCGGGACCATCGCCCGAGCCCCTCCAGCACCGCGGCGCCGAGCGCGGGGATGCCGAAGGGCTTGCGCAGCACCGGGCCGGGCGGCTGCTCCGCTCCCGGCGAATGGGCCGTGAGGGACAGCAAGGGCAGGTCCGGCCGCTCCGCGCGAAGCCGGCGGGCGAGGGTGGGGCCATCCACGCCGGGCCTCGCCACACCCGTCACCAGCATGCCGCAGCGGTCCAGTATGTGCACCAGCACCGCGGCGGCCTCCGCAGTGGCGGCCTCGGCCACGGTGTAGCCGAGTTCGCGCGGCAGGACCGCGGTCATGGCGCGCACCTACTCCTCGTCCTCGGCGAGCAGGAGGGTGGCGTTGCCGTGCAGGGCGGGGTCGGGCCCCTCCTCCTCGCCGAGGTCGATGCCCTGGTCCTCCAACGCCGCGCGGGGGAGGATGATGCGGATGGCCGTTCCCTCGCCTGGGCGGCTCTCGATCGCCAGGGCGCCGCTGCTCTGCACCGCGAAACCGTGGACCATGGCGAGGCCGAGCCCGGTGCCCTTGCCCTGGGGCTTGGTGGTGAAGAATGGCTCGGTCGCGCGGGCGAAGACCTCGGGCGGCATGCCCGCGCCCGTGTCGCGCACGGCGATCTCGACATACTGCCCGGGCGGGAGATGCGCGGGGCGCTCTGGCCGCGGCAGGTTGCGCGCCGCGATGGTGAGGGTACCCTAGCCCCGCCATCGCGTCCCGCGCGTTCACCGCGAGGTTGAGCAGCGCGACCTCCAGCTGTTGCGCGTCCGCCAGCACGGGCCAGATCCCGAAGGGCAGCTCCAGCGCGCAGCGGATGCCCTGGCCGATGGCGTGGCAGATCGGGTTCTCGGCGCCCAGCATCACGGAGGCGAGGTCCAGGAGCTCGGGGCGCAGCTCGCCCCACCTGAGGAAGGTGGGAGCTGGGAGACGAGCTTGCGCGCCCGCTTCGCCGACTGCTCGCCGCGGGCCACGACCTCAAGGATGGCCGGCGAGTCCGTCCGGCGGCGGACGAGGCTGTAGCTCCCGAAGACGGCGGCGAGCACGTTGTTGAAGGCGTGCGCGACGCCGCCGGTGAGCTGGCCCAGCGCCTCCAGCTTCTGCGCCTGGAGCAGCGCCGACTGCGCCTCCTCGCGGCGCTGATCTCGGCGCGCAGCGCCGCGTCGCTCAGCGCACGCGTGCGCTCGGCCACCCGCGCCTCCAGCTCCTGCGCCTGGCGGGCGGCGGCGGCGCGGGCTGCCACGATCTCGGAGATGTCGGTGGAGGTGCCGAACCAGCGATGGACTTAGCACCGCGCGCCCCGCACGGCGAGGGCGCGGGCCAGGACGCAGCGATAGGTCCCGTCGCGGTAGTGCGGGCGGTGCTCCATCTCGAAGGGCTCGCCCGTCTCTCTCGTCCGGTTCCAGGCCTCGCGCAACGCCGGGAGGTCGTCGGGGTGGATGATGTCCTCGCGCGCGAAGCTGCCGAGGCTGCCGGGGTCGCGGCCGGTGAACTCGTAGGCGCGCGCGTTCCAGTAGTCCGTGCGGCCATCGGGCCCGACGGACGAGGCCATCTGCGGCATGGCGTCGGCGATGGCGCGGAAGCGCGCCTCGCTCTCGATGGGCGCCTGCTCGGCCTCGGCGCGCTCGGTTACGTTGGTGACCACGCCGCTCATCCGCAGCGGGGCGCCGTCCTCGCCGCGCTGCGTCACCGCGCGCTGGAAGCGGAGCCAGCGGAAGCCGCCGCCCGGCAGCGGGACGCGGTACTCCACGTCGAAGCCGTCCCCCTCCCCTTCCCCGGCGGCGGCGCGGCCGATCGCCGCCTCCACCGCCGGCCGGTCCTCCTGGTGGATGGCGGCGAGGAAGTCGCCCCTGCTCCCCACCTCCCCCGGCACCCGGCCTTAGAGCGCCTCGAAGCCCGGCGAGTTCACCTGCCGGTCCGTCGCCGCGTCCCAGTCGCAGGTGCCGATGCCGCCCACGAAGACGGTGCGGGCGAAGCGCGCCTCGCTCTCGCGCAGCGCGTCCTCCGCCGCACGGCGGGCGATGATGTCCTGATGCGTGCCGACGGCCCGGAGCGGCCTTCCATACCCTGCTCGTTCCTCAGTGGCAAAGCTGCCCCACCCTGGCCTTCGGCGAGTAGCCGGCACTTCTTGCGGCCGCGGTCACCATCACGGGCGCGAGAACATGCGAGCCGGACGCGGCGAAGTCATATTTTTGCGCGGCGGCGCGGGGATGCCGGGCTCTGCCGCAGGGCGCGCACCGCTCAGCCGGAACGATCGGCGATCCGCCTCCCTGGAGCGGCCCGCCCCCTTCCCCAGGAGCCGCCGGACCTGCGAGAGGGCAGGTCCACGGACGGCTCAGCCCGGCCTATTCGCGCGCAATGCCGAGATCCTGCAGCACGCGCTTGTTGCTCTCGCTCTCCTCGGCGAAACGCGCGCGGAACTCCGCCCCGCTCAGATAGCTCGGCACCGAGTTGAGCCGGGCCGCCGCCGTGCGGAAGCTCTCGCTTCCCACGGCCTCGCCGCAGGCGCGCTGGATCGCCGCCGCCACGCTGTCCGGCAGCCCCGCCGGGGCCACGAGGCCGCCGGCCGAGCTGCCGACGATGGGGTAGCCGGCCTCCGTCACCGTCGGAACCTCCGTCAGGCCGGGCACCCGTGCCGCGTTGAACACCCCGGCAACGGGCAGGCCGGTGGAGGCTGGGATTGAGGGGCTCTCGACAAAGGCCATGATCTGCCCGCCGAGCGCGGCCTGCGCCATCGGCCCCGCGCCGGTGAAGGGGACGTGCAGCGCCTCCACCCCGGCCCCGCGCAGCAGCCGGGCAAGGAGGATGTGCTGCGTGCTCCCCTGCCCCGGCGAGCCGAAAACGAGCGCTTCCTTGCCCCGGCGGCCATAGGCGACCATGCCGGCGATGTCGCGGAACGGCGTGTCGCGCCCGAGCACCAGCACCTGCGGGTTATCATAGACGAGGCATAGGAACCGAAAGCTCTCCAGCGAGTAGCTCAGCGGCACGAGATGCGGCTGCGCGGTGAGCGGCGTGTTGGGCGAGAGGCCGATGGTGTAGCCGTCCGGCCTTGCCCGCGCGATCTCCGCATCGCCGATCGTGCCCGAGGCGCCGCCGCGATTCACGATGACGACGCTCTGGCCGAGCGCCTGCGAGAGGGCGGGCTGCAGGGCGCGCGCCATCAGGTCCGTGTTGCCACCCGGAGGATAGGGCACGATCAGCTGAATCGGGCGCGAAGCATAGCTCTCCTGCGCCGCCGCGCCCGTGGCCAGAGCCATTGCCAGGAGAGCGAGGGAACCCACGCCCCGGCGCCACAACGCGCACCGCCAACCGACTGCCATATCGCCCTCCCCGTTACCGATATGGGGAGACTAGGGTGATGTCGCCTGGGGCTCAATCGGGCGGTTCCGCGGCGTGACCAGAAGTGGGCTTCACGCGGGAGGCGTCCAGCCTTTCCCGGGGATGCTCTCCAGCAGCGCGCGGGTGTAGGCGTGCCTCGGCTCGTCGAATACCTGCGCCGTCGCGCCCTGGTCCACGATCGCGCCTCTTTGCACCACCGCCACCCTGTCGCAGATCTCGGCCGCGACGCGCAGGTCGTGGGTGATGAAGAGCATGGTGAGGCCCAGGCGCTTGCGGATGTCCGCCAGGAGGGCAAGCACCTGCGCCTGCACCGAGACGTCGAGCGCCGAGACGGGCTCGTCCGCGATCAGCAGCTCTGGCTCCATGGCCAGGGCGCGTGCCAGGCCGTTGCGCTGCCGCTGGCCACCGGAGAACTCATGGGGGTAGCGGTCCATGGCGCCGGGATCGAGCTGCACGAGGCGCAGCGATTCTCGCGCGCGCTCCAGCGCGGCCGCGCGCGGGGCACCGTGGGTGACCGGCCCTTCCGCGATCGCCTCGCCGACGGAACGACGCGGATTCAGTGAGGCACAGGGATACTGGAACACCATCTGGATGCGGCGCCGGAAAGGCTTCCACGCCTCCCGCCCGAGCGGCCGTAGGTCGGTGCCGTGGAACAGGATCTCCCCCCTTCCGGGCGAACCAGCCGCACGATCGCGCGGGCCAGGGTAGACTTGCCCGAGCCGCTCTCGCCGACGATGCCGAGCGTCTTGCCGCGTCGAAGCTCCAGGTCCGCGTCGTGAACGGCCTTGAAGGACTGTCCCCTCAAATGGCGAGGCCCTCTCCGATCTACGACCGCAGGTTGATGGCCTCGTTCCCTAACCGTATTGTTCAGAGCAGCGCGGTTCGTCCTCCAAGCGCAGGACAGAACCAACTCGCTGCCTCGATCTCGCCCGGAAGCAAGGCCCAACTTGGAATGCTGTCGGGCCAGCGAGCAGGCGCTCCGCATCGGCGGACGTGCCGCGCGCCCGTCATATGGGAGTCTAGGATTTAGGCCCGGTCATCTCCTCGGCACGCACCCAGCTATCGAACTGCTCGCCCGTGACATGGCCGAGCTTCAGGGCTGCATCACGCAAGGTGGTGCCGTCACGATAGGCGGCCATGGCGATTTTGGCCGACTTCTCATAGCCGATATGCGGGTTCAGGGCCGTGACGAGCATGAGCGAGTTGTCGAGATGCTCGCGGATGCGCTCTTCATTCGGCTCTATGCCACGCGCGCAGTGCTCATCGAAGGCATGGCAGGCATCCGCGATGAGCTCGGCCGATTCCAGCACATTGTGCACCATCACCGGCTTGTAGACATTGAGCTGGAAGTTGCCCTGGCTCCCGGCGAAGGCGACAGCAGCGTCGTTACCGTAGACCTGCACGGCCACCATGGTCATCGCCTCGCTCTGGGTCGGGTTGACCTTGCCTGGCATGATGGACGAGCCCGGCTCGTTCTCCGGGATCCGCAGCTCCGCGAAGCCTGCCCGCGGGCCGCAGGCGTACCAGCGCACGTCGTTGGCGATCTTCATGAGCGCCCCCGCGAGGGTCCGAAGCGCCGCGCTGCTGTTCACCAAGTCGTCATGGGCGGAGAGCGCCGCGAACTTGTTGGGCGCGGAGATGAATGGCCGTCCCGTCTCGCTCGCGATCCACCGCGCCGCCGTCTCCCCGAACTGAGGATGCGCGTTGAGACCGGTGCCGACCGCCGTACCGCCGATCGCGAGGCGATAGAGCCCCTGCAGCGCGTGCTCGATCGTTGCAAGGGCATCGTCGAGCTGCGCGACCCAACCACCGATCACCTGGCCCAGCGTGACCGGGGTCGCGTCCTGAAGATGCGTCCGGCCGACCATGACCACCCCCCCGAACTGGCGCGCCTTGCTGTCGAGCGTGTCGCGCAGCATTCGGACAGCGGGAATGGTGACGCCCGACAGCACCTCCACCGCGGCGATGTGCATGGCCGTGGGAAAGGTGTCGTTCGACGACTGGCTGTGGTTCACGTCGTCATTCGGGTGGACAGGCTTCTTCGAGCCGAGCTGGCCGCCCGCGATCTGGATGGCGCGGTTGGCAATCACCTCATTTGCATTCATGTTGGTCTGGGTGCCGGATCCTGTCTGGAACACCACCAGCGGGAACTCCGCATCCCACTGGCCGTCGATCACCTCCTGCGCGGCGCGAACGATCAGGTCGGCTCTCTCGCGCGGGAGCTGCCCGAGATCAGCGTTTGCCAGCGCGGCGGCCTTCTTAAGGATTCCGAGCGCCCGGATCACCGGCCTTCCGAAGCGGAACCGGTCGACGCCGATCGGAAAGTTGACCAGAGAGCGTTGCGTCTGGGCGCCCCAGAGGCGGAAGGCCGGAACCTGGACCTCGCCCATCGAATCTGTCTCGATCCGAAAGCCTGCGTCCGAGTTGCGCTCTTCTGCCATCCTGTCCTCCGCTACTGGCGAGATCTGCCGGGACACCGGCTGGCGCTCGCTGCGCCGGAGCCGGTGCGTCCCAGGCGCACAACGCCCGACGCGGCGATCGGTTCTCGTGGTGGGACACCGCTCGCGAGCTGCGGGCGGCGGGGTGCCATGCCGACGGGAAGCTGAAGGAGCGGTTTCCGCGATCGGCCCCCGGCACCGGACAGGTCTCTTCAGGCTCTTGGACGATGGCGAGGCTAGGGTGCACCGCTCCGGGGACAGAGGCCCGCGGGCCTGATCATGCGAGGGTCACCCTCCGCGACCCCTGCCATCGATCACGAAACGCAGCCCTCCCCCGCTCCGGCGACCTTGATGGCCTGGACAAGAAGGCAGTCTGCGCCCATCCCCGCGTTCCATCGACAGCTGGGAGCCGCGTCGCGTTCCCTGCCCATCGCGCAGCTTGCACGACCTACGGAGGAGCCGCCATCGTGCCCGTGACCATCTACCATAACCCGGCATGCGGAACCTCCCGCAACACTCTCGCCCTGATCCGCAACAGCGGCGAGGAGCCGCAGGTCGTCGAGTACCTGAAGACGCCACCCTCGCGCGAGCAGCTTGCCGAGCTGATCCGGCGCATGGGCATCCCGGTGCGCGACGTTCTTCGCAAGAAGGGCACGCCCTATGATGACCTAGGCCTCGGCGATCCGTCCCTGACCGACGAGCAGCTTCTCGACGCCATGATGGCGTATCCCGTCCTCATCAACCGCCCTATCGTGGTGACGCCGATCGGCGTGCGCCTGTGCCGCCCCTCGGAGACGGTGCTGAGCATTCTCCCGGATCCACAGCGGGAAGCCTTCAACAAGGAGGACGGCGAACGCGTCATCGACGATCAGGGCCGCCGCGTGTCCCCCGGGAACAACGCCTAGACGCGTCAGCCCGGGAAAACGGCCACCAGGCGCCTCTGGACACTGATCGGGGTCAGGCACCTCGCTTTGTCGCGGGCGGGTTTGACCGGGCTGGTGAGACAGTGAGCCCCTCCTCCCGGTGGACGCACAAGGACCCCGGCCGGCATGACGGACAGAGCTCTGATGCGGAACTCCTTCCTCGAAGTCCTCCTCGTGTCCCTCCGCCTCGGCCTGACCTCCTTCGGCGGTCCGGTCGCGCATATCGGCTATTTCCGCGAGGAATTCGTCGCGCGTCGCCGCTGGATCGACGAGAAGGGCTATGCCGACCTCGTGGCCCTCGGGCAGTTCCTGCCCGGCCCTGCGAGCAGCCAGGTCGGCTTCGCGCTCGGCGTCCTCCGCGGCGGGCTCCCGGGCGAACCCGCGGCCTGGATCGGCTTCACCATGCCTTCCGCGATCGTCATGCTGCTGGCCGCCCAGGGTGCCGATGCACTGGCCGGCAAGACCGGGGTCGGCCTCGTTCACGGGCTCAAGCTGGTGGCGGTCGCCGTGGTGGCGCAGGCGGTCTGGGGGATGGTCAACAGCCTCTCCCGGACAGGCCCCGGGCCACGCTCGCCGTCTCGCGACGGTCTCCCTGCTCCTGCTGCCATCAGCCGTTTCCCAACTCGCCGTCATGGCGATCGGCGCCGCGGCGGGACTGGCGCTGTACCGGAACGCCGACGTCGGAGCGCCGGAAGCCGCCCTTCCCTTCCGCGTGCCCCGGCGCACGGGCCTGCTCGCTCTCGCGCTCTTCGTTCTTCTACTGGCCGGCGTTCCTCTGCTGGCAGCGGACACGGACGCGCATGGCGTGGCGCTGATCGACGCCTTCCGCGCGGGATCCCTCGTCTTCGGTGGTAGCCATGTCATCCTGCCGTTGGTGGAACAGGCCATGGTGCCCACGGGGTGGATCTCGGCGGACGGCTTCCTGGCAGGCTACGGCGTGGTGCAGGCGGTACCCGGGCCGCTCTTCACCTCTTTGCCGCCTTTCTCGGCCCGGCGCAGTCGGGCACGCCCAGCCGGGCGCGCCGAACCGTGAGCCAACTCACTCATAACCTATGGAGCCACGTCTGGGGTCAGGCCACCCACTTGGCGTGAACGACCGCTGCTCCTGCCGCCCGTTTACGAGCCGCTCTTTGCCCGGGATCCGGGGCTCGTCGGCAACCCGGAAACCGGGTAGGGCGAAGCCGAGAACAGGCATTGCTGCTGATCGAAGAGCCAGCGTAGAGCGTTGGGGCATCCGTCGAAGAGGTATTGCCATCCGCGCACGAGCTCGACGAGTAGCTCCTCCGGGTTGATCACGGCTTCTCGGAGGTTCGGCTCTATCCCCGCGAATGTCACCATACGCTGGCCGCACTCAAACCTGGCGAGGATGTCGTCCGACTCCTGCATCACGCGGCGGCTCAGATCCGCGTCCCTGAACCCCCCGACGGGACGCGTGTGCACCACCGATACCCCGTCGATAATGCCGAGACGCTCGTAGCCGAGGATTTTCGGCCAAGCAGAATCGAGGCCGAAGCCCCATCCTGTGTCCGAGAGCGCGAACGTGGGAAGAAGCTCTTCGAGAGTTGCTCGGCGAAAGCATGGGATCATGATTTCCACGAAACCGACCCGCCTTGCGAAGAAGCTCGCGTTTCGCATGGCGATAAAATGGGCGTAATGGGAGGTTTCGTGGAGTGCCGGCGCGAAGAGATGGAAGTCGAGCGCGCGCCCAACCTCGAACATGCTCGTGATAGCATCCTGCCGGGCGAGGATGTCGTCGTCGGGGAGCCAGATCTGGTCGTAGTCACGCCAGCCCGGCCAAGCGTTCAGCAGCTTGGTCAGGCCGGTCCATTTCGGCCCGGGGATGATATCGCCAACCTGGCAATCTAGGTCCTCCTGCGGCCCGATCTCCTCAAAGGGACAGAGATAAAGGTCCCACTCTCGCGGCTTGCCTCCATCGATCCAACACCGGTGAAGTGATTTCCGGCCGACCCGGGCGATGACGAGAGAGCGGCTCATGAAGCCTCCGGAAATTGGTTCAATCCGCCGGCTGCATGCCACCCGTCAGATTTCAGTACGGCTGAACTCCGGTGCTGGGTGCACCCTTCGCCGCCGGCCATTCTGGGAACGGGCTGAACCGATGTTGCCGGCGGGTTCAAAAGCACCGTTCGTCTCCCCGGCTCCGGCGATCCTGCCCATGCTCCATTGCCCCTGTGGTGTGCATCACGCGCACCGCGCGGCCTGGCCGCGGAGCGTGCACGTGGTTTCATCGAGGTTGGGAACCGATGCCATCAGCGACGCGATCGCACCACACGGACCGCTGCGCTGCAGTTCGGCAATGGCAAGCGCCAGTTCGTCCCTGAATAGGGCGACGCGCGGCAGATCCTTGCCAAAGACGTCATCCAGCCCGAGTGCAAGGTTGGCGAGGCGCTCGGGATCGTCTCCTGCTGCCATACCTAAAGCGCGCATACGATCGGCAAGCGAATCCTGCACCTGCACCGACTTGCCCACGCCGGCACGACCCGACGCACAGCAGATCCATGCGGCAACGGCGAGGATCGTGCAGGGTGCCGGGCGCCCCGCTCGCAGGTTCTCTTTTATCGAGGCAAGCAGGCGCGCCTGAAGCTTCTCCGAACCATTTCTGCCAACTCGATCGAGGTGGTGCGCGATGCCGGGATTGCGCCAACGCTCCAGCAGCTGATGTGCGTAGGCCGTTATATCGTGCCGGCTTGGCGGCATGGTCGGCATCTGCTCCTTCAGCATGAGGCGCAGCACATACGCGGAGAAGTCTGGCCTCTCCACAAATTCAGAAACGGACTCTAGCCCGGCGAGAGCGCCAAGGTAGGCGATTGCCATATGCGTGCCGTTCAGGAGCCGCAGCTTTGAGGCTTCCCAGGGCTCCACATCCGACACGAACTCCGCGCCAGCCGCTTCCCAGCAGGGGCGGGGGCCCTCGAAATCCTCGATCACCCATTGGCGGAAAGGCTCTGCCGAAACCGGAGCGGCATCGGCTAGGCCGAGCAAAGCCGTGGCATCGGCGGTGTCCGTCTCGGTCGCCGCCGGTACAATCCGGTCGACCATTGAGCATGGGAACTGCACGGAGTGGCCAATCCAACTCGATAGCGAGTCATCGTACATCGCGGCGTAATCCATGGCCGCCTGGCGCAGCATGCGGCCATTGGTAGGCAGGTTGTCGCAGGACATGACGACCGGCGGCTGCCGTCCCGCCCGGCGTGCTTCTTCAAGACCCCTGACCAGCACGCCCAGGGCGCTGCCCGGCATAACTGCGCGCAGATCCTTCCGGATGTCGGGATGGCTCGGGCAAAGGCGGGCGGTGGTCGGGTCGAGGCAGTAGCCCGAAGCCGTCACGGTCAGCGTGACAATGCGGATGGAGGGATCCGCGAAGCGGGCCAGCAGCGCTGCGCGCTCATCCTCTGCGAAGACGGCCTCGCGCAAGGCGCCCACCACTTCCGCCTGGATGCGATCTGGTCCGCGCTCGATAACTGTGTACAGGCAATCCTGCGGACGCAGTTTGTCTCGGATGGTGGGGTTTATCAGGCTTGCCGCGACGATCCCCCATGACGGAGTCTCGGATTGTGCAACCGCTTCCATGGCCCGCTGCGTGAACACGGCCTGATGCGCGCGGTGGAATGCTCCACATCCGAGGTGGAGAATGCCGGGCCGGATCGCTGTCACGTCGAGCTGCGGGCGGCGAATGGAATGCGGAAGGCGGTTGAGCGTCGAGAGGGAGAGCCGCGGAACAGCGGTGAGCTGGATGCTGCCGCTACCGGGAAAGCCAAATGAAGCGGCCCGGAAGGAGGAGAGGTTCGCCATGTCTGTTCCACCTCTCGGCTGATAGAATCAGCGCCCGATCTAGAACATAGGAACGCAATTCTCTTGTAGTCGGTTTCTGCTCTTTAATCCCATATGTCACTAACATAAGAAATGGAACGTCGACTCAGTAATTTATGATAAACTACATTATGTTAATTCTGGAAGAACGACGGCGTGAAGTCCTGCTGTAGCTGAACTCGTCTTAGAGGTCTGCGCCACAGTTCCGGGTGAACAGCCCAGCAGCAAGGGCGTGACTATGATGTTCAAGCTTCAGGCCGCGTCGTGCGACTGGTCCAGCAGTTCTCACAGCCTGCAACAGGTGGCGTCCTGCGCGTCCAACCCGTCCCAGATCTGCACCCACGAGGCGACGATCGCCGTCTGTGTCGCGGAGGCCGGTCGGGATGGCGAGGTCCGGTTCATAGGGGTGATCCCGAACGAACCGTCGGCACTGGACAAGTTGGTGGCCCGGCTCGGTCGGGGCGGCCGAACTTTGCGCTTCGCCTATGAGGCCGGCCCGTGCGGCTACGGGGTGTATCGACACCTGCGGGACTGTGGCCACGACTGCGTGGTGGTCGCGCCGAGCCTGATCCCCCGCAAGCCCGGCGAGCGGATCAAGACCG
>JBHTFH010000015.1:0-101925 GCA_042666135.1 Roseomonas sp. GCM10028921 | reverse complement strand
CTGACCTGGCAGCAGGACAAAGCGCGCCAGATTGCCGAGCCCATCGACAAGGGCGACGATCTTGGTCGTCAGGCCGCCACGCGAGCGGCCAATGGCCTGATTTTCTGGGCCGGAACCGGCTCCCCCGCACGGAGCCGCACCAGCGAACAGACAGGTCGGGGTAACCTGCCCGGCAGCCGGTCAAAACCTCTGTGCAGAGGTACTAGTTGTTTCTTGGCCGGGCCGTGCTCCTGCTGCTCGGCAGTCGGCCCTTTTTCGCCTCCGTACTTTCGCGCTGATCCGTTTCTGCCCGGACGACTGCCCGAAAACCTGCCCTGTCCGGGCTGAGTAGCGAAGCGCCGCCAGGAAGGCGGTCCGTCCTCCCCGCGCATGAAAAGCTCCGGAAGAACTAGCTGCAACCCTCGCCGCGATACGTGTAGCTTACCACCCGTCCCTCCCGCAGGCCGAAGGTCACGTCGCACTGCACGGGGGCATAGGCCGTAGTGGAGAAGCCGCCATAAAGGCCCCGCCGGTAGCCCCAGGGACTGCCGACGAAGCCGCCGGGCACCGCCACCGTTCGCTGCTCCTCGTAGGACAGGAAGCGCTGCCCGCCCGTGTCGTAGCTCCGCGACGGTGCGCCGAGGGTGGAGACGAGCTCCAGCTCCGATCGTCCGACGAAGGCCGAGAGACGCTCGTCGATCGAGGGGCCAATCGCGCAGGCCGAGAGGGCGAGGAGGGGGAGCAGGAGGGCATGGCGCATACCCTTTATTTAGGAGGCACCAGCAGCGGCGGAAGATATCCCTCTATGTTTCCGCCCAGCGGCGCAGCAGGGCGGCGCGCGACTTGGTGAGGAGGTCGAAGGCGCGCGACTTGCCCTCCCGCGCGAAGAGGTCGCGCCGGGCGGAATCGAGGTCGAAGAGGATCTCCCGCGCCGCGGGGTCGCGCACGAGGCTCTGCGCCCAGGTCACCGCGACCAGCCGCTCCCCTCGCGTCACGGGCGCCACGCGGTGCAGCGTGCCGGCGGGGTAGGCCACGGCCTCGCCGGCACCGAGGCGGACGGCCATCTCCCCCGCCGTCGTCTCGATCACCAGCTCGCCGCCATCGTAATCCGCAGGGTCGGAGAGGAAGAGGGTGACGGCCACGTCCCCCCGCAGCGGCGCCTCCCCTCGGGGGTCCGAGGGCGCGCTGCCGCCCATCAGCGCGTCGTCCACATGCGCGCCGTAGGTCTGTCCCGGGACGTAGCGGGCGAAGAGAAAGGGGCGCATCCGGCGGGGCAGAGCGGCGGCGCGGAACACCTCGCTCGCCTCCAGCTTGGCGGCGGCCATCTCTCCCGCCGCCTGCGCCAGGGGATCGAGCGGGTCGGCCTGCTCGTTGCTCTTCACTCCGCGCGCGTGCCAGCCGGCCGTGGCGGCGCCGTCTCGGAAGGCGGCGCGAGAGAGGAGGCCCCGCAGCTTGCCGAGGGCTTCGGAGGAAAGCACATTGGGGATGCAAACGATCATCGCTCGCAGCTTGCCAGGAGAGAATACTGATGGGGAGTGGTCCGGTACGCTTCGGCCCCTTGCGGCTCTGGGTCGGAGTCGGCGCCTTCGCTCTGGCCGGCGGCGCCGTGTCGCCCGCGGGCGCCCAGGCCCCGGCCACGGAGGAGGCGCGGCCCGCGTCCCCGGCCATCCCGGCCGAGGCCGTGCCGGCCCCCGAGCCGCCGTCGGCCAACCTGCCCGTCATCTTCCAGGGCACGCTGGGCGAGGCCCCCGCCGCCCCCGCGCCGGCCGTCTCCCCCGCGGTGCCGCCCTCGGGAAGCGGTGCCCCCGCGGGAGTGGAGTCGGCCCCCGCCGCGCCGCAAGCGGCCGCGGCGAGCCCGGCCGCGCCATCCGCACCCGCGCAGGCCGCGCCGCCCTCCATCGCTGCACCCCCCTCGGCCACTGCCGCACCTTCGATCGCCGCGCCGGCACCCTCCCAGCCCGCCGCGCCGGCAGCCCCTTCCGCCACGCCGCCCGCCCCCGCGGCGGCCTCCTCCCATGCCGGGCACGGCGCGGCGACCGGCTCCCTCTCTGCTCAGGGAGGCGAGGGCGGTGAAGGAGGAGAGGGCGGCGAGGGCGGCATCGCCTTCGGCGCCTCGCCCGAGGTCGCCTATGCCGGGCGGCTGATGCTCGTGCGCGGTCATCTCGCGGTGGGGATGGAGCTGGCGCGGGTCGGCGCCTGGGACGAGGCGGTGTTTCACTTCCTCCACCCCCGGGAGGAGATCTACGACGAGCTGAGCGAGGACCTGCGCCGCCGCCGCGCCCCGGGCTTCGCCGCCGCGCTCGACTCACTGGCTGCCCGGATGCGGGCGAAACGGGGCGGGCCGGGCCTCGAATCCGCCTATCGCGAGGTGCTGGCGGCGGTGGACCGCACCTGGGCCGCGGGCCTTCCCGCGCGGGTGCGGAACACCCCGGGCTTCAACGCCGAGGTCGCGGCCCGCACCATGCGCGCGGCGGCGGCCGAGTACGAGGCGGCGATCGAGGACGGGCGCCTCGCCAATGTCGTGGAGTACCAAGACGGCCGCGGCTTCCTGCTGGAGGCCGTGGCGCTGCTGAACCGCAACGCCGCCGCGCTACGCGCCGCGCCCGGCGGGGCCGCCGCCTGGCGCGAGGTGCAGGCCTCGCTCGCCGCGCTGCGCCCGGTCTGGCCCTCGGCGCACCCGCCGGCCGCGCCGGTGATGGACGCCACCTCCCTCATCGCGGCGGTCGGCCGCTTCGAGCGGGCAGCGCTCGCCTGGCGATGAGGCGCGCCGCGGCGTGGCTGGCGGACGGGCTGCTGGCGGGGGCGGCGCTGCTGCTCCTCTCGGCGAGCCTGCTCGCCCTGGCGGGGCCGGCGGGATCGGCCGATCCTGGCTCCCACGCCGAGGATGCCGCGCTGCGCGCCGCCCACCGGCGCCCCGCGGACCTGCCCGAGGGCCCCGCCGACAATCCGTTCACCGCGGAAAAGGCGCAGCTCGGCCGACGGCTCTTCTTCGATCCCTCCCTCTCGGCCTCCGGCACCATGTCCTGCGCGAGCTGCCACCAGCCCGCGCGGGGCTTCACGGACGGGCTCGCCCTCGCGCGCGGGAATGACGGGGGCGAGCTGCGCCGCAAGTCGCCGACGCTGTGGAACCTCGCCTGGGCGCCCTTCCTCTTCTGGGACGGGCGCGCGGAGGGGCTGGAGGCGCAGGCCGAGGCCCCGATCGAGGCGCATGAGGAGATGGGCCAGCCCCTCAGCGCGCTAGCGGAGCGCATGGGCGCCGACCCCTCCTGGCGCGCCGCCTTCGCCACCGCCTTCCCCGGCCAGGCGCGGCCGGTGACGCGGGAGAACCTCGTCCGCGCCATCGCGAGCTGGGAGCGCACGCTCGTCTCCCCCCGCACGCGCTTCGACGCCTGGGTGGAGGGCGAGGATGCCGCGCTCACCGCCGCTGAACGGCGCGGGCTCTCGGTCTTCCACGGCCCCGCCGGCTGCGTGAACTGCCACGAGGGCTGGGCCTTCACCGACCACGCCTTCTACGACATCGGCCTCCCCGGGGGGCGCGTGCCCGATCTCGGCCGCGGCCCCGTGCTCGGGCTGGAGCGCGCCGACCGCGCCTTCAAAACGCCCACGCTGCGCGAGACAATGCGCCGCGCGCCCTACATGCATGACGGCTCCCTGCCGACGCTGAACGCCGTGCTGGACCACTACGAGCAGGGCGTGGTGGACCGCCCAACCCTACCGCCCGAGCTGCCGCGCCGCCTCTCGCTGAGCGCGGGGCAGCGTGCCGACCTCCTCGCCTTCCTCGGCACGCTGACCAGCTCGCCCGACGCGCCCCTGCCGGAGATGGCCACGCCCCCCGCCGCGGCGCCGGCCGCCGTCGCCTCTATCCCGCCCGTGGCGCGGGCGCGCGTCTCCCAGCGCGGGCGGCAGTTCGCGCCGCTGCGGGCCGCGCTGACGCCGGGCGGCGTGCTGGAGATCGTCAACGACGACACCACCGCCCACAACATCCGCATCGACGCGCCGGAGCTGAAGCTGAACAGCGGCATCCAGGACCCCGGTCAGACCGTGCGCTGGCGCATGGAGAAGCCCGGCCGCTACACCGCCTTCTGCGGCATCCACCCGAAGATGCGGCTGGAGATCGAGGTGGCGGCGGCGCGCTGACTGACGCTCGTGCGCCGCGCGCGCCACCATCCCCGGCGCCCACGGAAGGAGGCGCCGCCTTGCCCGACACCGCCATTCTCGACCGCCTGCGCGCCGCCGTGGACGCGAATTTCGGGGCGGAGACCGCCTTCCTCGCCGATCTCGTCCGCTTCCCCAGCCTGCGCGGGCGGGAGGCGCCGCTGCAGGACTGGTTCGCGCGGGCGATGGCGGCGCGCGGCTACCAGGTGGACCGCTTCACCCTCGCCGAGGTGCCGCTGGAATCGCATGTGAAGGCCGCGCCGATGGTGGGCGTGGACCCTGCCGGCTCCGTGCAGGTGGTGGCGACGAGGCGCGCGCGCGGCGCGGGTGGGCGCAGCTTCATCATGCAGGGCCATATCGATGTCGTGCCGGAGGGCCCGGCCGAGATGTGGACCCACCCGCCCTATGCCGGGGTGGTGCGCGACGGCTGGCTCTACGGCCGCGGCGCGAACGACATGAAGGCGGGGGTCGCCGCCATGGTCTTCGCCATGGACGCGCTGCGTGACGCGGGGCTCACCCCCGCCGGCGACATCCACCTGCAGACCGTGACGGAGGAGGAGAGCACGGGCAACGGCGCCCTCTCCACCCTGCTGCGCGGCTACCGCGCCGATGCCTGCCTCATCCCCGAGCCGACGGGCGGCACCATCACCCGCGCGCATACGGGCACGCTGTGGTTCCGCCTGCGCGTGCGCGGCGTGCCCGTGCATGTCGCCGTGGCGGATACGGGGACGAACGCCATCCTCTCCGTCATGCATCTCATCCGCGCGCTGCAGGAGCACACCGCCGCGTTGAACGACCGGGCGAAGGAGGATCCGAGCTTCTCCGCCGTGCGCAACCCCATCAAGTTCAACCCCGGCATCATCCGCGGCGGTGACTGGGCCTCCTCCACCCCCGCCTGGTGCGAGGTGGATTGCCGCATCGGCCTGACGCCCTCGATGGAGGTGGCCGAGGTGATGCGCGGCGTGGAGCGCGCGGTGGAGGCAGCGCGCGCGGGCGACGCCTTCCTCGCGAACAACCCGCCCGAGATCACCTGGCACGGCTTCCAGGCTGACGGCTACGTGCTGGAGCCCGGCAGCGAGGCCGAGCGCGTGCTGGCCGCGGCGCACCGCGCCGCCTTCGGCGCGGAGATAGAGGAGCGCCTCTCCACCGCCGTGAACGATACCCGCTACTACGGCCGGTACTACGCCATGCCCGCCCTCCGCTACGGCCCCGGCGGCGAGGGCAACCACGGCTTCGACGAGCGCACGAACCTAGAGCTGCTGAGGAAGACGACGCTCTCCACGGCCGCCTTCATCGCCGACTGGTGCGGGGTGGAGGGGGGCTAGCGCCCCTCCCGCCGCCAGGCCGCCAGCGCGACGCCGAGCACCAGTAGCAGCGCCAGCGCGGGCGGCAGTAGCGGCAGGGCGGAGATGCCGGTGACGGTGTGGTCCTCCCGCCGCACGAGCCCGATCCAGCCCGGCCCCGCCGCGTCGCGCCCGATGGAGACGCGGCGGATGTCGGGCAGGCCGGTGCCGTCCCCGATCCAGCGCGCGGCGCCGCCGGAGGATTGCACCACGGGCTGCACGCGCGCGGGATCGGCGCGGAGATCGGCGATCTCCGGCGGGTTGGCGGCCTCGGCGGCGGCGAAGGCGGTGCGGGTGCCGTCGGTCGCGGACCACACGCCGGCGCGCGGCGCGGGCAGCTCCACCACGGCGCGGCCGCCCTCCCGCCGCTCGAGCACGTGGCGGGAGCGCGTGCCGTCGGGCGCGGTGACGGTGATCTCGGGCGGTGGCGCGTCGGCGACGCTGCGGCGGGTGACGGTGAGGCGGCTCCCTCCGGCTCCCTGGGCGATGGCGGCGGTGAGGTCCTCCTCCTCCAGCTCCGGCTCGCGCATCAGCCAGTGGGCGATGCGGCGCAGCAGCTCCGCCTGCGGCCCGCCGCCATCATGGCCGCGCGACCAAAGCCAGATCTGGTCCGAGAGCAGCAGCGCCACGCGGCCTTCGCCCACGCGGTCCAGCAAGAGCAGGGGATTGCCCTCCGCCCCGTTCATGATGTTCACGCCGCCGCGCGGCTCGGCGCGCAGCATGCGGTACCAGCGGCCCCAGCCCGCCTGGGCGACGGCACTCGCATTGGCGCCCGTGAGCCCCTCCGTCACGGGGTGGCGCAGCCCGGTCTCGCTCACCTGCGCGCGGAAGGGGGTTTCCAGCAGCGCCTGGTTGCCCGGCAGCGGCCGTGCGGGCAGCACGGCGCCGAGCGGCGTGTTGGCGAGCGAGGCCGCGCCGGTGAATTCCGGCCCCACCGACATCAGCAGCGCGCCGCCCTGCCGCACGTGGTCCGCGATGTTGCGCAGGTATTGCGGCGGCAGGATGCCGCGGTTGGAGAAGCGGTCGAAGACGATGAGGTCGAAGTCGCGCAGCTTCTGCTGGAACAACTCGCGCACGGGGAAGGCGATCAGCGCCAGCTCGTTCAGCGGCGTCAGGTCGTCCTTCTCCGGCGGGCGAAGGATGGTGAAGTGGACGAGGTCCACATTCGGGTCCGCCTTCAGCAGGCGCCGCCAGGTGCGCTCCCCCGCATGGGGCTCGCCGCTCACCAGCAGCACGCGCAGGCGGTCGCGCACGCCGTTCACCGTGACGATGGCGCTGTTGTTCAGCGTGCTCACCTCGCCCGGGCGCTCGTCGGCGGTGATCTCGATCACGCTCGGCCCGCCGCGCTCGATGGGAAGGGCGATGCGGTGCTCGCGTCCCGGCGGCACGCTCTCCGTGCGCGGGGCGCCGCCGTCCCGCCGGATGGTGAGGCGCACGGGCGCGCCGCCGGCGGGGGCGCCGAGATCCTCCACCATCACGCGCAGCTCCACGCCGCGCCCGACGATGCCGAAGCCCGGCGCCTCGATCACGCGCAGCCGTCGGTCCACCTCCCCCGCGCGGCCGGGCAGGAGGAGGTGCAGCGGCGCCTCCGCGCCGAAGCCGGGCGGTACGTCGTGCACCTGCCCGTCGCTGAGGGCGATGATCCCCGCGAGCCGCGCCCGGGGTATGTCGGCCAGCCCGCGCTCAATGGCGGCGAAGAGGCGTGTGCCCTGGTTGCCCCCTTCCTCCGCGGTGACGGTGCGGAGTTCGAGATCGGGCAGCCGTCCCGCACGGGCCTCGATGGCCGCGCGCGCGGTGGCGATGGCGGCCTCGCGCCCCGCGACGCCCGTCGAGGCGCTGTTGTCCACCGCGAGCAGCGCGATGTCGGGCCGCGTCTCGCGCGTCTGCTGCACCAGCCGCGGGTTGGCGATGGCGCCGAGGATCAGCAGGAAGGCCAGCGCCCGCCACCAGGCCCCGCGCGCGCGGCGCAGGAGGGCGGGCAGGAGCGCGAGGGCGGCCAGGGCCGCCAGCACGGCCAGCAGCCAGAGGGGCAGGACGGGGGCGAGGTCGATGGAGGAGAGGGACTGGACCATCTAGTTCCCCAGCCGCTCCAGGATGGCGGGCACGTGCACCTGGTCGCCCTTGTAGTTGCCGGTCAGCGCGTAGATTACGAGGTTCACGCCGAAGCGGTAGGCCAGGGTCCGCTGCCGCGCCCCGCCGGGCATGACGGCGTAGGGGTTGTTCCCGCGCGCATCGACAGCCCAGGCCGCCGCCCAGTCATGCCCGCCGATGATGACGGGCGAGACGCTGTCATTCGCCCGGTCCGTGTCCCGCGCGATCCAGACGGGGCCGCCGGCATAGCGGCCGGGAAGGTCGGGCAGGAGATAGAAGGCGCGCTTGAGGACGTGATCCTCCGGCAACGGCGCAAGGGGCGGCACCTGCAGGTCCCGCGTGATCCGGCGCAGCGCGGCGTCGGCGCCGAGCGAGACGCCCTCGCCCGACCCCTCGTTGCGGGTGTCGAAGAGGATGATGCCGCCGTTGCGCATGAAGGCGTTCATCGCGGCGATGGCGGCGGCGTCCGGCGCGGGCGCGTTCGGCAGCACGACCCAGAGGAGCAGGGGGTAGAAGGAGAGGTCGTCGCGCCCCGGGCGCAGCGCGACGGGCTCGGCCAGGCCGGCGGCGGTGCGGCGATTCACGTAGTCCGACAGGCCGGCGAGACCCTGGCGCGAGACCTCGTCCGTCGCCGCGTCCCCGGTCACGACATAGGCGAGCCGGGTGGCCAGGGCCGGCGCGCCCTCCCCCGGCTGGGCCAGCGCGATTCCCGTCCCGGGCAGCAGCAGGCCGAGCGCCAGCACCGCCGCCCGCGCCCGCAGGCCGAGGCCGCGGCTCTGGAGGGAGAGCAGCAGGTCGGCCGCCAGCAGCAGCAGCGCCGCGGCGAGCAGCCAGGGGCCGAGGTCGCGCTCGGCCGGCACGCCGCCGATCCGCGTTTCCCGCGCGCCCGAGGGGGCGGGGGCGGCCGGCATGAGGGAGGGCAGATGGGCGGAGAGGTTGAGGGCGCGGCGCTCCCCGCCCTCGCCGGGGGTGCCGTACCAGCCCGGCGGGTGGCGCGGGCCGGGGGTGGTGGCGTCCAGCCGCGCGGCGGGGATCGGCCCCGCGGCGGGGGGAGGCGCGCCGAGGCGCCCGAAGCCGTCCAGCGTCTCCACCGGGGCGAGCGGCGCCTCGCCCTCGCTTCCCGCGACGCCGGAGGAGAGGGCGACCACCCGCCGCAGCATGTCGATGTAGAGACCGGAGAGCGGCAGGTCCGACCAGTCCGCATTGGCGGTGACGTGGAAGAGCACGATCCGCCCCTGCCCCCGGTTCCCGAAAGTGACGAGGGGCGTGCCGTCCGACAGCCGCGCCCAGCTCCGCTCGGCCAGGCGCGGCACGGGCTCGGCGAGGACCTGGGTGGTGACCGTCACCTCCGCAGGGGGCACCAGCCCGGCGAAGGGGCTGCCCTCGGGGAAGGGGGCGAGGGTCTGCGGCCGCTCCCAGGAGAGCGCGCTGCCCAGCGCCCGCTCCCCCGCACGCAGGGGCACGGGGAGGAGTGAATCGCCCCGCTCGGCCAAGCGCGGCCCGGCGAAGCGCAGCAGCAGCCCGCCGCCCTCCACGAAGCGGCGCACCGCCTCGGTTTCCGCCCCCTCGGCCAGCGGGCGGTCAGCCAGGACGAGCACGGCGAGGCGGCGGGAGAGGAGCTGCTCCAGCGTTCCGCGCCGGATCTCGGCGGTGGGAGAGAGGGCGCGGTCGATGTAGTAGAGGGAGCCCGTCAGCGGCGCGTCGGCGGCCTCCTCCTGCGCGGCGAGCAGGCCGACGGGGCGGCGGCGGAAGCGCTCGTCTAGCAGCACGGTGCCCGCCGCGCCGGGGGCGTTTCCTTCGAGAACGAGCTGCGTGACGCTGTTCCGCACCTCCACCGGCAGCTCCAGCACGCCCTCCGCCTCCGTGGCGCCGGCGGCCAGCGGCAGCACGGCGCGGCCGAGGGCGCGGCCGTCCGGCGTCATCGCCAGCACCGCTGCCTCCCCCGCCGGGCCGCCGGGGGCGCGGCGCAGGCCGAGCACGAGTCGGTCCGCCTCCGCGCGCGGCGGGGTGAGCACGCGGGCCGCGCCGGGGGTGCCCCGCGCCACCTGCAGAGGGCCCGCATCGGCCAGGGCCGCCATCAGGGCGGCGCCGTCATCCCCGCCATGTGCGAGGCCGTCCGTCACGTAGAGGCTGGCGAAGGTGCCGTTGCGCCAGCCGCGCAGCGAGGCGAGTGCCGCCGCGCGGTCGAGCGCCCAGGGGTGCGGGCGCAGGGCGGCGAGGCGGGCGCGGGCCTCCTCGGCGGGCATCCAGCCCGTCGGGCGCGGGGCCTCGCCGGTGGCGGAGGGGGCGGTGGCGAGCAGCGCCGCGCGGCGGCCGACGCGGGCGGCGGAATCGAGCGCCGCCCCGGCCGCCGCCACGCGGTCCGGCCAGTCGGCGCCCGAGGTCCAGCCATTGTCCACCACCAGCAGAAGGGGCTCGTCCGGCGCGTCGCCCGCCGCCGCGTTCCAGATCGGGCGGGCGAGGCCGAGGACGATCAGCGCTGCCGCGGCGATCCGCACGAGCAGCAGCCACCAGGGCGTGCGGGCCGGGGTCTCCTCCACCGCCGGCAGGTCCCGCAGGAAGCGGGCGGGCGGGAAGGACTGCCGCCGCGGCGTGGGCGGGGTGACGCGCAGCAGCCACCAGAGAGCGGGCAGGGCGGCGAGCGCCAGCAGCAGCCAGGGCGCGGCGAAGGTGAGGGCGCCCATCAAGCGAAGTCCCCTGTCACGCGGTTCCTCATCGGGCCTGCCTACCTCGCCCCGCCGTTCGCCCTCTGGGGCGCGAGCGCCTGCCACAGCGCCATCAGCGCGGCCTCGGGGGGTTGGTCCGTGCGGTGGGACAGCAGGCGGAAGCCGAGCGAGGCGGCCAGCGCCGCCAGCCCTTCCCGGTGCGCCGCCATTCGTTCCTCATAGAGCGCGCGGATGCCCTCCACCCGGGGGACGAGGGCGGCATCCGTCCCGTCCAGCGGCTCGAAGCGCACGCGGCCGCCATAGGGCAGCGTCTCCTCCGCGGGGTCGAGCAGGGCGACGAGCGTGCCCCGCACCCCGGCCGCCGCCAGCGGCGCCAGGGCCTCGCGCAGCGCGGGCAAGGGGGCGAGGAAGTCGCCAAAGAGCACGGCGCGGGCGTGGCGCGGTAGGCCCTCATCGGCGGGCGGGCCGGACTGAGAGTCCAGCCGCATGGCCAGGGCCGGCAGGGCGTCGCGGCCCGACACCCCGCGCCCGCCGCCCACCAGCCGCACCCGCTCCCCCCCGCGCAGCAGCAGGGCGGCGAGGGCGAGGAGGAGGAGGTCGGCCCGGGCGCGCTTGGTCGGGCGGGAGGCGGCGCTGGACCAGTCCATCCCCGGCGCGGCATCCCGCCACAGCGCCACCGTCTGGGCGGATTCCCACTCGCTCTCCCGGAGATAGAGGCGGTCGGACTTCGCGCTCTGCCGCCAGTCCACCCGGGCGGCGTCGTCCCCGGCGAGAAGGGGGCGGAACTGCCAGAAGGCGTCGCCCTGGCCCGCGCGGCGGCGGCCATGGACGCCCCCCATCACCGTCGCCGCCACGCGCTCCGCGGCGACGACCAGGGGCGGCAGCCTGGCGGCGGCGGCCTCGGCGCGGAGGGGGAGCGGTGCCTCCCTAGGCAAGATCGGCCTTCAGCGCGCCGATCACCTCGGAGAGGCGGACGCCGTCGGCGCGGGCGGCGAAGCCGAGGGCCATGCGGTGCCGCAGGACCGGCTCGGCGAGGGCGATCACGTCCTCCACGCTCGGGGAGAGGCGCCCGTCCAGCACCGCCCGTGCGCGGGTGGCGAGCATCAGCGCCTGGGCGGCGCGGGGGCCGGGACCCCAGGCGAGGTGCTGCCTCACCGCGGGCAGGGTGGCCGTGTCGGGCCGCGCGCCGCGCACGAGGCGCAGGATGGCGTCCAGCACCGCCTCCCCCACGGGCAGGCGGCGGATGAGGGACTGCGCCGCGATCAGCTCCGCCGCCGTCAGCGCCGCCTCCGCCCGCGCCTCCCGCGCCCCGGTGGTGGCGAGCAGCATGGCACGCTCGGCCGCCTCGTCGGGGTAGCCGATCTCGATCTCCAGCAGGAAGCGGTCGAGCTGGGCCTCGGGCAGGGGATAGGTGCCCTCCTGCTCGATCGGGTTCTGGGTGGCCAGCACGTGGAAGGGGGCGGGCAGGTCCAGCACCTCCCCGCCGACGGCCACGCGGCGCTCCTGCATCGCCTGGAGCAGGGCGGACTGGGTGCGGGGGGAGGCGCGGTTGATCTCGTCGGCCATGAGGAGCTGACAGAAGACGGGGCCGCGCAGGAAACGAAAGGAGCGCCGGCCGCCCTCTCCCTCCTCCAGCACCTCCGAGCCCAAGATGTCCGAGGGCATGAGGTCGGGGGTGAACTGCACGCGGCGGGCGTCCAGCCCCATCACCGTGCCGAGCGTCTCGACCAGCTTCGTCTTGCCCAGGCCGGGCACGCCCACCAGCAGCATGTGCCCGCCGGCCAGCAGGGTGACGAGCGCCTGCTCCACCACCTCCTCCTGGCCGAGGATGACACGGCCAACGGCCTCGCGCACGCGGGCGAGGCGGGAGGAGAGGGTTTCGGCCTCGGCGATCAGCTTCTCGGCATCACCCGCCGCTTCCGTGATCCCGGGCACTTCAACCATGCCTCGCCCCTTCTCATATTGCGGTCGGTAACGCCCGATCCCGCACTCTTCCCCACAGATGAGGGCGCGTCGGTTGAATGGGGAGGGTAGGGCGCTTCGATGGCGCGGAGGAAGTCACATGGCGCTGGGAATGCATGACGTGACGGGTGGCGGAAAACCGGCGGCGCCGGTGGTCGCGGGCGCGCTGGCCCGAGCGCCGCGAACGATCTGCGGCGATTTCCACATGCGCATTGCGCGAGACGGCTCCTGGCACTACCAGGGCAGCCCGATCGGCCGGAAGGAGCTGGTCTGCCTCTTCGCCTCCGTCCTCAAGCGCGAGGCCGATGGCAGCTACTGGCTGGAAACCCCCGTCGAGCGCGGCCGGATCGAGGTGGAGGACGCCCCCTTTGTGGCGGTGGAGCTGACCTGGGGCCATTGCTGCGGCGAGGGCGCCTGCGACGGCGGCGGCGCTCCGAAGCGCCGTGCCCGCCAGTGCCTGACCTTCCGCACCAACTTGGACGAGATGGTCACCGCCGACGAGAACCATCCGATACGGGTGGAGATCGACCCCGTGACCCGCGAGCCTCGCCCGTATGTCACGGTCCGCCCCGGGCTGGAGGCCCGGATCAGCCGCCCCGTCTTCTACGAGCTTGTGGCGCTGGCCCAGCCGGAGACGATGGACGGGCGCGAGGTGATGGGCGTCTGGAGCCAGGGCGTCTTCTTCGTCATCGACGACAGCCCGGCTGAGGAGGTTCCCGTCGGGGAACTCGACGACGAAATCGCGTGACGGCCTCTCCGATAGATAGTCTTCCCGCGCTTCTCCCCCTCTCTCTCACCCCGGCCGAGGTGGAGGAGCGCCTCGTCGATCCCGGCCGCCTCGCCCGCGCGGCGGGGGATGTGCAGGCCCCCGACGGCATGCGCCGCTCCGCCGTGCTGGTGCCCGTGCTGCTGCACGAGGCGCCCACCATCCTGTTGACGCTGCGCGCCGCCACCCTCTCCTCCCATGCCGGGCAGGTCGCCTTTCCCGGCGGCCGGATCGAGCCGGGCGAGACGCCCGAGGCCGCCGCCCTGCGCGAGGCCGCCGAGGAGGTGGGGCTGGACCCCCGCCTGCCGCGCCTGGCCGGGCGCCTGCCGGACCTCGTGACCGGAACGGGCTTCCATGTCGTGCCGGTGGTCGCGCTACTGGACCCGCCGGTGAGCCTCACCCCCGAGCCCGCCGAGGTGGCGGAGATGTTCGAGTACCCCCTCTCCCGCCTGCTCGACCCCGCCTCGCCGGAGCGGCGCAGTGGCGTCTTCGGCGGGCGGACGCGGCACTATTGGTCCTGGCCGCACGAGACGCAAACGATCTGGGGCGCCACGGCCACCATGCTCCGCAGCCTCGCCCTCGCGCTACGCGACTGACCCCGCCCTACCGGCGCGGGGCGGCCGACGGCATATAGGCGTGCAATGCCCTACCTTTTCGAGGCGATCCTCTTCCTCCTGCCCTTCGCGCTCTACGCGATCTGGCTGCGGCTGAACCCCGGCCAGGCGGTAGGGACCCATGTCCTCGCCCTCGCCGTGCTGGGGCTCGTCCTCTCCATTGGGGGGGCCATCTGGTACGGGCTCTCGCGCGGGATGGACCCCGGCGCCGTCTACGTCCCCCCGCGCGCCACGGTGGAGGGCATCACCCCCGGCCATTCCGAGCGCACGGACCGGCCGGGCCCCTGGCCGCCCAGCCCCGGCCTCAACCCTCCCCTGCCGCATGAGGGGCCGCCGCGGCGATGAGCGACCCGCCCGTTGCCCGGATCGACCCGCCCGCCTTCCTGGCCACGCCCGCCGCCGCCGCGGTGCTGGCCGCCCTGCCGGGATCGCGCGCGGTGGGCGGGGCGGTGCGGGACGCGCTGGCCGGGCGCCCCGTGGCCGATACCGACGTGGCCGCCCCCCTGCCGCCCGGGGAGATCGCCGCCCGCCTGACCGCGGCGGGGCTGAAGGTCCATGAGACGGGCCTCGCGCACGGCACCGTCACCGCCGTGCTCGACGGCGAGCCGGTGGAGGTGACGAGCCTGCGCCGGGACGTGGTGACGGACGGCCGCCACGCCGTGGTGGAATGGACCACCGACTGGCGGGAGGACGCGGCGCGGCGCGACTTCACCATCAACGCCCTCTCCCTCTCCGCCGGGGGCGACCTCTGGGACTATTTCGGCGGGCGGGAGGACCTGGCCGCCGGCCGCGTACGCTTCGTAGGCGATCCCGCGACCCGGCTGGCCGAGGACCATCTCCGCGCCCTCCGCTACTTCCGCTTCCAGGCGCGCTACGGGCGGGGGGAGCCGGACCCGGCGGCGGTGGCGGCGATCCGCGGCGCTGTCGGCAGCCTCTCGCGCCTCTCGGCCGAGCGGGTGTGGTCGGAACTCAAGCGCCTCCTGGCCGCGCCCGAGCCCTCCGTGGCGGTCGCGCTGATGGAGGAGACGGGAGTGCTGCCCGCCGTCCTCGGCCCCGCCTGCCTCGGCGCCTCCGGCCACCTCCGGGCCCTCTCGGAGATCGGCGCGCCGCCCGACCCGATGCTGCGCTTCGACGCCCTTCTCACCTACGGCGCCGCTGAGGCCGCGCGGCGGCTGAAGGCCTCGAACGAGGAGGTTCAGCGCCTCGTCGCCCGCTACCGCGCGGGGCACGACATCCTGCCGGTGCAGCCGGAGATCGCGGCGGGCGGGCCGGATGACGACGCGCTGCGGCGCCTCCTGGCCGGGCAGCCGCTCGACCGGCTGCTGGACGCCGCTTGGCTGCGGCAGGCCGTGAACCGCGCCTGGGGCTGGGAGGGGCCGGGGGACGAGGCATGGGCCCGGTTTCGCTCCCGCCTCTCCGTCCTGCCGCGCCCCGTCTTCCCCCTCCAGGGCCGCGACGCGCTGGCGCTGGGGATGAGGCCCGGCCCGGAGATGGGGCGCCTCCTCGCCGAGACCCGCCGCTGGTGGCTGGAGGGCGGCTGCACCGCCAGTGCCGAGGCCTGCCGCGCCCAATTGGCGGGGTTGATGAGGGACATTCACGCGAAAGCGCTTCCGGAGGGCTGAGCGGTCCGGTTACGGCTTGTTCACCATCGAATCGGAGTCCTCGACTTGTCCCCCACCCTCGTCACCTGGGCGCCGCGCGTGCTCTCCATCCTGCGGATCGTCGCGGCCTTCATCTTCCTGCTGCACGGCACACAGAAGCTCTTCGCCTTCCCCGGCCCGCCCATGGGCGGCACCCTGCCGCCGCTGATGTCCCAGTACGGCATCGGCGCGGTCATCGAACTCGTGGGCGGGCTGCTGCTGATGTTCGGCATCTTCACCCGGCCCGTCGCCTTCCTTCTCTCCGGCGAGATGGCCGTCGCCTACTGGCAGTTCCACTTCCCCCGGAACTTCTGGCCCACGCTGAACGGCGGCGACGCGGCGATCCTCTACTGCTTCGTCTTCCTCTACATCTTCTTCGCCGGCCCCGGCCCCTGGAGCGTGGACGCGGCCCGGAATCGCGACTGAGGCGAGGCGCCTTCAGGCGCGCCGGAGACACAGGTCTCTGGCCATGGGCGCGCGGCAGGGGTAACCGCCGCCCATGGCCCCCTCATCCGGCAAACGGCGTCTCGACCCCGACACCAGCCGCGCCCTGATCGCGCGACTCTGGCGGGAGGAGGTGCGGCACCATCCCCGCCGCATCCTCCTCGCCCTTCTCTGCACGGGGCTGGTCGCGGCGCTGACCGCCCTCTACCCCGTGGTCATCCAGCAGGCCTTCGACCTCTTCGCGGCGGGGGACGGGCGGATCGTCTGGGCCATCCCGCCGGCCATCATCGCCCTCACCGCGGCCAAGGCGCTGGCGCAGTACGGCCAGGCCGTCTCCATCCAGTCCACCGTGCTGCGCGTAATTGAGGGGCTGCAGAACCGGCTCTTCCGCGCCCTCACCCGCGCCGACCTTGCCACCGTGGCGCGGGACGCCCCGGCCCGCCACGCCGCCCGCTTCACCGCCGACGCCGCCGCCATCCGCGAGGCGCTGACCAAGGCGATCAACGCGGTGGCGGACGTGCTGACCGTAGTCGGCCTCGTCGGCTCCATGGTGTGGCTGGACTGGAAGATGTCGCTCGTCGCGGCGCTGCTCTACCCCATCGCCGTCGTGCCTATCCTGCGCCTGGGCAAGCGGATCCGCCGCGCCTCGGGCGGGATGCAGGAGCGGGTGGGGGAGGCGGCCGCGGCGCTGACCGAGAGCTTCGCCGCCGCGCGCGTGGTCCGCACCTACCGGCTGGAGGAGGTGGAGGAGCGTCGGGCCGCTCGGCTGTTCGCGAATCTCCGCGCCAGCCTTCTCTCCATCGCCCGCACGCGGGCGAGCCTCGACCCCATGCTGGAGGCGATTGGCGGCGTGGCGGTGGCGGCCATCCTCGCCCTCGTCGGCTGGCGCGTGTCCCAGGGAGAGGGGACGGTGGGCGAGTTCACCGGCTTCGTCGCTGCCCTGCTCATCGCCGCCCGCCCCGTGCGCGCGCTGGGCAGCCTCAACGCCGCCCTGCAGGAGGGGCTGGCGGGGCTGGCCCGGGTGAACGCGGTGATCGACGCGCCCCGCAGCATCGCCGCCCCGCCCGGCGCCTCCGCCCTGCCGCCTGGTGCCGGGCGCGTGGCCTTCGAGGAGGTGCATTTCTTCTACGAGGACGGGCGCGCGGCGCTCAGCGGGCTGAGCTTCGTCGCAGAGCCCGGGCGCACCCTCGCCCTCGTCGGGCCCTCGGGCGCGGGCAAGTCCACCGCCCTCGCCCTCGTCCCCCGCCTCTACGACCCCTCCGCCGGGCGCGTGACGCTGGACGGGGCCGACCTGCGCGCCGTCTCCCTCGAATCACTGCGCGACGCCATCGCCTATGTCGGCCAGGACGCGACCGTGTTCGACGACACCGCCCGCGCCAACATCGCCTGCGGCCGCCCCGACGCCTCGGAGGCGGAGGTGGAGGCCGCCGCCCGCGCCGCCGCCGCGCACGACTTCATCGCAACCCTGCCTGAGGGATACGACACCGTGCTCGGCCCCGGCGGCGCGCGGCTCTCGGGCGGGCAGAGGCAGCGCATCTCCCTCGCCCGCGCGCTGCTGCGCAACCCGCGCGTGCTGCTGCTGGACGAGGCGACGAGCGCGCTCGACACGGCGAGCGAGGCGGCGGTGCAGTCCGCGCTCGCCATCCTGCGCGCGGGGCGGACGACGCTGGTGGTGGCGCATCGCCTCTCCACCGTGCGGGACGCGGACCTGATCCTGGTGGTGGAGGGCGGGCGCGTGGCCGAAGCCGGTACGCATGACGAGCTGCTGGAGCGCGGCGGCCCCTATGCCGGGCTGGTGCGGGCCCAGGCCTTCGTCCCCGCATGACCCCGCGCCTTGTCCGCGCGGCCGATCTTCGCCCGCGCCCCTGGCCCAACGGCCTCGGCACCACGCGCGACGTGGCGGAGGGGCCGGGCTGGCTCATTGGCATCGCCGATCTCGGCGGCGAGGCCGCCTTCTCGCACTTCCCCGGGACCGACCGGATCTTCACCCCGGTCGCGGGGGAGGGCGGCACCCTCACCCTGGAGGGGCACCCCATCCCCTGCCGCCCGCTGGTGCCCGTGCTCTTCCCCGGGGACCGGCCGGCGCATTTCGTCCCGGCGGGCGGGCCGGGGCGCGCCTTCAACCTCTTCATCCGCCGCGGCGTCGGGGAGGGGCGGGTGCGGGCCTGCCGAATCGCCGCCTTCCATGGCGCGCGCCTGCCCGGCACCACCCTGGCCCTGTTCTGCGCGGAGGGCGTGCTGGACGCGGGCGGTGAGCGGCTGGCGGTGGGCGACACGCTGCTGCATCCCGGCGCCACGGCGGTTCGGGCACCGGGCGGCCCCGCCGCGGCGATCATCGTGGAGTGGCTGCCGGCCGGCTGACCCTGCGGCTGGCGGGGAGGGGCGAGGCCTATTCCCGCCGCAGCACCCCGTCCACCAGCCGGTCCGCCCAGGGGCGGCTGCGGAAGTCCTCGCGCAGCGCCCCCTCGTCGTACTCGTCCCGCACCCAGTCGAGGAAGGGCAGACGACCCTCGGCCCGGCGGGCATAGAGGCGGAAGAAAGCGTCCAGGATCCCCGTGCGGGAGGCGCTGACATGGCCGTGGCGCCAGTGGAGCTGGCCCAGCGCCTCGGCGCTCGTGCCGCCTTCCAGCAGCAGGAAGATGCCCGCGGCCAGCCCCGTGCGGTCCGCGCCGGACTTGCAGTGGAGGAGGGCGGGCTCCTCCATCTCCGCGAAAATCCCGGCCAGGCGGAGGATGCGGTCCCGGTGCGGGGCGCCGCGGCTCTCGAAGGGCGCGTCGATGTGAGTCAAGCCGAGCCGCCGCGCCTCGGCGCGGGACAGGGCGTCCGAGCCGCACTCCGCCCGCTCCCCCCGCAGGTTGATCACCGTCCGCAGCCCGAGGCGCCGGGCGGAATCCCGGAGCTGCCAGGGCGAGGGGTGGTTGGAGCGGTAGAGCCGCCCGGGCGCCACCACGCCCCAGTTGCGCCAGCCCTGGCGGAGGATGGCGTGGTCCACGAACAGGCTGTTCACCAGGGCGGCCCGGCGTCCGGCCGATGTGGTCAGGTCTTGCAGCATGGAAGGGAGATAGGGCGGGGAGGGGAAAGGGGGCAACGGCGGCGGCGCGGGGGCGTTAACCACCCTCCACGGAAGAGTTCAGGAGGCCCGCCAATGTCCAAGGCCCATATGCCGCCCGTCCCGCCCGCGAACCAAGCCCCGCATCATGGCGGCAGCACCCCGGGCCAGGGTGAGGTGAATCCGAAGGAGGCGAAGAACACCGCCGCCAACCGGGCCAAGTACGACCCCGGCCAGCAGGGCCAGACCGGCAGCACGGGGATCAACACCCACCACCAGGGCTATCAGCAGGATCGTTGAACCATGCCGAAGGGAAATGCCGACACCGATCGCTCCGCCGGCGGGCCGGGCAGCGCCCACCAGGGCGGGAATCACGGCCACGCTCACCGGGAAAAGGGCAAGACCGTGCCCGGCCCCGCGACCAACAGCAGCAAGAGCCAGGTCTCCGGCGGCGGGGGTGAGCGCGACAGCCATCACACTCACGACCCCGAGTTGAAGGGCGACCGCACGGGGTACTGAGCCCCGTTCACCAGGACCGGCCACGGCCGGGGCGGCAGGTCCGCCCCGGCCGTTTCTTCAATCCGCCCGCGCGCCCGTCAGCCGCACGGCCTCCTGCCACATCGGCCGCTCGGCCCGCCCGCGCTCCGCGGCCCCCTCCGGCGTGGACCAGAGCAGCTTCGTCCCGGCCCCCAGCGCCCGGCGCTGAACCGCCGCATCCTCCGCGACCGATTTCAGGGCGGCGTTCATGCGGTCCACCACCGCCCGCGGCGTGCCTGCCGGCGCGACGAGGGCGGCCCAGGAGGTAACAACGAAGTCCGGCATCCCCGCCTCAGCCATGGTGGGCAGTTCCGGCAGGTTCGGCCAGCGCTCGGCCGAGGTGACGGCGAAGGCCCGCATTCGCCCTTCCTGGATGATGGGGATGTAGGAGGCGAGGTTGTCGATCGCGCAGGTCAGGTCGCCCGAGAGCATGGCCGGGGTGATCTGCGCCGCGCCGCGGAAGGGCACGTGCTCGGCGTTCAGCTTCAGCCGCTGGGTGAACAGGGCGCCCGAGAGATGCGCGGTGGTCCCCACACCGGGGCTGCCATAGGAGATCCCCTGCGGCCGCTCCCGCGCCCAGGCGATGAACTCGGCCAGCGTGCGCGCCGGGCAGTGCTGGCTGCTGACGATCACCACGTTCGGCAGTTCGTAAGTCAGGGCCACCGGCACGAAGTCCCGGTCGATGTCCCAGGGCATGCGGGAATAGAGGAACTGGTTGATCGAGAACTGCCCGATCGTGGCCATGCCGAAGGTGTAGCCGTCGGGCGGTGCCTTCGCGACGGTGTCCATCCCGATATTGCCCCCGGCGCCCGGCCGGTTCTCCACCACGAAGTTCCCGCCCAGCCGCTGCTGGAGCGCCTCCCCGTAGATGCGCGTCATCACGTCGGTGGAGCCGGCGGGCGGGAAGGGGACGATCAGCCGCACAGGCCGGTTCGGCCAGTCGCCTGATTGGGCCCCAGACTGGGCCATGGAGGGGCGGATGACGAACGGGGCCAGCCCTGCCCCGAGGAGGGGACGGCGCGCGATCATGACGATTCCTCGGTACCTGTTTTGCCGCCAGCCTATGGCCTGTCGGCCCTCACGCCAATCGGGGACCGTCCCAGCCCCTTCATTCCGTAGGAGCGCTCCGGTACCCTGACGTGCAGGAATGCCGCGCAGGACATCGCGCAGGCTAGGGATAGAACAACGAGCTCGCCTCCGTCCTCGATGAAGCCGAAGACCCGGTCCACCTTCAGGTTGATCCGGCCGGCGATGGAATGCAGCAGGTCGATCGCGATCCCGAAGCCGCCGAGCACGACGAGGACGGCCACGAAGCTGGCCCCGATGATCCGGTGCCGCTGCGTCGACCTCGCGAAGCCCAGGCCGAGCCCGCATGCCACGAGGAGCCCCAGCACGAGCAGGAAGGCCGTCTCCGAGAGTGCTTCGGGCGCGGATTCGAACAGCTGCCTGAGGCTGTGCAGGGAGGGAGCGGCCAACTCACCCACCTGCTCGTGGAGCCGGAGCGCGTTGTCCAGCAAGGCGAGGGCGAAGGTTGCGGCAAGGGCGAGATAGACAGGCTGCCCGGTCCGGCGGTGGCATCCGAGGAGGAAGAGCGAGCACGCGATCGTCTTGGCGTACTCGTACTGCTCCGCGAACCCGCCATCCTGCTCGATGCTGAAGCGCCGGTCGCTGAATGCGCCGGACTGGCCGAGATACTCCTGCAGCACGTTCATCCCGTGCAGCAGCATGAACATGCCGTCGAGGACGAGCAGGGAGCCAAGCAGGAGGGCGATGCCCGGGGTTTCGATGAACTGCCACGGGACGGTGCTCAAACTGCCCCTCGGGAATGGTGCCGCTGCTGTCCCGTTTCTCGGTCGCATGAGCAACGTTTTCTGCCGATTTCCGGAAACATAGACCGCCAGGTCGTCGGATTGTCATTCGATCTTCATGATTTCGTAACTTTGATGAGGGTCTCCCTCCTTGCCTGGGCGGCAAGGGGTACCGGCGCTGGGGTAGCGGCCCGCCCTATGGCCAGCGCACCTCGGGCGGCATGGACATGAGGATCGCCTCCACATTGCCCCCGGTCCGCAGGCCGAAGAGCGTGCCGCGGTCGTGCAGGAGGTTGAACTCGACGTAGCGGCCGCGGCGGATGAGCTGCGCCTCCCGCTCCGCCTCCGTCCAGGGTTCGTGCATGCGGCGGCGGACGATGGCGGGATAAGCCTCCAGGAAGGCCTCGCCCACGTCGCGGGTGAAGGCAAAGTGGTCCGCCAGCCGCGCCCCATTCGGCTCGTCCCGGCCGAGCCAGTCGTAGAAGATGCCGCCAAGCCCCCGCGGCTCCCCCCGATGGGGGAGGAAGAAGTACTCGTCGCACCACTTCTTGAAGCGAGGGTAGTAGCCGGGGTCGTGCTGGTCGCAGGCCGCGCGGAAGGCGGCGTGGAAGCCGGCCGCGTCCTCCTGCGCCTCCGGGCTGTTCGGGAACATGGGCGTCAGGTCGCCGCCCCCACCGAACCAGCTCCGCCGCGTGGTGATGAAGCGGGTGTTCATATGGGCGGCCGGTACGCGGGGTGAGCGCATATGGGCGACGAGAGAGACGCCGGTGGCGAGGAATCGGGGGTCCTCCTCCGCCCCGGGAATCTGCTTGCGGAATTCCGGGCTGAACTCGCCCCAGACCGTGGAGACGTTGACCCCCACCTTCTCGAAAACCCGCCCCTTCATCACCGACATCACGCCGCCCCCGCCTTCCGGGCGCTCCCAGGGCATGCGGAGGAAGCGGCCGGGCGGGAGGGCGGCGTACGGGCCGGCCTTGCCTTCGTCCTCGATCGCCTCGAAGGCGGCGCAGAGCCGGTCCCGCAGCCCCTCGAACCAGGTGCGGGCGGGGACGGCCCAGGAGCTGTCGGAGGGGGCGGCCGGGAGGTGGTCCGGGATGGGGCTCTGTGTCATTCGCGCCTATCGAGGGATTGCGGCTGGGGGCGCCGTTGCCACCCCGCGTTCCGCACCTTTATATGGCCCCATCACCGGTCTGGCACCGCGCGTTCCCGCGCGTCCGGCCCGCGCCCCGCCCACCCGGCCGCAAGCCGGTCCCGCGGGGGAGGATGCAACGGCCCCTTCGGGCGCCCCGTACGGCGCATGGGATGGGGACGGAGAACAGGACGAGCGATCGAATGGCCGATGTGCTGGCTAACCCGCCGAAGACGAGCCCCGCGGAACCCGGGCCCCGCCACGCCGACCCCGTCGGCACGGAGCATGGGGAAGGCCCGGTCCGGCGTGACTTCCTGAAACTTGCCGCCGGCTCCTTCGCGGCGGTCGGAGTCGGCGTGGTTGCCTGGCCCTTCATCAACTCGATGAACCCGAGCCAGGACGTGCTGGCGCTCGCCAGCACCGATGTGGAGCTGGGCCCGATCGCCGAGGGGCAGGCCGTGACGGTGATGTGGCGTGGCAAGCCCGTCTTCGTCCGCCGCCGCACCCCGCAGGAGATCCAGGAAGCCCGCGCCGTGCCCGTGGGCGAGCTGCGCGACCCCGCGCCCGACCAGTCCCGCGTGAAGCCGGGCAAGGACCAGTGGCTGATTGTGCTTGGCGTCTGCACCCATCTCGGCTGCGTGCCGCTGGGCCAAAAGCCGACGGACGATCGCGGCGCCTATGGCGGCTGGTTCTGCCCCTGCCACGGCAGCCACTATGACACCGCCGGCCGCATCCGCCGCGGCCCGGCGCCGACCAACCTCGCGATCCCCGACTACACCTTCACCTCCGACACCCGAATCCGGGTCGGCTGAGGAGCCGAAAGCAATGCCCGAAGGCCTCCACAACTCAGACGTCAAGAACCCCGTCCTGCGCTGGGTCGACCAGCGCCTGCCCATCATCTCGATGGTCCAACGGGAATACGGCACCTTCCCGACGCCCCGGAACTTTAACTACTTCTGGAACTTTGGCGCGCTCGCGATGATCACCCTGGCGATCATGATCGCCACGGGGATCGTGTTGTCCATGCAGTACACGGCCAACACCAGCCTCGCCTTCGACTCTGTCGAGCGCATCATGCGCGACGTGAACTACGGCTGGCTGCTCCGCTACGCCCACGCCAACGGGGCGTCGATGTTCTTCATCGTCGTCTACATCCATATCTGGCGGAACCTGTTCTACGGTTCCTACAAGACGCCGCGCGAGCTGCTCTTCATGATCGGCGTGGTGATCTTCATCCTCATGATGGCGACGGCCTTCATGGGATACGTGCTTCCCTGGGGGCAGATGTCCTTCTGGGGCGCGACGGTGATCACCAACCTGTTCTCGGCCTTCCCCGTCGTCGGCCAGCACATCGTGACCTGGCTCTGGGGTGGCTTCTCCGTGGACAACCCCACGCTGAACCGCTTCTTCTCGCTCCACTACCTCCTGCCCTTCGTCATCGCCGGCGTGGTGTTCCTCCACATCGCGGCGCTGCACATCGTGGGCTCTAACAACCCCCTCGGCATCGAGCCGAAGGGCCCGAAGGACACGGTCCCCTTCCATCCCTACTACACGCTGAAGGACAGCGTCGGGATCGTCGTCTACTTCCTCGTCTTCGCGCTGCTGGTCTTCTTCGCGCCGAACGTGCTCGGACACCCCGACAACTACATCCCGGCCAACCCGCTGGTGACCCCGGCCCATATCGTGCCGGAGTGGTACTTCCTGCCCTTCTACGCGGTGCTCCGTGCTGTGCCGAACAAGCTGGGTGGCGTGGTGCTGATGGGCGGCGCGCTGGTGATCCTCTTCGCCCTGCCCTGGCTGGACAGCTCGCCGGTGCGCTCGATGCGCTTCCGCCCGATCGCCAAGTGGGTCTTCCTGCTCTGGACGGTGAACTTCTTCATCCTGGGATGGGTGGGCGGCAAGCCGGCCGAGCAGCCCTATATCCTAATCGCCCAGATCTGCACCGCCTACTATTTCGCCTACTTCCTCGTGCTTCTGCCGCTACTGGCAAAGTTCGAGCGCCCGTTGCCCCTGCCCGAAAGCATCGCCCAGGCGGTGCTCGGGCGCCGGGGCGGCGGTCCCCTGCCTGCAGGCGCTACCGCCAAGCCGATGGAGAAGGCGTGATGCGCCTCGGACTGACCTCGTTCCTGAAGGGGGCGGCCATCGCGGCCGCCCTAGCCCTCGCCCCGGCCGCCCAGGCGGCCGAAGGGCATGACGTGATCCGGCTGCCGGACACGAAGTTTACCTTCGACGGCGTCTTCGGCACCTTCGACCGCGCCTCCGCCCAGCGGGGCTTCCAAGTCTATAAGGAGGTCTGCTCGGCCTGCCACTCCATGCGGCAGCTCTCCTACCGGCACCTGACCGGCATCGGGCTGAACGCGGCGCAGGTCCAGGCGATCGCATCCCAGTTCCAGGTGCAGGACGGGCCGAACGATAACGGCGAAATGTTTGAGCGGCCCGCCCGTGCATCCGACCGCTTCCGCCGTGCCTTCGCCAACGATGCCGCGGCCCGTGCCGCCAACAACGGTGCTCTGCCGCCCGACCTCTCCGTGATGGTCAAGGCGCGCGAGGGCGGGGCGGACTACCTCCACGCCCTGCTGGTCGGCTACGAGGAGCCGCCGCCCGGCGTCACGGTCGCCAACGGGATGCACTACAACAAGTACTTCCCGGGTCATCAGATCGCCATGGCCGCGCCGCTGAACACCGACGGCCAGGTAACCTACGCAGACGGCACCAAGTCCACGGTCGACCAGATGGCGACGGACGTGACCACCTTCCTCGCCTGGGCGGCCGAGCCGGAGCTGGAGCAGCGCCGCGCCCTGGGCGTCCGCATGGTCATCTTTCTGACCATCCTCGGCGGCCTCGCCTATGCGGTGAAGCGGAAGGTCTGGGCCAACCTGCACTGAGCTTGCCGCGCCGGGCCGGTGCCCAGCGTGTCGGAGACGCGGGAAGGCCCCGCCTCGGTGACGGGGCGGGGCCTTTTCCGTTCAGGAAAGGGCGGCCGAGCTGCCCTGATCCGTCAGCATCGCGCGCAGCCTGGCCGGCATCGCGGTGGCTGCGGCCTCCAGCTCCTCCCAGGGGAGGGGACGCGAGAGCAAGAAGCCCTGTGCCCGCTCCACCCCGAGGCGCGAGAGGACGGCGAGCTGCGCCGCGTCCTCCACCCCCTCCGCCACGGCCGGGATGGAGAAGGCCTGCGCCATGTCCGCGACCGCCTCCATGAGGGCGAGCCCCTGGGCCCCGTCGGCGCAGCCCGTGACGAGCGATCGGTCGATCTTGATGGCGTCGAAGGGGTAGTCGCGCAGCCGCGCCAGCGTGCCGTGCCCGCCGCCGAAGTCATCGAGCACCACGCGCACGCCGATCCGCGCGAGGCCGTGCATGTTGGCGAGCGCCGCCTCTGCATCCCCCACCAGCGAGCTCTCCGTCATCTCGATGACGAGGCATTCCCCAGTCAGGCCGTGCTCCCGCAGGGCGGCGGCGACCTCGGCATCGAAGCCCGGTACGCCGAAGGTGCTGGCCGAGGCGTTCACGGCCACGGGGCAGGGAGCGTCGCCGCGCGCGAGGAGGCGGCAGGTCTCGCCTAGCACCCAGCGATCGAGCGCGCCGGAATAGCCGAGCCCCTCGATCACTGGCAGCAGCTCCGAGGGGCGGAGGCAGAAGCCGTTCTCGGTGCGCCAGCGCAGCAGCGCCTCCGCCGAGGTCACCTCGCCCGTGGAGAGGCTCGTGATCGGCTGGAAGGCGAGGTGGAAGGGCGCGATGCCGCCGGGGGCGAAAGCCTCGCGCAAGCGCACCTCCAGCGCCGCGCGCCCGAGCGCCTCGCCCTCGGCCGCGGTGCCGGCGGCGCGGGTGATGCCCCGCCCCGCCCGCTTCGCCGCGTAGAGCGCGGCATCCGCCCGCTCCATCAGCGCGGGCAGGTCGGCCGCGTGCCAGGGCATGGCCGCGAAGCCGATGGACGCGCGGAGCGAAAGGCCGGAGCCGTTCAGCACGAAGCTCTCGGCAAGGGCGGCGTGGATGCGCGCGGCGAGCCCGATCCCCGCCGCGGCCCGCTCGATGCCGCGTATCACCACTAGGAACTCGTCCCCGCCGAGCCGCACGACCGCATCCCCGGGGCGCACCGTCCGCCGCAGCCGGGAGGCGACCTCCACCAGCACCCTGTCGCCGCCGGCATGGCCGTAGGTGTCGTTGATCGGCTTGAAGCCGTCGAGGTCGATCATCAGCAGGCCGAGGTTGCGCGGGCCGTCCGCGGCCAGCATCTCCTCGAGCGCCATGCGGTTGAGGGCACCGGTCAGGGAGTCGGTCCGCGCCGCGCGATGCGCCTCGCGCATCGCGTGGCGGAGCGACAGAGCAGCCGAGATCCCGCGCGCGAGGTCCTGCAGCCGCGCCGTCTGTGCGGGAGCGAGGCTGCGTGGCACCCTGTCCAGCACGCCGAGCGTCCCGATGACGCCGCCCTGCGGGCCGCGCAGCGGGGCGCCGGCATAGAAGCGCAGGCCGGGATCGCCGGCGACCAGCGGGTTCGCCCGGAAGCGCGGGTCGGCGGCGAGGTCGGGCACCACCATCACCTCATCGGGCCGCTGGATGGCGTAGGTGCAGGGCGCCAGCCCGCGCGGCACCGGGCTCGCCTCCAATCCCTGAGCTGCGCGGAAAAACTGCTCGCGCTCGCCGACGAGCGACACGCCGGAGACGGGAACGTCGAGCAGGTCGTTCGCGACGCGCAGGAGGGCGCCGAGCAGCTCGTCCGCGGCCTGATCGGGCAGGCCAGCCTCCGCCACCTCGGCCAGCCGCTCTGCCTCCTCGGCGGGATTTGACACGGTCGTCAGGCGTCATCTCCCTGCTCAGGACGGTTCAACAAGACTACAATTAAGGGTTGCTCCGCGACAATCTCGTGCCGGGGAGGCGCCCTGGTGCGCCCGCGCGTTCCCAGCTAGAGCGGTGGCCTCCTAGCCAGATATCGGAGCGCGCGATGTCCGACCAGATCACCCCCGTCATTGGCCTGATCGGCGGCTCGGGGCTCTATGACATCGAGGGGCTGGAGGACCGGCGCTGGGAGCGCGTTGAGAGCCCCTGGGGCGGGGCGTCAGACGAACTGCTCTTCGGCACGCTGGCCGGCGTGCGCTGCGTCTTCCTGCCGCGCCACGGCCGCGGCCACCGCGTGCCGCCGAGCGAGCTGAACTACCGCGCGAACATCGACGTGATGAAGCGCGCGGGCTGCACGGAGATCCTCTCCCTCTCCGCCGTCGGCAGCCTGAACGGCGACCTGCCACCCGGCACCTTCGTTATCGTCGACCAGTTCATCGACCGCACCTTCGCGCGCAAGAAGAGCTTCTTCGAGACCGGCTGCGTCGCGCATGTCTCCATGGCGCACCCGCTCTGCACGCGTCTCGGCGATGCGCTGGAGGAGGCGGCGCGCGGGATCGGGCTAAAGCACAGGCGCGGCGGCACCTACCTCGTGATGGAGGGGCCGCAGTTCAGCACGAAGGCGGAGAGCGAGCTCTACCGCGCCTGGGGCTGCGACGTGATCGGCATGACGAACATGCCCGAGGCGAAGCTCGCCCGAGAGGCGGAGCTCTGCTACGCGACCGTCGCCATGGTCACGGATTACGACTGCTGGCACCCCGACCACGACCACGTCACGGTGGACGCCGTGGTGAAGGTGCTGCTGGAGAACGCGGGCCATGCGAAGGACCTTGTGCGCGCGGTGGTGCCCGCACTCGGCCGCCCGCGCGGCCCCTGCCCGCAGGGCTGCGACCGCGCGCTGGACGCGGCGATCGTCACCCCGCCGGAGAAGCGCGACCCCGCACTGATGGCGAAGCTGGACGCGGTCGCCGGCCGGGTTCTGCGCGCCGGCTGAGGCGGCCGGCGCCGGCGCTTCAGCCGCGCGGGTTGCCGTTCCACCCGCGGGCGCGCCGGCGGCGGCCGATGATGAGCGCGACGACAGCCGCGAGCGCGAGCAGCACCACCATCACCACCGGCGGCTCGGAGAAGCTGTCCGGCCAGATGTAGGGGATCACCAGGAGCAGGACGAGGAAGACCAGGATGCTGCCGACGGTCTGGACCATGACGCCTTCCTCCTCCCCCTGCCGCGCCGCTTCCCCCGCCTAACCGAGGCGGGTCGAGAGGAAGGCGAGCGCGCGTTCCTCGGCCAGCGCCGTCGCGGCGGGATCGTAGCTCGAGCGATCCTCGCAGGCGAAGCCGTGCCCGGCGCCGGGGTAGACATGGCTCTCCACCCCCGGCTGCGCCACCCGGATCAGCTCGACATCCGTGAGGGGAATGCCCTTGTCCTCCGCGCCGAAATGGAGCTGGACGGGGCAATTCGGCACCTCCTCCCGCGTCGCGGCGATGCCGCCGCCGTAATAGCCGACCGCCGCGCCGAAGCTGGCCGAGCGGGTGGCGCCCCACCAGGCGATCGTGCCGCCCCAGCAGTAGCCGATGATCCCGCGCGCCGCGCCCGAGGGAAGCGCCGCCGCGGCCGCCTCGATGTCGCGCATCACGGCATCGTCCGGGACCCTCTTGCGGAGCGCGAGGCCGCGGTCGCGGTCGCCGGCCTCGTAGCCCAGCTCCACGTCGCGCTCCGCGCGGTCGAACAGCGCGGGCGTGATCACGGCCCAGGCGAGGCTGCCGAGATGGTCGGAGAGGCGGCGCATATGCGCGTTCACGCCGAAGATCTCCTGGACCACGACGAGCGCGCGGCGCGCATCCGCCGGTCCCGCCCGCCAGGCCGAGAGCCGGTGGCCGTCCGCCGCCGTCAATTCGATCCGCATCGCTGTTCCCCCGCCTGTCCGGGTTGTATCGTGCGGCCATGGCCGAGATCGTCAACCTGAACCGTGCCCGGAAGGCGCGCGAGCGCGCGGAGGCCGAGGCGCGTGCCGCCGCGAACCGCGTCGCCCACGGCCGCAGCAAGGCGGAGTGGGAGCGGGACGCCAGGGTGAAGGCTCAACGCGACGCCCTGCTGGACAGCGCGCGGCTCGCGCCGCCCGGAAATGGGAAAAGTTCTGAGGAGCGCTGACGCTGCCTGGATCGGCGCACTAGAGAACATTTCACGCCCTTGTGACCGTGATCGTCGCCGTGTAGCGATCGAGGGATCGGGGATTAAAAGATGTTGCTGCGGACCAGGATCATCGCCGGCCTCATGGCCTCAAGACCTCCGCGCTGACCACGGCGGCCATCGGCGGCTTCGCCATGATGCGCACCTCGGTCATCGATGCCGAGACGAAAATGATCGCGACGAACTGGCTGCCGGGCGTCGACATGATCGCGACGGCCTCCGAGGAGGCGCAGGTCTTCCGTCAGTCGGTCATGCGTCACGCGCTGGTTCGCACGGAAGCGGACAAGCGGGAGGCCGAGAGGCTGGCGGAGAACGTCGTCAGCCGCCTGAACGACTTCATGGCGCGCTACCCCGAGATGCTCACCGGCCAGGAGGAGAAAGCGATCTTCGGCACGGTCCGGCCGGCCTGGGAGGCCTATGCGCGGGAGGCGAAAGTGACGTTCGACTTCTCGCGTGCCGGCCGGGACGACGAGGTGCTCGCGCGCATCCTCGGCGTCAACGCCGCGCGCGGACGACCTGACCGCGGCATTCCAGAAGTTGAAGGAATACAACAGGAAGGGAAGCGAGGGCAGCGCGGCCGAGGCGAGCCAGATGGTCGTCAGCAGCCTCATCTTCATCAGCGTCGCCACCCTTTTCGCGCTCCTCGGCGCCGTGGTGGCCGTGGTCTGGCTCGTGCGCGGCGTCTCCCGCCCCGTGCTCGACGTGGCCGGGACGATGCGCCGGATGGCGGGCGGCGAGCTGAACCTGACCATCGCCGGTCAGGACCGGAAGGACGAGATCGGCGAGATGGCGCGCGCTAGAGGTGTTCCGCGTCAAGGCTGCCGATGGCGAGCGCCTCGCGGCCGAGCCGAAGAAGAGTGCGGAGGCGCAGCGCCAGCGGGGCGAGCGGCTGGACGGGCTGCTCAAGGATTTCGGAAGCCCCACATCCAGCATATGCTGGACGGCACGCACAGTGCCGCTGAGCGCCTGGGCCGGACGGCCGTGGATATGACCCGCGCCGCGGAGCAGGGCACGCAGCTCACCGGCGCCCTCTCCAGCGCCTCCGACGGCGCCTCGGCCAATGCGCAGACCGCCGCGGCGGCGACCGAGGAGCTGACGGCCTCCATCGGCGAGATCACCCGTAGGTCGCCCGTTCGGCCGAGGTGGCGCGCCGTGCAGGAGACGGAGCGGACGGACCGCACCTTGCGCGACCTGGCCGAGACGGGGAGTCGCATCGGCGAGGTGGTGCGGCTGATCAATGACATCGCCGGCCAGACGAGTCATCTCGCCCTCAACGCCACAATCGAGGCGGCCCGCGCCGGTGAGGCCGGTCGCGGCTTCGCCGTGGTGGCGAGCGAGGTGAAGAGCCTCGCCGCCCAGACCGCCAAGGCGACCGAGGAGATCGGGCAGCAGGTGGCCGGCATCCAGGGCGCGACCGGGCAGGCCGTGGAGGCGACCCAGGCAATCGGCGAGGTGGTCAGCGAGATCAACGAGACCACGAGCGCCATCGCCGCGGCGGTAGAGGGGCCGGGCGCGGCCACGCAGGAGATCGCCCGCAACGTCTCCGGTGCGGCCGAGGCGGCGCAGTCCGTCAGCCGCGAGACGGGGGTGGTGCGCGACGCGGCCGCGACGACCGGGGTCGCGGCTGGGCAAGTGCGGGACGCCTCGGCGGAGGTGTCGCGGCTCTCCGACGCGCTGCGCGATCAGGTGAACCGCTTCATGGCGGATGTGCGGGCGGCGTGACGCGCCCGCGATGCGCGGCCGGGTGGCCGCGCATCCCAGCGGGGCGTCAGCCCTCCTTCTTCGCCACCATGCCGCGCACCTCGTCCATCGCCTCCGAGAAGCGCTTGTTCAGCACCGTCAGCGCCTCGGAATTCGACTTCTGGATGAGGTCCGCCAGCTCCTTCATGTTGGCCACGGCCCTCTCATAGGTGGCCTTAACCAGATCGGCCTGGCGGGCGGCGCGGTCCTGGGGATTGGCGCCGGCGGCGGTGCCGCGCACGGCATCCGTCATCTCCGTCATGGATTGCTGAAGGATCTCCATGTGGCGCCGGGCCACGGCCTGCGCGCCCTCGAGCGCTACGCGATTGGCGGCGGAGAGCGCCTCAAGGTTACGGCGCTGGGCGGCGGCCAGAGCCTCCACGTCCAGCATGGGCATCCTCATCTCGGAGAGGAGGCGCATCGGGTCCATCTCCGGCGGCAGGGTGGGGCGGTCGGACATCGGCATCCTCCTTTTGGGGTCGGAGCCTCATCCTGGCCCCTCCCGGCCCGGCGCCGCAAGCGGGACCAGGTTTCAGCGATGTGTCAGGACGGTAGCATGTCCCCGGGGCCGCCGGGCTTGCGCGGCTCGGAAGGGGTGGGCGGTCCATCCGTCGGGCCCGAGGCGGAGGGGGGCAGCTCCGCGGGCGGGGCACCCGGATCGGACGCGGCCGGATCGAGCGAGGCCACCATGATCCCCGTATCGGCCAGGGGCGGATCGACGGTGCCTCCCGACGCCCCTCCACCCATCTCATCGACCGGAAGCGCCTCCTCCTCGGTCAAGCGCAGGGTGCGGGCCACGCGCTCGGCCCTGTCCAGCGCGCGGTCCAGCGCGGCCATGGTGGGGCCGAGATCGACGCTCTCATCCCCCTCCCAGGCGCGGGCGGCCGAGAGCCACACGCCGGCCAGCCCCTGCACGCGCAGGGCGCCGCGGATGCCGGCCGTGGACACGCCCGCCCCTTCCAGCGTCCAGGCCATGGAGGCCATGAGGATGGGCGAGAGCAGCAGGGCGGAGAGCGGGTCCCGCATGAGGTCGCGCTGCATGCGCAGGATCCCGTCCCGGTGCGGCGCCAGCGCGTCGAAGCGGCGCATCAGCAGGTCAAAGACTCGGTCCCGGGTCGTGCCGAAGCCCATCTGGCCGGGCACCGTGCCCTCCAGCACCGCCTGGTCCACCACGCGGGCATGGGCGCGCAGCAGGTCCACCGGCGTCGCGTAGCGGCCGCGCAGCTCGGCAAGGCTCTCGCCGCTCTCCTCCGCGATGCGCGCGAAGGTGGTGCCGTGCCAGCCATGGCGGGCGACGACGCGCCAAAAAGCGTCCAGGAGGGCCGGGGAGGGAGGGTCGCGGGTGTCCATCGTGCTGCAACATGGCCCATCCGGCCCCCGGATCAACCTTCCAGCCGCTGCCTATCCCGCCAGCTCGCGGGAGCGCCGGGTGGCGGCGTCGATCGCGCGGGGGATCAGCTCCGGCCAGGCGTGCTCGGCCATCAGCACGGCCAGGGCCTGCTCCGTCGTGCCCTTGGGGGAGGTGACGTTCCGGCGGAGCACCGCCGCGTCCTCCGCGCTTCGGGCGAGCAGCGCGCCGGATCCGGCGACCGTGGCCCGGGCCATCCGCCGGGCCAGGTCGGGCGGCACGCCCTGCTCGGCCGCCGCCTTCTCCAGCAGTTCGGCCAGGAGGAAGACATAGGCCGGGCCACCGCCCGAGACGGCCGTGACGGGGTCGATTAGGCTCTCCGCCTCCACCCAGGCCACCTCGCCCGTGGCGGTCAGCAGCGCGTCGGCGAGCGCCTTCTGGGCGGAGGACACGCGGCGCCCGGCGCAGGCGGCGGTGAAGCCCTGGCCGATGGCCGCCGGGGTGTTGGGCATGGCGCGCACCACCGCCGCGCCGTCGAGCAGCCCGTCGAGGACCGAGATCGTCTTGCCCGCCATGATGGAGAGGAAGAGCGCCCCGCCGCGCGCGAAGGGCCGATAGGCGGGGAGGGCGGCCTCGGCCGCCTGCGGCTTGATCGCGAGCACCACGGCCTCGGCCACGAAGCCCGAGGGGATGGAGTCCGCGTCCGGCACCACCTCCACCTCCGGACGGTGGGCGAAGGCCTCGGTGGAGAGCTTGTGGGGCTCGACCACCACGGCGTGGGAGAGGCCGCGCTCCAGCCATCCCTGGAGCAGCGCGCCCCCCATCTTGCCGCAGCCGACCAGCAGGACGGGCGGCAGAACCTCAGCGGACATCAGGCAATCCCTCGGAACCTCAGCGCCCCCGCGCAGGGTGGCGGGAGCCAGGGTTTCAGGCTTCGCCCACGCAGTCCAGCATGGCCGCCGCCAGCGCCTCGGCGGGCGGCTTGCCGCCCCAGAGGACGAACTGGAAGGCGGGGAAGAAGCGCTCGCACTCGGTGAGCGCGATGTCCACCATGTCCTCAAGGCTCTCGACGCTCGCGGCGCGGGCGCCGCGGAGGAGGACGGCGTGGCGGAAGACGGGGATGCCCTCCTCGCCCTCTAGCCCGAAATGGCCGATCCAGAGCTTCTCGTTCGCCAGCGCCAGCAGTTCGTGCAGCTTGGCGCGGGCGCCGGCGGGCACCTTCATGTCGAAGGCGCAGGTGAAGTGCATCGCGCTGATTTCAGTGGACCAGGCGAAATGCAGGCCGTAGTCGCACCACTTGCCGGGAGCCTCGGCGGCCATCTCTCCATCGGAGCGACGGTCGAAGGCCCATTCGTTGGCCGCCACGATCTGCTCGACGACGTCGAGTGGATTGGCGGCCTTGTCCCGGTCGGCAGCGAGGGTGGCTGACATAGAGTCACCTCCTATCCCGAGACGGGCAGACCCCCCGAGTCTGGTATCGAATCGGTGGGATCAGCCCCAACAGCTTGATACTGCGATGCCGAACGCGGCAGCAAGGGCGTTGGCTTCACGTCCCAAGGCGTGAGCAACACCTGTGTTGCGCGGCGCCGCTACTCGCCGTCCCCGCCTGCATCGCCCTCGCCCGCGGCGCTCTCGCTGCTCCCGGGCTCCGGATTGCCGCCGCTGGCGCCCGTCTCGAAGGGCGCCACGGCCGGCATGGCGTCCAGCCGCATCTCCAGCGCCGCCATGCGGATGGCCAGGGCCTCGGCCTCCTCCCGCGCCCGGCGGGCCACCTCCAGCGCCGCGTCCAGCTCCTCGCGCTTCACGAGGTTCAGCCGTGCGACGAAGGCTTCTGTCTGGGCCTGCACCATGCTGTCGATCTCGGCTCTGAGCCCGGCCAGCACGGAGAAGGCGCCGCCCGCGACGCCCGCGAGGTCATCGAAGAACTTGCCGCGCCCGCCGCCAAGGCCGCCGCCGAAGCCGCGCCCGAACGGGCCCGAACCGCCCTGACCACCGTCCTGCATGACCTGCCTCCGATCGAATCCTGGGGTTTACATGGCCCTGCTGGGCCGCCGGGCGTAGACCCCCGGGGCGCGGGGCACAAGAAAGGGATGGGACGGCCCCGCCCCCCGCCCCGGTCAACGCCGCGCCCGTTGGCTAGCGCCCGGCCTCCTCGGCCAAGCGGGCCCCGCCGGGCCACGTCTTCCACATGCTGTAAGCGACGCCCGCGACGAGGATGCCGAAGGCGACGCCGAGCGAGATGGCGGGCGGGATCTTCGCGAGGCCCAGCATGTCCGCCAGGAAGATCTTCGAGCCGATGAGGATCAGCACCGCCGCCAGGGCGACTTTCAGGTACTCGAAGCGGTAGATCATCGCGGCGAGCGCGAGGTACAGCGCGCGCAGGCCGAGGATGGCGAAAATGTTCGAAGTGTAGGCGATGAAGGGGTCCGTCGTGATCGCGAAGATCGCGGGCACAGATTCCACGGAAGATGACGTCCGCCACTTCCACCATCACCAGCGCCATGAAGAGCGGCGTGACGAAGAGAGCGGGCCGGCCGGTGACGGGGTGGAGGAGGCGCACGAAGAAGCGCTCCCCGTGGTGCGTCTCCGTCACGTTAAGGCGGCGCTTCATCAGCCGCAGCAGCGGGTTCTGGCCGACCGGCTTCTCCGCGCCGTCCGAGAGCAGCATCTTCACCGCCAGCCGTTCCCGCAGCGCCAGCGGCGGATCTCGTCCCGCCCGCAGCAGCGCTCCGGTCAGAATGAGCCCCGAGCGGAGGACCGAGGCGGAGATCATCGTTCTCGCTCGCCGCCCGTCACCCGCTCAGCAACCCCACGGCTTCTTCCGCAATTTCGGCGGGGACGTAGTGGCCACCGGGAAACTCGCGGTAGCGAACGTCATACCCCCCGCGCCGCAACCGGGGCACAAGGCGGCGGCTGCAGGGACCGATGGGCAGCACCTCGTCCTCCGTGCCGTGCGAAACATAGATCAGTGGCCGTCTCACCGGCCGGGGCGGCGCGGCGAAGCCGGGCGAGAAGGCGAGGGCATGGGTGAACAGATCGCCATTTCCGATCGCCAGTGACAGCGCGTAGGAGGCTCCGTCCGAGAAGCCCGCAAGGGCGACCCGTCTCGGGTCCACGCGGTGCTGGCGGAAGACCTGCCCCAGCGCGGCGTCCAGGAAGGCGACATCTGGTCCATAGGCCCCCATGATGAGGTCCCAGGTCGGCCCGCGGCTCTCCGGGAGCAGCAGGATGGCGCCTGTTGCCGCATGCTCGATCAGCCCGAGGGTCCCCGCCGCGTTGCCGCCTGCCCCGTGCAGCATGACGATGAGCGGCAACGGGTCCCCTGACACGCTATCCGGCACCCGCAGGATGCCATCCCGCCCCGTGGCGAGCCCGAGCGCCTGCCGTCCCGGCACTGCCGCCTGCGGGGCCGGATCGAATCCAGGACGTGACAGCAGCCGCCCCTGGGTCGCGTCCGTGGTGATTGCGGTTCTCAACGGCATGGCCCACCCACTACCTGGCTTTCCCGTGCTGGAAGCGCTTGACCGCCTCTGCTAGGCAGTCGATCTCGCGCTTGGTGTTGAGGGACAGCGAAGCGCGCATGGCCCCGGGCACGCCCAGATGCTTCATCAGCGGGTGGGCGCTCAGCGGCCCGGCCCGCGTGGCGATGCCGTGCTCGGCGGCAAGGAAGCACGAGCGCTCCTTCTCCTGCGGCGATACTAGCCCCCGCACGCCGCCGATGGCCGGGAACCGATCGCCATCGGCGGAGCGGGCCATCTCCGCGATCAGGGCCACGGGCAGAACCGTGCCCAGGGCGTGGCTCGAACGGGGAGCCGGCATCATGCGCGCTCAGCGTTGCCTGGGTAGACGAGCGGCCTTTCGCTCACCGCGGCGGCGAGCACCGGGGAACCGGGCCGGATGGCCCCTGGGTCGATGCGGCCGGCGGTGCCGGGTTGTCCGGGAGCATTGTCCATGCTGGCGGCTCGCTTGAACGAGGAAGAGGCTCGGTCGGCAGGCTGAAACCGGGGGCGAACATGACCCACATGACCCAGGACGCCACCACCTATGTTGGATTTCCGGAGATCCTGTCCCAGCGGGACCGGATAGCTAGCAGGAGGACCCAGTCTCTCCGCGACCAGTTGGGGAACTTGGATCCGCGTGGCCGGACGGCCGGCAAGTCCGGTTCGCGGCGAGGTTGGCATCACCGTCCCCGAATCGACGCGAGATCAGTGGCAGGGGCAAGCTGACGGCCGGTTGATGCAGGCCATCCTTCAACGCATTGGGCAGCAGGGCAGGGGATGGCTGGGCGTGCAATGGCCGCCCGGACGCAGCGTTGCGGGAAATGCTCGCGCCGGCGAAAGGACTTCGGCGTCACACGCCCATTCCGCTCCTGGGCGAGGCGACTGCGCCTCGTCCTCGACAGCGCGGGGTCAGGCAAGCACAGGGCCGATAAGCGCAAAGTCTCGCGCAGGATGCACTTGATGGCGCGTGCGGGCAGCCGCAAGGCAAGAGCAGTCGAAATGGCAAACCGCCTGATCAAGGCATCAGAGATCCAACCGCGCTGTTATGGCCGTCTCCGTAACAGCGCTGCTGATCCCCCCGCACCCTTACATGGCAAGCCTGTACCCAATCCGGTTCGCAGCATTCCTGATATGCACCGCCATCGCGTCCTTCGCCGCCCCTGCCGAGCCAGACGAGATGGCGTCCTGGATCGCTGCATGCTCGGCGAGCGTCACCTCGATGATCCGGCCCACGAAACTGCCCGGGCGCGCCCGCGTCGCCAAGATGGTCTCCCGGATCTGGTCGGACAGGAAGCTCACAACCGCAGCGATCTGGGCATTGCCGGTCGCCCGCGCGACGGCGCGATGAAAGTCCAGATCGGCATCAACCCCGCCTGCCTCGCCCTCTGACTCCCGCACCATGCGCTCATAGGCATGGGCAATGGCTGCAAGGTCGGCGTCGCTCCGCCGTTCCGCCGCCAGCCCTGCGGTCTGGATCTCCAGTATGGCGCGCAGCTCGAAGACGTTGCCGAAGGTCGTGCGGTCGCTCAGCAGCTCCGCGTCGAAGCGGAGCACGCCTGTTCCCTGCGCGCGTGCCACGAAGGCCCCGACGCCCTGGCGCGACTGCACCAGCCCATCCGCCCGGAGGCGCGAGATCGCTTCGCGCACCACGTTGCGGCTGACGCCGTAAAGATCCGCGAGTGCCTGCTCCGCGGGCAGGCGCTCGCCCGGCTTCCAGCGCCCTTCGGCGATGGCCCCGGCCACCAGCGACGCAACGCGGGATGGGAGCTGCGGCGCCCGGCTGATGCGGTCGTTCATTGCCCCTTCTGACATATCCGCCATGTTACGCGAACAGGCGCCCCGGACTCATGCGGTTCTGCGGATCAATGCCGGACCTGAGCGCACGCAACAGGTCGCGGTCAACCGCGGACAGGCGCTGCTCGAAGGGTTCCCGCTTGACCCGCCCGATGCCGTGCTCCGCGCTGATCGAGCCACCGAAGCGATCCACGAGCGCGAAGATCAGCGCCTCCCCCTGTTCGAGAAGCACATGCACCTCTGCCTCCGGCAGCCCTTTCGGAGGCAGCAGGTTGTAGTGAATGTTGCCGTCGCCAACATGGCCATACGCCACCGGCAACGCCGCCGGGAGGTGACGTGCCAATTCGGCGTCGGCCTGCTCTATGAAGCTCGGCAGGCAGGATATCGGCACGGATAGGTCGGTGCGCAGGTGTCGCCCGTGCCGGTGCTGCGCCTCCACCAGGCCTTCACGGATGCGCCAGAAATCCGCCGCCTGCGCCCGACTCGCGGCTACCACGCCGTCCAGGATTCCGCCGAGTTCCATGCGCTTCGTAAGGAAGCGCTCCGTCAACTCGGCAAGGTCCACCAGCCCGCACGCCGAGGCTTCCATGAGCACATAGACAGGGGCCGGCGTGGAGAGCGGGTCCCGCAGTCCTGGGATGGCGCGGAGCGTGAGGTCAATGCAGCCCCGCGGCATCAGCTCGAAGGCCGAAAGCAGGTCGGAAAGGTCGCGCCGTGCCGCCGCGTAGAGGCCCATTGCGGCGGAAACGGAGTCCAGCCCTAGCATGACGGTCTGCACCTGCGTCGGGCGCGGGAACAGCTTGAGGGCTGCGGCGGTCACCACGCCGAGCGTTCCCTCGGACCCTATGAAGAGCTGCTTCAGGTCGTAGCCCGTGTTGTTCTTACGCAGGCTGCGCAGCCCGTTCCAGATCCGGCCATCCGGCAGCACGACTTCCAGGCCCAGCACGAGGTCCCGCGCCATGCCGTAGCGCAGCACGTTCACTCCGCCGGCATTGGTGGCGATGTTGCCGCCGATCTGGCAGCTTCCCTGGGCGCCGAGCGAGAGCGGCAGCAGCATGTCATGCTCTTGCGCGACGCAGTGCAGCATTTCCAGCACGCAGCCCGCTTCCGCGATCATGCTGAAGTTGAGGGGGTCTATCGACCGCACGCGGTCCAGGCGCTCCAGGCTGAGCACGAGCTCGTCGCCCGAGGGGGAAGGCACGGCGCCGCCGACCAGGCCGGTGTGCCCGCCCTGCGGCACCACGGGCACACCCTCCTCGGCGCAGAGCCGCAGCACCGCCGCCACCCCGGCGGTGTCCGCGGGCCGCGCCACGGCAAGCGGGATCCCGGCCAGGTCGCCGGACCAGTCGGTGCAGTAGCGCGCCAGCCGCGACGGACCGGTGACCACTCCCTGAGGGCCGAGAAGCTCCTGCAGCTGGCTGGAAAACTGGCCCTGGTTCTTCAAGCTGCGGTCTCCGTTCGGCCTGAGGGCGGTCGGTAGCCGCCTATGGGGAGGGTCGTGCGAAATCTCCACTCCACATTTGCTTGTCCTACAATAGGACGACGTGCCAGAGTTGGGCAACAGAGAAGCGACTGGTGCCGCCGCGCCAGAAAGCTTCCGCTTATCGGGAGGAGCGACCATGGAGCCGAACACGGTGGGCAAGCGCGCCCTCCTTCCCGTCGCACCGTGCCGCGCGACCGCGCAGTGCATGACCGGTTCCATAACCTGCCCTGGGACAATCATCGCAGCCCCGGACGCCTCGCCTTGATGTCTGGTTCCCGGATACAAGCGGCGGAACCAGCCCGGTGACCAGCCCCTCTGCGATACCTCCTGGGGCGACGCACCGCTTTCCGGCCGGCGCGGCGCAGGACAACGGGCTCCTGGGGCGCAAGGATGTCGATTTGGGCACGGCCGCGGGTGGCAGCGCCGTGTTGCCCATCATTGACGCCCACCAACACTTCTGGGACCTGGACGCCAACTACCATCCCTGGCTCTGCGATCCCGAGCCGATCCCGTTCCGCTACGGCGACTACAGCGCGCTGCGCCGCAACTATCTCCCCGCCGACTACCGGGCCGATGCGGGCGGGCTTCCGGTCGTGGGTACCGTCCACATGGAGGCCGAGTTCGACCCGGCCCACCCGGTCGCGGAAACCAGATGGCTGGAGCGTCTGGCGCGGCGGGAAGGACTGCCCAGCGCCTGCGTCGCCCAGGCCTGGCTGGACGATCCGGAGGTGGGCGCGGTGCTGGCGGCGCAGGCGGCCCGGCCCATGGTGCGCGGCATCCGCCACAAGCCGCGCGCCGCGGCGCGGCCCGAGGATGCTCGAAGGGGGGCACCCGGCTCGATGGACGATCCAGCCTGGCGTCGCGGCTACGCGATGCTGGAGCAGCACCGGCTGAGTTTCGACCTGCAGACGCCCTGGTGGCACCTGGATGCCGCTTTCGATCTAGCATGCGACTTCCCGGGCACGCAGATCATTGTGAACCACACCGGCCTGCCGGCGGACCGGAGCCCCGAGGCCCTGCGCGCCTGGCGCGGCGCGCTCGAGGCCCTGGCCCGGGCGCCGAACGTCGCGCTCAAGGTTTCAGGCCTGGGCCTGCCGGGCCAACCCTGGCGCGCGGCGGCCAACCTCCCCGTGATCCGCGACGCCATCGCGGTGTTCGGGCCCGATCGTTGCTTGTTCGCCAGCAACTTCCCGGTGGACAGCCTCACCGGCAGCTTCGACGCCATCCTGGACGGCTTCCTTCAAGCGATCGCCCACCGCCCGGAAGTCCAACGCCGCGGCTTGCTGCACGACAACGCCGCAAGGGTTTATCGCCTCTAGGAACACGCCAGCGAAGCGGGAATGGTGCACGGCGCTTCCGGCGCCGGCTCACGACAGGAAACACCAATCGGGAGGAAGATCGCATCATGTTCGGACGACGCAGCATCCTCGGCAGTGCCTCTACCCTGGCCGGTGCCGCCTCGCTCGGCCTCACCGGCGAGGCGTTGTTCCGGTGGTCCCGCGCCTGGGCACAGGAACAGCCCTTCAAGCCCGAGCCGGGGGCGCAACTCCGCTTCCTCCGCTGGAGCCGCTTCCTGGATGCCGAGGACAAGGCTACCACGGAGAACATCCGCGCCTTCACCGAGGCGACCGGCGTGCCGGTGCGCGTCGACAACGTGTGGCAGGACGACGTGCAGCCGCAGCTCAGCGTCGCAGCGAATGTCGGCAGCGGTCCCGACCTGGCCTGGACGCTGCACACCACGCCGCACCTGTTCGCCGACAAGCTGCTCGACCTTTCCGACGTCGCCGACCACATCGGATCCAGGTATGGCGGCTGGTACCCGCTGATCGAGCAGTACGGGAAGCGCAACGGGCGCTGGATCGGCATCTCCAATGTCGTGATCGGCGTGCTGCCGGTCTACCGCATCTCCGCGATGAAGGAGGCGGGGTTCGGGAGCTTCCCCACCGACACGGACGGATTCCTGAAGCTGTGCGCGGAGATGAAGCGGATTGGTAAGCCTGCGGGCTTCGCCTTCGGCCGCGCGCCCAGCGACGGTAATTCCTTCTGCCACTGGCTGCTCTGGTCGCATGGGGGCAGGCTGGTGGACGAGAACAACCGGGTGGCGCTCAACAGCCCGGAAACCCTGCGCGCCCTGGACTACGCGCGCGCCCTCGCCCTGCACTTCATCCCGGGCACGGTGTCCTGGACCGACGCCTCTAACAACAGCGCATTTCTGGGCGAGCAGGTCTGGCTTACCAACAACTCCGTCTCCGTCTACGCCAAGGCGCGCGCGGACAGGATGGCCTTTGCGAGCGACATCGACCACGCGAACTGGCCCATCGGTCCGGTCGGGCAGCCAACCGAGATGCACCTCGTCTATCCCTTCATCGCCTTCCGCTACACGCGCTACCCGAACGCGGCGAAGGCGTTCCTCACCTTCCTGCTGGAGAAGCCGCAGTACGAGAGGGTGCTGGACGGGTCCGTGGGCTATCTCAGCCATGCCCTGGGGGCGTATGAGTCCAGCCCGCTCTGGGACCGGGACCCGAAGATCCGTGTGTTCCGCGACGTGGCTGCGCGGGGACGCTCGGTGGGCTTTGCCGGCACGCTCGGCACCGCCTCCGCGGCGGCGCTGGCGGACAACGTCGTGTCCGACATGTTCGGGGAGGTCGTGACGGGGCAGTCCTCGCCGCAGGACGCCGTGCGCAGTGCCGAGCGGCGCGCCCAGCGCATCTACCGGAGCTGAGCGGCATGGCGAGGATCGGCTTCATCGGCCTCGGCACCATGGGGCGTGGCATGGCGGCGAACCTCATCGCCGCCGGCCACGTGCTGCATGTCCACGATGTCCGGCGCGAGGCGGTGGAGGAGTTCTCCGCCCGCGGCGCCACGGCCGCCGGCTCCGTCGCCGAGGCGGCGCGCGAGGCCGATGCAGTGGTGCTCATGCTGCCCGACACGCCTCAGGTGGAGGAGGTCGTGCTCGGCCCTGGCGGGCTCGTGGAGAACCAGCCGGCGGGGAGGCTGGTGATCGACATGAGCACCATCTCAGCGGCCGCCAGCCGCAGTATGGCGGCGCGGCTTGAAGCCGTGGGCACGGCCATGCTGGACGCCCCCGTGTCCGGCGGCCCCCAAGGAGCGGAGAGTGGCAGCCTTTCCATCATGGCCGGCGGGACGGAAGCGGGCTTTGCGGCGGCGCAGCCCATCCTGGCCGCGCTGGGCACCACGGTCCGCCATGTCGGCCCGGCCGGTGCGGGGCAGACGGTGAAGGCATGCAACCAGCTCATCTGCGCCCTCAACCTGCAGGCGATCTGCGAGGCGCTGGCGCTGGGCCGCGCCGCCGGGCTGGACCTGGAGATGCTGCGGGAGGTGCTGCTGGGCGGCGCGGCGTCATCCTGGATGCTGCAGAACCTCGGGCCGAAGATGATCGCGAGGGATGCGAGCGCGGGCTTCCGCATCGACCTGAAGCTGAAGGACCTGCGCCTTGCCGGCGAACTGAGCTTCCAGCACGGGTTGCCGCTGCCCGGGCTTGCCCTGGCGACCAGCCTGTATCTGGAGGCCAGGGCGCATGGCGAGGGCGCCAACGGCAATCAGGCGCTGTTCCGCGTGTATGACCGCTTGACCAACCAGGCCGGGGAAGCACCGTGATGTCCGGACCCCGCATCGGCTTCCTCGGCATCGGGATCATGGGCGAAGCGATGGTGCTGCGGCTGCTGGAGCGCGGCCGCTCTGTCACTGCCTGGAACCTTGAACCGGAGCGCCTGGACCGCGTGGTGCCGCACGGCGCGGTGGCCGCCCCCACCCCCGCCGCCGTGGCCGCGGCGAGCGACGTGGTGATCCTGTGCGTGCTGCACACGGACGCCGTGGCGCGCTGCGTTTTCGGGGCTGACGGCATCGCCTCGTCAGGCCCGGCTGCTGGCAAGATCCTTCTCGACCATTCCACCGCCGACCCGGCGGCCACGCGCGAGATGGCGGCGCGGCTGCGCGCGGAAACCGGAATGGGCTGGGTGGACGCACCCGTCTCAGGCGGCCCCCAGGCCGCCCGCGCCGGCACCCTGACGATCATGATGGGCGGCGAGCCCGGCGAGATCGAGGCGCTCGGCTCGGTGCTGCGCGACCTCGGCACCAATGTCACGCGCATGGGGCCGGTCGGGGCGGGACAGACCACCAAGGTGCTGAACCAGGCGATCGTGGGCACCGGCTTCGTGCTGATGGCCGAGGCCCTGGCCATGGCGGAAGCGGCGGGGCTCGACGCCGCCGCCCTGCCGGCCGGGCTCGCCGGCGGCCACGCGGACGGCTCGCTGCTGCAGAAGATCTACGCGCAGATGCAGCGCCGCGACTTCGAGCCGCCGACCAGCTACGCGCGCCAGTTGCTGAAAGACCTCAAGGCCGTAAAGGCCTTCGCCCATGACCTGAATCTGGAGCTGCCGCTGGTGGAAACCGCGGTGGCGCGCTTCGCCGACTACGTGGCCCGGGGCAACGAGATGGTGGACAGTGCTTCCGTCATCCGCCTGTACCGACCGGACCCGTGATGACGGCGCGCGACGGCGCCGCAGAAGATTGATCGTCAAACAAGGAGGAAAGAAGAAACGCCATGACCCGCATGACCCGCCGCGCCGCGCTGGCCACCGGCACCCTTGCCGCCGCCGCGCTGGTCATTCCCCGTCCGTCCTGGGCCGCCACGCTTCGCTACGCGCATGTCGGTTCCGAGGGCGACGTGCAAACGCGCTTCGCCACCGAGTTCGCCGCCCTGGCGCGGCAGAAGAGCGGCAACAAGACCGAGATCCGCGTCTTTCCCAACAGCCAGCTCGGCGGCGTGTCGGAGATGGTGGACGGCATCCAGGCCGGCTCCATCGCCGCCGGCCACCATGAGTTCGCCTCGCTGGCCAAGTTTGTGCCGGAACTGGGCGTGTTCAACGCGCCTTACGTCTACCGCGACGGCGCCCATGCCCTGCGCGCCACCGACCCCTCCTCGCCGGTCCTGGCGGAGCTGAACGAGAAGCTGGTGCGCAGCGGCGGGCTGAGGATCATCGGGCGCCTCTACCGGGGGCCCCGGCACATCACCGCCAAGTTCCCGGTGCGCCGGCCCGAGGACCTACGCAACCGCGCTTTCCGCGCCGTGCCCATCGACCTCTGGGTATCCATGGTGAAGGGCTTCGGCGCCGTGCCGACCCCCGTGGAGGTGGCGGAACTGCCCACCGCGCTGATGACCGGCACGGTGATCGGGCAGGAGAACCCGCTGACCATGATCAGCGCGAACCGGCTCTACGAGGTGCAGTCGCACGTGTCGCTGACCGGGCACATGCTGTCCCTCCTCGCGGTTTTCGCCAATGAGCGTACCTGGCAACGCCTGCCGGCCGAGGAGCGCGAGGCCATCTCTGCCGCCCTGGCAGAAAAGGCGCAGGAGTCCCTGGGCTGGGCGGAAGCGGCGGACAAGGCTTTGGTGGCCGAGCTGCGCGGGCGCGGTATGACCGTGATCACCGAGGCGGAGGGTTTGGACAACGCCGCCTTCCGCACCGCCGTGCAGGCGCAGGTGAAGCGGGACTTCCCGGCCTGGTCGCCCTTGATTGACCGGATCGGCGCCATCGCCTGACCTGCCGGTGACCGCCGGGCGGCGTCGTTGCACCTCCCGGCCCTTCCCTTTCCAACCAGCCCGGAGCCACCTACGCCCATGCGCATCCCCAAGGCCGTGCTCGGCGCGCTCTCGATCGCGCTGATGCTGGGGCTGGTTGCCCTGCCCGTTATCCAGATCCTCGTTCGCGAGGTGTTCCAGCTGCCGATCTTCGGCCTGGACGAGGTGGCGCGGCTGTTCATGATCCTGGGCGTCTTCGTGGCCTACCCGCTGGTGATCGACGCCGGCGAGAACTTGGTGATGGGCGAGTTCAAGGCGGCCCTCCCGGCCCGGGCGCTGCGGGTGGCGGACCTGGTAATCGGCTTGTGCTGCGCGGCGGCCTGCCTGGGCATGGTCTGGGCGCTGTGGGAAGCGCTGGCCGCCAACCCGCGCAACCGCACGCCGACGCTGGGCATTCCGTTCTGGATCTACCTGGGCGGCGCGGCGGTGGGCTTCGGCGGCGGAGCGGTGCTGCACCTGGCGCGGTTGGGACGACCCCAGTCCGAGGCCAAGATCGTGACCGCGAGCTGACGCGCCGCGATGCTCGGGTATTTCGTCATCGCCGGCTTTATGGCCCTGTTCATGGCCGGCTTTCCCATCGTCTACGCCATCCTAATCCCCTGTATCGGCTACGTGCTGGTCGAGGACCTACCGCTGACGCTGCTGGCGCAGCGCGTGACCTACGCCCTGGACAGCTTTCCGCTGGTGGCCGTGCCCCTGTTCATCTTCGTGGGTAACCTGATGAACCTGTCGGGAATCACCGACCGGATCTTCAACTTCGCCGACACGCTGTTCAGCCGCATCCATGGTGGGCTGGCCCAGGTGAATATCCTGGGCAGCCTGATCTTCTCCGGCATCTCCGGCGCCGCGCTGGCGGACATCGCGGGGCTCGGGAGGGTGGAGATCAAGGCGATGCGGGAGCGGGGCTTCGATGCCCCTTTTGCCGCTGCCGTCACCGCCTCATCCTCGCTGCTCGGGCCGATCTTCCCGCCTTCGATTCCGCTGATCGTGTACGGCTCCGCCACCTCGGTGTCGGTGGTGCAGTTGCTGCTGGGTGGCATCCTGCCGGCGGTGGTGTGCACGATCTTCCTGATGATCGCGGCGGGCCTCGTTTCGGTGCGGGCAGGCTACCCCCGTGCTCCGCGCTGGCCGACCCTGCATGAAGCCTGGGGCGCCACCTTGCCTGCCATCCCGGCCCTGATGGCACCGGTTCTGATCATTCTAGGCATGCTAGTGGGGGTCTTCACCCCAACCGAGGCTGCGGCCGTGGCGGTGCTCTACGTGCTGTTCGTGGGTTTCGTCGTGCATCGCGAGATGACGTTGCAGCACGTGTTCGTCTCCGCCCTGCTCACAGCGCGCAACACCGCCGCCATTCTGGTGATCGTGGCGGCGGCGGCGATGCTGGGCTGGATCCTGTCAGTCGAGCAGATCCCGCAGGAGTTCTCCGCCTTCGTCACCGGTCTGTCCAACGACCCACTGACCCTCTTGCTACTGGCCAACCTTGTCTTCCTGCTGGCTGGCATGTTCCTCGACAGCACCACTGCAACGCTGCTGATCGTGCCGATCGTCGCCCCGCCCTTGGTAGCGGCCGGGGTGGATCCGGTGCATCTGGGCCTAGTCGTGGTGTTCAACCTGATGATCGGCCTGCTGACGCCGCCTATGGGATTGGCGCTGTTCCTGATGGCCGATATCGCGGAAGTCAGCATGCGTCAGCTGCTTCGCGCGCTCGTGCCGTTCTACATCCCGCTGATCGCGACGCAGGTGGTGATCACGGTGTGGCCGGACGTGGTGCTGGTGATCCCGCGAATGATCCGTTGACGGCGAGCAGGGAGGGCGTCGGCTTTGCCCCGCCGACGCCCGCCCCATCGACCTTCCTCAGCATTTAGCTCCTTACGTTAGCGGAAATGGTGATCGAACGGTGCGGCCGGTCACCTTTGTAGACCACCCGGGTCGGTGGAAGCCTCAAAGCAACTACGTTCTCTTTGGAGAGCTCCCGCGTAGCGAAGCCGATCTGAAGACTTGGTCTATCGGCCGTATGCGTCGCCCTGTCCGCCTTGCTGATACGGACGCTGGAAATTGTGTCCTCGGTGCAGCCGGCACACCAGGACCCTTTGCGTCCCAGGCCTGACTGGGCTCGCCATTACCGCACATTAGCCGGGGCAGGCCCGCCAAGGAGAGGGCGTGGCGGTCGGTACCGGCACGTTCTGGCGTTTCTTCGGCCAGCAATGGATAAATTGGAGGAGAAGTCGGTCCATGCTGCGGAGCAGTATCGGCCGGACATCCAGAAGAGGCGCTGGGACGGGTTTGACGGTCCACCCAATTTCGACTCCGACCGTCAGGCCTGCGCGGACGATTTCCAAGCCACGCCGACCAGCACTCGCAGCCACGGCCTGGCACCGAGGGGCGAGCGGCAGAGGGCCGCCATTCCGCACGGGGCCTCGAACATCGTGAGCTTCTTCGAAGGCTTGTGTAACACGGGGATGGCAGCGGCGAGTTTGCCCTACGACCCGACAAATGGCGGGTTGTCCGGGACCTATGACGATCAGGTCCTTGTTCCTGAACTGCGGCACGACGCTGTCCTCGCGAGGGACGACTCCGGCAACCACGAGGGTGCGGGTGTTCGGCGCGCGACCAAGGCGTCCGGCGCGAGCCTTCCCGACTTCCCCGACCTCTCGGCTAGTTCTTCGACGCCCGGGGAGGAAACTCTCGCGAGGCTCAGATCCGCCCCCTCGAGGCCGCCGAGCATGCCCTCGACGGCCCCTGGGCCACGATCGGCTGTCCTCCCTCGGTTTTCACGCTCATCGAGTGCAACAATCCCTTCGCTGCCGGGTACAAAGCAGACTGACTGGTATTCGCCCTAGAATTGCGGCATGGGCGGCAGTGGTTCCATGGGCGCATTGAACCAGCGCTGGTGAATCTTCGCCAACTCGCCGTTATCCACGATCGACTTAATGAATGCATTGGACCAGTCCCGTAGTGCCTCGTCCTGCTTCCGGAAGGCCATGCCGTTCGCCTGAGCGCGCAGGGTGAACTTTGGTTCGATCTGCAGGTTGGGGTAGCCGGCCGTTAGCTGCGCCAGGACGGTGTTGCTGGCGCCGATGGCCTGAGTTTGGCCGGATATAATCGATTGCGTGGTCGTTGCGTCGTCGTCGAAACGCATGAGTCGAATTTCCTTGGGTGCAATCGCACTGACAGCCAGATCTTGGGTGCTGGCCCGCGCAACGCCGACCCGAACACCCTTCAAGTCCTCGGGGCCAGCGATGCGCATGGACTTCGGCGCAAGGATATAGGTGACGAGTGCGCTGTAAGGATTGGAGAAGAGTACTTGCTTCGCACGTTCCTCAGTGATGCCGAACGTGGCAATCAGCACGTCGACCTTGTTGGTCAACAGGAAGGGGATGCGATTCGGGCCAGTAACTGGCACGAGTTGTAGCTCGACTCCCAGTTCCTTTACAAACAGCCGGGCAACGTCGACGTCGTAGCCAGCTGGATTTTGGCTGCTGTCAGTGCCGCCGAAAGGCGGATAGTCGGTCAGCACGCCAACCATCAGCCGCCCGCGCTTCTTGATCTCCTCGGGCGTCGCTGCGTGGGCGGCGCCAAAACCCACCGGCAGCAGCGCTCCGGCGGCGCCGAGGGCGATGCTGCCACCCAGCAGACGGCGGGTGATCCCATGCGAGGTGGTCATGTTTTCGTTTCCTCTTTGATGTGTCGGCCTTACCTGGTGGCCAGGGCGAGTTTTTGTTCCATCCGCCGCCCGTAGAGCGAGAGTGGCCAGCAGATGACGAAGTAGGTCAGCGCTACCAAGCCGAATATGGTGAAAGGCCGAAAAGTTGCGTTGTTCACGACTTGCGCCGCGCGCGTTAGCTCGACAAAGCCGATGATGGAGGCAAGCGAGGTTGCTTTGATAAGCTGCACCAGAAAACCGACGGTTGGTGGGATGGCGACACGGAAAGCTTGCGGCAGCACGATATGTCGCATCTGCCGCCAGTAGCGCAGGCCGAGAGCAGAAGAGGCCTCCCACTGGCCCCGGGGCACCACCTCGATGCAGCCCCGCCATATCTCGCCGAGAAAGGCGCTTGCATGGAGCGACAGGCCAACAGCAGCCGCGCCCCAAGGGTCGATGTTGAAACCGAAGATGCTCGGAACGAAAAACGCCAGGAATAGCTGCATTAGGAGAGGGGTGCCCTGGAACAGCTTGATGTACGCGATAGCCGCCCAGCGCATCCAGGTGAAGTGACCGGTGCGCATCAGCGCAATCAGCATCCCGCCGACCGCACCGCCAGCAAAGGCAACCATCGAGAGTAGCAGCGTCCATCGCGCTGAGAGAAGTATGAACCAGACTTCGTTGGCTCCGAAACCGCGCATGCCCTACCGCCTCAGCGCGAAGTCGGCCGCGCGAGAAAAGCACGCTCAACCCAGGCGAAGACGCTCCAGAAAAACACCGACATCACGAGATACATCGCGGTGACCACGAAATAGACCTCGAAACTGCGAAAGTTTCGCGCTTGTATGTCGTTGCCAGCCGCCGTCAACTCACTTGCCGCGATTGCCGAGCACACGGATGAGTTTAGCATCAGCAGGATGAACTGGCTGGTCAGGGAGGGGTAGATTGCCTGCAACGCGGGCTTGAGCACGATGAGACGGAAGATCTGTAGCGGTTTGAGTCCCAGCGCGCGACCCGCCTCAATCTGCCCCTTGTGAATCGATTCAATGCCGGCGCGGATGATCTCAATCCCGTATGCGCCGAAGTTGATCACCATAGCCAGCAATGCGGCCTGATCCGCCTCGAGCCGGAGCCCAATCACAGGGAGGCCGAAGAAGACCATGAAGATCTGTATGAGAAATGGTGTGTTGCGGATTACCTCGATATAGCCGTCTATGATCCAGCGCAGCCAGAGCGGTCCGTTAGCCTTTCCAAGCGCGCCGAGTACGGCCATAACGAGCCCGATCGCCATGGACATGGCGGAAAGCCAAAGCGTGCGCAATGCGCCGGCCAGCAGTTCATCCCACGCCTCGAAGACTTGGCTGAACTCAAAGACGTAATTCATGAGCCGGCCAGCAACGTGGCGCCGACGAGGCTTGGTCGGATGTATCGTGCCGCCATGGCTCCGCTTCCAATGACCGCTTCCTGTAAGCCCTTCGGGCCATAGCCTTGGCTTCGGCCTCAGGTTTCCACGAAGCAACCCGCGTCGAAAGGCTGACCCGGTTTGACCCCTGTGGCAAGCGCTTGCACCAATGAGCGCTCAAGTTTCCCAGCGGCAGTGTGATGCTGGTTTGCCGACGCACGGCCGTTGCCCAGGGCCTTCTAGAACTCCGCCTTGCCGATTACCTGGGTTTCCAGGTTCTGTCGCAGCGCCAGCAGGCCCGCACGGCGGGCGATTTTCCCGAGCCCGCCGGGGACCGCGTGATGGTGCTGGTGGAGGGCGAGCCCTGGGCCGAGGTGGCGGTGCGGCAAGCGCGGCGGATCGCCGATGCCCTGCGCGCCCCGTTTGCCGCGTTGCACGTGAAGCGGCTGGGTGCCGCGGGCGGTGAACCAAGCCCCGCCCTCCGCTTGGCAAAGACGCGGAGCGCTGAAACGGAGACGGTGGTCGCCACCGAGCTGCCGTGCGCGATCCTGCAGGCGGCGCGGGCGCGCAACGTGACCCATCACTTCATCGGCCCTGGCTGCCCCCGCCTTTGGCGGCTACGGGAAGCGGCTACGCACTGAACGCCCGGGTGACGGCGGGGTCGCTCGGGATGGTGTACCTCCTGACGGCGGTCGCGGCCTCGGTCGCCTTCGGGCCCGCACACGGTCTCTCCGCCGCGGTGCTGTCCTTCCTGTGCTGGAACTTCCTCCTCATCGAGTCGCGCTACACTCTCACCATTGATGGGCCGAACGAGATCGTGGAAGCGGTTGTCTTCGGCCTGCGGGCGCACGGTCCGCAGTGCTCAAGCGCGGACCTTCGAACTGCGGCGCTTCGTCGAGTTCAGCCGGCGCCTTCGCGCTGATGGATCGCGCGACGCTCCTCGCCCTCATCGCCGAGGAGGTCGAGCGGGTCGCCGGATGTCCGGCGTCCTGATGCCGCTCTCGGGCGAGGAGGTCCTGGGCCCTGCCCTGCCGTACGAGCGGCGGTGGATAACACCGACCTGATCATCCGCGTGGCCTCCCCAACCAGCGCCGAGCCGGACGATGCCTCGATGGCGGCGGCCCGCTGGGCCTGGGCCAAGGGGCGCCCGGCCGGCTGGGGCACCGACACGCTTCCGGCCGTCTCGTGGCAGCTCCAGTCGCTGCCGACGGCCCAGGGCGTCGCCCCACGGCACGCAATGCCGGCAAGCATCTACTCGCTGGCGCTGGCGCGCCCCGTAGGTGCGGGGGCTCTCGTAGCGGAAGGCGATGAACCCTCCACTGGCAGGGCGGAGGCCAGCAGCTGCTGGCCTGCACGCTCGAGCGCGGCAGCGGCCTCCTCGGTCCCGAGATAGGCGGCGGAGGAGAAGGCTCCCTCCGTCAGCATCATGAGCAGATCGCCGAGCATCTCCGGATCCGTGGCGCCCGCCTCGGCGCAGATCCGGCGTAGCGTGTCGCGCATCCGGCGCTTGTAGGCGTCGGCGACCTTGCGGGCAGGGTGCTCGGGATCGGGGAACTCGGCGATGGCGAGGCCGAGGGAGCAACCGCGGAAGCCGGGCTGACGCAGTTCGGCGGCAGCCGCCGCCAGGAAAGCGGCCGGGCGCTCGCGCGGCGCGATCTCCGGGCTGAAAGCCTGCTGGTACCAGGCCGATTCCTGCTCGCAATCGTCGCGCAGGATGCAGGCGACCAGCTCGTCCTTCGATGGAAAAGCCCGGTAGAGGCTGATCTTTGTCGTGCCGGCGACCCGGCACAGCTCCTCCACCCCCGTGGCGCGAATGCCCTGCCGGTAGAACAGGTCCCTCGCCACCTCCCGCAGTCGCTCCGCCGCGGATCGGCGTGGCCGGGCTTGCGTGGCGTCCGTCACGAAATTCTCCTCCTGCATCACGGGACGTAGAGCGGCGCGTCCCGGCGCTTGCAATGTTACCGACCGGTTCGTATCAATGAAACGAACCGGTCGGTAACATCCGACCTCCGGAGATTGGCCATGCCGACCCCCTCTCGCAAGGGTCTCGCCCCCCTGGCGCTCGCCCTTGCCCTGCCCCTGCTTTCCCTTTCGTTGGCAGCCCAGCCCGCCCCGCCCACCGTGACCGTCTCCGAACCGTTGCGGCGGAACCTGACGGAGTGGGACGAGCACATCGCGCGCCTGGAGCCCTCCGCCCGGGTGGAGTTGCGCCCGCGAGTCTCCGGCCAGGTGGAGCGGGTGCATCTCCGCGATGGGCAGCTCGTTCGTGCCGGGGAACTCCTCTTCACCATCGACCAGCGCCCCTTCGACATCGCGATCGAGAGCGCCCGGGCCGAGCTGGCGCGCGCCGAGGCGAAGCTGGAGCTGGCCCGGCAGGAGATTGACCGGACCTCCAGCCTGGTGCGGGAGCGCTACGCGCCCCAGGCCCAGCTCGACACCCGCCGTGCCGCCCAGCGGGATGCCGAGGCCGGCATCGCCGATGCCCGCGCGAAGCTGCGCCAGGCCGAGCTCGAGCGGAGCTGGACCGAGGTGCGCGCCCCGCAATCCGGTCGGGTCTCCGACCGCCGGGTGGATTCCGGCAACCTCGTCCAGGCCGGGTCCACCCTGCTGACCACCATCGTGGCGCTGGACCCAATCTACGCCTCCTTCGACCTCAGCGAGGCCGACCTCCTCCGCTTCAACCGCCGCGGCGGCACCCGTCCCGAGGGCGGCGCGCCGGAGCCGGTGCGCCTGCGCCTGGCCGACGAGACGGGCTGGGACCGCCAGGGCCAGTTGGACTTCCTGGACACGGCGCTGGATGCCCGCTCCGGCACCATCCGCGCCCGCGCGACCCTCTCCAACCCCGATCTCTTCCTCACCCCCGGCTCCTTCGCCCGTCTACGGCTTCGCGCGGGGGAGGGGGAGGTGCTCATGGTGCCGGACGCCGCCATCGCGGCCGACCAGGCCGCGCGGGTGGTGATGACGGTGGCCGCCGACGGCACGGTGGTGGCCAAGCCCGTCGCCCTCGGCCCCGTGGTCGACGGGTTGCGCGTGGTGCGCACCGGGCTCCTCCCCGCGGACCAGGTGATCACCGCCGGGCTGCACCTGGCCCGGCCCGGCGCGCGGGTGACGGCGGAGGTGAAGCCCCTCGCCCCCGCTCGCCTGGCCGAAGCGCGCTGAGGAGCCGCCGTCATGCGCTTCGCCCAGTTCTTCATCTCCCGGCCGGTCTTCGCCTCGGTCATCTCCATCGCCATTGTGCTGATCGGCGCCATCTCGGGCTTCCGGCTGCCGATTAGCGAGTATCCGGAGATCGCGCCCCCGACCGTCACCATCGCCGCCACCTATCCCGGGGCGTCGGCCGCCGTGATCGCGGAGACGGTCGCCTCCCCGATCGAGCAGGAGATCAACGGGGTGGAGGGGATGCTCTACATCTCCTCCCAGGCCACGGGCGACGGGCGCCTCTCCGTCAACGTCGTGTTCCGCCAGGGCGTGGACGTGGACCAGGCCCAGGTGCTCGTCCAGAACCGGATGGCGGTCGCCGAGGCGCGGCTGCCGGAGGAGGTGCGCCGCCTCGGCATCACCGTCCGCAAGGCCTCGCCCGACATCATGATGGTGGTCCACTTCACCTCGCCCGATGGATCGCGGGACGAGGGCTACATCTCCAACTACGTCATGCTGAACGTGAAGGACCGGATCGCCCGACTGGAAGGCATCGGTGACGTGCAGGTCTTCGGCGCGCGCGACTATGCCATGCGCGTATGGCTCGATCCCGCCCGCATCGCCGCACGCGGGCTGACGCCGGGCCAGGTGGTGGAGGCGCTGCGCCGCGCGAACGTGCAGGTGGCTGCGGGCGGGCTGAACCACCCGCCGACCGGTGCCCCCAACGGCGCCTTCCAGCTGAACATCCAGGCGCTCGGCCGGCTGCGCAGCGTGGAGGAGTTCTCGGACATCGTAGTCGCCACCGGCGAGACCGGCGCGCCGCTGCGGCTGCGCGACGTGGCGCGGGTGGAGCTGGGCGCGCAGGACTACACGCTGAGCGCCTATCTGGACGCCGACAGGGCCGTGGCCATGCCGGTCTTCCAGCGGCCCGGCTCCAACGCCCTGGCCACCGCCGCCGCGCTGCGCGCCACTCTGGAGGAGCTGAAACGCGACTTCCCGCCGGGCCTGGCCTACCACGCTGTCTATGACACCACCCGCTTCATCGAGCAGTCGATGGAGGCGGTGGTGCACACCTTCGTCGAGGCGATCATCCTCGTCGTGCTGGTGGTGATCCTTTTTCTGCAGTCCTGGCGGGCCTCGATCATCCCGCTGGCGGCCATCCCGGTCTCGATCATCGGAACCCTCGCCTTCATGGCGGCGCTGGGCATCTCGCTGAACAACCTCTCGATGTTCGGCCTGATCCTGGCGATCGGCATCGTGGTGGACGACGCGATTGTCGTGGTGGAGAACGTCGAGCGCCACATGGCCGAGGGGATGGATCCCGTGGCGGCCACGCGGCGCACCATGGATGAGGTGGGCTTCGCGCTGCTGGCCATCGCCCTCGTCCTCTGCGCCGTCTTCGTGCCCACCGCCTTTATCGAGGGATTGTCGGGCGCCTTCTACCGCCAGTTCGCCGTGACCATCGCAGTGGCGACCCTGCTCTCGGCCCTCGTCTCCCTCACCCTCTCCCCGGCGCTCGCCGCCTTGCTGCTGCGGCCGCACGGGCATGGGCACGCGACGGGCTGGCGCGCCTGGATCGGTGCGCCCTTCGGGCTGTTCTTCCGCGGCTTCAATTGGATCTTCGACAAGCTCTCCATCGGCTACGGGGACCTGACGCGCCGGCTCGTGCCGCTCTCGGCGCTGCTGCTGATTCTCTTCGCGGGGCTGCTGGTACTGACGGGGCAGACGGTGCGGACCACCCCCACCGGGCTGATCCCGCCGCTCGACCGCGGCTACCTTATCGCCGCCTTCCAGCTTCCGCCCGGTGCGTCGCAGGCGCGCACGGACGCGGTGATCCGCCAGGCCACGCGGGACGTGCTGGAGGTGCCGGGCGTGGCCAACTCCATCGCCTTCACGGGCTTCGACGGCGCGACCTTCACCAACGCGCCCAATTCCGGCGTGATCTTCGTCAACCTCAAGTCCTTCGAGGAGCGCGCGGCCGCGCAGCTGACGTTCGCCGGCATCACGCAAGCTGTGCAGGCGCGGCTGATGCAGCAGCGCGACGCGCTGGCCCTGGTGATCCCGCCTCCCTCCGTGCCGGGCATCGGCACGGGCGGCGGCTTCAAGCTCTACGTCCAAGACCGGGGTGACCGCGGCGCCCGCGTGTTGGAGGAGGTGACGAACCGCGTCGTGGCCGCCGCCAACGGGCGGCCCGAGATCGCCATGGCCTTCACCCTGTTCAACACCAAGACCCCGACCATCCGGGCCGAGGTGGACCGCACCAAGGCCGAGATGCTCGGCGTTCCCCTCTCCCGCGTGTCGGAGGCGCTCTCGACCTATCTCGGCTCGGCCTTCGTGAACGACTTCAACATCCTCGGCCGCACCTACCGCGTGACGGCCCAGGCGGAGGAGACGCAGCGCCTGACGCCGCGCGACGTGGCCCTGCTGCGCACGCGGAACGACCAGGGCGCCATGGTGCCGCTCGGCTCCCTCGCGACGCTGGAGGATGACACGGCGGCCTATCGCGTGCCCCGCTACAACCTCTTCCCCGCCGCCGAGGTGCAGGGCGCGCCCAGGCCCGGCGTCTCCACTGGCCAGGCGATCGCGGCCATGGAGGCGCTGCTGCGGGAGGAGCTGCCGCCGGGCTTCGGCTTCGAGTGGACGGAGATCGCCCTGCAGGAGACGACCCAGGGCAACACCGCCCCGATCGCCTTCGGCCTAGCCGTGGTCTTCGTCATCCTGCTGCTGGCCGCCCTCTACGAGAGCTGGCTGCTGCCGCTCGCGGTGGTGCTGATCGCGCCGATGTCCGTGCTGGCCGCCCTGGCCGGCGTGGTCTGGCGGGGCCTGGACAACAACGTGCTGGTGCAGGTGGGGCTGGTGGTGCTGATCGGCCTGGCGGCGAAGAACGCCATTCTGATCGTCGAGTTCGCCCGCCACGCCGAGGAGGAGGGCATGACCCGCTGGCAGGCCGCTGAGGCCGCGGCCCGCACGCGGCTGCGGCCGATCCTGATGACCTCGCTCGCCTTCATCCTGGGCGTGCTGCCGCTGGCCGTGGCGACGGGAGCGGGCGCGGAGATGCGGCAGAGCCTCGGCACGGCCGTCTTCGCGGGTATGCTCGGCGTCACCGCCTTCGGCCTGGTCTTCACGCCCGTCTTCTACGTGGTAGCGCGGGCCGCCGCGCGGAGGGAACGGGCCTCCGGGACAGCGCTGGAGGCGGCGAGGCCGTGAGGGCGCGTTGGCGCGTCCGTCAGCATCCCCGGTCGGGATGAGGGATGCGCGCCATGGACGGAGCGGCGCGCGGCAGGCGGTCCGCCCGGGTTGCGGCCTGCCGAAGCGGCTCCGTCACGCCGCGCTGAGGGAGCGGAGGAGAGCGGCAGGATCGGCAGCGTCGCCGATCTCCCAGATCCGCCGGATCAGCAGGCCGGCGTCGCTCTCCCGGCCGCCGATCGATGCGTTCTCCCGGAACTTCGCCTCCAGTTCATCGTCAGTGAGGGGGCGTGCCGCGCTTCCCCGTGCGTCCATCACAAGGGCGCTGAACTCGCGTCCCCTCCTGTCATGCAGCGTCACGCGCGCGGCACCGCGGGGAAGCCCCGTGTCGAGCCCTGCCTTCACCCGGCCGCGCAGGGCCGCGATTCCGGGATCGCGCAGGGCCTCTTCCGAGAAGTCGGCGACGCCGGCCGAGCCGCGCAGCAGGGCCACGGCCGCGCTGTGATGGATGCTCACGCGGCAGTCCCTCGCGCTGGCAACCGCGCGGTCGCCGCGATCCAGGAGGAGCTGGTCACCCTCCACGAGGACGGAGGCGATGTCGTCCGGCGCCACGCGCTGGCGCAGCTCCAGGCAGGCGTCGATCACGGCGTGGAACACGATGCCGGCGGGGTAGGGCTTGTAGGTGTTGCGGGCGAACTCCCAGTCCTGTCCCAGGCCGGCCGTGAGGCGGCCGAGGGCCGGGGCGTCGCCCATCGCGCGCGCCCAGCCGAGCGGGCCCTCGATGGCCGCGGGGGCGGCCGTGTAGCCGGCCTGGGCCATGAGGGCGGCCAGGAGCCCGTTCCGTGCGGCGTTTCCCATCCCGACGTTCTTCGCGGCGCTCGGCAGGTTCTCCACCAACCCGGCGGACTGGCTGGCCGCGATGCCCAGCGCGTGCCAGCACTGGCGCGCGTCCAGCCCCAGCAGCCGCGCGCAACCGGCCGCGGCGCCGAACACGCCGGCAGTGGAGGTGATGTGCCAGCCGCGGTCGTAGTGCCCCGGCGAGACGGCGGCACCGATCCGGCACTCCACCTCCGCACCCAGGATGAAGGCGTGCAGCACCTCCGCCCCGGTGAAGCTGCGGATCTCCGCCAGGGCGAGCAGGGGCGAGGCGACCGGCGCGGTGGGGTGGATCACCGTTTCCAGATGCGTGTCGTCGTAGTCCAGGAGGTTGGCCGCGATCGTGTTCACGAAGGAGGCGCCCATCGCGTCCAGGCGCTCCGCCCGGCCGATCACCGTGGCGCGCTCCGGGCCGGAGAAGGGCGCCATGACGCGGGCGGCCGTCTCCACCGCGGGATCCCCGGCGGCACCCAGCGCGCAGCCTAAGAAGTTCAGCAGGGAACGCTCGGCCTCGTGGCGCAGCGCCTGGCCAATCTCCGCCCAGCGGGAAGCCGCGACGAAGGCGCCCAGTGCCTCTCCCGCGAAGGGCCGGTCGGGGGTGGTGCCCATCCCTACTGCGCCCGGCTGATCAGGCCCTCGCGGGAGGCCTTTGCCCAGCGTGCATCATCCTCGCGCAGGAAAGCGGCGAGTTCGGCGGGGCCGAGGACGCCGAGATCCGCGCCGATCCCGGCCAGGCGCTCGCGCACGCGCGGCAACCTCATCGTCTGCACCACCGCGTCGTGCATGCGCGCGGCGATGGGGGCGGGAAGGGCGGCCGGGCCGACCATCGCGTACCAGCCGGCGAAGTCGTAGCCGGGCACGCCGGCCTCGGCGAGGGTGGGCACATCGGGCAGCAGCGGACTGCGCGCGGTGGTGGTGACGCCGAGGGCGCGGATGCGGCCGCTGGCGAGATGCTGGGTGGCGGCCACGGTGCTGTTCCAGCCGGTCGGCAGGTGACCCGCTACCAGGTCGTTCAGGATCGGCGCGGCGCCGCGATAGGGGACCTCCACCATCTCAATGCCGGCGAGGCGGGTGAAGAGGTTTCCGGCATAGGAGATGGCGGCGTCCGAGGTGCCGAAGCCGATGGTGCGCGGCGCCGCCTTCGCGGCAGCGATCAGCTCGGGCACGTCGCGGAAGGGGGCGGCGGTGGAAGCTGTCAGCAGCAGCGGGTAGCGCGAGAGCAGCGCCACCGGCGCGAAGTCCCGGAGCGGCTGGTAGGACAGGGAGGTCATCACGTAGCTATTCATGATGTGGCTGCCGGTGTCCGCGAGGAAGACGTAGCCGTCCGCCTCCGCGCGCGCCACGTATTCCGACCCGATCGAGCCGCTGGCGCCAGGGCGGTTCTCCACTATCACGCTCTGGCCCAGTACCTGGGTCATGCCCTCGGTAAGGGAGCGGACAAAGATGTCGGTGCCGCCGCCGGGGGCGTAGGGCACGACGACACGCACCGGGCGCTGCGGCCAGCCGCCCTGCGCGCGGAGGGTTCGCGGGACGGCGAGAGCGCCGGGAAGGGCGGAGAGCACGCTCCGGCGGGCGATGGTGGCCATGGCGTTTCCTCATCATCCGCTCAGCCCATTGACGGTGCTGGCCGGACCGTTCTTGATATCGATATCAAGGTGGGCTGGTTCGGGGGCAAGGGTCAATGGCGATGATGAGGCGGCCCCTGTGCAGGACCGGGCAGTGAGCAGTGGGCTGCGGGGTCGCCGCGCCCTGGTGACGGGCTCGGTGGGCGGGCTCGGCCTGGCGGTGGCGCGGCGCTTGGCGGCGGATGGCTGCGGGATCGTGCTGCACGGCCTCGCCGCGCCGGAGGAGGCGGAAGGCGTTCGCGACACCCTCGCGCGGGAGTTCGGGGTGGAGGCGGCCTACTGCCGCGCCGACCTCGCGCGGCCAGAGGAGATCCAGGCCATGATGGCGGCGGCCGGGCCGGTCGATCTCCTCGTCAACAACGCCGTCACCCGGCATTTCGCGCCGATCGACGCGATGCCGATCGCGCACTGGGACGCGGATCTCGCGGTTAACCTCTCCGCCGCCTTCCACACCGTCCGGCTCGCCCTGCCCGGCATGCGCGCGCGGGGCTGGGGGCGCATCGTCAACATGTCCTCGATCTACGGGCTGATCGGCGCGGCGGACCGCGTGGGCTACGTCGTGACCAAGACCGGGCTGATCGGCCTGACGCGCGCTGTCGCAGCGGAGACGGCGCGGCAGGGCATCACCTGCAACGCGATCTGCCCCGGCACGAGTCTGACCCCCGGCATCGAGGAGCGCATCGAGGGGCTGGCGGCGGGCGGGATGGACCGCGAGGCGGCCTCGGCGGCGGTCCTGCAGGGCAAGCAGCCGACCGGACGCTTCGTAGAGGCGGAGGCCGTCGCGGACATGGTGGCCTTTCTCTGCGGCCCCTCCGGGCGGGACGTGACCGGGGCGGTGCTGCCGATGGACGGAGGCTGGTCCGCCACCTGAGCCGGACGCGACCGGAAGACCGGCGCGCATGGAGGAGACGGAAGATGGAACGGAGAGGCCTGCTCGCGGGCGCCGCGCTTCTGGCGGCGCCGCGCCTCGCGCGGGGACAGGGGCAGGGCTGGCCCACGCGCCCGGTCCGGCTCGTCGTGACCTGGCCGCCGGGAGGGACGGCGGACATCCTGGCGCGGCAGCTGCAGCCGCCGCTCAGCGCCGCGCTCGGCCAGCCCGTGGTAATCGACAACCGGGGCGGCGCCTCCGGTGCCATCGGGGCCGCCGAGGTGATCCGCGCGCCGAACGACGGCTATACCTTCGGCCTGGTGACCAGCACGCTGGTTTCCATGGCCGTCCTACGCCCCCGGTCCTACGACCCGCTGCGCGATCTCGTGCCGATCCTGCTGCACTCGCGCGTGGCGAACATCCTGGCGGTGCATCCCTCGCTGCCCGTGCACTCCGTCGCGGAGCTCATCGCGCTCGCCCGGCAGCGGCCGGGGCAACTCTCCTTCGGCTCTCCCGGGATTGGCTCGGCCGTGCACATTTCGGGCGAGATGTTCAAGCTGGCGACGGGCACGAACATGGTTCACGTCCCCTATCGCGGCGGCGGGCCCGCCCTGGCGGACCTAGTCGGGGGATCGCTTCAGCTGATGTTCGGCAATGCCAGCTCCACGCTGCCCTTTGTGCGAGATGGCAGCGTTCGGGCGATCGCCGTCACCTCGGCGACACGGGCGCCCTATCTGCCCGATGTGCCGACGATCGCGGAATCCGGCCTGCCGGGCTTTGCCATTCACGAGTGGTACGGCTGCATCGGGCCGCGGGACATGGCGCCGGCCGCGGTGGAGCGGCTGAACGGGGCGATGGCCGCCATCCTCTCCGCCCCGGCCGAGAGGGCGCGGCTGCTGGACATGGGGGCCGAGGTCGCCGTGGGCACGCCGGCGGAGTTCGGCCGCCTGATAGCGCAGGACATGGAGAATATCGGTCGGGTGGTACGCCAGGCGCGTATCACGCTGGAGTAGAGGGGTAGGTGCGATGGCGGGAAGTCTGGAAGGCCGGGCGGCGCTGGTGAGCGGCGCCAGCCGCGGGATCGGCCTTGCCGTCGCGCGGCGCCTGGCAGCGGACGGCGCCCGGGTCCTGCTGGTCGCCCGCAGCGAGGCGGCGTTGCGGGCCGAGGCGGAGGCATTGCCCGGCGCCGCCGCCTTCGCGGCGGATCTCTCCCTGCCCGAAGCTGCCGCCGCCGCAGTGGCGGAGGCCGTGGCCCGCTTCGGGCGGCTGGACCTGCTGGTCCACAGCGCCGGCGCCACCCGGCGCGGAGACTTCCTCGGACTGGACGACGAGGCCTGGGCCGAGGGCTACGCGCTGAAGCTTTTCGGCGCCGTGCGCCTGTGCCGCGCCGCCTGGCCGCACCTGCGCGCGGCCGGCGGATCGGCAGTGCTGATCGCGGGGGTAGGCGGGCGGGTCGCCAGCGCGGACTTCACCATCGGCGGGTCGGTCAACGCGGCGCTGATGAACCTGACCAAGGCGCTGGCCGACCGCGGCGTGGCGGACGGGGTGCGGGTGAACGCCATCAACCCCGGCAGCATCCGCACCGACCGGCTGGCAGGCCGCATCGCCATCCTGGGACGCGAGCGCGGGATGGAGGCGGAGGCCGCCGCCCGCGCCCTGGCGGAGGAGACGGGCGTGGCCCGCTTCGGGCAACCGGAAGAGATCGCGGGAGCCGTGTCCTTCCTGGCCGGACCCGATGCCTCCTACGTGCAGGGCGCGATCCTGGACGTTGATGGCGGATGGGTCCGGGCTGTCTGATACTGGCAGGCTCCTTTTCTGGGGTGGCGGTCTGTCCCGGAGGGAAGAAGGAATTCTTCCTCCCTCCCGTCCTCCCACCATCATCTTCTTCTATCTGTTGGGACCGCTTGGCTAACGGTGCGCCTGAGGTCCACGACCTCAGGGACTGAAGAGGTGGGACCGGCTGCTTGGGGGTAAACAGAGCTTCCTTCGATCGCTCTTCCGCAGCAGCCAGATAGGAGGCGCGGAATCTCAGCCTCCTGCCGGGAGAGGTCCGGAGAGGGCAAGGCCCTCTCCGGTCAGGGCGCCCCGGTGTCGGGAGAGGCTCAGCCCTCGGCCGGGTCCGCGTCCAGCCGCACGGCGATGCCTTCCAGCCCCGGCGCGGAGGCGGGGTAGAGCTGCATGACCAGCGGGTCATGGCCGGGGATGACGTGGTCCGGGGAGCTGGCCAGGCGTTCCAGCGTGTCATAGCCCTCCAACATCTGCGCCACGTCGGCGACGATCGGGAAGGGGCGTCTCTGCCGAAAGTTGGCGTAGAAATGCGTTGCGTCGGAGGCGAGCACGACCCAGCCGCGACGGGTCCTGACCCGCACCACCTGCAGCCCGAGCGAGTGACCGCCGACATGGTGGACGCTGATCCCCGGCGCGATCTCGGCGCTTCCATCGTGGAAGCGGGCGCGGCCCTCGAAGACGCGGTGGACCATGGCCGTGACATCAGCGGCCTCGAAGGGCTGGCGAAGGACGCCGTGGCACATGCAGCGCCCCGTGCAGTAGGCCATCTCCCGGTCCTGGATGTGGTATCGGGCGGCCGGGAACATGGCATGGTTGCCGGCATGGTCGTAATGCATGTGAGAGAGAATGACGTCGGGGACCCTCCCGGCATCGAGGCCGATGGCGGCGAGGCCGTCGGCCGGGGTGCGGATCAGCTCGCGGCCGCGCTTGCGGGCGATGGCCGCGTCGAAGCCTGTGTCGAGCACGAAGCGGCGGTCCCGGCCGATGATGGCCCAGACGAAGTAGTCCAGCGGCATGGGCGCGTTGTCGTGCGGGTCGCCGCCGATGAAGTTCTCATGCGCCGGGCGGTCGTGCCGGGCGTAGCGGATGGCGTGGATCTCGTAGGTGTCGCTGTCCTGGCTCATGCCCCAGTCTGTCCTCCCTTGTGCTGCCTTACCGGAGCGCCGCGCATTGCCGGATGATGGCGGCGGGCGCACCGCGTCCAGCCGGATGCGCGAGGTGGCGCAGCGGGCCGGCGTCTCGCCCATGACCGTGTCGCGCGCGCTGCGCGACCCGGCCAAGGTTTCCGACGAGTTGCGGCGCCGGGTGGAGGAGGCGGTGCGCGCCGTGGGCTACGTGCCCAACCGCCTGGCCGGCAATCTCTCCTCCATGCGCTCCAACGTGATCGGGCTGATCGTGCCCGGGCTGAACAACTCGCTCTACGCGCCGACGATCCAGGGGGTTTCGGCCGTGCTGCGGGGGAGCGGGTTCCAGCTCATGATCGCGGATTGCGGCTACAGCGCGGAGGCGGAGGAGGAGCTGATCACCGCCTTCCTGGCGCAGCGCGTGGCGGGGCTGATGCTGCACGATACCCGCCACACCGAATCCGCCTGCGCGATGATCCGCCGCGCGGGCCTGCCGGTGGTGGAGACGGGCACGCTGGCGCCCGAGCCGCTGGACATGCTGGTGAGCTTCTCCAACCACGACGCGGCGCGCGCCATGGTGCTGCACCTGCACCGGCTGGGATACAGGCGCATCGCCTTCGTCAGCCTGCCGGCGGCGAACAACGACCGCAGCCGGGAGCGCCGGCGCGGCTACCGCGCGGCCCTGGCGGAGCTGGGAGCCGAGGAGGATGCGCGGCTGGTGCTGGAGATGCCTCCGGGCCTCGCCTCGGGCGCCGAGGCTGTGGTGCGGCTGTTGGGGAGCGCCGCGCCGCCGGACGCCATCTTCTTCGCCGGGGACGTTCTGGCCGCCGGTGCGCTGTTCGAGTGTCAGCGGCGGGAATGGCCGGTGCCGGGGCGGGTCGCGCTCGCCGCCTTCGACGACATCGACATGCTGCGCCACACCGTGCCGCCTATCACCACGCTGCGGCTGCCGCGCGAGGAGATCGGGCGCCGGAGCGCGGAGGTCCTGCTGGACCGCATCCAGGGACGGTCCGACGAGCGGGTGTTGGTGGATCTGGGCTTTGAGATCATTCAGCGCGGCAGCACCTGAGCCCGTTCCTGATATCGATATCATAAATTCGCTTGTGCCCTGCTCCCCGGCTGCATAGACCCGCAGGGGTCGGCTTGGCCGAGGGAGGAAAAGATGGCGGGCGAAGTCCTGGGTTTCGTCGGGCTGGGGCAGATGGGCAGCCGCATGGCGGCTCGGCTGATCGAGGCCGGGCACGCGCTGGTGGTGTTCGATCCTGTGGAAGCGAGCGCGGCGCCGCTAGTGGCGCGCGGGGCGCGCCGGGCCGCGAGCCCGGCCGAGGTGGCGGACCTGGCGGATATCGTGCTGGCCAGCCTGCCGACGCCGGAAGTGGTGCGCGCGGTGGGGCTGGGGCCGGACGGGGTGCTGAGCGGGCAGCGGGCGCGGCGCTTCGTGGACTTCTCCACCACCGGGCCGCGCGTGGCGCAGCAGGTCGCGGCCGCCTTCGAGGAGAGGGGGCGGACCTCCATCGACGCGCCGGTCAGCGGGGGCATCACCGGGGCGGAGAACGGGACGCTCGCCATCATGGTCTCTGGCCCACGCGCGGAGTACGAGGCGCTGGAGCCCGTGCTGCGCGTCATGGGCAAGCCCTTTTTCTGCGGCGAGAAGGCGGGGCAGGCGCAGGTGCTGAAGCTCTGCAACAACCTCCTCGCCGCCGCGGCGCTCGTCGCCTCGTCCGAGGCGATCGCCATGGGCGTGAAGGCCGGGCTGGACCCGAGCCTAATGTGCGAGGTCATCAACAGCAGCAGCGGCCGCAACAGCGCGACGCAGGACAAGTTCCCGCGCGCCGTCATCCCCCGCAGCTTCGACTTCGGCTTCACCACCGCCCTGTCGCTGAAGGATGTCGGGCTCTGCGTGGACGAGGCGGGGGCGATGGGCGTGCCGATGGTGGTGGGTAGCGCCGTGCGGCAGATGCTCGCCGTCACCAGCGCCACCTTCGGGCCGGGCAGCGACTTCACCAACGTGGCGAGGCTGGTGGAGGGTTGGGCGGGGGTGGAGATCGGCGGGGCGTAGGAGCCAACGCGCCGGCGCCAACTCACGGGCGCGGCCCTTATTCCAGCTGGATATTGAGGTCGCGCACCACATTGGCCCAGTTCGCCCGGTCCTCGGCGATGAAGGACCGCATCTCCTCCGGCCGGGTGGTGACGGGGAGGGCGGCCTGTGACCGGAAGACGTTCAGCACGGCCGGCACCTTCAGCCCCTCGGCCGCGACGGCGGAGAGGCGCTCGGCGATTGGCATGGCGAGGCGCGCGGGGCCGAGCAGGCCGAACCAGTTCCCCGCGCTCACGGGCTGGCCGAGCTCCGCCATGGTCGGCGTCTCCGGCAGGAGCGGGATGCGCTCCGGTGCGCCGACGCCGAGGATCCTCACCTTTCCGTCCCGCGCGATGGCCTCGGCCGGGCCTGCATTGAGGAACATCGCGTCCACCTGGCCCGCGGCCAGCGCCGTGCTGGCCGGCGCCGCGCCGGTGAAGGGGACGTGCAGCATCTGCAGCCGCGCCTGTTTGATCAGTGATTCCATCGCGAGGTGCGAGGTGCTTCCGATGCCCCAGGAAGCGAAGGTGACCTTGCCGGGCTCGGCGCGCACCCTGGCGAGAAAGCTGTCGAGGCTGTCCGTGCCGAAGCCCGGCCGCGTGAGCAGCACAAAGGGCCCGCGCGCGATGAGGGTGACGGGGGTGAAGTCGCTGACGGGATTGTAGGCCAGTTTCGGGTAGATCAGCGGGTTGATCGCGTGCGTCTCGGCATTGGCGAGGATCAACGTGTGCCCGTCCGGCGCCGCGCGGGCGACGGCCTGCGTGCCCACCGCGCCGTTCGCGCCGGGGCGGTTCTCGATCACCACGGGCTGGCCGAGGGGGCCGGACATGGCGGGGGCGAGGGCGCGGATGACGACATCCGCGAGCCCGCCGGCGTTCCAGGGCACGATCACGCGGATAGGCTGTTCGGGGAAGGCGGCGAGGGCCGGGGCTGCAAGGGGAAGCGTGGCCGCCGCCCCCAGCAGGCCGCGTCGCGTGATCGAGGTCATGGTGACTCCTGTCGTTTCCTCGTCGCGGGGCCCGCAAGTGTTTCCCTTCTTCTCCCCGGCCGACCGGGCGATCGTTCCGCAAACGCCGCCGACTTGTCAACAAATGCCATATTGTCTGGCAAAGAAGGGGCGTGCATGGTGACGTCCCGTGCTAGGAGGGTGGAAGCGTGATCCACGAGCTTCGGATTTATCGCTGCGTGTCCGGGCGCCTGCCGGACCTGCTCCGGCGCTTTGAGACAATCACGCTGAGCATTTGGCAGAAGCACGGCATCCGGCAGGCCGGATTCTGGACGGTCACGATCGGCGACTCGAACCAGGATCTGTACTACCTGCTGGAGTGGGGCTCCTTGACCGAGCGGGAAATGAAGTGGGGAGCGTTCCAGACTGATCCGGAGTGGATCGCCCGCCGCGCCGAGACGGAGAAGGACGGCGCGATCGTGGCGAGCGTCAGCAACCTGATCCTGCAGCCCACCGGCTTCTCCGCCGTGCGCTGAGGGTGCTCAGGCCGCCGTGGCGGCGGCATCGCGCAACCCCGTCTCGGCTTTCTCCCGCGCCTGCTGGTTCAGGATCCGCAGCGCGACGCGGGCGGCCTGGGTCACGTGGTCCCGGCAGGCCTCCCAGGCGCCCTCGCGGTCGCGCCGCTCGATGGCCTCCACGATCCGCCGGATCTCGGCCACAGTGTGCGGCAGCCGCTTGGGATCGGAGAGGGTGGTGGCGCGAAGCTGGGTGTTCCGGTTCAGCACTTGGTCCAGCATGCGGGCCACATAGGCGTTCCGGCAGCCGCGGAGGAGGACGTCGTAGAAGCGCCGCTTCAGGCGAAGCAGCGCGGTGCGGTCAGTGCCGGGCCGCGTCGCGGCGATCTCCTCGAACACGGCGCGCAGCTCGGCCACTTCCTCGTCCGAGGCGCGCTCGGCAAAGCCCTGGCCTGCCAGGGCCTCCAGCACGGTCCGCACCTCGTAGACCTGCGTTGCCTCGGCCGGGGAGAGGAAGGCCACGAAGGGGCCGCGGTTCGGGAGGACATCCACCAGCCCCTCAGCCTCGAGACGGCGCACCGCTTCCCGAATCACGCTGCGGCTCACGCCGAACAACTCGCACAGCAGGCGGTCCGAGAGGTGGTCGCCCGGCATGAAGCGTCCATCAACGATGGCCTCGCGCAGACGGTCCTCAACCTGCCGCCGCACGGGCTGGGGCGTTACTTTCAGGGAACCGTCGTCCGGCATCTTTCTCCTGTCCTCGGGAACGGAACGGTACACCGCCCATAGGGGTTGACGATCACGCAATGTGGTGGCGGCCCGACTGGGCGTCCAGCCAAAAGCTCTGGGCTCAAGGGGGCATGATATTGACTGACAATCAGTCAGTTCACTAACGTCAATCCATCTGGGAGGTCACGTCATGTCCGATGATACATGGTTCGAGAAGGGGCTGGAGGTCCGCCGTGCGGTCCTGGGCGCCGAATATGTCGATGGCGGCATCGCCAAGGCCGACGACTTCATGATGGCCTTCCAGCGCATCACCACCGAGTGGTGCTGGGGCTATGCCTGGACCCGCCCGGGCCTGGACCGCCGCACGCGCAGCCTGCTCAACCTCGCCATGCTGACGGCCCTTGGCCGGACGCCCGAGATCAAGCTCCATGTGAAGGGCGCGCTCACCAACGGCGTGACGGTGGAGGAGATCAAGGAGGCCCTGCTCCATGCGACGGTCTATTGCGGCATCCCGGCCGGGCTCGACGCCTTCAAGGCCGCGCATGAGGTGCTGGTGAAGGAAGGCGCGCTGAGTGGCGAACCCGCCCGCCCGGCGGCCGAATGAGCGGCGGGGAGCTGCGCCGGATCGCCTTCATCGGCATCGGCAACATGGGCTGGCCCATGGCCGCCCGCCTCCTGGAGGCCGGCTTCGAGGTCGTGGCGTTCGACGCTGCGCCGGACCGCGCCGCCCGCTTTTCGCAGGAGGTCGGCGGCACCGCGGCGGGTGACGCGGCCTCCGCGGTCCGCGGCGCGGACGCCGTCATCACCATCCTGCCGACCTCCAAGCATGTGGGGCAGGCGCTGGAGGCGATGGGCGACGCCCTCTCCCCGGGCGCGCTGGTGATCGAGATGAGCTCCGGCGTGCCCACCGCCACGCAGGGCTTTGCCAGGAGCTTGGCGGAGAAAGGCGTGGCAATGATCGACGCGCCCGTCTCTGGCGGCGTGCCGCGCGCGAAGACGGGCGAGCTCGCCATCATGCTCGGTGGCGAGGCTGAGGCGGTGCGGCGCGCCGATCCGGTGCTGCGGGCCATGGGCACGACGCTGACCCATGTCGGCGGTATCGGCGCCGGGCAGGCCATGAAGGCGCTGAACAACCTCATGGGGGCTGCCGGCTTCCTCATCGGCGTTGAGGCGCTGCTGATCGGTCAGCGCTTCGGGCTCGATCCGGCCGTCATGGTGGACGTGCTGAACGCCTCAACGGGGATGAACAACAGCACGCAGAAGAAGTTCAAGCAGTTCGTGCTGTCTCGCCGCTTCGATGCCGGCTTCGGGCTGGACCTGATGGCGAAGGACGTGTCCGTGGCGCTGGAGGTCGGGCGCGAGACCAACACGCCGACGCCCTTTGCCGCGCTGTGCCGGGAGCTGTGGGTCAGCGCCCAGGGCCTGCTGGGTCCCGGGCAGGACCATACCGCGATGGCACAGTTCTCCGAGCGGTTGGCGGGCGAGACGCTGGGCGGCGGCAACCGCGCGTGATCCCCGGCGGGGAGGGGCGACCCTCCCCGCCGAGCCCTACTCGCGCGGCGCCACGTCCAGCCGCGCGACGATCCCCTCCAGCTCCGGGCGGGGCGGCGGGTAGCGCCGCATCACCAGGGGATCGTGCCCGGGGATTATGTGGGCGAGGCTGTCGGCCACGGCCCGCAGCCGGTCGAAGCCCTCCAGCATCTCGCCGATGTGGAAGGCGGTGGTGAAGGGGCGGCCGCTCTCCATGTTCTCGTAGAAATGCGTGACGTCGGAGGCGAGCGCGACGCGGCCGCGGGCCGTCTCCACGGAGACGAATTGCAGCCCGGCGGAGTGGCCGCCCGTGGGGTGGAGGCGGATGCCGGGCCAGGGCTCCACCACCCCGTCGTGGAACACCACACGGCCGGCGTAGTTCATGCGGACGATGCCGACCACGTCCTCCACCTCGAAGGAGTGGGAGAGCTGCTTGTGCCGCATGTAGCGGCCGCAGGCGTAGTGCACCTCCTCCTCGCGCAGGTGGAAGCGCGCCCTGGGAAAGCGGTCGAAGTTGCCGACGTGGTCGTAGTGCAGATGGGTGAGGACGACGTCCTCCACCCCGGCGGGATCGACGCCGAGGAGGGAGAGCGCTTCCACGGGGCAGCGCAGGAACTCCCGTTGCCGCTTTCGTGCCACCTCGGCGGTAAAGCCCGTATCTACCACGATGGCGCGCCCGGCGCCGGTGATCACCCAGGCGAAGTAGTCCATCGGCATCGGGCCGTCATGCGGGTCGCCGCCGATGAAGTGCTGGGACCGCGTGGCGTCGCGCCGGGCGTAGCGGATCGCGTGGATCTCGTAGGTCATCGCTTCGCGGCCCCGTCGGCGTCGATCACGGCCTGCATGGCCGCGCGGTCCACCGCGATCTCCACCCCGGCGCGCTCTAGCTCCAGCAGCATCGCGCTGCGGGAGTCCCGGTTCCCCCAGCCGCGGTTCAGCGCTTCCGTCATCTCCTCCAGCGTGAGGGCCGCCATCCGCATGGGCACGCCCACCTCCCGGCCGAGGGCGCAGGCGAGGGACACGTCCTTGTGCGCGAGGCGGAGCTGGAAGGCGGGCGGGTCGTAGCTGTTGGGCAGGAACTGCTCCGTCACCCCGTCATAGGTCCGGCGGCGGCCGTGCACGCCCTGGCGGATGGCGGCGTAGAGCGCGAGGGGATCGAGGCCCGCCTTGGCGCCCATGGCAAAAACCTCGGCCATGATGAGGTTGAGCGCGTAGCCGGAGAGATTGTGCGCGAGCTTGGCGATGCTGCCAGCGCCGATGTTGCCCACCAGGATCGGGCGGTCTCCCATGGCGGAGAGGAGGGGAAGGCAGCGCTCGAACACCGCCGCGTCCCCGCCGACGAAGAAGGCGAGCTTGCCGGTCTTCGCGCCGCGCGGGCCGCCGCTGATCGGCGCGTCCAGCACGTGCACGCCGCGCGCGGCGCCGGCCGCGTGCAGCTCCCGCACGCTGGAGACGGCGTTGGTGGAGATGTCGACGATCACCGTGCCCGGCCGCATTGTCTCCAGCAGCAGCGCAACCACGGCCTTCACCTCGGCAGGGCCGGGGAGGGAGGTGAAGACGACCTCGCAGGCCTCGCCGAGCGCCCAAGGATCGGGCGCCCATTCCGCGCCGTCCGCGATGAGGGACTCCGCCGCTTCCCGCCTGACGTCGTGGACCATGAGGGTCACGTCCGGCGCCTTGGCGAGGTTCGCGGCCATGCTGGCACCCATGGTGCCCAGGCCGATGAAGCCGACACGCATGGCGATCAGCCCTCCCGCTTCTCGAACACCTCGGTCGCGACCTGGGCGCCCGACATGGCGGCGGGCCAGCCGGCGTAGAAGGCGAGATGCGTGATGAGGCCGGCGATCTCCTCTCGCGTCACGCCGTTGTCCAGCGCGCGGCCGATATGGACGGAGAGCTGCTCCGGCCGGTAGGTCGCGACGAGGGCGGCGACGGTAACGAGGCTCCGGTCCCGCTTGGACAGGTCGGTCCGCTCCCAGAGATCGCCGTAGACGACGCCCTCCGTGTACTCGACGAGGGCCGGCACGGTCTTCCGCACGCGGTCGCGCTGGGCGGATTGCGGGATGGGCTTCGTGCTCATGGCGTTTCCCCGTGTGTTCTGCCGGCCGAGCCTAATGCCGGGCGATCAGGCGCGGCAAGAGTGACGGATTGTCTGACAGAAAGCTTGAGCGCGCCGGAGCGGCATGGCTAAGCTCGCCCTAGAACAAACCGATGGGGAGGACACGCCATGCGCCGCAGCTTCCGGCGCCCGGCCTTGATGCTCGGGCTCGCTTCCGTCCTCTGGATGGGCCTCCCGGCCAGCCGCGTCGAGGCCCAGGACTACCCCGCCCGCACGATCACGCTCATCGTGCCCTCCGCGCCCGGCGGGACGCTGGACGCCCTGGCCCGCCTCATGGCGCAGGGCATGGGCGCCGATCTCGGCCGCACGGTCATCGTCGAGAACGTCACCGGTGCGGGCAGCGTCGTCGGCACGCAGCGCCTCGTCCGCTCCGAGCCGGACGGCTACACCATCGGCTTCGGGAACCTCGCCTCCATGGCGGCGACCGTGGCCCTCGGCGCCGATCCTGGCTTCGACCCCCGCCGGGACCTCACGCCGATCAGCATTGTGGCGAACGTTCCCATGGTGATCGCGGCCAGCCCGCGCTCCGGCGTGCGCGACCTGCGCAGCCTGGTGGAACGCATCCGCGCGCGGGGGGAGGAGGTGAGCTTCGGCACGCCGGGCACGAACACCACCGGCCATCTCGCGCCTGCTTATCTTCTCTCCATCCTCAACGCGAAGGCGATGCTGGTCCCCTATCGCGGGGCCGGACCGGCGATGAGCGACCTGGCGGCCGGCACGGTGGAGGCGGTGATCGACCAGACCGTGACGATGATCCCCGCGCACCAGGGACGCACGGCGGTGGCGCTGGCCGTCACGGGAGCGCAGCGCATCCCGCAGCTCCCGGAAGTGCCGACCTTCGCGGAGGCCGGCGTCCCAGCTTTCGACATGGTGATCTGGAACGCGATCGCGGGGCCGCGCGACATGCCGCAGGCACGGGTGGACCGTCTCCTGAAGGCGGTCGAGGCGGCGCTCGCCAGCCCCGCCGTGGCCTCCCGCTTCGCCGATCTCGCCACCACCGCTCCGCCGCCCGGGGAGCGCGGCCCCGCCGCGATGCGGGCGCGGATCGAGGCCGATGTGGTGCGCTGGACGGAGGTGGTCGGCAAGGCCGGGCTCGCCCCGCGATAGGGGCGGGACGCGCGGCCGGCCTTCTGCGACCGGCCCGCGCGATCAGGTCGGCGGGCCGGCAAGGGCGCGCACGGCGTCGAGGACGGGATCGGGAATCTCGATCGAGCCCTCGGCTAGGCGTGCGGTGCGCAGGGCTGCGGAGCGGTCGAAGGGCATCCGCACCGCGGGGCCGCCCTCCACGGGCCGCGTGGCGCGGATGAGGTCGGCATAGGCCGAAACCTTCCGCTTGAAGAGGTCGAGCGGCCCCAGCAGGTCCGGCCTGAAGGCGATGATGAGGAAGCCGAAATCGGTGAGATGGTCGGGCATCGCGGGCGACCCAGCCATCATGCCGAGGATCTGCACGACGATCCCGAGGCCGCTGCCGCGATGGCCGCCCCAGGCCGCGAAAGCCCCGCCGAGTGCGGCCACGGGATCGGTGGTCGGGCGACCCTCCGCGTCGAAGGCCGTCCCTTCCGGCAGCGCCTGCCCCAGCCGGCGGGCCATGACGGCCTGGGCGTGGATGATGTCGGAGATGCCGATGTCCCAGATCGCCGGCCCGGCCTCGCCGGGAAAGCCGAAGCAGATCGGGTTGGTGCCGAAGCGCGGCTCCGTGCCGCCGGCCGGCGCGACCCAAGGCGTGGCGTTGGAGGCGATCATCACCGCGAGGTCGGCGGCCGTCGCCATCTCCGCGTAGAAGGACAGCATCCCGGTGTACCAGGTGTCGTTGGCGCCCACGATGGCGATGCCGCTCGCCCCGGCCTTGCCGATCGCGACCCGCGTCGCCTCATGGGCGACGAGGTAGCCGACATTGTCGCCACCATCGATCCGCGCCGAGACCGGCGTTTCCGAGACCACGGCGATCGGGCGGCCCTGATAGGGCCGGTCGGCGAAGCGATCCGCGATGCTCAGCACCCGCGCGAGCCCGGCATAGCCGAGGCCGCGGAGTTCGCAGTCCAGCAGGTGCTCGGCCGCGCGCGCCGCGTCCTGGTCGGGCAGGCCCAGTCCGCGCAGCCCTCGCACGGCGAGGTGCCGCGCCTCCTCGATCCCGATCCTCATGCCGCTTTCTCCAGGGGACAGGGACGCCGCGCCGGGGCGCGGGTCAGTACATGACCATGCCACCATCGGCGACGAGGGTGGCGCCGTGCACGTAGGACGCCTCCGGCGAGAGCAGCCAGGCGATGGCGGGCGCGATCTCCTCCGGTGTTCCGAGGCGGCCGAAGGAGGTCATGCCCTCGATCCGCGCGCGGATGGCCGGGTCGCCCAGCGGGCCGGCGGCGAAGGGCGTGTCGATCATGCCGGGGGCGATGGTGTTCACCGCGATCCCTCGTGGCCCGAGCACGCGCGCCGCGTTCTTCGTCATCGCGAGCACCGCGCCCTTGCTGGTGGCATAGGCGACGGTGCCCGCCAGCCCGCCGCCGCGCAGGCCGGCGACGCTGGCCACGGTGCAGATGCGCGCGCCGGGCTCCATCATCGCCGCCGCCTCCCGTAGGCAGAGGAAGGTGCCGATGACGTTCACGTCGTGCACGCGCCGGAACATGGCCACCGTGGTGTCGTCGAAGGTCGTGGTCTCGTAGATGCCAGCGCAGGTCGCCAGCGCGTCGAGGCCGCCCAGCGCGGCGCGCATCTCGGCGAAGGCGCGCACCACGGCCTCCTCCTCCGCTACGTCCACGGCGATGGCGGGATGGCGGTCCCCGGCCACGCGCCGCGCCGCGGGCAGGTCGCGGTCAAGGCAGGCTACCTGGTGGCCCCGCCCTATGAGGAGACGCGCGGTGGCGGCGCCGATGCCGCTGCCCGCACCGGTGATGGCGATCCGCATGTCCGTGGCCTCCCGGGTTCCTGTCAGCGCTTGAGCCAGAAGATCTCGGCCGTTGCCGAGTCCCGCGGGTAGACCGTCACCGGCCGGTTGTTCTGCCACTGCACCACGACGGGCGGGGCGTTCTCGCGCAGGCCGGTCGCGTCGAACTTCACGCGGCGGCCGGGGTAGTAGAGCGCCGCGCCCTCGGTGATATCGATGCTGCGAAGGGCCTCCGCCACGGCCCGCCGGTCGGCGCGGCCGGCCTTCTGCAAGGCGTCCCGCATGATCCAGATGTCGCCATAGGTCGCGATGCTGTTCTGGCCCATCCAGGGCTCGCCGGAGGCGCGCTTGAACTCCTCGATCATCGCTTCCTGTCCCTTGGCGTCCCAGTTGCCGACCACGGTGATGAAGCCTTCCAGCTGTGCCGGGCGGATGTTCTGAAGGAGGTCGGACTGCGCCATGGCAATGCCGGCGCCGATGGTCGGCACCCGGCCGCGGCCGAGGCCGAACTCGTTCATCTTCTCGACGAGCAGCTTCACATCTGAGATGACGGTGACCGGCATCACCATCATATCCGGCCGCGCGGTGCGGACCTTCTGGATGAGCTGCGTCGCGTCCGAGAGGGGCGGGGTGAAGGTCTCGTCCATCACGATCCGCAGGCCGAAGCCCGCGGCCCCGTCCCGCACGGGCTGGACGAAGGAGAGCGAGGAGGCGGTGTTGTCCGTCAGGATCGCGACCGTCTCCGGCCGCTTCCCCGTGGCCTGCTGGGCGAGGTCGAGCATGATGGGGAGCGCGCCCTTCGCCTGGTCCCCCGCGCGCGCGGAGGTCTGGAAGACATAGCGGAAGCCGCGCGAGGTGATGAGATCGGAGTAGCTGAGCGTGAGCATGGGCAGCTCGGCGCGCTCGGTCACCTCGGTCGCCGAGAGGGTGAAGGAGGAGAGATAGGCACCGGAGCAGGCGACAAGGTCCGGGTGGTCGGCCACCATGCGCTGCGCGGCGTTCTTCGCCTTCTCCGTGGAGTCACCGGCGTCGAAGAGCAGCAGCTCCAGCCTCGCGCCGCCGAGCGCGGGGACGCCTCCCTGCTCGTTGACGTGGCGGACACCGAGCTCCGCGCCCATGCGCATGAGCTGGCCGAAGCGGGCGTAGAGGCCCGAGAGCGGCACGAGCAGCCCCACCTTGACCGTCCCGCCCGCGGGAGCCTGTGCGCGCGCAGGGCCGAGGCCCGCCGCCGTCCCGGCCAGCGTCGCTGCGCCGGCCAGCAGCGCCCGCCGGCCGGGCGCGACCATCTTCCTGACATCGTCCATGTTTCGTCCTCCCATCCTGGCGCCGGTTCTCCGGCTGCCTGGTCGATCACATCCCGAGATAGGCCTGGCGCACGCGGTCGTCCCGCCGGAGCGTCTCCTGTGGACCTTCGAGGGCGATCCGCCCGGCCTCCAGCACGTAGCCGCGGTCGGCGGAGTCCAGCGCCTCGGCCACGCGCTGCTCCACGAGAAGGATCGTCAGCCCGGCCTGCCGGCGGATCTCCGCCAGGCGCTCGAAGATGAAGTCCGCCACGGCGGGCGCGAGACCCATGGAGGGCTCGTCCAGCATCAGCAGGTGCGGGGAGGAGGCGAGGCCGCGGCCCACCGCCACCATCTGCTGCTGCCCGCCCGAGAGCGTTCCGGCGAGCTGGTTGCGGCGCTCCTTCAGGATGGGAAACCAGTCCAGCACCCGGGCCAGGTTCTCCGCCCAGTCGCGCCGCCCGGCCGCCGTTGTGGCGCCCATCTCCAGGTTCTCCATGACGGTCAGCGAGGGGAAGAGCTGCCGGCCCTCTGGGACATGGGCGATGCCGAGATGGGGGCGCCGCGCGGCCGGCACTGAGGACAGGTCCTCGCCCCGGAAGCGGATGCGTCCGGCGCGCGCCGCCACCGTGCCGGAGATGGTCTTGAACAGGGTTGTCTTGCCGGCGCCATTCGGGCCCACCACGGCCACGAACTCGCCCTCCTGCACGCGGAGGCTCACGCCCTTCAGCACCGGGGCGCCGCCATAGCCGGCATGCAGATCATCAAGCTCCAGCATGGGCGCTCCACTTGCTGCCGAGATAGGCCTCAATGACGGCGCGGTTGCCGGTGACCTCCTCCGGGAGACCCTCCGCCAGGACGGCGCCGTGATCGAGGACGACGAAGCGGTCCACCAGGCGCACCATGGCGTGGAGCGTGTGCTCGATGATCACCACCGTGGTGCCCTCCGCGGCGATGCCGCGGATGACGGACAGGAGCTGGTCCACCTCCGCCCCGCCCAGGCCGGCGAAGGTCTCGTCCAGCAGCAGCAGGCGGGGCTGCCCGGCCAGGGCGCGGGCCAGCTCCATCAGGCGGAGGTCGAGGTTGCTCAGCGTTCCCGCCCGCGCGTCGGCCATGGCTTCCAGCCCGACGCGCCGCATGGCCTGCCGCGCCATCTCGCGCGCCTCGTCGATGCTCGCGCCGTGGACTTGCGCGCCGCTCATGACGTTGTCGGCCACCGACATGCGCGCGAAGGGTCGCACGACCTGGAAGGTGCGCCCCACACCGAGGCGCGCGAGGCGGTTCGGCGGCAGGTTCGTGACGTCCTGCCCGTTCAGCAGCACGCGCCCCGCATCGGGCCGCACGAAGCCGTTGAGCAGGTTGAACAGGGTGGTCTTCCCCGCCCCGTTGGGGCCGATCACGCCGAGGATCTCGCCCTGCCGGACGGAGAAAGTGACGTCCCGCACCGCCTTCACCCCGCCGAAGGCGCGCGAGATCCCCTCGGCCCGCAGGATGAGCGGCGTGTCATCCGGTGGCGCGACCCGTGCCGGACCCCCGGAGGGGGAGGGCTGCCGCGGCACCGAGGCGTCCTCGGGCTGCGGCGCCTGCCTGCGGCGCATGAGGTCGTGCGCCTTCCAGTAGAGGCCCTCGGGCGCCAGGAGGATGACGGCGATGATGGCGGTGCCGAACACGACGCCCTGGATGCCCGGCAGCACCGCGCCGAACTGCGCGTGCAACGTCTCGCCGAGCGGGATCAGGATGAGGGCGCCGATCACCGGGCCCCAGACGGTGCCGACGCCGCCGAACATGGCGACCGTCAGCGCCTGGGCGGAGATCAGCATGCCAAACACCGCCTCCGGCGTGACCACCAGCAAGATCACCGCGTGGAAGCCGCCGATGGCCCCGGCCAGCGCGCCACTGAGGGTGATGGTGAGGAGCTTGAGGCGGCGCGAGTCGATGCCGACCGCCTCGGCCGCGGCCTCGTTCTGCTTGATCGCCATCAGCGCCATGCCGTAGCGCGACCGCTCGACCAGGCGCATGGCGACCATCGTGACGAGGAGCAGGGCGAGGGCGAGGTAGATGTAGACCCGGTGGTCGGCGAACTGCATGAAGGCCCAGCCGCGCTCCCGGACCAGGGGCAGCGACACTTCCTGGTAGCCCAGCCACAGGAAGACGTTCAGCAGGGCCAGCGGATAGGCCAGCATCGCGAGGGCGAAGTAGTGCCCGCGGAGCCGGAAGGTGGGCAGGCCGATCAGCAGGCCCGACAGCCCGCCCACCAGCCCGGCGATGGGAATGCCGAGCCAGGGCGTCAGCCCGAGCTTCACGAAGAGCAGCGCGACCGTGTAGGCGCCAAGGCCGAAGAAGGCCGCGTGGCCGAAGGAGATCAGCCCCGTCATCCCCGACAGCAAGTTCCAGGACAGGCCGAAAATTGCCCAGATCGGCACGAGGGTGAGGGTGAGCTGATGGTAGGAGTTGGTGACGAAGAGCCCGAGCAGCCCATAGGCCGCACAGAAGGCGAGGATGGGCCACAGCATGCGCGCGGGTGAGAGCGGGCGGAACACGGCGCTCAGGTCCTTTCCGACACGCGGCCGAGCAGCCCCTGCGGCCGCAGGAAGACCACTAGGAGGAAGACGACGAAGATGGCGGTGTTCTGCAGCTGCGTCGGCAGCAGCAGCGCGGAGCACTGCTGGATCACGCCGATCAGTAGCCCGCCCCAGAAGGCGCCGACGGTGGAGCCGAGCCCGCCCAGCACCACGCCGGCATACATGATGATGACGTATTCAAGGCCGACATAGGGCGTGAACGGGTAGCTGGAGGCGAGCAGCCCGCCCGCCACCGCGGTGATGGCGATGCCGAGCCCGAAGGTGATGCGATGCGCGCGGTCCACGTCGATGCCCATGTAGAGGGCGGCCTGGACGTTGTCGGCCGCGGCGCGCAGGGACTTGCCGAGCCGGGAGCGCGTGATGACGAGCACGAGCAGGGCGACGAGCGCCACGGCGATCGCCGCGCCCCATGCACGCGCCTGGTTGACAAAGACGACGACGTCGCCGCCCGCGAGGTCGATCTCCCAGGCTTCCGACGAGATGTCGCTGGGAATGGAGACGGGGACGCTGCCGAAGATGATCTGCCCGCCGCTCTGAAGGATGAGGGACAGGCCGAGGGTCAGGATGAGCTGGGCGTAGTGCCCTTCGCCCTCCAACGCGCCCACCCGCGTGCCGGTGACGCGCGAGACGAGGAAGCGCTGCGCGAGATAGCCGAGGAGGAAGAGTACCGGCGCGGCCAGCAGGGCCGCGATGAAGGGCCCGGCCGCCGAGCCGAAGACCGCGCCGAGGCCGAGCAGCGCGAAGAGATGGAAGGCGACGTACATCCCGGCCATCATGAAGTCACCATGGGCGAAGTTGATGACGCGCATGACGCCGAAGATGAGGCTCAGCCCGACGCACATCAGCCCGTAATGGGCGCCGAGCAGCAGCCCCGCATTCAGGGCCTGCAGGAAGCCTTCCAGCCCAGCGTTCATGCCACCTCCTCCGCTGCGAACAGCTCCCCGATCGCGCCCACATCCGCGGCCTCCGGCAGCCCGTCCACGAAGTCGAGGATCGCCCGGGCCGCCTTCGCGCCCAGGGCATCGGTCGTCGCCCGTTCGCAGCGCGCGCGCACCTCGCCGGGGGTCGCCGCGACGACGTCGTCCAGACCTCCGGTCAGGGTCCGGCCGTCCAGCAGCAGTTCGATGGCCGCGCCCTGCCGGGCCGGGAAGGCGGCCGTCAGCGCCTCGTCCTCCTCCAGCGAGGTGAGGCCGATCAGGCGCGCGACATCGCGGCTGACCGGGAGGGTGTAGTTCGCCTCCTCGATCGTTCCGCGGCAGAGGGTGGCGGCCACGCCGAAGGGGATGCTCATCTTCGCCTGGAGCAACCGGTCGAAGGGGCCGATGCTGTCGCAGCCGGGATAGCGGGCAGCGGCACGGGGCACGCGGATGCGGACGGCGCGTAGCTCCTCCGCCCGCACGGCGTGCTCCCGCGAGAGGCGGAGCGCGACCTGGCACGCCGTCTGCGCGAAGTTGCAGGCCGGGACGGGCTTGTTGTAGACGGCCAGGATCTCCGGGCGCCCGTCGAAAAACGAGACCTGGGGCCGCGTGCCATCCCGGCGCATCGCCGCGAAGAGGCCCGAAGGCCCGTCCAGCGTGGTTTCCGACGCCTCGGCCCCGAGTTCCGCGAGCTGGGCGGCCGTGACGGCGTTCCGCGCGGCGAAGCCCGGATGGAAGAACATCTCGTTCCCCCCGACTGCCGGCCACTCGTTCAGGCCACCTGTCGCGTTCGCGGCGAGGGCGATCGCGCTGGTGGCGCGGGCGGGATCGAGGCCAAGAAGCCGGGCCGCGCCGGCGGCAGCCCCGATCGGCCCCGTGATGCCAGTCGGGCGGAAGAGGCGTGCGAGCTCGGTGGTGAACAGGGCGGCGCCGATCCGCGCCCCGATCTCGTAGCCCGCGACGACCGCCGCGACGAAGGTGGCCCCGTCCACCCGGCGCGTCTGCGCAAGGGAGAGAAGGGCCGGAATGACGACCACGCCGAGATGGCTGATGGAGGCCGCGTGCATGTCCTCCCGCACAAGCCCGTGGGCAAGAGCGGCGTTGGCGAAGGCCGCATCTCCCGGCGTCGTGCGACGCGAGGCCCCGATGATCCGGACGCCCCCTGGAGAGGGGCTCGCGATCCGCACGGCCTGATCGCCCCAGGGGAGGTGCCGCGATTCCAGTGCCGCACCGATCACGTCGAGGAGGCAGGTCTGCACCTTGCTGACGATCGCGTCGTCCTGCCGCCCCTGCGCCAGGGCGGCCTCGGCGGCCTGCCGGGCAAGGGGGCGAGCCTCGTCACGGTCCGTGACCGCCTCGAGCCTCCGGCTCGAAGCGGGCGCCGCATCCGAGGGGAGGCGCGCGCTCATCTGGGGCGGCCGAAGCCGCGCGACGGCGGACAAGCCGCATCGTGTCTGGTCACGAACGTCTCCTCACGCCCTCTCGCCGGGCTTTTGCCGATGGTTGAGGAGAAGGCGCGGTGAAGTCAAGGATGACATATTGTCGGACAAAAACTGCTGATCTTTCGTGAGTAGCACTGGGTGTTCGGGTGGCCTCCACTGCTTCGATCCGGGATTGTCGGAGTCTTTCGAGATATGATGGGGTGAACCGGGACCGGTTCCTGGCGGCACCTGAAGCGGCGTCAGCGGATGGCCGTTATCGGACTGAGATGGGCCGTCCTCGCGATAGAGGCGCTGTTCAGCACCTCAGAACCTTCCAGCCCGAAATTGCAAACGCATCGCATTTGAAGATATCGGGCAGCGCGGCTGCCCTGGCGGAGGGGACCGTTCGGGCTGCTCCTCTTCTGGGCGATGGCTGCGCTCCACCCCAGTGGATGGCGGGTTGCCGTTGCCTTCAGGTGATTTGCAGAGTGCAAGTGGGGCGCAGCCTCGCCCGACCGGGGAGGTTGCTCGCCTGGACGGTCCGCTGCTCGCCGCCCTGCATCCGGCGCTCCTCCAGCGCTTCGAGGACCTCAACCTGGGCCTGCGCGACGCGGCGCTCGGGCTGTGCAGCCTGTCAGATCTCCACGTTCACCCCGGTGCCTGCCTCGACGCCTTTCTGGACATGGAAGCGGAGACCCATCCGGGCATGGACCGGAAGGCGGGCGCGGCCTTCTTTCTCAGCCATCTCGCCCTGGCGATTCTCCATCCCGTCGCTGCTACGGCCGCCCTGCACGGGGTCGTTCCCCTGCTGCGCAGGGACGAGGTCGCGCTGCAGGCCGAGTTCCATAACTGGCACCATGCCGGGCGTTCCGGGCGTGCCGTGCGGCTGCACCTCCCCGTCGATCCGGGTTGCCGCACCACTGCGCCGGAGGGGAGGAAGCGCTGCGCCTCGCGATCCACGACCTCGCGATCGCGCTCCTCTCGCCCGTGATCCCCGCACTGCGCCGGGCGAGCGGCCTTTCGGCGGGCGCGCTGTGGCGCATCGTCGCCGACATGGCGTGCCTCGCCTTCCTGCGCGTGGACGAGGTGCTGGGCGAGGACAGGCGCAGCGGGGCAGGGCGGTCGGTGTCACGCGCCGGCCCGGCTCGCCGCTCGACAACGGCGCTCGGGCTTCCTGCACGTCGCCCTTCATGCTCCCGGGACGTCGCACGTCCCCGGGACGTCGACCGCGCCAGGAGAGACGGCCCGCCTCATCGCCGAGCGCTGGTTCCTCCAGCGCGGCGGCTGCTGCCGCTACCCTGCCCGGTGAAGAGGCGCTCGCCCAGCAGGTCGCGCAGGGCCGGGAGGATCGGGTCGATGGTGCCCAGGGCGGGCGGCAGCGCGTCAGGCATGCCGCGCCGCCTCCACCGGTCCCCCGGACACGCGGCGACCGGCGCTGCGGATGTGGAGGCGGCAGGCGATGGTCCAGGCCGGGAGGAGGGGCCGGCCACTGGCACCGGGCTGATGGCACATGAACGTTTCCTCGTTGGATATTACTTCTGGGTGCGCGGGCGTGGAGCCGCTCCCCCGGCCTGTAAGCTGTTCACTGCCCTCGACGCCGAGGCCCGCCGCGCCCGGTGACACCGCGATCCCCCCAACATCACGGGAGGGGCGGCTGAGCGCGGGATCTGGCGTGGATGGCGGGCTAGTTGGCGGGAAACGCCTTCCGCCCGCTCCCTGCTGGCCGCTCGGTGATGGTTGCATCAGGCCGCCGGTTCGGGCACCACTGACCCACCCGCTGATCCCGCGCGGGAGAGAGGGGCTGCCCTGGCCGCCCCCGCCGAAGGCGCAACCGGCCCCCGGAAACGCTCAGGCAGAAGGACCGCGCGGAGAAGGGGCCTCTGGAAAGCCCGTGTTCCGGCCGATCCGTCGGTGGGAGCATGGCACCGACGGAGTAAGGGCGGCCCCGGCCATCCGAATCTCTCAGGTCACGGGACAGAGGGGGGCCACGACCTGAACCGGCCGCCGTCGCGGCCCTGGGGGATGCGTGGCCGATACCGAGATGCTTTTGGAGACGCCGCTGGCCGGCCTGCACCGCGAGCTGGGCGGGCGCATAGTGGGCTTCGCGGGCTATGCGATGCCGGTTCAGTACCCCGCCGGCATCATGGCCGAGCACTTGGCCTGCCGCAGCGGCGCCGCCCTCTTCGACGTCTCGCATATGGGCCAGGCGGAGCTGCGCGGCGACGGCGCCGCGGCCGCGCTGGAGCGCGTGACCCCCGCCGAGGTCCAGGCCCTCCGCCCGGGCCGCCAGCGCTATGCCCTGCTGCTGAACGAGGCTGGCGGCATCATCGACGACTTCATGGTGGCCAATCTCGGCGACCGGCTGTTCCTCGTGCTCAACGCCTCCCGCAAGGCGGTGGACGCGGAGGCAATCGGCGCCGCCCTGCCGCCCGGCGTCACCATCCTGCCCCGCCCAGACCGCGCTCTGCTGGCCCTGCAAGGGCCCGGGGCGGAGGCGATCCTCGCCCCGCTGGCCGAGGGGAACGTCCCCGCCATGCCCTTCATGGGCGTGCTGGAGAGCCCCGTGGCGGGGGTTCCCGCGCTGATCACCCGTTCCGGCTACACCGGGGAGGACGGGTTCGAGATCGGCATCCCCGCCGAGGGCGCCGAGGCCGTGGCCCGCGCCCTGCTGGCCCGCGGCGCCGCCCCTGCCGGGCTGGGCGCGCGGGACAGCCTGCGGCTGGAGGCCGGGCTCCCCCTCTACGGCCAGGACATCGACGAGACGACCTCCCCGGTCGAGGCCGCGCTCACCTTCAGCCTGGGCAAGCGCCGCCGGCTCGCCTGGGACTTCCCCGGCGCCGAGCGCGTTCGGGAGGAGCTGGACAACGGCCCCAAGCGGCTCCGCGTCGGCATCCTGCCGGATGGCCGCCAGCCTGCCCGGGCGCATACGGAGATCGCCGTCGCCGGCCTGCCCGTGGGCGAGGTGACCTCGGGCGGCTTCGGCCCCTCCCTCGGGGCGCCGGTCGCCATGGGGCTCGTCGCCCGCGCCCATGCGGCGGATGGCACGGCTCTTGAACTAATGGTGCGCGGCCGGGCCATTCCCGCCCGCACCGCCCCGACCCCCTTCGTTCCCCACCGCTACAAGCGCGCCGCAGGAATCATTGCAGCATGAGCCAGACCCGTTTCGCCAAGAGCCATGAATGGGTCCGCCTGGACGGCGACGTGGCGACCATCGGCATCTCCGACCACGCGCAGAGCGCGCTGGGTGACGTGGTGTTCGTCGAGCTTCCCGAGTCCGGCCGCGAGGTCGAGGCCGGGGAGGCGGTGGCCGTGGTGGAGAGCGTGAAGGCTGCCTCCGACGTCTACGCCCCCATCGCCGGCACCGTCGCCTCCGCCAACGCGGCGCTGGTGGACAATCCCGCCCTGGTGAACAGCGATGCCATGGGGGAGGGCTGGTTCTTCACCATCACGCCCCGGGACAAGGCGGATCTCGAGGCGCTGATGGACGCCGACGCCTACGAGAAGCACGTGGAGTCCGAGGGGTGAGCGCGCTCGACCAACTCGCGGCGCTGGAGGACAGCGCAGGCTTCGCCGCCCGCCATATCGGGCCGAGCGAGAGCCAGATCGCGGACATGCTGCGCACTGTCGGCGCGGAGAGCTTGGAGGCGCTCGCCGCCCGCACCGTGCCCGCCGGCATCCGCGACAGCCACCTGGACGCGCTGCCCCCGCCAGTGGGCGAGCACGCCGCCATTGCCGAGCTGCGCGCGCTGTCCGAGAAGAACGCGCGGGTGAAGTCGCTGATCGGCTGCGGCTATCACGGCACGCATACCCCGCCGGTGATCCTGCGCAACGTGCTCGAGAATCCCGGCTGGTACACGGCCTACACGCCCTACCAGGCGGAGCTCGCCCAGGGGCGGCTGGAAGCCCTGCTGAACTTCCAAACGATGGTGGCGGACCTCACCGGCCTGCCCGTCGCCAACGCCTCCCTGCTGGATGAGGCGACGGCGGTGGCGGAGGCCATGGCGCTGGCCCTGGCCGCGCACAAGGGCAGGTCCACCGCCCTCGTCGCCGCGCCCGACCTGCACCCACAGACCCTGGCCGTGCTCCGCACCCGCGCGGAGCCGCTGGGCATCGCGGTGCATGTCACGGACGACGCGGCCGATTATGCTGCGCTGAAGCCCTTCGCCGTCGTCCTCTCCTATCCCGGCACCACGGGCGAGCTGCGCGACATCGCCCCCGCCATCGCCGCCGCGCACGGGGCCGGCGCGCTGGCGATCGTGGCCGCGGACATCCTGGCCCTCACCCTCCTTACCCCGCCCGGCGAGATGGGCGCGGATGTCGTGGTGGGCAGCACGCAGCGCTTTGGCGTGCCTATGGGCTATGGCGGCCCGCACGCCGCCTACATGGCGGTGAAGGACGGCCTCAAGCGCCTGATGCCCGGCCGCCTCGTCGGCGTCTCGGTGGATGCCGCCGGGCGCCCCGCCATGCGCCTCGCGCTCCAGACCCGCGAGCAGCACATCCGGCGGGAGAGGGCGACGAGCAATATCTGCACGGCGCAGGTGCTGCTGGCCGTGATGGCGAGCATGTATGCCGTCTGGCACGGGCCGGAGGGGCTGACCCGCATCGCCCGCCGCACGCATCTGCTCGCCACCCTGCTGGCCGACGCCGCGCTCCGCGCCGGCTTCACCCTCCGCCACGACCTCTTCTTCGACACTGTCGCGGTGGAGGCCGGGGAGCGCGCCGAGGCGCTGATAGAGGCCGCGCTGCGCGCCGGCTACAACCTGCGCCGCGCGGAACCGGGCCTCGTCGTCATCGCCCTGGACGAGACGGTGACGCGGCAGGACGTGATCGCGCTCGACGCCGCGCTCTGCGAGGCGGCGGGGCACGGGCGGGTGGGGCTGGCCGAGCTCTCCGCCCCCGCGCGGATGTCCGAGACGCTCGCGCGCCGCACGCCCTTCCTCACGGCCGCCGTCTTCCGCGCGCATCATTCCGAGCACGCGATGCTGCGCTACCTCAAGCGGCTGGAGGACCGGGACGTCGCGCTGAACCGCAGCATGATCCCGCTCGGTTCCTGCACGATGAAGCTGAACGCGACGGCGGAGATGATCCCTGTCACCTTCCCCGGCTTCTCCGACATCCACCCCTTCGCCCCCGTGAACCAGGCGCGCGGCTATATCGAGATGATCCGCCGGCTGGAGAGCTGGCTCTGCGCCTGCACCGGCTTCGCGGCGGTCTCGCTGCAGCCGAATGCGGGTAGCCAGGGAGAGTATGCCGGCCTGCTCGCCATCCGCGCCTTCCACAGGGCGCGCGGGGAGGGGCATCGCGATATCTGCCTCATCCCCTCCTCCGCCCACGGCACCAACCCGGCCTCCGCCGTGATGGCCGGGATGCGCGTGGTGGTGGTAGGCTGCGACCGCGAGGGGAATGTCGATCTCGACGATCTCCGCGCGAAGATCGAGCAGCACGGCGGGAAGCTGTCGGCGCTGATGATCACCTATCCCAGCACGCACGGCGTGTTCGAGGAGGGGATTCGCGAGATCTGCGACGCCGTGCACGCGGCGGGCGGGCAGGTCTACATGGATGGCGCCAACATGAACGCGCAGCTCGGCCTCACCAGCCCGGCCGCGATCGGCGCCGATGTGTGCCACCTCAACCTGCACAAGACCTTCTGCATCCCGCATGGCGGCGGCGGGCCGGGCGTCGGCCCGATCGGCGTGGCCGCGCATCTCGCGCCGCACCTGCCGAACCATCCACTGGTCGCGGAAGCCGGGCCCGAGACGGGCTTTGGCCCAGTGTCCGCCGCGCCCTTCGGCAGCGCCTCCATCCTGCCGATCTCCTACGCCTATATCCGCATGATGGGCGGCGCGGGGCTGACGCGGGCGACGCAGGTGGCGATTCTCAACGCCAACTACGTGGCCAAGCGCCTCGACGGCCACTTCCCCGTCCTCTACCGCGGCGGGAGGGGCATGGTGGCGCATGAGTGCATCCTCGATTGCCGCGGCTTCCAGCAGGGGGGCGGCGTGCTGGTGGAGGATATCGCCAAGCGCCTGCAGGACTACGGCTTCCACGCCCCCACCATGTCCTGGCCCGTCGCCGGCACGCTGATGGTGGAGCCCACGGAGAGCGAGCCGCAGGAGGAGCTGGACCGCTTCGTGGACGCCATGATCGCCATCCGCGCCGAGATCCGCGCGGTGGAGCAGGGCAGGGCGGACAAGGCCGACAACCCGCTGAAGAACGCCCCCCATACCGCGGAGGAGGTGACGGCCGAGACCTGGTCCCACCCCTATACCCGCCAGGAGGCGGCCTTCCCGCTGCCCTGGATCGCGGCGGCGAAGTACTGGCCGCCGGTCAAGCGCGTGGACAACGTGTTCGGGGACCGCAACCTCGCCTGCACCTGCGCGCCGCTGGAGGCCTATCAGGACGATCCGAAGGTGGCGGCGGAGTGAGCCGCACGCCGCCCCTGTGGGAGGTCCTCTCCTCCCGCACCGCGCTGCGCGACCGCTGGATCAACGTCACCGCCGATGCGGTGCGGGACTCCAAGGGCAACGTGCTCGATCCCTTCTACACCCTGTCCTATCCGGACTGGGTGCATGTGGTCGCGATCACGCCCGCGGACGAGCTGGTCCTCGTGCGCCAGTACCGCCACGGCGCCCGGGCCTGGACGCTGGAGTTGCCGGCCGGCGCGGTGGACGCGGCCGATGCCGACCCCGCCGTCGCCGCCGCACGGGAGCTGCGGGAGGAGACCGGCCACACCGCGCCGGAATTCCGGCTCCTCGGCTCCCTTAGCCCGAACACCGCCACGCACCGCAACCGCGCCTACACCGTGCTGGCCGTCAACGCCACCCTCACCCATCCCACCGCGCATGAGGTGGGGGAGGATATCACGGTGGAGCTGTGGCCCCTCTCGCGCGTGGTGGAAGCGATGGGCCACGGGCTGCTGCCCCAGGCCATGCACACGGCCTCGCTGCTGCTGGCGCTGAAGGCGGCGGGGAGGATCAGCTTTGCGTTGAAGGAGGTGCCATGACGGCTTTCCGCATCGTCCCGCTGGCGGAGCGCCACCGCGAGGACTGGAACCGGCTCTATGCCGGCTATGCAGAGTTCTACGGCGTGACGCAGACGCCGGCGATGCGGGACCGCGTCTGGTCCTGGCTGCACGACCCCGCCCATGAGACGAACGGCCTCGTGGTCGAGGATGCGGAGGGGCGCGCCGTCGGCCTCGCCCATTACCGCGCCTTCGCCCGCCCGCTCTCGGCGACCACGGGCGGCTATCTGGACGACCTCTTCGTGGATCCCCAGATGAGGGGCAGGCGCGTGGCCGACGCGCTGATCGAGGCCCTTGCCGAGGAAGGCCGCCGTCGCGGCTGGAGCGTCATCCGTTGGATCACCGCAGAGAGCAACAGCCGCGCCCGCGCGGTGTACGACCGCGTGGCGAAGCTGACGCCCTGGCGGACCTACGACATTCCCCTCTAGCGCGCCGGGTGCTGCTCGCGGCGCCCGCCCTGCTGCCCTTCCTCGCCGCCCCGGGCTGCGCCGCCACCCCCTCGGCGACCAACAGGCCGATGGAGGCCCGCATCACCGAATCCCGCTCCACGCTGCGCGATCCCGCCCGCGCCCGCGATATCCCCGTGCTGATCCGCGAGCCCGCCGGCACGGGCCTGGCGCCGGCCGTCATCGTCTCGCACGGCCTCGGCGGCTCCCGGGAGGGGCTGGCCTATCTCGGCCGCGCCCTGGCGGGGGCCGGCTACGTCGCGATCCACCTCCAGCATATCGGCTCCGACGACAGCCTCTGGCGCGGCGGCGGGGACCGGATGGTGGGGCTGGCCGCGGGAGCGCTGAACGTGCAGGCCGCGCTGGACCGGCTGCTGGACGTGAAGTTCGCGCTGAGCAATCTTCCCTCCCGCGCCGATCCCGCGCGGCTGGCCATCGCCGGCCACTCCTTCGGCGCCTGGACGGTGCAGCACATGCTCGGCGAGCGCCTGCCGGGCGGGGACCGCAGCCTCGGCCTGCCCGATCCCCGGCTGAAGGCGGGGGTCGCCCTCTCGCCCATTCCGGCGATCGGGCTGCCGCCGCGCTTGGCCTATGGCGGCTATGCTGTACCCATTCTCCATGTCACCGGCACGGAGGATCACGGCTTCATCGAGGGCATCCGCGCCCCCGCCCGCCGCGTGCCCTTCGAGCAGTCCACCAATCCCGGCGCCCTGGCCGTGCTGGAGGGCGCCATGCACGCCTCCTTCGCCGATGAAGCGGAGGCAGGGGGGCGCTACGCCGATTCCACCTACCACGCCCGCGCCGCCGCCCTCTCCGTCACCTTCCTCGACGCCGTGCTGCGGGGGGACGCCTCGGCCCGCGCCGCGCTGCGCGGGGGGGCGGAGGGGTTGATAGGGCCGGGGGACGTGTTCGTCGAGCGGGGCCTCTGACCCCTTTCGCCCGCCCCTTTCCCCGGCGATCCTGGGGAGAGGAGGAACGCCCATGCCCCGCTACGACCTGGAAGGCCGCGCCGCGCTCGTCACCGGCGCGGCTTCCGGCATCGGCCTCGCCACCGCGCGGGAGCTGGCCTCGAATGGCTGCGCTGTCGCGCTGAACTTCCTGCCCGGCGATCCCCGCGGCGCCGAGGCGGCCGCCTCCCTGCGCGCCACCGGCGCCCGCATCGTCGAGGCCCCCGGCGCCATCGGCGGGGGAGGGGAGGCGGCGATGGCGGAGGCGGCGGTCGCGGCCCTTGGCCGCCTGGACCTGCTGGTGAACAATGCCGGCACCCCCGGCGCCACTCGCAGCATCCCCGGCCGCGCGCTGGAGGAGATCACGGACGATCTCTGGGACGCGGTGCTGGACACGAATCTCGTCGGCCTGTTCCGCACCACCCGCGCCGCCGTCCCCGCGCTGCGCGCCTCGCGCGGCGCCGTGGTGAACATTGCCTCCGTCGCTGGGCTCTCCGGGCGCGGCTCCTCCATGGCCTATGCCGCAAGCAAGGCGGGGGTGGTGGCGCTGACGAAGCACCTCGCCCGCGGCCTCGGCCCGGAGGTCCGGGTGAACGCCGTCGCCCCGGGCGCGGTGGACAGCACCTGGCAGATCGAGTGGACCGAGGCGCAGCGGGCGCAGTCGGTCGAGAACTGTCCCATGGGCCGCCGCTGCTTGCCGGAGGACATCGCGGAGGCCATCCTGTTCCTCGGCTGCGCGGGCGCGATGATCACGGGGCAGACGCTGGTGGTGGATGGGGGGCTGATCCTGTAGATGGCGCGCCGCCCGGCATCCCGGTCCTCCTCACGTCCCTCCTTGCGCCCCGACTTCGCGCTGGAGGCCTCCCATCCCGGCCCCGTGGCGGGGGTGGATGAGGCCGGGCGCGGCCCGCTTGCCGGCCCCGTGCTGGCCGCCGCTGTGATCTTCCCCAACCCTCCGCCCGCCGGCCTCGCCGCCCTGCTGGACGACAGCAAGCGCCTGGACGCCGCCCGGCGCGACGCGGCGCATGACGCGCTGCTGCGCGCCCGGGAGGAGGGCGCGGCGCTGATCGGCATCGGCGCCGCCAGCGCCGCCGAGATCGGGCGGCTGAACATCCTACGCGCGACGCATCTGGCCATGCTCCGCGCCGTCTCCCGCCTGCCCGTCGTGCCGTCGCTGGCCCTGGTGGACGGCAACGCGCCGCCGCGGCTCGGCTGCGCCGTGCGCTGCGTGGTGGGGGGCGACGGGCTCTCCCTCTCCATCGCCGCGGCCTCGATCCTGGCGAAGGTGGTGCGGGACCGGGCCATGGCGCGGCTCGGCGCGCGCTGGCCGGATTACGGCTTCGCCCGCCATGCTGGATACCCGACGCCGGCGCATCGGGAGGCCCTGGCCCGGCTCGGCCCAACACCCCATCACCGGCGAGGATTCAGCCCCGTCGATCAAGCCATCCTGGCCCTCCCTTGAGTCGCAACTTGACCGGTCGACTCGGCCATGAGCATGGTGCGAAGGGGGCTCGGCCTGGTGCGACGCGGGGGCGCGGCGCCGCGGCCAGCGATTTGCCGGGGGATGCAGTGCGCGTAGGAACGACGGGTCTGGACCTGCCGCTGGACAGCGTGCTGCGCGGCGACTGCATCGAGAGCCTGCGCCGCCTTCCGCCGGCCTCCGTCCATGCCATCTTCGCGGACCCGCCCTACAACCTCCAGCTCAAGGGCGCGCTGCGCCGCCCCGACGACAGCCTGGTGGACGCGGTGGATGAGGAGTGGGACCGCTTCGACGACCTCGCCGCCTATGACCGCTTCACCCGGGAATGGCTGACCGAGTGCCGACGCGTGCTGCGCCGCGACGGCACGATCTGGGTGATGGGCGCCTATCACAACATCTTCCGCCTCGGCGTCGCCCTGCAGGACCTCGGCTTCTGGATCCTGAACGACGTGGTCTGGCGCAAGTCCAACCCGATGCCGAACTTCCGCGGCCGCCGCTTCACCAACGCGCACGAGACCCTCATCTGGGCCGCGCGCGGGGAGGAGAGCCGCTACCGCTTCAACTACGCCGCCATGAAGGCGATGAACGACGACAAGCAGATGCGGAGCGACTGGCTCATCCCGCTCTGCACTGGCGGGGAGCGGCTGCGCGGGGAGGACGGGCGCAAGCTGCACCCGACGCAGAAGCCCGAGGCCCTGCTGCACCGCGTGATCCTCTCCTGCACTGCGCCGGGGGAGGTGATCCTCGATCCCTTCCTCGGCACCGGCACCACCGCCGCCGTCGCGAAGCGCCTGGGGCGCCGCTACATCGGGCTGGAGCGCGAGGACGCCTATGCGGACGCCGCCGAGGCGCGGCTGGCGGTGGTCGAGCCGCTGCCCGAGAGCATCGCCCTCGCCCTGCCGGCCAAGCGCGAGCAGCCCCGCATTCCCTTCGGCGCGCTCGTGGAGCGCGGCCTCGTGCCGCCCGGCACGAAGCTCTGGGACCGTCATCGCCGCTGGCAGGCGGAAGTCGGCGCGGACGCGACGCTGCGCTGCGGGCGGGTCGCCGGCAGCATCCACCAGGTTGGCGCCGCCGTGCAGGAGGCGCCCTCCTGCAACGGCTGGACCTTCTGGCACATCGAGCGGCGGGACGGGACGCTCCGCGTGCTGGACGAGTTGCGCGCCGAGCTGGCGCCGGGCAGCTAGCCCGGGCGGGGCTTCAACCGAACTCGACGGCCCGGCGTTGCTGCTCCACCTCAAGGAGCGCCCCCGATGCCCCTCTCACGACCCCTTCTCCCCGTCCTCTGCGCGGCCGCCGCCCTGCTCGGCGCCCTCGTCCCGGCTCCCTCATCCACCCAGACCCCGCCGCCGGGCACCGCGCCGGGCGGCAGCCGGTCCGCCACGCTGGAAGCGGTGCGCGGCCGGCGCCTGCTGCTCTGCGGCGTGTCGGGCGAATCGCCCGGCTTCTCCCTGCCCGACAGCCAGGGGGAGATGCGGGGCCTGGACGCCGATACCTGCCGCGCGGTGGCCGCGGCCGCCCTGGGCGACGCGAAGCTCGTCCGCTTCGTTCCCCTCTCGCCCCAGGCGCGCTTCACGGCGCTGCAGTCGGGGGAGGTGGACCTGCTGGTCCGCAACACGAGCTGGACGCTCACCCGCGAGGCCTCGCTCGGGCTGAACATGGCCTGGATCAACTTCCATGACGGCACCGCCTTCGTGGTGCGCGGCGATGCCGGGGTGAGCTCGGCCAAGGGGCTGGACGGGGCCACGGTCTGCCTGCTCCAGGGCACGACGACCGAGCTGGACGTCGCCGGCTACTTCCGCGCCAGCAACCTTAACTTCACCCCCGTGCTCTTCGGCGGGGTGTCGGAGGCCGCGAACGCCTTCCTCGCCGGGCGCTGCGACGCCTGGGCGAACGACGCTTCCTACCTCGGCGCCTTCCGCGCCACCCAGCCCGACAAGGGGCTGGCGATCCTGCCCGAGCGCATCAGCTCCGAGCCCGTGGGCGCCATGGTCCGCAAGGGCGATGAGCGCTGGTTCGACCTCGTGCGCTGGACCGGCGCGGCCCTGCTGGCGGCCGAGGAGGCCGGGGTGACGGGCGCGAATGCGGAGGAGAAGCGGCAGGGGGCCACTGACCCGGCCGTGCAGCGCCTGCTCGGCACCCAAGGGGAGCTCGGAGCGGCGCTGGGCGTGGACAATGCCTGGGCGTTCAACGCCATCACCCAGGTCGGCAACTACGCGGAGATCTGGGAGCGCAACCTGGCGCCGCTGGGCATCGACCGCGGCCAGAACCGCCTGGCCTCCCAGGGCGGGCTGATGTTCGCGCCGCCCCTGCGCTGAGGCGCCACGGGAGCGGGCCAGCCCCCAGGGGCGGCCCGCTCCCGGCCGGGACGGATCAGGGCCAGCCGACGCCGCCGGTCTGCCCGTAGATCTGGCCTGTGGTGTAGCTGGAGGTGGAGGCGGCCAGTTCCACATAAACGGAGGCCAGTTCCACCGGCTGGCCCGGGCGCTTCAGGGGCGTGTCGCCGCCGAAGCTCTTCAGCCCCTCCTCGGTCTGCCCGCCGCCGACCTGGAGCGGGGTCCAGAACGGGCCGGGCGCCACGCCGTTCACGCGAATGCCCTTCTCAATCACCTGCTTGGCGAGACCTTTCACGAAGGCCTCGTTGGCGGCCTTGGTGCAGGCGTAGTCGAGGATATGTTGCGACGGGCGGTCGGCGTTGATCGAGGAGGTCACGATGATGGCGCTGCCCGCGGGCAGGTGCGGCAGCGCGGCCTTGGTGATCCAGAACATGGCGTAGACATTGGTCCTCATGGTCTGGTCGAGCTGCTCGGTCGTGATGTCGGCCAGCGCCTTCTGCGCGTGCTGGTAGGCGGCGTTGCTGACCAGGATGTCGAGGCCGCCGAGTTCCGTGCGTGCCTGCTCCACTAGGCGGGCGCAGAAGGCCTCGTCGCGGATGTCGCCCGGGATCAGCACCGCCTTGCGGCCGGCATCGCGGATGTGGCGCGCGACGTCCTCGGCATCCGGCTGCTCGGCTGGGAGATAGTTGATGGCGACGTCCGCCCCCTCCCGCGCATAGGCGATGGCGGCGGCGCGGCCAATGCCGGAATCGCCGCCGGTGATGAGGGCGCGGCGCCCGGCGAGGCGGCCCGAGCCCCGGTAGCTCGTCTCGCCGCAATCCGGCACGGGCGTCATCTTCGCCTGCAGCGCCGGCCAGGGCTGGGACTGCATCTGGAAGGGCGGCTTGGGGAAGCGCTCCAGCGGATTGGCCAGGACCGGCGCGCCCCCAGCGGGCGCCGCGGTGCCGGCCGGCGCTCCCTGGCCGAGGGCGGGGGCGGCCATGGCGGTGGCAAGGCCACCGGCGGCCACGCCCAGGAAGATGTCGCGGCGGGAGGATGACGGATCGTCGGTCATGGCGAGGCTTCGCGTTGTGGGGGGGACCGTCCCAGAACGGCGAGGGAGCCGCATGGTTCAGCGCCGGGCGATCGGTTCCGGCGCCAGCCCCCGGCCGGCTGGGCCATGTCCTGCGGCGCGGCGGAGATGCAGCTCCTCCGCCACGGCCCCGAAGCAGCAGGGCTGGCCCGGTTCGAACATCGATGCGGTTTGCGTATCGAACGATCCGCATTCAAGCTTGGACAGGCATCGGTCCGGCCCGTTACGCCGGTCGGTGCCAAGGGCTCCCTGAAGGGCCGCCACGCATGAGGGAAACGAACGAGATGAAGCGCCGCGACCTCTTCCGCACCGGCCTCGCCGCCACTGCCGCCCTCGCGGCACCCGCGGTGCGCGCCCAGAACTTCGACCATACACTCCGCATCATCGTGCCCAACGCGCCCGGCGGCACGAGCGACATCCTCGCCCGCCTCATCGCGCCGGAGCTGACCCGCGCGCTCGGGCAGAACGTGGTGGTGGAGAATCGGGCGGGGGCGGGCGGCAATATCGGCGCCGATGTCGTCGCCAAGAGCCCGCCGGACGGCCACACACTGCTGCTGATGGACGTGACGACCATCGCGACGAATCCCGCGCTCTTCCCGCGCCTGCCCTTCGACAATGCGAAGGACCTGGCGCCCGTCACCATGCTGATCTACGCGCCCTACATCCTGGGCGTGGCGAATGCCCTGCCGGTGCAGGACGCCGCCGGGCTGGCTGCCTTCGCCAAGTCCTCCCCGCGGCCGCTGAACGCGGGCAATTCGGGGGTCGGCACCGCCTCCCACCTCACCCTTATCGAGCTCGCGGATGCCTGGGGGAAGGAGATGACGCACGTCCCCTACCGTGGCGGCGCGCCGGCGCTGACGGCTGTCGTCTCGGGGGAGGCGGACCTCACCATCGCCGGCGCCACCCAGGCGCAGCCCTATGCGGTGAACAACCAGATGCGCGCGGTGGCCGTGACGGGCACGCACCGCCTCTCTACCCTGCCCAACGTGCCCACCTTCCGCGAGCTAGGCTGGCCGGCGGTGGATGCCGGCACCTGGCAGGGGATCATGGTCCAGGGCAACACGCCGCGCCCGCTGGTCGAGCGGCTGCACCGGGAGCTCAAGGCGATCCTCGCCCTCCCGCCCGTCGCGGCGCGGCTGGCCGGCCTGGGCGCGGAGCCGCGCGCGGACGGGCCGGACGCCTTCCGCCAGTGGCTGACGGCCCAGACCGAGACCTACACGCGGCTGATCCGCGCCAACAACGTGCGGCTGGACTAGCGCCGCCCATCGGGCGGGGCGCCCCTCCGGCGCCCCTGGCCCGATGCCGCCTGCCCGGCGGCTCCCGCGCGGGGCCGTCACCCTCGCTACCGGAACCCCCTGCGCCTCGCCGGCCTGCCGCCCGCGGCGCGCGGCTTCCTGCCCGGAATCTCCCGCATGACCGCCCCCGCGATCCGCCGCCCGCACGGCCAGCTCTCCCGCCTCGCCGCCGCCCTCTTCTCCGCTGCCGGGATGGAGGCCGAGAAGGCCGAGGCGGTGGGGCGGCTGCTCGTGCTGACGGACATGATGGGGCGCAGCACCCACGGCCTCGCCCAGCTCGGCGCCTATCTCGACCAGCTCGAGCGCGGGCTGATGGAGGGAGGGGGCGAGCCGGAGACCCTGCGCGACATCGGCGGCACGGTGGTCTGGGACGGCGGCTACCGCCCCGGCCTGTGGCTCGTCGAGCGCGCCCTGGCGCTGGGCTTCGAGCGCCTGCCTCGGCACGGCACCTTCACCCTGGCCATGCGGAAGAGCCATCATATCGGCTGCCTCGCCGCCATCGTGAAGGCGGCGACGGACCGGGGCTACCTGGCGATCATCGCCTCGTCCGGGCCGCACACGAAGATCGTGGCCCCCTTCGGCGGGAAGGAGGGGCTGTTCAGCCCCAACCCCTTCGCCATCGGCTTCCCCACGAGCGGCAGCCCGGTGCTGGTGGACATCTCCTCCTCCATCACCTCCCTCTCGCAGACGCGGGAGCGGGCGGCGGCGGGGAGGATGTTCGAGAACCCCTGGGTGCTGGACAGCGAGGGGCGGCCGAGCCGCGATCCCTCGGTGGTGGAGGGCGGGGAGAGGGGGCGTGGCAGCCTCATGCTGCTCGGCGGCACCGATGCCGGGCACAAGGGCTTCGGCCTGGCCCTGATGGTGGAGGCGCTGACAGGCGGGCTGGCCGGGCATGGCCGGCGGGAGGGGCCGACGCGCTGGGGCGCCAACGTCTTCCTCCAGCTCCTCGATCCCGACGTCTTCGCGGGGCGGGAGGCCTTCCTCGCCCAGATGGATTTCCTGGCGGATGCCGTCCGCGCCAGCCCGCCCATCGATCCCGATGCCCCCGTCCGCCTGCCCGGAGACCGAGCCGCCCGGCTGATCGCGGAGGCGGAAGCGGAAGGGGTGCTGGTGCCGGCCCCGCTGGCCCAGGCGCTGCGCGGCCATGCCGCGCGGCTGGGGGTGGAGGCGGGGGTGCTGGATTAGGAACCCCGCCCGCCGGAAGCGGCGGGCGGGGCGGTGCCGGTCAGCTGAAGACGTAGTCGCTGCTGCTGATCGAGTTGATGCCCTTGAGCGTAAAGTGGTCCACCGATCCGTCGGACGAGGTGATGGTGAACACGTTGCCATTGTTCGTCATCTTCGCGCCGTAACCGAAGCCCTTGAGGGAAAGCTTGTCGGCATCGCCGCCCCAGGCCTGCGGCCGGAAGTCGGTGATGGTGTCGTGGCCCATCCCCTTGGTGATGACAAAGGTATCCTTGCCCCCGCCGCCCGTGAGCAGGTCGTTGCCGCCGCGCCCGTCGATGATGTTGGCGCTGCCGTTGCCGATGATGATGTTGGACAGCCCGTTGCCCGTCGCTGTCGTCCAGCTCGTGCCGGTGAGCGTCAGGTTCTCGACATTGTCGGGCAGGGTGAAGCGGTCGAGCCAGGTCGTGATCGTGTCCACGCCCTCGCCCGCCTTCTCGTAGATCTGGTCGCCAAGGTTGAGGTCGAGATAGGTGTCGTCGCCCTTGCCGCCGGCCATCCAGTCATTGCCGCTGCCCGAGGAGAAGGCGTTGTTCCCGTCCGTGCCGTTGAGGGAGTCATTGCCCGAGCCGCCCCAGACGGTGTTGCCCGCCGCCGCGCTCGCCTTCGTGTCGCCCGTGGTCACGGTGACCGGCGTCGGCGCGGAGGGAGCGGTGGTCGTCCCGCCGGAGGAGGAGACGCCGTTGAGCGGGGTGCTGAAGGCCGCCTTGAAGGCCGCGCTCGCATTCGGCATCGAGTTCGTGGTGGACAGGCCCGTGACCTTGTCCATCGTCAGGTTCCAGTAGCTCTCCAGCGCCACGTTGTGCGTCTGGAACCACTCCTTGACCTTCTGGATGTAGGGGCCGGCGTTGTCGGAGTTAATGCCCCACTCGGAGTAGGAGGTGGGCTTGCCGTGCTGTGCGGCGAAGTCCTCCAGCCACTGCAGGCCGTAGCGCGCGTTCTTGAGGCCGTTGAAGGCGTTGTTCGGATCCCAGCCCTGGTACTCGGGCGTCCAGTAGAAATCCATGCCGATCACGTCGACATAGGAATCGCCGGGATAGATCGTGGCGGGGTTGATCCCCGTGTCGGCGTAGTTGATGTTCCACTCGATTTTGAAGCGGCTGGAGATGCTGTGGAACGTGTCCGCGAAATGGCGGAAGGCGCCGATGAACTCCTGCTCGCGGCCGACGGCGGTCCACTTGAACCACTCGCCATTCGCCTCCCAGCCCGTGCGGACATGAATGGGGTCGTTGTCCCCGGCGCGGGAGGCGAGGAGGGTCTTGGCCACGGTCGCGTAGTAGGAATCGTAGGCGCCCCTGGCGGCCTGGGCGAGGCTGGCGCTGCCATCCGTGACCATGATCGGCACGGACCAGTGCACGCGCTCGTTGATCCCCTTCCAGAGCGTGTTGGTCATCCAGTTCGCGCTGTTGGTGAAGTCCGACCAGTTCGCCATGCCGACGACGCCGTGCACGACCTCGATCTCGGAGCCGAGCCAGTTCTCGAACTGCTGGAGCGCGGTGGGAGAGTTGCCGACATAGACGCCACGGAGAGTCATTCAGGGGTTCCTCACGAAATCGCGAGCAAGGCCTAAGTCGTCCGCAACGGCATGGTCAACAATTCTTGACCTCACTCGAACGTGATTTGACGCGGCTTTCTAGCTTGTCGCGTTCCGTTGGGCTGATCACATCTTTCGACTGTCGATGGCTCCTTCATCTCAAATTAGATACTTCTTGCGCTTTATTCGGAGTAACTGACGACCCGGGCCAGCATTTTTGCACTTATAACGTGTAATCGAGTGCGTTATATTCCGATGCACGATACATCCCTGGCCGGAATGGAAAGTCCTGGACCGGACTGTCCCATAAAAAAGATTGGTGAGCCGCATGCTCCACGGGGTTCGATGGCGATGAATCCGCCCCTCCTGGGCAGAGGTCTGGCGGCGCCAGGGGCACGGGAGAGAGGCTCTTCCGGAGAGGCGTGGCCGCTCCGCCGCGCTCCATGGTCCTTAGGGTGGGGACCGAATGAGCGGAGCAGAAACGAGAACCGCCCGCCCCGGTGTCCCGGGGCGGGCGGCAGGAAGCCCGGCAGTGCGGCGGGGTTCAGCCCCGGCGGAGCGCCCGCAGGGTGGCAAAGGCCAGCGCCGCTTTCACCGCCGTGCCCGGCAGGAAGAGAAGGAAGCCGGCGGTCCAGGCCTTCTCCAGCCCCACGAAGGTGGAGAGCCAGATCACGCCCGGGATGAAGACCGCGAGGTGGGCGATGGTCAGCACGGCTGCCTGTCGCATCGCGCCGCGCCCGGACAGGCCCGCGATGCCGGCCGAGGCAAGGAAGCCGAGGAGGAAGCCCGCCGTCGGGCCCATCAGGACGGCCGGGCCACCCGTGCCATGGGCGAAGACGGGCAGGCCCGCCGCGCCCTCGGCGAGGTAGAGCGTCACGGCCGCCACGCCCATGCGGGGGCCGCCCAAGGCGCCCAGCAGCAGCACGGCGAGGGTCTGGAGCGTGGCGGGCACGGGCCACATGGGCAGGCTCACCTGCGCCGATGCCGCCAGCACGGCCGAGCCCATCAGCGCCATCGACCAGAAGCGGAGCACCGGCCGGGCGGCGAGAGACCGAGAGTTGAGAGATTGGGGGGCGTTCATGCCTGGATTCCCTTTCTGCGGGCGCCTCGCGCCCCTGTGCCACCGCTTGCCACGCCGCCCGCGCCCTCGGCAAGCGGCGGCTCGGCCAGGGGGAGCAGGCGGCGCATGGCGGTGGGAAGGGCGGCGCGGGCGGCCTCCGGCTCCATCCATGTCAGGCCCGGAGGGGCAGGGGCTTCCGGCACGGCGGCCTCGGCCAGGCGCATGTCGAGGTCCATATGGGTGAAGCCGTGCCGCGCCGTGCCCGGACGGAGCCGCCACCCGGCGCCGGGCAGGGGGGCGTGGGGCAGGGCCTCCTCCAGCGACCAGGGCGCCCCCTCCCGCCAGGGCGTTCCCGGGATCTCCAGCATCCCGCCGAGCAGCCCTTCCGGCGGGCGGTGCCGCAGCAGCAGCCGCCCGGCGGGATCGCGGGCGAGGAAGTGCAGCCCGTGCCGCCCTCCGCGCGCCGCCTTGGGCGCCTTCACGGGCAGCGTCTCCTGGATGCCCAGCCGCTGGGCGGCGCAGTCCCCGCGCCAGGGGCAGAGGGCGCAGGCCGGCCGGCGCGGCGTGCAGATCGTCGCGCCGAGGTCGAACAGCGCCTGCACGAAGTCGCCGGGGCGGGCGCGCGCCTCCTCCTGCTCCATGAAGCGCACGGCGGCGGGGGCGATGAGGCGGCGGGCGCCGGGCAGCGGCTCGCGGATGGCCAGGAGGCGCGAGACCACCCGCTCCACATTGCCGTCCACGGGTACGGTTGGGCGGTCGAAGGCGATGGCGGCCACGGCGGCGGCGGTATAGGCGCCGATGCCCGGCAGCTCCCGCAGCCCCGCCTCCGTATCGGGGAAGCCGCCGCGCGCCGCGACCGCCTTCGCCGCCGCGTGGAGGTTCCGGGCGCGGGCGTAGTAGCCGAGCCCCGCCCATTCCGCCGCCACCTCCTCCCAAGGCGCTCCGGCCAGGGCGCGCACATCCGGGAAGCGGGCGAGAAAGCGGGCGTAGCGCGGGCCGACGGTCGCGACCGTCGTCTGCTGGAGCATCACTTCCGAGAGCCAGATGCGGTATGGATCGCGCTCGCCGCGCGCCTCGCCCGGTGGCGCGTAGACGCGCCAAGGCAGCGTGCGGCGGTGGCGGTCGTACCAGCCCAGGAGCGGGCCGGTGGGCGGAGGATCGGGGATGGCGTCGGGCAAAGCGCGGGCAGGGGAGGGCGGGACGGGCGGTGAGTCCAGCCCCCCAGGGCGTCCTACGGCCTCGGGGCGTCTTACGCCCTCGGGGTATAGCGCGCGCTCGGAGCGTAGCGCGCCCCCGGGACATATCGTGCCCCCTGGGCATGACATGCCCCCGGGGCAGCAGGGCTCCCCGGCGCGCGCCGCCTCGCCGCGGCGCCGTCCGGCCGCCACCCATAATAAGGAAGGGGAAGCGCCTGCCGCCCCGGCCGTCATGGTCGACCCCCGCCGCCCCGATCTCGGCCTGCGCCCGCTCGGCGGCCTCATCCCGCGCCTCACCCGCCCGGCCTTCAAGAAGCGCAGCCCCGCCGGCGCGCTGCTGATGGCGGACTGGGCGGGGATCGTCGGACCGGCCATCGCAGCGGTGACGGTGCCCAAGCGGCTGACGGGCGGCATGCTGACCATCGGCTGCTCCGGCCCCGTCGCGATGGAGCTGCAGCACCTCGCGCCGCAGCTCATCGGGCGGGTGAACGCGGCGCTGGGCTCCGTCACCGTGGAGAGCCTGCGCTTCGTGCAGCAGGCTCCCTCGGCCGCGGCGTCCCCCCGCGCCCGCCCGTCGCCCCCCCTGCCAGATACGGTTCGTGGCGCGCTGGACACGGTTGGCAACCCCGAGTTGCGGGATGCCCTGGCAAGATTGGCGCGCGGCGTCTATCGAGCCCGCTAGAGTGCAGCCCCCATCAGGACGGAACCGCGGACCGATGACCACCCCCCGCCGCAGCCTTCTCCTCGCCGCGCCCGCGGCCGCGCTGATGCCCGCCGCCCTGCGCGCCCAGGGGGCCGACACCCGCCTTGGCGACCGCTCCGCCGGCCGGCCGGACGCGCCGGTGACGGTGATCGAGTACTTCTCTCTCACCTGCTCCCACTGCGCCGCCTTCCACAACGGCACTTGGCCCCAGGTGAAGTCGCGGCTGGTGGAGACGGGCAAGGTCCGGATGGTCTGGCGCGACTTCCCGCTGGACCAAGTGGCGCTCGCCGCCGCCGTCGTCGCCCGCGCCCTGCCGGCGGAGCGCTACGAGGGCTTCATCAGCGCCCTCTTCGCCTCGCAGGACCGCTGGGCCTTCTCGCGCGGCGCCGACCACATTGCGGAGATCGCCAAGGTCGCGGCGCTGGCCGGGATGAGCCGCGCCCAGGTGGACGCCGCCCTGGCCGACCAAGCGCTGCAGCGCGGGATCCTCGAGATCCGCATGAAGGGGCAGCAGGAGCACAACGTCGCCTCCACCCCCACCTTCGTCTTCAACGGCCGTCCCCAGGCGGGCGCGGTGAGCTACGAGCGCTTCGCCGAACTGGCGGGCGTCTCCGGCGGCTAATTCCCGGACGCTGATGGACACCAACCCCGCCGCCCTGCCCGGGGCCGAGCCCCTGGAGAGCCACGAGGAAGGCGCGGAGCCTGTGCCTTCGGGCACAGAGCTTGCGCCCGGGGATCGCGCGCGCGCCGACGCCTCCCTCGCGGATGCCGGGGAGGGAGACGCCGGGGAGAAACACGAGCGGGACGGCACCCGCCAGCCCCGCACCGCCACCCTCTCGCGCCTCCGCATCGCCGGCTTCAAGTCCTTCGCGGAAGCCACGACGGTGGAGGTCCTGCCGGGGCTGACGGGGATCGTCGGGCCGAATGGCTGCGGCAAGTCCAACGTGGTCGAGGCCCTGCGCTGGGCCATGGGCGAGACCAACGCCCGGGCCATGCGCGGCGGGGAGATGGACGACGTCATCTTCGCCGGCACCTCCTCCCGCCCCGGCCGCAACCAAGCCGAAGTGACGCTGAGCCTGGAGGAGGCCGCCGGCCTCGCCCCCCCGCCCAATTCCGAGGCGGCGGAGCTGGAGATCACCCGCAAGATCGAGCGCGGCGCGGGCACGGGCTACCGCATCAACGGGCGCGAGGCGCGCGGGCGCGACGTCGCCACCCTCTTCGCCGATATCGGCTCGGGCGCGCGCGCCTCGGGCATGGTCAGCCAGGGGCGCGTCGCCGCGCTGATCGGCGCGAAGCCGGAGGAGCGGCGATCGGTGCTGGAGGAGGCCGCCGGCACGGCCGGCCTCCGCGCCCGCCGCCACGAGGCCGAGCTGAAGCTCCGCCAGGCCGAGACGAACCTCACCCGCGCCGACGACCTCCGCACCCAGCTGGAGACGCAGCGGGAGAGCCTGAAGAAGCAGGCGAGGCAGGCCGCGCGCTACCGCAACCTCTCCGGCCTCACCCGCGCCGCCGAGGCGGAGTGGATGGCGTTGCTGGCCGCCCGCGCCGAGGGGCAGCTCCTTGCCTCGCGCCACGCGCTGGACGCTGCCCGCGCTGCCACCAGGGCTGCCGAGGCCGCCGCCGAGGCCGCCACCCGCCGGGCGCATGCCGCCGAGATGGCGCTGCCCGGCCCGCGCGCCGCCGAGGCCGCCGCCCGCACCGCGCTGGAGCGCCGGAGGGTGGAGGGCGAGGGGCTGGCCGCCGCCGAGGCCCGCGCCCGCGCCGCGCTGGATGCCGCCACCGGCCGCCTCGCCCAGATAGGGGCCGACCACGCCCATGCCGCCGCCGTGGTGCACGATGCCGAGGCCGCCGAGGCCCGGCTGAACGCCGAGGCCGGGGAGATCGCCGCTGCCCTCGCCGCCCTGCCCGCGCGGGCGGAGGCCGCCGCCGGCCGTCTCGCCCTCGCCGAGGACGCGGCCCGCGCCGCGGAGGCCGAGGCCGAGCGGAAGGCCGAGGCCGCCTCGGAGGCCGCTCTCGCCTTTGAGCGGCTGCAGGACGCCCGCCGCGCCGCCGAGGCCACCGCCCGCCGCCTCGCCGCCGAGACGGCGCGGCTGGAGGAGGAGCGGGCGAAGGCTCTGGCCGCGAATGTCTCCCCCGAGGCGCTGTCGAGCGCCGCGGCCGAGGCGGGGAACGCCGACGCCGCCCTCTCCCGCGCCCGCGCCGACTTCGAGCGCGCCGAGGCCGCCCGGGCCGCCGCCGCCGTGGCCCAGGCCGAGGCGCAGCGCGCCGCCCGCTCCGCCGAGGCCGACGAGGCCGCCGCCCG
>JBHTFH010000014.1:0-105461 GCA_042666135.1 Roseomonas sp. GCM10028921 | reverse complement strand
CTTGAGGCGAAGCGCGCCGCCCCCCCCGCCGAGCCCGACGAGGCCGCCGCCCGCGAGGCCTCCCGCACCGCCGCCGAGCGCGCCCGCCGCGCCGCCGAGGGTGGCGAGCGGCTGAAGCGGGAGCACGAGGCGGCCCTCGCCGCCTGCATCCCCGCCGAGCGCCAGGAGGCCGCGCGCCGCGAGGAGGCCGAGGCCGCCCGTGCCGCCGAGGCCGCCGCCGACGCGCTGACGGAGGCCGAGACCGCGCGCGCCGGGGCCGCCGCCGCCCTTTCCCGCGCCCGCACCGCCGAATCCGAGGCCGGTGCCGCCCGCGCCCGCGCCGCCGCCGAGGCGCAGGGCCTCGCCGCCCTGCTGCGGGCGGGGGAGAGCGGCGGCGCCGTGCCGATCCTCGACTCCGTCGTCGTGCCCGCCGGGCTGGAGGCCGCGCTCGGCGCCGCCCTGGGCGAGGGGCTGGACTGCCCGGCCGACCCGAAGGCGCCGCGCCACTGGCGCGCCCTGCCGCCGCTGGCGGCCGCCCCGCCCCTGCCGGAGGGGGCGGTGCCGCTCTCCGATTTCGTGCAGGCGCCGCCGGAACTGGCCCGCGCGCTGTCGGCGATCGGGCTAGTGGAGGATGAGGCGCGCGGCCCGGCCATGCAGGCCGCGCTGGCGCCGGGCCAGGCGCTCGTCGCGCGCAGCGGCGGCTTCTGGCGCTGGGACGGGCACGGGGCCAATCCCGGCGCGCCGAGCGCGGGGGCCGAGCGCCTGCGTCAGCGCAACCGCTTGCGCGCGCGGGAGGCAGCGCGGGACGCGGCCGAGGCGGCGCTGACTGCGGCGCGGATCGAAGCCGAGGCCGCGAAGGCTGCCGAGGCGAAGGCCTCCGCCGCCGAGAACGCGGCCCGCAACGCGCGCCGGGAGGCCGAGACGCGGCTGGCCCGGGCGCGGGGGGAGGCGTCCCGCCTCGCCGCGAGTGCGGCGCTGGCGGATAGTCGCCTCTCCGCCCTCGCCCCCGCGCTGGGGCGCGCGGCGGCCGAGCGGGCCGAGGCCGAGCGGGCGCTGGAGGCCGCGAAGGCGGTTCAGGCTTCGGTGCCGGACGCCGCCGCCGCCCGCACCGCGCTGGACGCCGCCGCCGCGGCCCTGCGCGGGGCGAGCGCCGCCGAGGAGGCGGCCCGCCAAGCGCGCCGGGCAGCGGAGAACCGGCTGGACGCCGCCCGCGGCGCGCAATCGGCTCTCGCCTCGCGCGCCGCGGCGGCCGAGGGGCGGCTGGCGGCGCTGGAGCCGCAGCTCGCGCGTCTGGCCGAGGGGCGCGCCGAGGCGGAAGCCGCGCGCCTTGCCGCAGAGGAGGCCGCGAAGGACAACCCCGATCCCGAGATCGCCCGCACGGAGGCCGGGGCCGCCCGCGCCGCCCTCGCTGAGGCCCGCCGCGAGGAGGCCGAGGCCCACGCCGCGCGGCTCGCCCTAGGGGCGGAAGGGGAGCGGCTCTCGGAGCGCCGCGCCGCGCTGGAGGCCGAGGCGGCCTCCTGGGCCGGGCGCCGGGCCGATGCCTCGGCGCGGCTGATCGAGTTGACGGCCCGGCAGGAGGCCGCCGCCATCGAGGCCGCCGCCGCCGCCGACGCGCCGGAGGAAGCGGCCGCCCTGCTGGCGAGCGCCGCGCGGATGCTGGCCGAGGTGGAGGCCGCCCATGAAGGGGCCGCCGCCGCCCTGCTCGCCGCCGAGACCGAGGCGCGGGAGGCCGCGGAGGCCCGACGCCTGGCGGACGCCGCCTTCGCCGCCGCGCGAGAGGCCCAGGCCCGGGCCGACGGCAACGCGGCGCGCGCCGAGGACGAGGGCCGCGCGGTGGCCACCCGCATCATGGAGCGCCTCGGCCCCGCGGCCGAGCTGCCCGAGCCGCCCGAGGACCTGTCGGACGCCGCCGAGGAGAGGGCGCGGCGCAAGGCCGAGCGCCTGGCCCGGGAGCGCGAGGAGATGGGGCCCGTGAACCTCCGCGCCGAGGTGGAGATGGCAGAGGTGGAGGAGCGCCTCCTCAACCTGGAGCGCGAGCGGGAGGAGATCGGCCACGCCATCGCCAAGCTGCGCGGCTCCATTGGCCACCTGAACCGCGAGGGGCGGGAGCGGCTGCGCGCGGTGTTCGAGCGGGTGGACGGCGAGTTCCGCGCGCTCTTCACCCGCCTCTTTGGCGGCGGGCGGGCGCATCTGGCCCTCGTCGGCTCGGACGATGTGCTGGAGGCCGGGCTGGAGATTTACGCGGAGCCGCCGGGAAAGAAGCTCTCCTCCCTCTCCCTTCTCTCCGGCGGGGAGCAGGCGCTGACGGCGCTCTCCCTCATCTTCGCCGTGTTCCGCTGTCAGCCCGCCCCGGTCTGCGTGCTGGACGAGGTGGACGCGCCGCTGGACGACGCCAATGTCGAGCGCCTGTGCAACCTGCTCGAGGCCATGACGGAGGGCGGGACGCGCTTCCTCGTCGTCACCCACCACCCCCTGACCATGGCGCGGATGCACCGGCTCTACGGCGTGACGATGCAGGAGCGGGGCGTGTCGCGGCTGCTCTCGGTGGATCTCGGCCGGGCGGTCGAACTGGCCGAGGCGGGAGCGGCATGAGGCCGGCGCCCCGGAGTTGGCACCCCGGAGTTGGCCCCTGGGCGGCCTTCGCCCTGGCCGAGCTTCGCGCTATGGGGATGCGGCGCTCCCGCTGCGGGGCGCGGCGGGCAGAGGAGATCCGGCGCGACCATGGACCAGGCGATCCACCCCCGGCTCACCCTGCTCTCTCACCCGCTGGTACAGCACAAGCTGACCATCATGCGGCGGCGGGAGACCTCCACGGGCGAGTTCCGCTCCCTCGCCCGCGAGGTCAGCCTCCTGATGGCCTATGAGCTGACGCGCGATCTGCCGATCGAGCGCGTGCCCATTGACACCCCGCTGGAGCCGATGATGGCGCCCTCCATCGCGGGGAAGAAGCTCTGCATCGTCTCTATCCTGCGCGCCGGAGACGGCATCGCCTCGGGGATGCTGGACCTCGTTCCCTCCGCGCGGGTGGGGCATATCGGCCTCTACCGCGATCCCGTGACGCAGCGCCCGGTGGAGTACTACCTGAAGCTGCCCGAGGACGTGGCCGAGCGGCTGGTGATCGTGGTGGACCCAATGCTGGCCACCGGCCATTCCGCGGCCGCGGCGCTCGGCAAGCTGAAGGCGGCGGGCTGCGCCAACCTGCGATTCGCCTGCCTGTTGGCGGTGCCGGAGGGGCTGGAGGTTCTCGCCGCCGCGCATCCGGACGTGCCCGTCTTCGCCTGCGCCGTGGACCGCGCCCTGGACGAGCACGCCTATATCCGCCCCGGCCTCGGCGATGCCGGGGATCGGCTCTTCGGAACGAAATAGGGCCGGGAAGCCCCGCCGTCCCCGGCCCGCTTGATCATCCTTCCGCTGCGCTCCAGCCTCGCGGCGGTTGAAGGAGACCCCATGCCGATCGCCCGCCGCGCCGCCCAGCTCCTGCCGGGGATCCTGCTCTGCGCCCTCGTCACCCTCGCGGCGCTCGGCCTGGCCCGGCTGGAGGCGGCGCTGTTCGGCCGCGCCTGGGTGGAGGCGCTGGTGCTCGCCATCCTGCTCGGCGCCGCCATCCGCACGGCCTGGCAACCCGGGCCGCGCTGGAAGCCGGGGATCGACTTCTCGGCGAAGGTGCTGCTGGAGGCGGCTGTGGTGCTGCTCGGCGCCTCGCTGAGCACGGCCACGGTTCTCGCGGTCGGGCCGGCGATGCTGGCGGGGATCGCGCTGGTGGTCGCCGTCGGGATCCTCTCGAGCTACGGGCTGTGCCGGTTCTTCGGCCTGCCCTGGCGCATGGCCGTGCTGGTGGCCTGCGGCAACTCGATCTGCGGCAACTCGGCCATCGCGGCCGTGGCGCCGGTGGTGGGGGCCGACGGGCGGGACGTGGCGGCCTCCATCGCCTTCACCGCCGTGCTCGGCGTCGCGGTGGTGCTGAGCCTGCCGCTCCTCGTGCCCGTCCTCAGCCTCAGCCCCGGGCAGTACGGGGTGCTCGCGGGGCTCACCGTCTATGCCGTGCCGCAGGTACTGGCGGCGACCGCGCCCGTCTCGGCGCTCAGCGCGCAGGTCGGGACGCTGGTGAAGCTGGTGCGCGTGCTGATGCTCGGGCCGGTCGTGGTGGTGCTGTCCCTGCTGGCGCCCCGGCTTCGGGGAGAGGCGGGGCGGCCCTCGCCGCGCCCCTCGGTTGCGCGGCTGGTGCCCTGGTTCATCCTCGGCTTCCTCGGCCTCGCCCTGCTGCGGTCGGCCGGCATGGTGCCGGAGGCGGCGCTGGCGCCGGCGGCGGCGCTGGCCACGGCGCTCACCCTTCTCTCCATGGCTGCCCTCGGCCTGGGCGTGGATGTGCGGACGGTGGCGCGCTCGGGCGGGCGGGTGATCGCGGCGGCGGTGGCCTCGCTGCTCGTGCTCGGGGCGATCAGCCTGGCGCTGATCCGGCTGCTCGGCGTGGCATGATACGGGGGGAGTTCCCCAGCGCTCAGCCGAGGGTCGGGCGGATCATCTCGAACATCTCGCCTATCTCGGCATAGTCGCCGCGATAGCCGCAGCGGCCGATGGGGCGGGCGGCCTTGGTATCGAAGATGCCGTTGCGGAGATAGGCGCGGTCGATATGCACGCCGACGACCTGCCCGAGCACGAGATGCGTCTCCAGCGCCGCGCCGTCGAGATTCCTCAACTGCACGACCTGGAGCAGCCTGCATTCCAGCGCGGCCGGCGTGTTCGCGACGCGCGGCGGCTTCACAAGGCGCGAGGGCGCGGCCTCAATGCCGGCGAAGCTTATTTCCGACTCGCCGTGCGGCAGCGGCGCGCTGCTGCGGTTCATCACCTCGGCCAGCGGGCGCGTGGCGAGGTTGCAGACGAACTCGCCGGTGGCCTCCACGTTCCGCAGGCTGTCCTTGCGCCCCTCGCTCGCGAAACCGACGATCGGCGGGTTGGAGTTGAAGGCGTTGAAGAAGCTGTATGGCGCGAGGTTCACGCGCCCCTCCGCATCCACCGTGCTGATCCAGCCGATGGGCCGCGGCGCGACAATCGCCTTGAAGGGATCGTGCGGAAGCCCGTGGCCGAGGCGGGGTTCGTAGAAATGCTGGTCCATCGGGCCTTCCGGAATTGTGCAGGAAATGGTCACCACCTCTGCCAGATGCATGCGGCATGGGCGAGGGGCGGTGCGGGGGCGCCAGGATCGCCCTTTCGTGAGGCGGATTTCCGCTTTCGGCCGCGCCGTTCGTAACTGTACGCTCAGTTAGTTCGGGCGAGAAGCAAGCGGAAGGGGTTGGCCATGGCCATCAGCGACGCGGACATGATCGAGGCCTGGAAGAAGGTCCTCACCCTCTCGCAGCTGAACCGGGGCGAGGTGGTGACGGTGCTGACGGGGCCGAGCACGCATCCGCAGACGCTTTCCACCGCCATGGTGGCCGCGCGCGGCATGGGCGCGATCGTCAACCGCCTCGACCTGCCGGCGATGAACGGCGAGGCCTCGCTCAGCCGCGACGCGCTCGCCTTCGTCGGCGACACGCCGCTGACCGGGAATCCCGCGGGTATGGCCGCGCTGAAGGCGAGCGACCTCGTGCTCGACCTCATGCTGCTACTCTTCTCGCCGGAGCAGGGCGAAATCCTGGAATCCGGCACGCGCATGCTGCTCGCCGTCGAACCGCCGGAGGTGTTGGCGCGGCTGGTGCCGACGTCGGAGGACAAGCTGCGCGTGAAGTCCGCGGCCGAGAAGCTGAAGGCGGCGAAGGAGATGCACGTCACCTCCGCCGCCGGCACGGATCTCCGCTGCGCGCTTGGCGATTACCCGCTGCTGGAGGAGTACGGCTTCGTCGATGCCCCCGGGCGATGGGACCACTGGCCCAGCGGCTTCCTCGCGACCTGGCCGAACGAGGGCAAGTCGAACGGCACCATCGTGATCGACCGCGGCGACATCCTGCTGCCGCAGAAGTCCTACGCTTCCGAGAAGATCACCCTCACAGTGAAGGACGGCTATGCCGTGAAGATCGAGGGCGGGCTCGATGCCGAGCTGCTGCTCGACTACATCGAGAGCTTCAAGGACCCCGAGGCCTACGCCATCTCGCATATCGGCTGGGGGCTGCAGGACCGCGCGCGCTGGTCCGTGCTCTCCCTCTACGACCGCGAGCAGACCATCGGCATGGATGCCCGCGCCTTCGCCGGCAACTTCCTCTTCTCGCTCGGCCCGAACACCGAGGCCGGCGGCACGCGCAACACGCCCTGCCACATCGACATCCCGCTGCGCCGCTGCACCGTGCGGCTGGACGGCGAGCCCGTGACGATGGACGGCAAGGTGCTCGACCGGGTCTCGCTCCCCGCCGAGTAATGCGGACGGGCTTCCCTGACATCCCACCAGGAGTAGCAACATGGAAGTGACACGGCGCCTCGTCCTCGGCGCGTCCGGTGCCCTCGCCCTGCCCGGCCTCCTGCGGGCCCAGGGGGGTGCGCCGATCCGCATCGGCGAGATCAACAGCTACACCTCGCAGCCCGCCTTCACCCTGCCTTACCGCAACGCGATGCAGCTCGCGGTGGAGACAATCAACTCCAAGGGCGGCGTCCTCGGGCGGCCGCTGGAGCTGATCACGCGCGACGATGCAGGGCGCCCGCAGGACGCGGTGCGGCTGGCGGGCGAGCTCTTCAACGACCAGAAGGTCGACGTGCTCGCCGGCGCTTTCCTCTCCAATGTCGGGCTCGCGCTGAGCGAGTATGCTGCGCAAAACAGGCGCCTCTATGTCGGCGGGGAGCCGCTGACGGACGCGATGGTGTGGGATAAGGGCAACCGCTACACCTTCCGCCTGCGCCCCTCCACCTACATGCAGGCCGCGATTCTGGCGGAGGAGGCGGCGAAGCTGCCGGCGAAGCGCTGGGTCACTGTCTCGCCGAATTACGAGTACGGCCAGTCCGCGGTGAAGTGGTTTCGGCAGATCCTCTTGGCCAAGCGGCCGGACGTGCAGTTCGTGGCGGAGCAGTGGCCGGCCCTCGGCCGCGTGGATGCGGGCGCGACGGTGCAGGCGCTGGAGGGCGCGCGACCAGAGGCGATCTTCAACGTGCTTTTCGGGCCGGACCTGACGAACTTCGTGCGCCAGGGCAACACGCGCGGGCTGTTCGAGCGCCGCGCCGTGGTCTCCATGCTGACGGGGGAGCCCGAATACCTCGATCCCCTGGGCGACGAGGCGCCGGAGGGCTGGACCGTCACCGGCTATCCGGGCGAAGCGATCGATACGCCGGCGCACAAGGCCTATGCCGCCGCCTACCGCGCGAAGTTCAACGCGAAGCCGATGTGCGGCTCGCTGGTCGGCTACTCCCTCATCAACTCCATCGCGGCCGGCATTGCCAAGGCGGGCTCGACCGAGGCCGAGAGGATGGTGGAGGGCTTCCGCGGCGCCGTCTTCGAGACTCCCGCGGGGCAGGCGACCTACCGTGCCATCGACCACCAGGGCACGCTCGGCGTCTATGTCGGCAGGACCGCGCTGCGCCGGAACGAGGGCGTGATGGTGGACTGGCGCTACATCGACGGGAAGGACCTGCTGCCCGCGGACGAGGTGGTGCGCGGCATGCGCCCCGCCAGCGCGACCTGAGAGAGATACCGGCGATTTCATGGACAGCATCGTCCCGCAGCTGCTGACGGGCCTCGCCGGGGCTTCGTCGCTCTTCCTCGTCGCCTCCGGGCTGACGATCATTTTCGGCGTCACCCGGATCGTGAACTTCTCCCACGGCTCGCTGATGATGCTCGGCGCCTATATCGGCTGGAGCATTATCACGCGGCTGCCGCGGGAGCCCGAGTGGTTCGTTCTCGGCATCCTCCTGACGGTCCTCGCCACCGCGCTGATCGGGGTGGTGCTGGAAGTCGCGGTGCTTCGCCGTATCTATCGCGCGCCGGAGCTGTTCCAACTCCTCGCCACCTTCGGCGTGGTGCTGGTGCTGCAGGACGTGACGCTATGGATATGGGGCGCGGTGGAGCTGCCCTTGCCGCGCCCGCGCTGGCTGCGCGGCTTCGTCGAGATCATGGGAAACCGCTTCCCCGCCTACGACCTCTTCCTCATCCTCGTCGGTCCCGTGGTGCTCGGGCTGCTCTGGCTGCTGATGAACCGCACGCGCTGGGGAACGCTGGTGCGCGCGGCGACGCTGGACCGGGAGATGGTGGCGGCGCTGGGCGTGAACCAGCGCACGCTCTTCACCTCCGTCTTCGCGCTCGGCGCGGGGCTGGCCGGGCTGGGTGGCGCGCTCTCCCTGCCGAACGCCTCGGCCAACCTGAACATCGATCTCTCCGTCATCACCGATGCCTTCGTGGTCGTGGTCGTCGGCGGGCTGGGGAGCCTGACGGGCGCCTTCCTGGCGAGCCTGCTGATCGGCGTCGTCCAGGCCTTCGGCATCGTTCTCGTGCCGAAGATCACCCTTGTGCTGATCTTCCTCGTGATGGCCGTCGTGCTCGTCTTCCGGCCCAACGGGCTGCTCGGCCGTTCCCAGGCCGAGGCGCGGGAGGCGACGGTGGCCGCGCCCGTCGTGCGCGCCGCACCGCGCGAGCTGCGCCTGCTAGGCGCGCTGGCGCTGCTGGTCGCGGCCGTGGCGCCCTTCGCCGTTGGCGACTACTACCTCACCGTGCTGACAGATGCCTGCGTCGCCCTCATCTTCGCCACCTCGCTGCACTTCATGATGGGGCCGGGCGGGATGGCGAGCTTCGGCCACGCCGCCTGGTTCGGCATCGGCGCCTATGCGGCGGGGCTGCTGATGCAGTGGCTGGGCGCGCCCATGCCCGTCGGGCTGCTGGCGGCGCCCCTGGCCGCGGGGATCGTCGCGGCGCTGTTCGGCTGGTTCGTGGTGCGGCTCTCCGGTGTCTATCTCTCGATGCTCACCCTTGCCTTCGCGCAGATCGTCTGGGCCGTGTCCTTCCAGTGGGTGGAGGTGACGGGGGGCGACAACGGGCTGCTCGGCCTCTGGCCGCCGGACTGGGCGCGCAGCCCGCGCGTCTTCTACTGGATTGCGCTGGCCCTGGCGGTCGCGGTGGCGCTGCTGCTGCGGCGCGCGCTTTACGCTCCCTATGGCTACGCGCTGCGGGCGGCGCGGGATTCGGCCACCCGCGCGCGCGCTATCGGGCTGGACGTGGCGCGGCTGCGCATGGTCGCGCTGGTAATCTCCGGCGCCGCCTGCGGGTTGTCGGGCGCGCTCTTCTCCTACGGCAAGGGCGGCATTTTCCCGACCTACATCTCCATCCCGCACTCGGTGGAGGCGCTGCTGATGGTGCTGCTCGGCGGGTTGCAGACCGTGGCGGGGCCGATCATCGGCGCGCTGGTCTATACCGCGCTGGCCGACATCCTCGTGCGCTCCACCGATCTCTGGCGGCTGGTGCTCGGTGCGGTGATCGTGCTGCTCGTCACCGCCTTCCCCGAGGGCATCGCGGGCGCCGCGCGCCGCCTCTGGCTGCGGGGGCGGGAGGCGTGAGCGTCCTCGTCGTTCAGGGGCTGAGCAAGTCTTTCGGCGGCGTGCAGGCGGTGGGGGACGTCTCCTTCGCCGTCGCGCCGGGCGAGATGCTGGCGCTCATCGGGCCGAACGGGGCGGGCAAGTCTACCCTCTTCAACATGGTGGGCGGGCAACTCGTGCCCGATGCAGGGTCCGTGCTGCTGGGGGGCGTCCCGATCACCGGCCTCGGCCCGCGCGCCATCGCGCGGCACGGCGTCGGCCGCACCTTCCAGATCACCGCCACCTTCGGTTCCATGACGGTGCGGGAGAACGTGCAGATCGCGCTGCTCTCCCACAAGGGGGAGGTCTGGTCCTTCTGGCGCCCCGTAGCCGGGCGCCATGCCACGGAGGCCGATGCCCTCCTCGCCGGGGTGGGGCTGGCAGCGCAGGCGGAGCGCGCGACGGGCGTGCTCGCCTATGGCGACCTGAAGCGGCTGGAGCTGGCGATGGCCCTCGGCAACGAGCCGCGCCTCCTGCTGATGGACGAGCCCACTGCCGGCATGGCGCCTGTGGAGCGCGTGGCGCTGATGCAGCTCACCCGGCGCCTGGCCACCGAGCGGGGCGTCGCCGTGCTCTTCACCGAGCACGACATGGACGTGGTTTTCGACGTGTCCGACCGCATCCTCGTGCTCAACCGCGGCACGCTGATTGCGGAGGGAGACGGCGCCTCCATCCGCGCCAACCCGGCGGTGCGCGAGATCTATCTCGGCACCGGCGCGACGAGCGGAGGGCACTAGGATGCTGCGGGTCGAGGGGCTGAACACGCATTACGGCCGCGCCCACATCCTGCAGGACATGGGGCTGGCGATCGGCGCGGGAGAGGTGCGCGTGCTGCTCGGCCGGAACGGCGCGGGCAAGAGCACGACGATGAGGTCCGTCATCGGTCTCGTCCGCCCGACGAGCGGGCACATCCTGTTCGGCGGGCAGGAGATCGCGGGGGAGGAGCCGCACCGCATCGCCCGCCGCGGCCTGGGCTACGTGCCGGAGGACCGCCGCGTCTTCGCCGACCTGACCGTGATGGAGAACCTGGAGGTCGGACGGCAGCCCGCACGCGAGGGCGTGCGGCCCTGGACGCCCGAGCGGCTCTTCGAGCTCTTCCCCAATCTCGGCCGCATGCGGGACCGGCCGGGCGGGCGGATGAGCGGGGGCGAGCAGCAGATGCTCGCCATCGCGCGCACGCTGATGGGCAACCCGCGCCTGATCCTGCTGGACGAGCCAAGCGAGGGGCTCGCCCCCGTGATCGTGGAGGGCATGGCGAACGCGATCCTCGCCCTCAAAGGGGAGGGGCTGACCATTCTCCTGGCCGAGCAGAACCTGCACTTCGCCGGCGGCGTGGCCGACAGCGCGACCGTGGTGGAGAAGGGCCGCGTCGTCTGGTCCGGCAGCATGGCCGAATTGCGCGCCGACGGGGCCGCGCGCACGCAGTACCTGGCGGTGTGATGCCGGCCGCGCGGGAGGTCGTGCTGGAGGTGAACGGACGGCGCGAGGCGCTGCAACTCGATCCCTCCGCGCCGCTGCTGAACGTGCTGCGGAACGACCTGGCGCTGAACGGGCCCAAATACGGTTGCGGCCTCGGCGAGTGCGGCGCCTGCACCGTGCTGCTGGACGGGCGCGCGGTGCGCTCCTGCGTGCTGCCGGTGTCCCGTGCTGAGGGGCGGCGCGTGGTGACGCTGGAGGGGCTGGGAAGCATCGAGGCGCCGCATCCCGTGCAGGCCGCTTTCATCGCCGAGCAGGGCGCGCAGTGCGGCTATTGCCTGAACGGGATGATTATGACGACGGTCGCACTGCTGGAGCGGCATCCCGTGCCGAGCGAGGCGCAAGTCCGGGAGGCGCTGGCCCATAATCTCTGCCGTTGCGGCACGCATCTGGAGATCTTGGCCGCCGTGCGCCGCGCCGTTGCGGAGCGGGCCGCGTGACCCCCCGCGCCGGGCGTGGCCTGACGCGCCAGGAGGTGTTGCGGGAGGAAGGAGTTCTCGCCGTGACCCGCCCGCGCGCGCCCCTGCCGGGCACGCCGCCAGGCGCGAACGAGCGGGACGAGAGGGACGTCCTCGTGGCCGTCTTCGACGACGGCAGCGTGGCTGCCTTCAACGGCCATGTCGATCTCGGCACGGGCATCCGCACCGCGCTGGCGCAGATCGTGGCGGAGGAACTGGACGTTCTGCTCGATGCGGTGACGATGGTGCTGGGCGATACGGATCGCGCGCCGGACCAGGGACCGACCATCGCCAGCGAGACGATCCAGGTCTCCGCCCTGCCGCTCCGCGCGGCGGCGGCGGAGGCGCGCCGGGCCCTGCTGTCGCTGGCCGCCGCGCGCCTGGGCACGGAGGGACTGTCCGTCTCCGAGGGCGTCGTCTCGGCACCCGATGGCCGTCGCCTTTCCTATGCCGAGCTGCTGCGCGGCGCGCGGGAGGTGCTGCCGCTGAGCGGGGCGGCGCCGCTGAAGCGGACCGAGGACTACCGCATCGTCGGCCAGCCGGCGCCGCGGGTGGACATCCCCGCCAAGGCGACGGGCGGCCTCGTCTTCGTGCATGACATGCGCGTGCCCGGGATGCTGCACGGCCGCGTGGTGCGCCCGCCTTATGCCGGGCTGGACGGCGGCGCCTTCGTGGGCAGCAGCCTGCTCTCAGTGGACCGCTCCTCCGTCTCCCACATCCCTGGCCTCGTGGATGTGGTGGTGGTCGGCGACTTTGTCGGCGTGGTCGCGGAGCGGGAGGAGGAGGCCGCGCGCGCCGCGCGCGAGCTGCGCCTGGCCTGGAAGGCCTTCTCTGCCCCGGCCGGGCTGGAGGATGTGGAGACGGCGCTGCGCCTGAACCCCTCCACCCACCGCGAGCTGAAGAACACGGGCGACGTGGACGCGGCGCTCCAGGGCGCGGCGAAGCGCATGACGCGCAGCTATTCCTGGCCCTACCAGATGCACGCCTCCATCGGCCCGTCCTGCGCCGTGGCGGATTTCGCGGAGGGGCGGCTGCGGCTGTGGTCGGGTACGCAGAACCCGCACATGCTGCGCGGCGCGCTGGCGCAGCTGATGGACATGCCGGAGGCGCGTATCGAGGTCGCGCGCATGGAGGCGGCCGGCTGCTACGGCCGCAACTGCGCCGACGACGTGTGCGGGGATGCCGCGCTCCTCTCCCGCGCCGTGGGGCGGCCGGTGCGCGTACAGCTGACGCGCGAGCAGGAGCATCTGTGGGAACCCAAGGGCGCGGCGCAGCTCATCGACGTCGATGGCGGGCTGGACGCTTCGGGCGGCGTCGTGACCTACGACTTCGTCTCGCGCTATCCCTCGAACGACGCACCGCTTCTCGGCCTGCTGCTGACGGGGAAGGTGAAGCCGGAGCCCGCCGTTCTCCAGATGGGGGACCGCACGGCGATCCCGCCCTACGACTATCCCTCCATGCGAATCGCCGTGGAGGACATGCCGCCGATCCTGCGGGCCTCCTGGTTCCGCGGCGTCTCCGCCCTGCCCAGCACCTTCGCCCATGAGTCCTGGATCGACGAGTGCGCGGCGGAAGCGCGGGTGGACCCCGTGGAGTACCGGCTGCGCTACCTCAAGGACCCCCGGGCGGCCGAACTGGTGCGCGCCGTCGCGGAGCGCGCGAGATGGGAGCCGCGCACGGGGCCGCGGATGCGGGGGGAGGGCGAGATCCTGCGCGGGCAGGGCTTCGCCTACGCCCTCTATGTCCACGGCAAATTCCCGGGCGTCGGCGCGGCCTGGGCGGCCTGGGTGGCCGAGGTGGAGGTGAACCGCCTCACGGGCGAGGTCACTGCCACGCGCGTCGTGACCGGTCACGATGCCGGGCTGATGATCAACCCGGCCGGCGTGCGCCACCAGGTTCATGGCAACGTCATCCAGACCACCAGCCGCGCGCTGAAGGAGCGCGTGCCGATCGAGGACGGGCTGGTGGCGGCGAAGGAGTGGGGCGGCTACCCCATCCTGGACTTCCGGGAGGTGCCGGAGGTCGAGGTGCTGCTCATGCCGCGGCCAGAGGAGCCGCCGCTGGGCGCGGGAGAGTCCGCCTCGGTGCCGGGCGCGGCCGCCATCGCCAACGCGATCTTCGACGCGACGGGCGTGCGCTTCCGCAGCGCGCCCTTCACGCCAGAGGTGATCCGCGCCGGGCTGCAGCCGGTGGTGCAGGCGGAGGCGAGGCGCAAGCGGCGCCGGTGGTTCGCGGGCCTCGGCACGTTGGCGGGCGGGCTGGTCGTGGCGGCGGGCGCGGCGGTAGGCTGGGCCTTCTCCATCGCGCCGGTCAGGCCGCCCGGTGCGGACGTGTTCTCCGCCGCGCAGATCGAGCGCGGGCGGCTGCTGGCGGCGGCGGGAAACTGCGCGGCCTGCCACACCGCGCCGGGGGGCGCGACGAATGCCGGCGGCGTCGCGCTGGAGACGCCTTTCGGCCGGATCTGGTCCACCAACATCACCCCGGATGCCGGGACCGGGATCGGCGCCTGGTCCTTCGCCGCGTTCCAGCGCGCCATGCGCGAGGGCATCGCGCGGGACGGGCGGCATCTCTTTCCCGCCTTCCCCTACACCGCCTACACGAGGATGACGGATGAGGACCTGCTGGCCCTCTATGCCTATCTCATGGCGCAGGCGCCCGTGCGCTCCGAGGTGCCGGAGACGGAGCTCGCCTTTCCCTACAACCTCCGCCCGCTGATGGCGGGGTGGAATCTGCTCTTCCATCGTCCCGGGGCGATGGAGTCGGACCCCCTTCGCACGGCGGAGTGGAACCGCGGCAACTACCTCGTCAACGCGCTCGGCCATTGTGGGGCCTGCCATACGCCGCGCAACGCGCTGGGGGCGGAGCGAAGCTCCGCCGCCTTTGCCGGCGCGATGGTGGAGGGGTGGGAGGCGCCCGCGCTGAACGCGCTCTCCCGCGCGCCGCTGCCCTGGACCGAGGGCGATTTCTACGACCTCCTCCGCACCGGCCATTCGGCGCGGCACGGCGTGGCGGCGGGATCCATGGCGCCTGTCGTGGCGGAACTCCGGGCGCTGCCGGACGCGGATATCCGCGCCATGGCTCATTACCTCGCCTCACTGAATCCCGTTTCCGAACCAGGGGACGCGGCGGCACTCGTCGCCTCCACCGCGCCGCGCGGCGGGCTGAGCGAGGGCGCGCGCCTCTTCGCCGGCGCCTGCGGCGCCTGCCACGGCGGCGGCGCGCAGGAGGGGCCGGAGGTGGCGCTCGCGCTGAACAGCAGCGTCCATAGCGACCACCCGTACAACCTGCTCCGCGTGGTGCTGGACGGCATCCGCCCGTCACTGCCCGGCCTTGGGGAGATGCCCGGCTTTCACGAGAGTCTGAGCGACCGGCAGGTCGAGGAACTCCTGCGCTTCATCCGCGCCAACTTCGCACCCGGCCGCGCGCCCTGGGCCGACCTGCCGCGAGCCATCGCGCGTTCGCGCGCGGCGGGCGAAGGCGCGCCTGCGCGCGACCGGACTGCGTTGGCGCTTCCTTATAACTGAACGTACAGTTAAATAACGCGAGCCGCCGAGAGGACCGCATCATGAGCAAGCCGCGCATCGCGATCGTGGGAGCCGGGCTGGGCGGGATCTCCGCCGCGCTGCTGCTGCGGCAGGAGGGGTTCGGCGCCGTGCTCTACGAGCAGGCGCCCGCCTTCTCGCGCCTCGGCGCCGGAATCCATGTCGGGCCGAACGTGATGAGGATCATGCGCCGCCTCGGGTTGGAGCCGGCGATGGAGGCGATGGGCTCGCATCCGGACTACTGGTACAGCCGCAACGGGAGCGACGCGGCGATCCTCTCGCAGATCCCGCTGGGCGATTACGCGCGCAAGGCCTATGGCGCCGCCTATCTCACCGTCCACCGCGGCGATCTTCACCAGTTGATGGTCGATGCGGTGCCCGCGGGCTCCATCCTCTACGACAAGCGCCTGACGGCGATCGAGGATCGCGGCCGCGAGGTGGTGCTCACCTTCGCCAACGGCACGGTGGCGGAAGCCGACATCGTGATCGGCGCTGATGGCGTGAACTCCGTCATCCGCGAGCACATGCTGGGCGCGGAGGCGCCGCGCTACACCGGCTGGGTGGCCCACCGCGCCGTCTTTCCGGCCGAGCGGTTGGCGAAGTACGGCCATAAGTTCGACCAATGCGTGAAGTGGTGGTCCGAGGACCGGCACATCATGGTTTACTACGTCACCGAGAGGCAGGACGAGTACTACTACGTCACCGGCGTGCCACAGGCCGAGTGGGACATGAGCCGCGCCTGGGTGGAGAGCAGCCAGGACGAGATGCGCGAGGCCTTCGCCGGCTACCACCCCATGGTGCAGTCCCTCATCGATGCCTGCTCGGAGATCACGAAGTGGCCGCTGCTGGAGCGCGACCCGCTTCCGCTCTGGAGTCGCGGGCGGCTGGTGATGCTAGGCGATGCCTGCCATCCCATGAAGCCGCACATGGCCCAGGGCGCGGCCATGGCGATCGAGGACGCGGCGATGCTCGCGCGCTGCTTCAGGGAGGTGGGCGCGGAGGACCACGAGACCGCCTTCGCCCTCTACCGTGCCAACCGGATCGACCGCGCCTCCCGCGTGCAGAAGGTGTCACACGACAACACCTGGCTTCGCACCAACGAGGACCCCTCCTGGGTCTTCGGCTACGACGTCCTCACCGCGCCGCTGGTCGAGCCGGCCCGCGCGGTGGCCTGAGCGTGAGCGCGCCGCCCCGGCGAAGGATCGGCCGGCGCCCGGCCGATCCCGACGGCGTGCCGACGCAGGATGCCATCCTGGCCGTGGCCGAGGAGGTCTTCGCCGAGCACGGCTACGTCGCCGCCTCGCTCCGCGAGATCGCCGAGCGGGCGGATGTGACGCAGGCGCTGATCATCTACTATTTCGGCAGCAAGCAGGGGCTGTTCGAGACCCTGTTCAAGCGCCGCGGCCTGGAGGTCTCGCGCGAGCGGCAGGCCTTGCTCGACGCGCTGCTCGCCCGCCCCGAGCCGCCGGACGCGCGGGAGCTGATCACCGCCTATCTCACCCCGCAATTCGCGCTGCGGGCGCGCGGCGCGCAGGCCATGGCCTTCGTGCGGATGCAGGCGCGGCTGCACCACGAGCCGGACGAGCTCTCGCTGCGGCTGCGGCGGGAGGTCTACGACGCCTCCACCCGCAACTACATCGCGGCGCTGCAGCGCGCCGTGCCCGGGCTGGACGCGGCGGACGCGCACTGGCGCATGATCTTCGCGGTGGGCACCTATCTCTACATGCTCTCGGGCTTCGACCGGCTCGCGGAGGTGTCGGAGGGGCGCTACAGGACGGAGGATGTCGGGGAGGTGGTGCGGCGGCTGACGGACTTCCTCGTCGGCGGGATCACCGCGCCCTCCGGCCGGTAGATCAGCCCAGCCACTCCGCGACCTGCCGCCGCAGGAACTCCGTGTCCTCCGCATTGCCGAGCGGGTTGCCCGCACGGTGCCCCCAGATGCTGGGGATCGGGCGCAGCGCGGCGTGGCGGAGGTGCGGAAGCTCCGCCTCGTTGTCGGCCACGCGGAAATAGATGTCGGTCTCGCCCGGCATCAGCAGCACGCGGGCGGTGATGACGCGCAGCGCGGCCTGAAGGTCGCCGCCGAAGACGGGGTTGTCGCTGATGTCGCCCGCGTTCCAGCAGCGCATCTGCGCCAGAAGATTTGCCGCGTGCCTGGCGAGGTATCGGCTCTCCCAGCCCCGCAGGTAGGATTCGAGATCCGGCGTTTCTGGCGTGAGGTGCAGCCCGGCGCGGTAGAAGTCCTGGCTCATCGCGTGGCCGGCATAGTTGCGGCCGAAGGCGCGCAGCGCAGCGGCCGGCTGGGCGGAGAAGCGGCCCTCGCCGAGATGTTCCGGCGCGGCTTCGAGGATCGCCATCTGCGCGCGCAGGAAGACTTGGTTGTGGACGGCGGTGCGCGCGCTGCCGCAGTTGATGACCACGGCCTCCACCGCATCGGGGAAGAGCGCGGCCCAGTGATAGGCCTGCTGCGCCCCCATGGACCAGCCATAGACGGCGCGCAGCCTCTCGATGCCCAGCACCTCGCGAAGCAGGCGGCGCTGGGCCTGGACATTGTCCCAGGCGGTGACGACGGCGGGGTAGTCCGGCCTGTCCTGCGGCGAGGAGGAGACGCCGTTGCCGAACATGTCCACCTGCACGACGAACAGGCGCGAGGGGTCCAGCACGCCTCCCGGCCCGATCAGCCATTCTAGCTCCGCCGCCGTCGCGCCGTAGCTGGTGGGGTAGAGCACGGCGTTGTCCCGCGCGGGGGAGAGGGTGCCGTGCGTCTTCCAGTGCAGGGTGGCGCCGCGGATCGTGCCGCCCTTAAGCACGGGCAGGTCGTCCAGGGCGAAGCGCCCGGTCTCGGTGGGCCAGCTGGTCATGCGGTTCTTTCGGCAGGGTGGCGCGCCGCGTGAGGCCCGACGCGCGTCGCGCGATGCACGGCGCGCGCCAGCGGGGCGCTCAGTCCAGGCGCAGCCCGATGCGCTCGACTACGCGAGCGTAGAGGTCGTACTCGCGGTTGAGGAAGGCGCGGGTGGAGGCGGGGGTGCTGTCCGCCATGGGGGTGGTGCCCGTGCTCTCCAGCCGCTCGCGCACGCGCGGCTCGGACAGCGCGGCGTTGGCGGCCTTGCTCAGGGCCGCCGTCACATCCTCTGGCATGTCCTTCGGGCCGACCATCGCGGTCCAGGTCGTCAGTTCGTAATCCGGCAGCGCCGCCTCGGCCACGGTGGGCACGTCGGGGAAGTTCGGGTCGCGCTGGCGGGTGGTGACGGCGAGCAGCCGCAGCGCCCCGTCCCGCACCTGACCGACGACGGAGCCGAGCTGGTCCACGGCGTAGAGCGTCTCTCCCTTGATGAGCGATTCCGCCGTCTGCGATCCGCCGCGATAGGGGACGTGCTGCGCGCGCGTGCCGGCGAGATTGGCCAGCAGGTCCGCCGCGAGATGCGACACGCCGCCGACGCCGGAGCTGGCATAGCCGATACGGCCGGGCTCCGCGCGCAACCGCTCCACGAGCTGGGCGAGGGTGGTGATGCCGGAATTGGTGGGCACCACCACCCCGAGCGGGCTGGTGCCGACAACGGTGATGGGCGTGAAGTCCCGTGTGGGATGGTAGCGCGCCGCGCTGGCGCCGGAGGCCGGGGCGACGGCGAGGGTGGAAGCGGAGCCGACGAGCAGCGTGTAGCCGTCCGGCCGCGCGCGGCGGACGTAATCCGCGCCGATCGCGCTGCCGCCGCCGGGCCGGTTCTCCACCAATGCGCGCCCATCGGGGGTGAGGAGGGGGCCGATCCGGTCCGCCAGCAGCCGCCCGGCGAGGTCGTTGGCGCCGCCGGGCGCGAAGGGGACGACGACGGTGATCGGGCGGTCCGGGAAGGCGGCCAGGGCGGGGCGGGCCAGCGGCAGCCCCGCGGCCGAGAGCGCGAGGGCGGCGGCGCCGCGACGGCCGAGTTGGCGTCTGGTGGGCATGGGCAGGTCTCCTCCTCGGCCTCGTTCCGGGCCGGTTCGCCCGCCATCATGGCCCAGCCCGGCGGGTGGCGTCACCCGTCCCGCGGCGGGTTTAGGCGTCGCCCACCGTCACGGTGACGAGCCCCGTTCCCTCGCAATCCGGGCAGGGGGCGGCGTCCAGCCGGCCGGTGCCGCTGCATCGGTGGCAGGGACCCTGCGCCGTCTGGCTGGCATTCGGCTCCGCCTCGTCGCCCGGGAGCGGCGCGTTCGCCGCCGGAACGGCGATGCCCTTGGAATCCGGCTGCTCGGCCATCGTGAAGCCCTCCCTGACCTGGCTAGTCGGGAACGCGCCGCGACGGGGCGGCGTTGCGGGGGAACCCTCCGCCGCAGCGCCGGCTCTCAGCTCCCGAAGCCCTCCAGCACGATCTTGCCGCGCGCCTTGCCGCTCTCCAGCACCGCATGGGCGCGGCGCAGGTTGGCAGCGTTGATGGCGCCGAAATGCTCGCCCAGGGTGGTGCGGAGCGTCCCCGCATCCACGAGGCGCGAGACCTCGTCCAGCAGCGCGCCCTGCTCCGCCATGTCGGCGGTGCCGAACATGGAGCGGGTGAACATGAACTCCCAGTGCAGCGAGACGCTCTTGCGCTTGAGGAGGGAGACGTCGAGCGTCTCGGGGTCGTCGATCAGAGCGAAGCGGCCCTGCGGCGCGATCAGCTCCGCGATCTCCGCCAGGTGCTGGTCCGTCTGGGTGGTGGAGAGGACGAAGCCCGGCGCGCCGAGGCCGAGCGCGGCCACCTCTGACGCCAGCGGCTTCGAGTGGTCCACCACGTGATGCGCCCCGAGGCCGAGCGCCCAGTCCCGCGTCTCCGGGCGGGAGGCGGTGGCAATGACGGTCAGCCCCGTCAGCCTGCGGGCGAGCTGGACAGCGATGGAGCCCACGCCGCCGGCGCCGCCCACGATCAGGATCGCGGGCGCGGCGCCCGGCACGCCATGGGTCTCTGCCTGCAACCGGTCGAACAAGGCCTCCCAGGCGGTGATGGCCGTCAGCGGCAGGGCGGCGGCCTCGGCGAAGCCGATCGAGGCCGGCTTGGTGCCCACGATGCGCTCGTCCACCAAGTGCAGCTCGGCATTCGTGCCGGGGCGCGTGAGGTCCCCGGCGTAGAACACGGCATCGCCCGGCCTGAAGCGAGAGGCATCGGGCCCGGCGGCCCTCACGATCCCCGCCGCATCCCAGCCCAGGAGCTTGTGCTCCCCCTCGGCGGGTGCTGCGCGCAGCCGGACCTTCGTATCCACCGGATTCACCGAGATGGCGCGGACCTCCACCAGGAGGTCGCGCCCGCACGGCGCTGGTGCGGGCAGGTCGAGGTCGAGGAGGGCTTCCCCGGCGGTGATGGGCAGGGACTTCGCGTAGCCGATGGCGCGCATGGCGCTTCTCCGAATGCGTTGCTGGCCTCGGAGATGCGGAATACGCTTTCCTTGCCGCAAGAACGCACATAAACCGCCCATAGTGTCGGAAAGGATACCGTCGTGCCGCGCACCCGCCACGCCTCGCTCGACTGCAGCCCCGGCTGCGCGGTGGAGGCGACGCTCGCCCTCATCGACGGTAAGTGGAAGGGCGTGATCCTGCACCACCTCGGGGAGGGCACGATGCGCTTCAACGAGATCCGCCGCCGCCTGCCGAGCGTGACCCAGCGCATGCTGACCAACCAGCTCCGCGAGCTGGAGGCGGACGGGCTGATCACCCGCCGCGTTTATGCCGAGGTGCCGCCGCGGGTGGAGTACGCCCTCTCGGCCCGGGGCCGCAGCCTGGCGCCCGTGATCCAGGCCCTGAAGGACTGGGGCGACGAGCATGTGATGGCCGGACGGGCAGGCGGGGAGGGGAAGGAGGCCGCCTGAAGGGGCGGCTCCGCAGCCGTGTCAGCAGGGCTCAAGGCCGGACGCTGCCGAGCGCCGGCACGAGGGTCGCATGGGCGGGTAGGTCCGGAACGGGCCTGGGACGCAATCAGGCCGGAACCGGCTCGGCGGCGGCGAGCAGGGCGGCGATCTCCGGACGGCAGGAGCCGCAGCCCGTGCCCGCCCCCGTGGCCTCCCCCACCGCGGCGAGGTTGCACGCCCCGCCCCGGATGGCCCCGCGCACGCGCTCCTGCGAGACGCCGTGGCAGACGCAGAGAGTGGGGGAGGGTGGGGGCCCGTCGGAAGGACGCCCGGCGAGAAGGGCGGAGACGGGCGCGGTGCCGCCCTCCCGCATCAGCCCGGCGAGCCAGTCGCGCGGCGGCAGCCGGTGGTGCGGGCCGAGGAAGAGCACCGCTTCCACTCGCCTCTCGCCGCGCAGCAGCGCGCCGCGGTGCAGCCCGGCCGAGGGGTCCTCCAGCCGCGCCCATTCCGCCCCCTCCGCCGCGACGAGGGCGGCGAGACGCGCGAAGGCGTCGCCCGGCGCCTCGGCACCGGCTAGCTCGTGGCGCCGCAGGCCCTCCCCAAGCACGGCGATGGCCGCCCATTCCGCGATGGCGGGGCCGAGGTCGCGGCGGGCGATGAGGAAGCCGTGCCAGGCCGGGGTGAAGGCCGAGAGGGCGACGCGCGCCGATTTCAGCGCGGGCTGCGCGCTGACGGGATCGACCACGGGCGGCACCGCGCCGTTGATGCGCGCCGCAGGCGAGGCCTGGGCCGTCCAGTGCATCGGTGCGAAGGCGGTGCCGCGCCGCTGGCCGGGGTCGTGGCGCAGGCGCAGCACGGCCGAGGCGCCGCCATGGCCGGTGATGCGGGCGAGGCTGCCGTCCTCGAGCCCCCCGGCATCCTCGGGATGGACGGCCAGCACGGGCTCGGGCGCGTGGGCCATGAGGCGCGGCACGAGGCCCGTGCGGGTCATGGTATGCCACTGGTCGCGCAGCCGGCCGGTGAGCAGGGTGAGGCGGCCGTCGCCCTCCTCCCGCGGCTTGTGGGAGACCGGCACGAAGCGCGCCCGGCCGCCAGGGGCGGGGAAGCTGCCGCGGGCGAAGAAGCGCGGCGCCGCCGGCCCCCCGGCCGGGACGGGCCAGCGGGTCGGGGCCATGGCCTCGTACTCCGCGTCGCTCATCCCGGCGAGGCCGGAGATGTCGAAAGCGCGGCTGCCGTTGTTGCCGAGGCCGGTCAGCGCCGCGTGCTCGCGAAAGATCGCGGCCGGGCCGCTCCAGGCGAAGTCCGCCCCCCAGCCGAGGCGGGCGGCGACCCCGGCGACGATCCACCAGTCCGGCCGCGCCTCGCCCGGGGCGGGGAGGAAGCCGCGCTGGCGGGAGATGACGCGCTCGGAATTCGTCACCGTCCCGCTCTTCTCCGCCCATCCGAGGGCGGGGAGGCGCACATGGGCGAAGTCGGCCGTGTCCGTCCGCTCCATGATGTCGGAGACGACGAGGAAGGGCGCCCGCGCCATGGCCTCCCGCGCCGTCTCGCCCTCGGGCAGGGAGACGGCGGGGTTGGTGGCCATCACCCAGAGCGCGCCGATCCTCCCGGTGCCCAGGGCGCGAAACAGATCCACCGCCTTCAGCCCGGGGCCCGTAGCGAGGTTGGGCGCGTTCCAGTGCTGGCGCACCAGCTCCGCCTCGCCCGGCACGGACCAGTCGAGATGGCCGGCGAGCACGTGGCCGAGCGCCCCCACCTCGCGCCCGCCCATTGCATTGGGCTGGCCGGTGATCGAGAAGGGGCCGGCGCCGAGCACCCCGATACGCCCGGTTAGCAGATGGGCGTTGATGATAGCATTCGCCCCGTCCGTCCCCGTCTCCGACTGGTTGATGCCCTGGCTCCAGAGGGTGACGACGCGCGGCGTCTCCGCGAACCAGCGAAGGAAGGTGGCCAGCGCCCCGGGATCGAGCCCCGTGCGGGCGGCGGCGTCGCCGGCATCCGCGCGGGCGGCGGCGAGCGCGGCATCCAGCCCCTGCGTGTGCGCCCCCACATAGGCGCGGTCCGTCAGGCCGTGATCGTCGAGATGCGCGAGCAGCGCGTTGAACAGCGCGACATCGGAGCCCGGGCGGATGGGCAGGTGCAAGTCGGCCCCCTCCGCGCTCGGCGTGCGGCGGGGATCGACGATGACGAGGCGCATGGAGGGGCGTAGCGCGCGGGCGGCCGCGATCCGCTGGAACAGGACGGGATGGCACCAGGCGAGGTTGCTGCCGACGAGCACGACGAGATCCGCGCTCTCCAGGTCCTCATAGGTGCCGGGGACCACATCCTCGCCGAAGGCGCGCTTGTGGGCTGCGACCGCGCTCGCCATGCAGAGGCGGGAGTTGCTGTCGATGTTGCCCGTGCCGAGGAAGCCCTTCGCGAGCTTGTTGGCGGCGTAGTAGTCCTCGGTCAGCAACTGGCCGGAGACGTAGAGGGCCACGCCGTCCCGGCCGAGCTCCGCCTGCACGCGGCGGAAGCCCTCCGCCACCTCGTTCAGCGCCGCGTCCCAGGAGGCGCGCCTGCCGCGCACCTGCGGGTGCAGCAGCCGCCCGGGGAGGTCGAGCGTCTCGCCCAGCGCGGTGCCCTTGCTGCACAGCCGTCCGCCATTGGCGGGGTGCTGCGGGTCGCCCGCCACGCGCCCGTCCGGCGCGGCGAGAACGCCGCATCCCACGCCGCAATAGGGGCAGGTCGTGCGTGTGAGCGAGGCGGGAGGGGGAAGGGCGTCCATCGTCCTCAGTACACGTCGCGCTGGTAGCGGTTCTGCCGGGCGAGGGCGACGATCCAGTCCCGCGCGGCGTCGGCGTCCATGCGGCCCTCCCGCATGGCGATCTCGCGCAGCGCGGTGTCCACGTCCTTGGCCATACGCGCGGCGTCGCCGCAGATGTAGAAGCGGGCGCCGTCCTGGAACCAGCGCCAGAGGTCGGCGGCGTTCTCGCGCATGCGGTCCTGCACATAGGTCTTCTTCGTGCCAGGATCGCGCGACCAAGCAAGGGAGAGGCGCTCCAGCGTGCCGTCCGCGAGCCAGCCCTCGATCTCGGGCCGGAACAGGTAGTCGGTGGCGGATTTCTGGTCCCCGAAGAAGAGCCAGGTGCGGCCGCGGATGCCCTGCGCCGCCCGGTGCTGCAGGAAGGCGCGGAAGGGGGCGATGCCCGTGCCGGGGCCGCACATGATGACGGGAAGGGCGGGGTCGTCCGGCAGGCGGAAATGGCTGGCCTGCATATAGGCCGGCACCGTGCCGGCCAGCGCGCGCTCCCGGTCGCCCGGCGCGGCGTGGCCCTCGCCCTCCGCCAGATCGGGCAGGGCCCGGAAGCCGAGATGGGAGGAGGCGACGCCCTGCCGCACCCGCCCGCGCCGCTCCGCGCGCACGACCGAGACACAGAGCTCCACCCGCCCCGGCACGGCGAGCGGCGAGGACGCGATGGAGTAGAGGCGCGGCTTCAGGCCGGGCAGCGAGGCCGCGAGATCGGCCAGCGGCGGGCGGGCGGAGGGGAAGGCCTCCAGCAGGTCGAGCAGGTCGGCATCCGCCGGCGCCGCGTCGTCGTCGCCGTCCGCGAGCTTGCGGAGCATGGCCGCGTCCTTCGCGTCCTTCGCGTTGCCGGCGAGAAGGTCGAATGTGCGGTCCAGCGGGCGGGCGATGGCGAGATGGGTGAGAAAGGCCTCGCGCACCGGGCGGGCCACGCCGTCGGGGCAGGGCACGGGCTCCTCGCCCGTGGCGACGAGGGCCTTGAGGCAGGCCTCCACCAGCGCGGGGTCGTTGGGCGCGAGCAGGCCGAGGCTGTCGCCGGGCTCGTAGCGCAGCCCGCTTCCCTCGAGATCGAGCACCACGCTCCGCACGTCCTTGGCCGATTCCTCGCCGGAGAGCCTGTGCGCGGCGAGCATCCGCACCGGCACCATCTCCGGCCCCACGGGCTTGAGTGCCGGGGCGGGCGCGGCGGCCGCCGGCGCCTCCGCCTTCAGCGCCTTCAGCGCCTTCAGCGCCTTCTGCGTCGACTTGCCGCCGGGCACGCAGAGGGAAAGCGAGCCCTCGGCGCCCGAGGCGATGGCCTCGGCATAGGTCTGGCAGACATAGCCGCACTGGCCGCAATCGAGCTGCGCCATGGCCGCCATCAGCCGGCGGGACTGTGGCTTGCCTGCGGCCATGGAGAGGCGATCGTCTAGCGGCAGGGCCGGGTCGTGCCAGGGGAAGTCCTCCTCCGCCTCCGGCTCGGCGGCGGATGCCGCGCCGCCAGGGGATGCGCCGCCGTAGAGGCCGGCGAGGAAGCCGTTCAGCCAGGCGCGCTGCTCGGCCGTGAAGGGCGCGCTCTCCGGAATCAGCGGCACGGGGGCGACGCCGGGGATGGGGGAGATGGCGTTCATGCGTCGATCTCCGCGGGGGCGCAAGTGGCTATGGCGCGCAGCGCGCCCTCGTCATGGCGGGCGGTGAAGGACTGGAAGCTCTCCCCCGGCGCATCCTCCTGCCAGGCGCGCAGGAGGTTCAGCACGAGGGGCGGGATTTTCTCTGCCGGGATCTTGGGGAAGAGAAGGCGCGCGATGCCCTGCTCGATGCCGGCGCCGCCGCCGACATGCAGGTCGTAGCCCTCCACCTCCTCCTCGCCGCGCTCGGCCTTCGCGCCGATCAGCCCGATGTCGCCGATGTAGTGCTGCGCGCAGGAGTTGTGGCAGCCCGTGAGATGGATGTTCACCGGCCTCGACAGGGTGATGCACGCGTCGAGGTGATCGGCCAGCGCCGCCGCGTGCTGCTTCGTATGGGCCGCCGCGAACTTGCATCCCGCCGCGCCGGTACAGGCGACGACGCCGCCGCGCGCGCGGCTCGCGGTGGTGCCGAAGCCGAGCGCCTCGATCTCCGCCACCGCGCCTGCCATGCGCTCCCGCTGGATGTCGGAGATCAGCAGGTTTTGCCACACGGTGAGCCGCAGCGTGCCGCTGCCGTAGAGATCGGCGATGCGGGCGAGGCCGCGGAGTTGGTCCCCGGTGATGCGTCCCACCGGCAGCACCACGCCGACATACTGCATCCCCGCCTGCTTCTGGTCGTGCACGCCGAGATGGCTGTGTTTGTCCGGCGGCGGCGCGGGCTCGAAGGGGCCGGCCGCGCGCAGCGGGGCGCCGAGTTGCTTCTCCACCTCATCGAGGAAGCGGGGAAGGCCCCAGCGGTCCAGCAGGTATTTCAGCCGGGACTTCCGGCGGTCCGTGCGGTCGCCATGCGCGAGGAAGACGCGAAGGATCGCGTCGCAGACGCGCACCACCTCGTCTGGGGCCATCACGCGGCCCGTGTCGCGCGCGAAGTCGCGATGCCCCGTGATGCCGCCGAGGGCGAGGCGGAATACCACCTCCCCATCCATGCGGACGGCGGTGAAGGCGATGTCGTTCGTGTCCTCCACCACCGAGACGCACCCGCCGCCGTCGATCGATATGTTGAACTTGCGCGGCAGGCCGAAGAGGTCGCGCGTGTTCAGGATGTGATGGTGCAGCTTGCGGGTGATGCCGCGGGTGTCGATCAGCTCCTGCGGGTCGATGCCGGCGGTGGGTGAGGCCGTGATGTTGCGGATATTGTCCGCCCCCGTGCCCTTGGGGACGATGCCGAGATCGGCCAGCCGCTCCAGCAGCTCCACGCCCTTGCTGGCCGGGATCTCGCGGATCTGGAGGTTGTTGCGCGTCGTCGCGTCCACGTAGCCGCCGCCGCAATCCTCGGCGATGTCGGCGATGCCGCGCGCCTGCCAGGAGGTGAGGATGCCGCCGGGAATGCGGAGCCGGCACATGAAGGCGTCCTGCGTCGGCCCGACATAGAATAGGCCGTGCCAGCGCGTGGCGAGGTTCTCCAGCCCCTGCGGGAACCGGCCCGCGCGGGCGCGCGCCTCCACCTCGTCCCAGCGGTCCAGCGGGTGCCTCTCCCGCTTCATCTTCTCCTCGGCATTCAGCTTGCCGCCCGCGGCGATGGCGGCGTCCTGCGCCGCGCGCATCGCGTCCGGCGGCGCGCTGCCCCCGTCCGCACCTCCTGCGGGGGAGAGCGTGCCGCGGCGGGCCTCGACGCCCGCCATGAAGCCCTTGAGGTAGTTCTGCTGCTCGGTGGAGAAACTGCCAGACTCCATCAGGCCGCGTCCCCGATCCAGGCCTGGCCCAGCGCCGCCTCGGCGCGCGAGGTGACGGGGCGGCCGCTCGCAATGAGGTTTTGAAAGAAGCCGGCCTCCCCCGTGTCGCCGTAGAGCACGGCGCCGACGAGGCGCTCGCCGCGCCACCACAGGCGGCGGTAGCTCTCGCCCGCGCGGAAGGTCACTGCCTCCGCATCCTCGGGCGCCACCTCGCCGCTGGACCAGACATGCGTGCCCGAGACCTTCAGCGCAGCGGAGTCGGCGCGCGGCACCCAGGCCGTCTCCTCGCCCGCGATGGTGGAGGCGGCGATCTCCGCCTGCTCCAGCGCGGGGGCGACGAGGCCGATGAGGCGTCCCTCCACCTCCGCGCACTCGCCGATGGCGAGCACGTGAGGGTCGCTCGTGCGCATGGCGGCGTCCGCCACCACGCCACGCGCAACCTCCAGCCCGCCGGCGCGCGCGAGATCGGCGTTGGGCCGCACGCCTACGCACATGACGACGAGGCGCGCGGGGATGCGCTCGCCCGTCCCGAGCCGCACGGCCTCCGCGCGCTCCCGGCCCTCGATGGCGACGGTCGTGGCGGGCATGTGCATCGTCAGCCCGCGCGCGCGCAGGCGGCTCGCGAGCAGCGTGCCCGCGTCATAATCGAGCTGCCGCTCCATCGGCCAGCCGACGGCGTGCAGCACCGTCACCTTCATGCCGCGCGCGGCGAGCCCCACGGCCGTCTCCAGCCCGAGCAGCCCGCCGCCGATCACCACCGCCGTGCCGCCGCCCTTCGAGACCTCGATCATCCGCCGCGTCTCGGCCAGATCGCGCCAGGGGATCACGCCGGGCAGGTCCGCGCCCGGCAGCGGCAGGCGGAAGGAGCGGCTGCCCGTGGCGAGCACGCACCAGTCGTAGTCGATCCGCTCGCCGCAGGCGGTCATCGCCTGGCGCATGGCGAGGTCGAGGGAGGCGACCGGCGTGCCGGGGCGGTAGTGCACGCCCGCCGCCCGGAGATCGGCGAGGGAGTGCGTGATCAGCGCCTCCTGCGCCACCTCGCCCACAAGATACTTGGACAGCGCCACGCGGTCATAGGGCAGGGCGGGCTCGGCGCCGGCCAGCGTCACCGCCGCGCCGGGCAGGCGGGCGGCGATGCGGAGCGCGCAGCGCGTGCCGGCCGGGCCGGCGCCGATGACGAGGGCCTTCACGCCGCGACAAATCCCGGTGCTGCGTGCCGGCGGTGGAGGAACGCGAGGACGTGGGCGCGCGCGGCGATGAAGCGCGGGTCGGCGGCGAGTTCGAGGCGGCCGCGCGGGCGGGGAAGATCGACGTCGAGGATCTCGCCGATTCGGGCGTTGGGTCCGTTGGTGAGCATGACGATGCGGTCGGACAGCAGCACCGCCTCGTCCACGTCGTGGGTGATCATCATCACGGTCGTGCCCAGGCTCGCATGGATGGCCATGACTTGGTCCTGCAGGTGGGCGCGGGTCAGCGCATCGAGCGCCCCGAAGGGCTCGTCGAGCAGCAGCACCTTGGGCTTGATGGCGAGCGCGCGGGCGATGCCGATGCGCTGCTTCATGCCGCCCGAGATCTCGCCCGGTCGCTTGTCCTTCGCCCCCGTCATGTGGACGAGGGCGAGGTTCTCCATGGTCCAGTCGTGCCGCTCGGCCCGGCTCATGGCGCGCGAGAGCGTCTGGTCGACCGCGAGGCGGATGTTCTCGTAGCAGGTGAGCCAGGGCAGGAGGGAGTGGTTCTGGAACACCACCGCCCGATCCGGCCCCGGCCCCGAGACCTCGCGCCCGTCCAGCACAACGCCCCCCGAGGTGGCGGGCAGGAGGCCAGCGACGACGTTCAGCAGCGTGGACTTGCCGCAGCCCGAATGGCCGATGACCGAGGCGTACTCGCCACGCCGGATCTTGAGGTCCACCCCGTTGAGGACGGGGACGCGCGAGCGCGGGAAGGCGATGGTGACATCGGAGATGTCGAGGAAGGGGGGGGCGCTCATGGGCGTGCTCATCAGAAGCGCTCCTCAGGCGGTTGCGGTGCCGCGGGTGGCGAGGTGGCCGAGGAGGGCCATGAGGCGGTCGAGGGCGAAGCCGACGAGGCCGACATAGACCAGCGCGACGACGATGTCGGACAGGTTGGAGCTGTTCCAGGCGTCCCAGATGAAGAAGCCGATGCCGACCCCCCCGATCAGCATCTCGGCCGCGATGATGGCGAGCCAGGACAGCCCGATGCCGATGCGCAGCCCCGTGAAGATGTAGGGCGCGGCCGCGGGCAGGATGATGCGCGCCCAGTAGGCGGGCCCGCGGAGGCTGATGACGGCGGCGACGTTGCGGTAGTCCTGGGGGACGTTGCGGACGCCAACCGCGGTGTTGATGATGACCGGCCAGACGGAGGTGATGAAGATCACGAAGATCGCGCTCGGCTGAGCCTCGCGGAAGGCGGCGAGCGAGAGCGGCAGCCAGGCGAGCGGGGGAACGGTGCGCAGAACCTGGAACAGGGGGTCGAGCCCGCGCATGGCCAGGCGCGAGGTGCCGATCAGCAGCCCCGTCGCGATGCCGGCCACGGCGGCCAGCACGAAGCCGAGCGCGACGCGCTGGAGGCTGGCGGCCAAGTGCCAGAACAGGCCCTTGTCGAGCCCGCCGCGATCAAAGAACGGGTCGATGATCAGCTCGCCCGCATCGGCCCAAACGCGCGACGGCGGGGGAAGGGTGGCCGAGGGCCCGCTGGCGGCCAGCTCCCACAGGCCCGCCAGCGCGAGCACGACCACCAGTGGCGGCAACACACGCCCGGACAGCCCCCGTAGCCGCGCGAGAAAGCGGGGCGCGGGCAGGGAAGCGAGCGCGACCGGCGTCGCATGGGCCGGCACAACCGCAGACGAGGCCGCATGCCGGGGAGGAACAGTCGCGTTCATCCCTCACGCACCCCCACGCTTCTCGAGAAGAAGAGAGGGGCGGAGTTTGTGGAGAGTGTCGGGCACGTGCGCGCTCCGGGGTTCCGTTCGGAACCGGGAGGCGGGCCGCCATTGGACCGCCAAGTGGCCGATCGGGAAGCACGAGGGCCTGCGTCGTTGCAGGCCGTCCCCTTGCGATCATTTTTCACCATGCCGCGCCACGGTGTTGCAAGTCTGATAATGCTCTTTGGTAAGGCATTGCCGCGGTTTCAGTCGCTTTTATGGATATTCGTTAGGCAAAATGCCTATCTATTATTCAGAACTGCCTGGGCGACGTCCACGATCCGGCGTCCCTGGTCCATCGCCGTCCGGCGCAACCGGCGATAGGCCTCTTCCTCGCTGAGCCGCCCGCGCTCCATGAGTCGGGCCTTGGCCCTGTCGATCACCGCGCGCGCGGCCAGCGTTGCCCGCATGGCCTCCAGCTCCCGCCGCATGGAGTGGTGCGCGCGAAACCGGCGGATCGCCACCTCGATGACAGGGCGCACGCGGCCGGGGGCCAGCCCCTCCACGACATAGGCGGCCACGCCTGCTTCCAGCGCGGCCTCGATCTGCTCCGGCTCGCCCCGCTCGGCGAAGAGGACCACCGGGCGTGGCTCGTCGCGGTTAAGGGCGCGCATGCTCTCCAGCGCGTCGCGGCCGGGATCGTCGAGGTCGCAGACGATCACCTCGGCCCCGGAGTCCCGCACGCGGCGGGTGAGGTCGATCGTGTCGGGGGCGAGCGCCACCACCTCGTAACCGGCTGCCCTCAGCCCCGCTGAGACAAGGGCGGCGCGCTCGCCATCGGCATCCACGAGCAGAACGCGCAGACCCTTGATCCCCCATCAGGCCCGGACGATTCCGGGCGGCGGTTCCGCGCATCGCAAAGGCTTTGCCAGAGCCGCTGGACCGCCGCACCCTTCGGCCCGCCGGTTCGTTATCGCGCTGCACAAGGGTCGATGAAGGGGAACACCGCATGGACGACGCCGCTGCTAGGCCCGACACCTCGCTCGACCTGCTGCATCTCGCGGCAAACGCCCGCGCGCAGGGCAGGGGCGACCCCTTCGCCGCCCCAGTCCTGGCCATGGCCCTGACGATCAGCCGCCGGATCGACGATGGCGAGCTGGACCTGCCCGCCCTCCGCGCCGCGCTCCGCCGGATCGGCGACATGGCCTTCGCGGACCGCGCCGCGCGGCTGGCGCGGCAGGTCGGTGGCACCGATACGGAGGCGACGGACGCGGCGCTGATCGGGGTTGCCTCCCGCGCCGCGCGGCCGGACCCCGCCGACAGCCCCGTGCCCTTCGCCGCCTTCCGCACGGCCTGCGAGCGCCCGCGCGCGGCGGCGGTGTTCACCGCCCACCCCACCTTCTCCCTCCCTCGCGCGACCAACCGCGCGCTGGCCGAGGCGGCCTGCGGCGCGCCCGTTCCCGAAGGCCTGCCGCTGCGCCCCGTGCCACCGAACCTGGAGGAGGAATTCTCCCAGGCGGTGGAGGCGATCACCAACGGGCGGGACGCCCTGGACCGGCTCTCCGCCGCCTTCCTCGGCGTCGCGCGGGAGATCTGGCCGGACCGCTGGCGCAGCCTGCTGCCCGCGCCCGTCATCCTCTCCTCCTGGGTCGGCTACGACACGGACGGGCGCACCGATATCGGCTGGCAGGACACGTTGCGGCTGCGGCTGCGGATGAAGGAGCTAGGCCTCGCGAGGCTGGAGGCGCAGGTCGCCGCCCTGCCGCCGGAGGGGGCCGAGCCGCTGCGGGAGCGGATCGCCCTCGCGCTGGAGGCCGTGCGCGCGCAGATCGAGGCATGCCCACCATCGGGAGCGCCGGAGCCGGAGGCCGCGCAGCGCTTCGCCCTCGCCCTCGTTGATCGGCGGGAGGAGGCGTTGACGACGCCCGAGCCGCTTCTGGAGCTCTTCGGCGGCGCCATCGCGGCCGCGCCGGATGATGCGGCGCGGCTCGCCCTGCTCGTCGCGCGCTCGGGGCTGGTGGGACACGGGCTTTCCCTCGCCCACACGCATGTCCGGCTGAACTCGGCGCAGCTCCACAACGCGGCGCGGCTGCGCGTACCAGCGCTCGGCGGCGCCCCCGACGACGCCGCCCGCCGCCGTGCCCTTTTCGGCGCCATCAACGCCGCGCTGGAGGAAGCGCGGCCGGAGCCGGTGGACACGGGCGGGCTGCTCTCGGAGTCCGCCAGCGCCGTGCGGCTGATGATGACGGTCGCGCAGATCGCCAAGCACATCGACGCCTCTCAGCCCGTGCGTTTCCTCGTGGCCGAGACCGAGAGCGGCTACACCCTGCTCTGCGCGCTGCTGCTCGCGCGGCTCTGCGGCGCGGAGCGGCACGTGGAGATCAGCCCGCTTTTTGAGACGGCCGAGGCGCTGGAGCGGCGCGGCGAGCGGGTGATCGAGGAAGCGCTGCGCTCGCCCCACTGGCGCGCCTATCTCAAGGGCATAGGGCGGCTCTGCCTGCAGTTCGGCTACTCCGATTCCGGCCGCTATATCGGCCAGCCCGCGGCGAGCCACCTGATCGAGCGGCTGAAGCTGCGCGTCGCCGATCTTCTCGCGCGGCACGGGCTGGCGGATTTGGAGGTCGTGCTCTTCGACACGCATGGCGAGGGGCTCGGCCGCGGCGGGCACCCCGACGGGCTGGCCGCGCGCTTCGAATACCTCGACCCCCCCGCCACGCGCGCCGCCTTCGCCGCGCAGCGCATCCCGACGCGGCTGGAGACGAGCTTCCAGGGCGGGGACGGCTACCAGCTCTTCGGCACGCGCGCCCTCGCCCAGGCGACGGTCGCGCGCATCGCCGAGCACGCCTTCGCGCCCCTGCAGGCCACGCATCCGGGCGAGATCACCGATCCCGTCTATGCCGAGGCGGGCTTCGCGGCCGATCTCTTCGCCGGGATGCGCGGCGCCATGGCGGGGCTGATAGAGGATCCCGGCTATGCCGGGCTGCTCGGCGGCTTCGGCCCGGCGCTGCTGGACCGCACGGGATCGCGCCCGGTGGCGCGGCAGAGCGACACGGGCGGGCCGGCGACGATCCGCCACCCGCGCGAACTGCGCGCCATCCCGAACAACGCGGTGCTGCAGCAGCTCGGCTTCCTCGCCAACCTCACCCAGGGGCTCGGCGCCGGGGCGGCGCGGGAGCCGGAGGGCTTCGCCGACCTCCTGCGGAAGTCGCCGCGCTTCGCGGGCGCGATGGCCTTTGCGCGGGCGGGGCTGGCGCTCTCGGACGCCGATGTGCTGCGCGGCTACGTCGCCTCGCTCGATCCCGGCATGTGGCTCGACCGCGCGGCGAATGCCCGCAACCCCTTCAACGCGACTGCGCTCGCCGCCGTGGCCACGGCGCTGGAGGAGCAGGGCCTGGGCGATCCCGTGCGCCGCGTCTTCCGCCGCCTGCTGGCCGACGACACGGCGCTGCGCGCCGCCTGGCCCGCGGATGGCGAGCGGCCGCGCATGTCGGACCGTCTCTTCGCCGTCCACGCGCTGCGGCTACTGCTGATCCACCGGATCTGGATGCGGGCGGTGAACATTCCCGAATTCTCCCCCCGCCACGGCGTGACGCGGGACGGGCTGCTTCGGCGCCTGCTGCGGCTGGACGTGGAGGAGGCGGCGAAGCTGCTCGACCAGGTCTTCCCCGCCCATGAGCCGCCGAGCGCGGCCCTGGATTATGGGGAGCCGCCCTCGCCGCGCCGCGCCGGCTACGGGCGCGAGCACGCGGAGCTAATGGAGCCGCTGCGCGAGCTCTTCGCCATGGTGCGGGAAGCGAGCGCGGTGGTCTCCCTCGAATGCGGGGCGCACGGCTAGGGCCGCCTCGCTTCCGCCACGCAAGCGGGCCAGACTGGTGGGGTGAATCTGCCCCCTCCCTTGCCGGGGGAGCGGCCCGCCGCGCGGCGGGCCGCCTTCCTCCTCCTCTGCCTCCTCGTCGCCGCGCCGCTGCTGGCGCTGCTGTGGCGCGTGCTCGCCCCTGGGGGATGGACGGGGTGGGAGGTGGTGATCGCCGTCCTCTACCTCGGCACCCTGCCCTGGACGGCGATCTGCGTGGCCAATGCCGTGATCGGCGTCGCCCTGCTCCTCGCGAAGCGGGATGCGCCGGCCTTCCTCGTCCCGCAGGTCGCGGCGCCGCCCGCGGGGCCGCCGCTCCGCACGGTCATCGCGGTTCCCATTCGCAACGAGCCGATGGAGGCCGTCCTCCCGCCTCTTGCCCGGTTGCTGGACGGGCTGGAGGCGGCGGGGGAGGAGGAGCGCTTCACCCTCTGGCTCCTCTCCGATACGCGCGATCCCGTCCTGGCGGCGGCCGAGGACGCGGCCGTGGCGGGCTTCGCCGCGGCGCGGGCGGGCGGCATCCCCGTGCGCCATCGCCGCCGCGCCGAGGGCACGGGCTTCAAGGCGGGGAACGTGATGGAGTTCCTCGACCACCATGCGGGGGACCACGACTTTGCCCTGATGCTGGACGCGGATTCCGAGATGTCGGCCCCGGCCGTGCTGCGGCTGGTGCGGGCCATGCGAGCCGATCCGCGCCTCGCGCTGGTGCAGCAGCTAATCGCTGGCCGCCCCGCCGCCCGCGCCTTCCCGCGGCTGTTCCAGTTCGGAATGCGCGCGGGAATGCGCGCCTGGGCAACGGGGCAGGGCTGGTGGCAGCTCGATGACGGGCCCTACTGGGGCCACAACGCGATCCTCCGCATCGCGCCCTTCCGCGAGCACGCCCGCCTCGCCCCGCTGCCCGACGGGAGCGCGATCCTCTCGCATGACCAGGTGGAGGCGGTGCGGCTGCGCGCGGCCGGCTGGCGCCTGCGCTGCCTGCCCGACGACACCGGCAGCCTTGAGGGCAACCCGCCGGCCCTGCCCGAATTCCTCGCGCGTGACGTGCGCTGGGGGGCGGGCAACATGCAGTACCGTCACCTCATCCTGCTCCCGGGATTGCGCGCCATGGGGCGATGGCAACTTGCCCAGGCGATGCTGCTCTTTCTCTGCGCGCCGCTCTGGCTCGGCATCCTGCTGGTGGCCGTGTGCAATGCGGCCCTGGGCGGCGGGGCGGCGACGCCGATGGGGGCGCTGGCGGCGCTGGTGGGGCTGACCTGGCTCGCCAATGCCGCACCGAAGCTGCTGGGCTACCTGGAGCTGCTGCTGCGCCCCGACCTGGCAGCGGCTTATGGCGGGCGGGCGGCGGTGCTGCGCGGGATGGGGGCGGAAATCCTCTTCTCGCTGCTCATCGAGCCCGTGAGCCTGATGAACAAGGCCTTCGCCCTTCTCCGGCTTGCCCTCGGCGCGCGGGACGGATGGGCGCCGCAGAACCGGGCGGAGCGGGGCGTCTCCTGGGCGGATGCGGCGCGGCTGCTCCTGCCGCACACGCTTCTCGGCCTGGGCTGCGCGGCGGCGCTGGCCGGGGTTTCGCCAGGAGGGCTGCCGGTAGCGCTGCTGGTGGGGCTGCCCTTCCTCGCGGGGCCGGTGCTGGCGATCCCCCTCTGTGTCTGGACGGCCTCGCCCGGCCTCTCGGCCTGGCTGGTCCGCCACCGCGTCGCCGCCACGCCGGAGGAACTGGCGGCGCTTCCCGCCGCGCGCCCCGAGGCGCCCCCGCCGTTCACCGAGGGACCTGTCGCTGGGGCGGCTCGCGCGCCGTGAAGGATCTCTCCGCCTTCGACCTCAACCTCCTGCGCGTCTTCGACGCCGTGGCGCGGGAACGGCACGTCACCCGCGCGGCGGCGCGGCTGAACCTCTCCCAGCCCGCCGTCTCCAACGCACTCAATCGGCTGCGGGCCTCGCTCGGGGACGAGCTGTTCCTGCGCGCGCCCGGCGGGGTGGAGCCGACGAGCCTGGCGCTCGCCCTCATGCGCCCGGTGGAGGAGATGCTCGACCGGCTGCAGGAGACCCTCGCCGCCACCGCCCCCTTCGACCCCGCGACGAGCGACCGCGTCTTCACCATCGCCCTCTCGGAATACGCGGAGGCAGTCCTCGCCCCGCCGCTCTTCGCGCGGCTAGCCGCGGAGGCGCCGGGCATCCTCGTCGCGATCCGCCACGCCGACCGCACCAACGCCACCGCCCTGCTGGAGGGGAACGAGGCGCAGCTCGCCATCGCCATGCTGGCCGAGCCGGCCGCGCTCTACACCCGCCTGCGCCTACTGCCCGAGGCCTTCACAATCCTCGCCCGCCCCGGCCACCCGCTCCTGGAGGGGGAGCTGACGGTGGAGCGCTACGTCTCCTTCCCGCACCTGCTGCACTCGCCCAACGGCTCGCGCGACGGGGCGATGGACCGGGTGCTGCGGGACCTCGGCCAGTCGCGCCGGCTGGGGGCGGTGGTGGCGCATCTCTCCGCCGTTCCGGCGATCCTGCTGGGGACGGATATGGTGATGACGCTCTCCTCCCGTCTCGCGCGGCAGATGGCCGCGGCGCACGGGCTGGAGACCCTGGCCCTTCCCCCGGGCGTGGCGGAGGCGACGCAGCACACCCGGCTCTCCATGATCTTTCACCGCCGCTTCGAGGCCGATCAGGGCCATGCCTGGCTGCGCCGCCTGCTGCTGGCGCTGGCGCGGGAGGTGGTGGCCGACGTCCCGGCCGAGGGCGCGCGGGGCAGCCGGGCGGTGGCGGACTAGCGCCGCCGGGAACGGCTTTCTTTCGCGCTGCCCCGATCCGAAGCCGCCCTGCCGCGTTCCCCTCCACACCGCATCACGGAGGAGCCTATGCGCGCGCCGATCCTCAGCCTTCTCGCCATCCCCGCGCTCTGCCTTGGCCTTGCCGCCGACGCCGGGGCCCAGACCACCTTCCAGGCTCCGTCCCGCCCTGCCGAGCAGCCCTCGGCGGTGAATCCCAACCCCCACACGGCCACGCCCCAGGCGCCGGACATGCAGACCTATGTCGGGATGCTCCAGCGCGCCTCGCGCGAGCTCAGGCAGGAGATCTCACGCGCCGAGGGCGGCGCGCGGCCGACCCAGCCCGGCGCCGCCTCGCCGGACACGATCCAGCTCATGCAGAAGACGCGCGACGCCTGGCAGGTGGCCGAGCGTGCGCCGCAGCCCCTGTCGGGCATGCCGGTCTATGACAACACGATGCGCGACATGAAGCAGCGCTTCGCCGATATCGTGCACAGCCACCCCGCCCTGCCGCATGGCGAGACGCTCAACGCCGCGCGCGGCGTGCTGCAATCGCTGGAAACGCTGGAGCAGGCGGCGACCACGGGATCCCCGCGGCCCTCCTGAGCGGGCGGGCTAGAGGCCGAGGCGGCCGGCCAGAGCGCCGAAATCTTCGGCCACCACGTCCCACTCCTCTTCCGGCGCCAGATCGGTGGTCTGGCCCGGCCCGTGCTCGGTCGGGCGCGGGACGAAAGCGGTGCGGAGCCCGCAGCGCCGCGCCGCCGCGAGGTCGCTGTTATGGGCGGCCACGAGGCAGACCTCCTCCGGCCGCATCGCCAGGATCTCGGCCGTGCGGAGATAGGCTTCCGGGGTGGGCTTGTAGGCCCGCGCCACCTCCGCCCCGAGGATCGCGTCCCAGGGCAGGCCGGCGCGCTTGGCCATGTCGATCATCAGGACGATGTTGCCGTTGGAGAGCGGGGCGATGATGTGCCGCGGCTTCAGCCGCACGAGCCCTGCCACCGCGTCCGGCCAGGGATCGAGCCGGTGCCAGGCGAGGTTCAGGCCGTCCAGTTCGGCCGCCGGCACGCCGGCGGGGTCGATACCGAAGTCGGGCAGCACGGCGTCCAGGTTCTCCCGGTGCAGCACGTCGAGCCGGGTGAAGGGACGGCGGCCGCTGCGGACCTCCTCCATGGCGGGCTGGTATCGCCGGCGCCAGGCATCGGCGAAGAGGGCGGGATCGGCGGAGGAGCCATGACGGGCCAGGAAGGGCGCCGCCTCCCGCGCGACGCCGCCGCGCCAGTCCACCACCGTGCCGAAAACGTCGAAGACGAGGGCGCGCACGCTGTCCAGGGGCATCGGCTGGGTCCTCTCCGTTTCCGCGGGACAGGCGCGTCCGGCGCCCGGTTCGACGGAAGCCTAGGCCCAGGGACCGCGGCGGGTGAAGCCCTGCCCCGGCTGCCCCGCGGAGCGGCCCCCCGCCCGGTTCCACGGGCCGCTCCAGGGGCCGCGCGTGCCGGGCATCCGCCCCACCGGCATCCCGCCCGCCAGTTCCATCAGCGCCCGCACGCGGTTCTCCGTGCTCGGATGGGTGGAGAAGAGGTTGTCCATCCGCGCACCAGAGAGCGGGTTGACGATGAAGAGATGCGCGGCGGCCGGGTTCGCCTCGGCGGCAAAATTGGGCAGGCGGCGCCCCGCCTCTAGCCGCTGCAACGCGTTGGCGAGGCCGCGCGGGTGCCCCGCGATCGCCGCCCCCAGCCGGTCCGCCTCGTACTCGCGGGAGCGGCTGATCGCCATTTGCACGAGCATCGCCGCCAGCGGCGCGACGATGATCGCCAGCAGCGCGCCGATGCCGCCGAGGGGGTTGTTGCGGTCCCGGTTGCCGAACAGCCCGCCGAACTGCGCCAGCATCCCGATCGCGCCGGCGAGGCCCGCCGTCATCGTCATGATCAGGGTGTCGCGGTTGCGGATATGGGCCAGCTCATGCGCGACCACCCCGGCCACCTCCTCCTCCGGCATCATCGCCAGCAGGCCGGTGGTGACCGCCACCGCCGAGTGATCGGGCGAGCGGCCGGTGGCGAAGGCGTTCGGCTGGTCCTCGTGGATGAGGTAGAGCGCTGGCATCGGCAGCCCCGCCCGCGCGGCGAGGCCCGCGACGAGGGCGTGCAGCCGCGGGTTCTCCGCCGGCCCGATCGGCTCGGCATGGTGCATCCGCAGCACCATCCGGTCCGAGTTCCACCAGGTGAAGAGGTTCATGCCCACGCCGAAGAGAAAGGCGATCAGCATCCCCTGCCGTCCGCCCAGCAGGAACCCCACTCCCGCGAAGAGGGCCACGAGGCCCGCCATCAGCACCGCGGTGCGCGCATAACCCGACACGGGACCCGTTCCTCCTCTGCCCCAGGCACCCTATCTGGGATGCATGACCGAAACCGACGAGACCAAGACCCAGCCCACCCCTCCGGCTGCCCAGCCAGCCGCCGCGCCGAAGCCCGAGGCGCCGAAGCTTCCCGAGATCGGCGGCCCGACCGGGCCGGAGCCGACGCGCTACGGCGACTGGGAGCGCAAGGGGCGCGTCAGCGACTTCTGAGATCCACGCCCAACCGGGCGAGGGCCGCGGGGCGGCCCTGCCCTCCAGGGGATGCGGTGACTAGACGCCGTGCTTGCCCAGCCCGGTCGTCTTGCGCTTCGTCTCCTCCGTCACCCCGTTGTCGGGCTCGGCGATCTCGTCCGGCTGGCCGGGGGCGTCGCCCTCGGCGCCCTTCACCCTGATGTTCACCGGGCCGCCGGGCGCGTCCGGGCCAATGAAGTTGTTGTTGTCGCCTGGGCTCGGCTTGTACTGGTGCTCCGGCGACTTGTCGCGCGGGCGCGGCTCGGGGCCGCTGAAGCCGGTGGCGCTGGAGACGGCGTTCTCCTCGGGGAGGATGTGGGCGCCCTTCTTCTCGTTCGTCGTGGACATGGCCTGCTCCTGCCGGGTTCAGCAGGGAGAACGCCCGCTGCGCCGCAGGGTTGGGCGGGGCGTTACAGGCCGAGCAGGTCCAGCGTGCGCTCTACCACCGCGCGCTCGTCATAGAGGGCGAGCGCCCGTTCCCGCCCGGCCGCGCCCATCCGGGCGCGCAGCGCGGCGTCCCCGGCCAGGCGGTTCAGCGCCTCCGCCAGGGGCGCGACGGTCGCGGGGGGAACGAGGCGGCCGGTCCCCCCCTCCACCACCTGCTCCCGCGGGCCGCGGATATCGGTGGCCACCACGGGCAGGCCCGTCAGCATCGCCTCGATCACCGACATGGGCAGGCCCTCGAAGTGGCTGGGCAGGCAGAAGATGTCGGAGGCCGCCAGCACCCGCTCGGTATCGTGGCGATAGCCCAGGCGGCGCAGCCGGGGGCCGAGGGCCTCCGCGGCGCGGGCGAAGTCGGGCTCGAGATCCGCGCCGTGGTCGCTGGCCAGCCGCTCCCCTACCACCCAGAGCGTCGCGCCAGGGACGGATTCCATCGCGCGCAGCAGTTCCGGATAGCCCTTGTGCCGCACGAGGCGGGAGAGGGCGGTGACCACCACCTCATCCGGCGCGGCGCCGATCTCGGCGCGCAGGGCCGCGCGGGCCTCCGCATCCGGGCGGAAGCGCGCGGGGTCGCGCCCGTTCCGCGCGGCGACGGGGTTGGGGTGGATGCGGAGGCGCTTCGCGTCCCGCGCCTCCTCCTCGCTGACGGTCAGGAAGATGTCAGTCAACCGCCCGCCCATCCATTCCACGGCCAGGGAGAGGGCGCGGCGCCAGGGGCGGCCGGGCTGGTTGAAGAGGAAGCCGTGCACCGTATAGGCCGTGCGCGGCACCCCCTCCATCCGGGCCGCGACCCGGGCCAGCAGGCCGGAGATCGGAAAATGCGCGTGGACGAGATCCGGCCGCACGTCCCGGATCGCGCGGCGCAGGGCACCGAAGGCGCGGAGATTCGCGCCCGGCGAGAAGCTGCGCGCCATGGGCACGGGGATGACGGTGAAGCCCTCGGCCCGCGGCAGGTCCAGCAGCGGCCCCTCGGCGCAGGCGGCGAAGACCTCGTGCCCCCTCGCGCGGGCAGCGCGCATCAGGGGCAGGATGAAGTGGCGCAGCGCGAAGTCGACATTGGCGACGAAGAGGACGCGCACCCCTAGCCCCGGGTGAAGCGCGCGACGAAGAAGCCGTCCATCCCGCCCCGCTCGGCCCAGAGATCCGGCCGGGTGCGGAGCGCGCCCTCCCCGGTGATCGCGCCCTCCAGCCCTGGCACCTCCTCCGGCCGTACGGGATCGGGGCGCAGGCCGAGGGCGGCGGCGCGGGCGAGATGGGCCTCCCCCTCCTCCGGCTGGAGGGAGCAGGTGGCGACCACCAGTCGCCCGCCGGGGGCGAGCAGCCCCGCCGCAGCCTCGATCAGCCCGGCCTGGGTGGCGGCGAGCTTCGGCACGTCCCGCTGGCGCCGGAGATGCGGCACCTCCGGGTGGCGGCGGATGGTGCCGGTGGCGGTGCAGGGGGCGTCCAGCAGCACGGCGTCAAAGGTGCCCCGGTGCCCGGCGGCCCAGGGGATGGCGTCGGCGACGACCATCTCGGCCTCCATCCGCAGGCGGGCGAGGTTCTCGCCCAGGCGCTTCGCCCGCTGCGCGTCCTTCTCCACCGCCGTCACCTTCGCGCCGATGGCGACGAGCTGCGCGGTCTTGCCGCCCGGCGCGGCGCAGAGATCGGCCACGCGCGCGCCGGGGGAGGGGGCGAGAAGGCGCGCGGGGAGGCTGGCGGCGGCGTCTTGAGCCCAGAAGCCGCCCTCGGCGAAGCCGGGGAGTTCCGTGATGCGGGTGCCGGCGGGCAGGCGAGCCGTGCCGTTGGGCAGGGTCTCCGCCCCTTCCGGCACTGTGGTGCCGGGGGCGAGGGAGAGGTCCAGCGGCGCCGGGCGGGTATGTGCCTCGGCGATGGCGCGGACCTTCGGGCCATAGGCCGCGTGCCAGGCGGACCAGAGCCAGGCGGGCGTGTCCAACCGCGCCGCGTCCAACCCCTCCAGCGCCGATGGGCCGTCGGCGGCCACCTTTCGCAGCACGGCGTTCACCAGCCCGGCGAAGGGCTTGGGGGCGAGGGCCACCGCACTGGCCACGGCGGCATGGGCCGGGGTGCCGAGAAGCAGCAGCTCCGCCGCGCCAATCCGCAGCGCCTGCATCGCCGGCGGGGAGGGCTCGCGGCGGAGATAGGGCTCCAGCACGGCGTCGATGCTGCCAAGGCGGCGCAGCACGGCGGCGGCGATCCGGTGGGCCGCGGCCTTGTCGCGCGGCTGGATGCGAGCGGGGAGGGTGTCCAGCGCCTCGTCCAGCGCGCGGCGGCGCTCCAGCACGGCGGAGAGAAGGAAGAAGGCGGCGGAACGGGTGGGATTCACGGGCATGCCCGTGCGACTTGGCGCATTTCGCGCCTGATGTGCAGCCCCTTCAACGCGCGGGGGCGGCGGTTTCCCTCGCGCGCGCCCGGAAGAGCAGCATCAGGCCGGAAAGGGTGAGCACCCCGCCCGCGAGATCCGCCCAGCCCAGCACCTCCCCCAGCGCCGCCCATCCGATGACCGCGGCCACCGGCGGGGCCATGAGTTGCAGCGCGGCGGCGGTGGAGGGCGGGAAGCGCCGGAGCATGACGAAGAAAAGGGCGTAGCCGCCGACGCCGACCACCGTCACGCTGTAGGCGAGGCCGAGCAGCACCCGCTCGCTGGCGGCGGCGGGCGGCGCGCCCTCCAGCGCGAGGGCGAGGACCAGCAGCAGCGCGGCGCTGACGAGGCTCTGCCCCGCGCTGGCGGACCAGAGATCCACCCGCCCCCGCGCCGGGGCGAAGACGAGCAGCCCCGCTGCCTGGGAGACCGCGCCGAGCAGGGCGAGCGCCACGCCCAGCGCCTCCGCCATCCCCTGCGACCCGCCGAAATGCCCGGCAAGCCGCGCCCCGCCGAGCACCGCCACCCCCGCCCAGCCCAGCGCCAGCCCCGCCCAGGCCATGGGGGAGGGGCGCCGGCCGAGGAACACGGCCTCGCCCAGCGCCACGACGAGCGGGGTGGAGGCGGTGATGAGCGCGACGAGGCCGGAGGGGATGAGCGCCATGGCCCACCAGGAGAGGGCGAGGTAGCCACCGGTGCCGAGCAGCCCCATCAGCGCCACCCGCCCCAGGTCCCCCCGGTCGGGCCAGCGGGAGCGCGTGGCGCGGCCGATGATGAGCAGCAGCGGCGCGGTGAGGACGAAGCGCAGGGCCAGCGCCCAGAAGGGCGGCCATTCCAGCACCACCAGCCGCGCCGCGTTGAAAGCCGAGCCCCAGATGAGGACGAAGGCGATGGCGAGGGCGAGGTCGGCGGGCCTCATTCCCGCTCCGCCCGGCCCTCGATACGCGCCAGCAGCGCGGCCTGCGCGGCTTCCAGCCGGGCCACCATCAGCCCGATCCGCCCGATGGCGAGCAGGCTGAGCGCCGAGACCGCCCCCGCCCCGGCATAGAGGATGCGCGCGCGGGACCACTCGGGCCCGAGCAGCGGCGTGCCCTGCAGCGCCAGCAGCGAGCAGCCGAGCAGCGCGGCGAGGCCGACGCCCTGGAGGAAGCGGAACAGCATCAGGCCGGGACCATCACGCGAGGATCATCAGGCGAGACCGGGGCCGTGTCCGTAGGACTGCTCCGCAGTCGCATGGGCCTCGGCCACGCCGCCATTCGGCTCTAGCTCCGCCCGGCCACGGCGCGCGAGGGCGGCCTCCAGCGTGTTCTCCAGCAGGCAGGCGATGGTCATGGGGCCGACTCCGCCGGGAACGGGGGTGATCCACCCTGCGCGCTCCCGCGCCGCCTCGAACTCCACGTCGCCCGTCAGCTTGCCCTCGGCCGTGCGATTGATGCCGACATCCACCACCACGGCGCCGGGCGCGATCCAGTCGCCGCGCACGATCCCTGCGCGTCCGACGGCCGCGACCAGCACCTCGGCCCGCCGGCACTCCTCCGCGACCTCGCGGGAGCGGGAGTGCAGCATCGTCACCGTGGCATCGGCGGCCAGCAGCAACGCGGCCATCGGGCGCCCGACGATGGCGCTGCGCCCGAGCACCACGGCGTGCGCCCCGGAGAGCGTCACCCCGGCCTCGGCCAGCAGGTGCATCACCCCCTTCGGCGTGCAGGGCACGAGGCCGGGCAGGCCGGCGGCGAGGCGGCCGGCATTGACGGGGTGGAAGCCATCCACGTCCTTGGCGGGGTCCACCGCCTCCAGCACCTTCTGCGGATCGATGTGCTTCGGCAGCGGGAGCTGGACGAGGATGCCGTCCACCGCGGGGTCGGCGTTCAGCCGGCGCACGGTGGCGAGCAGCTCCGATTCGGGCACGCTCTCGGGCAGGAGGATCGTCTCGCTGTCGAAGCCCGCCTCCTTCGCCGCCCGGTCCTTCGAGCGGACATAGACGACGCTGGCGGGATCGTCGCCGACCCGCACCACCCGCAGGCCGGGGCGGAAGGACAGCCCCGCCACTCTCTCCCCCAGCCCGGCGCGGATGCGCGCGCCGACCGCCTTCCCGTCGAGGATGCGCGCCGTCATCTCAGGCGGCGAGTCGCCAGAGGGCGGGGAAGACGGTGACGTTGAGGAAGATCCGCAGCGCCTGCAGCAGCAGGATCAGCACCAGCGGCGAGAGGTCCACCCCGCCGAGATCCGGCAGGATGCGCCGGATCGGCCGCAGCGCGGGCTCCGTCACCCGCCAGAGGAAGTCGCCGATGGACCAGACTAGGCGGTTGCGCGTGTCCAGCACGTTGAACGCCGTAAGCAGGCTGAACACTGCCGCGATGATCAGCAGCCAGATGTAGATGCCGATCACCTGATCGACCAGCCAGAAGATCGCTGTCATCCCTGCCCCCGAAGCCGCCGCGCGCCCCTTGGCGCACCCTGGCGGGCGTTGTGTATGGCCCATGCCATGCCTCGTCCAGCCGGGCACGCAAGCGGGCGCTTGACGCCGGGCACGGGGCAGGGAATAAGCCCGCCACGCGCGCCGGTTCCCAAGCCTGCGCGAAGGTGGTTAAGGGGCTGTAGCTCAGTTGGGAGAGCGCGTCGTTCGCAATGACGAGGCCAGGGGTTCGATTCCCCTCAGCTCCACCACTTGCTGCTTCAAATTCAAGTACTTACTCCACTCTGCAGCGCATCACCCCCAAATTCACCCCCAGGTCGCGAATGGCTTTGATGTCTGCCGTCAAAAGCAATTGGCGTGCGACATCGCCCCCGCCTCCCGATAGCGGCGCTGTGCTTGCCGCGTAAGAGCGGAGGCGGGGACGATGGACGGCGATGATCGTGCTCTGATCCGCGGGTTCGGAACTGCATCTCGGCTTGTGCGTCCCGGGGGCTCTCGATCTTACTGCGTGCGTCGGCATCGCCGGCCACAAGCGTCCGACGGGAGTTGCCCTGCCGTCGCCTGGCCTCGCCCACCCGCCACTACCATTACGGCAGCCACGACAAGCTTCGGCTACTCCTTCAGCTCTTCCTTGACGCCTATAAGCCTGCAAGGCGCGAAGACCCACCGTGGCATCACCCTCTAAAAGTTCATCTGCAGGGGCTGGACAGAACACGTATTCAGAGCCCGCTTTGCTCTGTCGAAAGGTTCAGGCGATCTGGGCGAGGAGCATGAGGTTGTGGGTGAGGACGCGGAGGGCGAGTTCGCGGGCCTGGGACGCATTATCCCGTGTGGTCAGGGCTGATCCGAGACGGCGCTTGTACTGGCTGAACCCGCTCTCGGCGTGCCAGCGCTGGTTGTGGGGCGCCTTCGGAAAGCGGCGGCGCATGGCGCGTCGGTAGGGCGTCTTGGGCCAGCGGCGGCCGGTGTTGCGGCGGTTGAGGCGGATCACCGTCTGTCGCACGCTGAGGTCCTCGCGGCAGAGGCGATGGTTGTGCTCGGCATCGTAGCCCACGTCGCCGAGCACCGTGTCGATCTGACCCAGCCCGGCCGCCTGCGGCATAGCCGGAGTGAAGTCGGGCGAGTCCTGGCTCGGTTCGACGCCCGGCACCGCCTCGAGGATGAGATGCGAGTGGGCGTGGACGACTGCGGTGAGCTTCGGCCATGCCCGCTGCCGGCGGCCCTCGCCCCCGCGCCGCAGCCCGAAGTAGGCGCTGACGTGCCGCGTCTCGAGCCCCGCCGCGTCCACCGCCGCGGCGGGGGCAGCGTCGATCAGGCCACGGGCGCGGGCGTGCCGAACCACCACGGCCTGAGCTTCGCGGAACGCCCCCCAGCCTCGGCGTCCGCGAGGATCCGGCGCGAGGCATGGGCGAGCGTCGAGTAGTGCGGCACCTTTGATACCGCCCCGCATAGGTACTGACCCACTCCCTCCATCGAAAGCGGTGCAGGCCGGAAAACCAAGCTCCGAAAGCAGGTCAGCTGCTACGCGGACCGGTATGAGAGGTCGAGGGTGCGGCGCAGTTCCGCCCATTCCGCGACGAGCGCCACGACGCCCCGGTAATCGGTCCGCAGGAACTGCCGCAGCACCAGCAACGCGAAGAGCTGCGCCTGGGTGTAGTCGCGCCGCGAGAACCGGCTCCCGTACTCCGGAAGCGCCGCCCGACCCGCGGTCAGCGTCTCCTGCGCCACCCTCACTGCTGACTTCGACATCCTCCGCATCCCATGCCTCCCGGCTCCGCCGAAAGCCCGCCCAACCTCCGAGACTAGCCAGGGCTTCAACAGAGCAAGCCCACCTCATAACGGCTGTGCCATACGCCTGACGAGGATCATGGCAACGGCGGAGAATGCAATGCCAGCAGCGCGCGAGCGATAGGGGTTCACATGGTGGGATACCTCAAAGGACGTCAGAAATCCTCCAAACGCAAAGACCCCCCGCCGCTCACCTCTCCTCAGTCGTCGCGAACCGGTCTCTCAGACAGAGAGTGAACAATAATCTAAGCTGTTCTGAAGATCCGTAGTATGATTAAAAACGTAATGCGTGAGTTATGTGAGTTCCGAGAGCACACGCTGGCGTTGAGCGAGGCGCTACCATGGATTGGCTTACCTTCGTCACATCACAGACCAAAGCGCTTGCGTGGCCGCTTGTGGCATTGCTGGCGTTGCTGTTGTTGCGCAACGAGCTTCGCAAGCTGCTGGTGGAGTTGGGTCGGAGGCTGGAAAAAGCCAAAGCGGGTGGCTTCGAAGCCACGTTCCGCGAGGGTGTCAGCGAGATCGAGGAAAAGCTGCCGCCCACACCCAAGGTGGAGCGGCCGGGCGATCGGGCAGCACTGGCGCATCTTGCCGCACTGCCACCCCGGTACATTGTCACAGAGGCATGGTTGAAACTCGAAAACGCGTTGCGGGAGGTGCTGCCACCCGACCCAGACACCCCGCCCGCGCACTCTGTAAGCGCATTTTGGCTGCTCAAGGAAGCAGTGAAAACCGGACGCATTTCACCTGACGAGTACGACACGCTTTCTGAACTGCGTCTACTGCGTAACCGGGTGGCTCACGCGGAGGATGTCACCGTGAGTCCTTCGGACGCCCTGCGGTACGCGTCTATTGTCGAAAGGGTGATCGTACAACTGAAGGATGACACAAAACGAGGTGGCGGCATTAGCCGCGTCAGGCAGTAGGCCAGAACTGCCTGACGTCGAGAGGCGGCCTCAAAGCAAAGCACAGCTTCTGCGCCTTTTCAGGTTACAAGCCGCTCTGTGCTAACAGCCTAGATTGACATTCAGGGTACGGGGTAAAGCGCGTGAATTGGCTGACCTTCATCTCCCCCATCCTGAAACTAGCCGTATAGCCTGGCTTGGTGGTCTATTTGCTGTGCCTGGTACGCGATCAGCTCAAAGGCGTCCTCCTCAACCTAGCTAACCGTTTGAGCCCGCTTCATAATGGCTTGGGCGGGGTGAGCGGCGGGGGTTCTGCGCGTTCGGAGGGTGTCTGGCGTCTTTCTAGGTGGCCCATGTGGACCCCTGCCGCCCGCGTGCAGCTTGCGCGCGGCTCTCAGCCCTATGCAACGTGCCTGACAGACGCCGAATAGGCGCTGGTCGAGCCCTTCCTGCTAGCCCCTGCAAGCACGGGCGTCCCCGGTTCTGGCCGATGCGTTTGGTGGTCGATGCCACCCTCTACGTGCTCCGTACCGGCTGCGCCTGGGCGCACCGGGACCACGCATCGCTGGTTCCTGCGCCTTTCGCGCTCGGGCACCCTCGAGGGCCTGGCGCATGCCTTGACCATGGATGACCGCGAGCGCGTGGGCCGCGAGGCCTCAACGACAGGAGCCGTGCTGGATGCTCATTCCGCCCGCTCGGAGGATGTCGGTGTGAAAAGGGTCCGCGGCTATGATGCCGGGAAAAAGGTGACCGGGCGCAAGCGCCACGCCCTGGTGGACACCGACGCTAGGCTCCTGCTCACCGCCGTGTCACCCGCCTCCCTGCACGACAGCCGGGGTGGTGCGGCGCTCCTGGCTATGTCAAGCCGTCCTTGGCCGTTCCTCGCCCGGCTGCTTCGCCGACCGCACCTAGGCCGGGTCACGGATGGCTCAGGCCTCGCCTGTCACCGTCATTCTCGTCGGTAGACCGCCCGGACAAAAGGGCTTCGCGGTCCAGTCCAGGCGTTGGGTGGTGGAGAGGTTATTCGCCTGGATCGGTCGCTGCCGATGCCTTGCTCGCGGCCACGAGGCCACCGTCAGCTCGCCATCGCCTTCTTCACCCTCGCCGCCGCCATGATCCTCGTCAGGCGTCTGGCTCAGACGTTATGAGGCGGGCTCTCAGACTCACCCCAGATCCGGCCCACTCCACCGTGAGACTGAACATCCATATTGCTAATACTGTCGGTGGACTGCTTCTAAGGGGGGGTAGGTAGTTCATCAGCCTTGCGGAGGTCACCACGACCGAGCAGGAAATTTTCGACTGGCTGCGGCGCTCCCGGTCGGTCGGATAGGACCGGCTCTGCGCGCGTCGAGCGCCGCACCAAGGGCGTTGGGGCACACCGACCCGCTGCCGTAGCAACCTTCAAATCGGAGTTCGGACACCGATGGCCAAGCTGGAGGTCTGGGACGCGAAGTACGGTCGCCCTCGGCCGCGCAGGCTCCTCGCGCTGGACGGCGGCGGCATCCTGGGCGTGATGGCCCTCGAGATCCTCGCCGAGGTGGAGCGGCAGCTCGCGGACGCGACGGGCAAGGGCGACGCCTTCCGGCTCGGGGACCACTTCGACTACATTAGCGGCACAAGCACCGGAGCGATTATTGCGGCCGGGCTCGCGGTGGGCATGTGCGTCCGCGAGCTCCTCGACTTCTACGTCGACGCCGGGCCCCTCATGTTCGAGAAGCGGTTTCTGCTGCAGCGCGTCCGCAGCTTCTACGATGCGGACCCGCTTCGGGAGAAACTGCAGGGGGTGCTGGGTCCGCGCACGCTCGGCGCCCCCGACCTACGCTGCCTACTGCTGGTCGTCACGCGTAACGCCACGACCGACTCGCCCTGGCCGGTCACCAACAACCCCTTTGCGTGCTACAATGCCACCGACCGTGCGGACTGCAACCTGCAAATCCCACTCTGGCAACTGGTGCGCGCCAGCACGGCCGCCCCGGTCTATTTCCCGCCCGAGGTCCTCCAGTGGGACCCAGGGGACCCGGCCAAGACCTTCGTCTTCGTGGACGGTGGCGTAACGCCCTACAATAACCCGGCCTTTCTCCTCTATCGAAAGGCGACCCTACCTCAGTATCGCCTGGGCTGGCCGACGGGGGAGGACAGGTTGATGCTGGTCTCCGTCGGCACCGGCTCGGCCGCCCGCCTCGACCGGGACCTCGATGCGCGGGGCCACCTCATCCCGGCCGACGTCGCCCGCCTGCCAAGCGTGCTGATGGGCGGGGCGAACATCGACCAGGACATTAACTGCCGCGCCGTCGGGCGCTGCGTGTCTGGCGCGGAGATCGACCGGGAGCTCGGCGACATGCGCCCCCGACGCGGGGACCCGCTGTCCGGAGAGATTGTACCTATCGAGGAGGACTTCGGTCGCGCCTTCCTCTACGCCCGCTACGATCCCGACGTGACGCGGGCGGGGCTGGACACGCTTGGACTTCCGGACATCGAGCCGGAACAGGTGCAGGCGATGGACGCGGTGCGATACGTTGGCGATATGCGGAGGGTTGGCCACGCTTATGCCGAGCGCTTCGTCGACATGCGCGTGTTCCACCGTTTTCTGGCGTAGCCGGGGCCGCGCGCCACAGCGACCCGTCGGGTGTCGCGGAGGAGGAAGCCAAGTGCAAGAACAACGACGGCTGTCAGCGGCGGTGGTCGCCCTCGCCGGACGGCGTGTGGACGCGCCTGGCGCCTACCCGCCGCGCTTCCCAGTCGGGAACGTGCCGCTCGTAAGGCGGCGTCTCGCGGAAGTGCTCGCCGCCGAGGACACGCGAACGCTCGTCTGCTCCGCGGCCTGCGGCGCCGACCTGATCGCGCTCGAGGAGGCTGAGAAGCTCGGCCTGCGCCGCCGGATCGTCCTGCCCTTCGCGCCCGAGCGCTTCCGCAGGACCTCGGTTGCCGACCGGCCTGGTGGCTGGGGACCGGAGTTCGACCGTCTGGTCGCGGCCGCGCGGGGGGCGGGCGAGCTCGTCGTGCTCGACGGCGCTGGCGAAGGCGACGCGGCCTATGCCGCCGCGAACGAGGCCATTGTCCGCGAGGCGGTGGCGCTCGCCGAGGCCGGTGGAATCGCACACCGGCCGGTGGCCGTGGTGGTCTGGGAGGGCGCGCCGCGGGACGGGACCGATGCCACTCAGGGGTTCCTCGAACTGGCTGCCGCGGCGGGTTTCGAACCGCGGTCCGTGCCGACTCTCTGAACGGCAAACTCGGGCGGGACACGGGTTGAGAGGACATGCCACGACATGCAGCGCGCCTTCGTCATCCGGCCTTTCGGCACGAAAAAGGACGCGGCCGGCAAGGAGATAGATTTCGAGGTGATTCACGAGGCGCTGATCGGGCCGGCACTTCAGGAGGCGGGCCTCGCCGGCTCCACGACCGGCGAGATTGTCGAGGCGGGCAACGTCCGGGAGGACATGTTCGGGCTGATTGTTGAGGCCGACCTGGTCGTCTGCGACGTCACCATCCACAACGCGAACGTCTTCTACGAACTCGGCATCCGGCACGCGCTGCGGCGGAAGCACTCGGTGCTGATCCGCGGCGGGCCGGTCGCGGACGCGCCGCCCTTCGACATCTTGACGGACCGCTACTTCTCCTATGACGTGCAAGCGCCAGCGAGGGCGAAGGACAGGCTGGCCGAGGTGCTCCGCGCCACGCTGCGGAGCGACCGGGAGACCGACAGCCCGATTTTCAAGATGCTGCCGACGCTGCCCGAGGTCGACCCCGCGGCGGTGCGTGTGGTACCACAGGACCTCGCGGAGGAAGTGGCGCGTGCCGCCGCAGCGGGATCGGCTGGCTCGCTGCGACTGCTGTCCCAGGAGGTGCAAGGGTTGCGCTTCCAGTGGCCGGCGTTGCGGATGATCGGCAAGGCGCAGTGGGGACTGAAAGACTACGACGGGGCGCGGCGGAGCTGGGAGCGGGTCCGCGATACTTGGCCGGACGATCTTGCCGCCAACCTTGCGCTGTCGAATATCTACGAGCGGCTCTACGCCGCCGACCGGCCGCCGCGGCTGGAGCTCCTCGAGGCCTCCAACCAAGCGATTGCGCGGGCGCTGGGCGGCGGCCGCGCCGACGCGGGGCAGCGCGCCGAGGCGCTGGCGCTGCGCGGGCGCAACACCAAGACGCTTTGGCGGCTGGACTTCGAAACGCTGGAGAGCGTCGCCGGCCGGCGAGAGCGCGCGATGAATCGCAACATGCTCAGGGCCTACGACGCCTACCGCGGGGCCTACCTGGCGGACCTGAACCATCACTGGTCCGGGCTCGCCGCGCTGCAAATGGGCACCATCGGGCTCGACCTCGCGCGCGACACGGCGTGGGAGGACTCCTTCGCCTCTGTTGCCGAGGCAAAGCACCGCAGACTCCAGCTGGCGGGCGAGGTGGAGGCACTGCGCGCCATGGTGCCGCTGGCGATCGAGGCAACCCTCGGGCGGTTGCCGGTCGACGATGACGAGCGCGTCTGGCCCGAGGTCAGCCGCGTCGACACGATGTTCCTGGACGGCAAGCGCCCGCAGGCGCTATCGCGCGGCTATCTAGACGCGATCCTCCCTTCGCAGCACTTCGTCTGGGACGCGGCGAAGCGGCAGCTCATGCTCTTCGCATGCCTCGGCGTCCGCGGGCCGGAGGCGCAGCAGGTTATCGAGGAGGTCGAGGCGGGGTTGCAGGCGCGCGCCGCGGCGGGCGGCGCCGTCCCGGCTCCTGACCCGGCGGCGCTGGACGTCGTGATCTTCGCCGGGCACCGACCGGACGAGCCGGGCCGCGCCAACCCGCGCTTCCCGGCAGAGAAGGAGGGCGCGGCGCGAGCTCGCATCCGCGCGGAGCTCGAGCGGCTGCGGGCCGGCGCTGGGGCCGCGCGGCTGCGGGTGCTGGCATCAGCCGCACCGGGGGCGGACATCCTCTGCCACGAAGCCTGCTGTGAGCTCGGGATCGAGCGCAGTGTCTGCCTGCCGATGCCGGCCGAGAACTTCGCGCATCTAGCCTTCCCGCTGGACGGCTGGCGTGCGCGCTTCTGGCGCCTACTCGATAGCGTGGCACCGCTGCAACTCAGCGACCGAGCAGGGCTGCCGCTCTGGCTGCAGGGCACAGCTAGCGACGTCTGGGAACGCGGCAACCGCTGGGTCCTAGAGATGGCGCGGAGTGCGGGGGCTCGCCGTCTGACCATGCTTGTTCTGTGGGACGGAAAGGCTGAAAGGAACTCGCCGGGCGGCACTGGACACATGGTCGATCTCGCGCGGGACGCTGGCAACATCGAATTGGTGGTGATCGACCCGGCCTCATTATGAAGGAGTGCGCCAGTTGACTGGCGGAGATATGCAACAAGGATCAACACAGAGCGGCCAAGACAACACGCCCCTGTGGCCAGTCCTATGCGGCAAATATTTCCGGGGAAAAGTGGAAAAATACAGCATTCTCAGGGGTTTCGCATTTATACTGCACGTTTTTACGGCGCTTGTGTTTTTGACATATTGGCTACTTTCTAGCGATGGAGCGCAATGGGTTCTTTTATCGATATCAGCGTTATTTTTTCTCGGATTTTTGACCCTAAATGCATTGGAGGATATACATCGAAAAAACGAAGAAAAGTGCAGCCTTCTGAATAAGACCCGCTTATCGTTCGAGTCTCCTACAAATTTTGTGCTGTTTCTGCGATCATTCAATTCCGAGTTGCTGGTTGAACGCACAAAAACTGTAACGCCGGTTAAGAGAGAGCGGACCATGCTCGTCCGCGGAGAAATTATTCCGACGGGAGAAACCTACACGGACTATGTTTATTCAGACTATCGTGATGATGACATTCGTGAGTTTTTATCAAACTCCTGTAATCCCATCGAGGTTGTCCTGATTGACGGAGATATAACCAATATTTCCTCCAGTCTGACTTATGTCCACTCCTCGGATGATGGTTGGTATCGCATCTTTGAGGTTTTTCGAGATCAGGCTCGAGCGATATTCATCCTGCCAGAGGGATCAAAATCTCTCAAGCGAGAAATATCAGATATAACGAGCTGCGGTGAACTGGACAAATGCCTGTTCCTCATGCCGCCGTCTCGAGTCGTTCAGTATCCGAATGTTGTTGAAGCACCAGGCATGCGCCACAAGGGTTCGGAAAATAGCTCAAGAAGTTGGGTTTCTGGATCGAATCGGCGAAATAATTGGCAAACTCTTTCGGAGGATTTCATTCTCCCCTTGCCTGACTATATCGACAATGGCGGGATCTTCACCTACAATGCCGATGGAACGCTGAATGAATTTTTGTCGTTTGACTCGCAATTAGTTGCGGCAAAGCTGGAAGACCTGTCCGGTCGGGGTGCCCCACTGAAGCAAGCTCTGCTCCAGTTGCTGAACGAGGGCGTTCTTGCAACAATGCTAAACGGAATGCAAAAAGAGGCTATGAAATTAGAGAAATATTACCGCTAGCGAATACGCCAGGAAAGACGACAGTGTCTATGCCAGAGACTCTTTGCTTCCTCAACGACGAATGGTGAGACGCTGCCTTCCTCATTTCAGCTCGTCTGCCAAGTCAGCCCAAGAGACTATCTTGATGCCCTTTGCACTCATCCAAGCCGGAATAGGCGCTCGCGAGAGGCTGCTAGTATGTGTAGCGACGACCTTCTTGCCTAATTCGAGGCTCCGTTCGACCTCCCAACGCACCCACTTGCTCCGGGCTATGTTAGCCGATAGGTAGACCACGCAGGCTGAGGCACGCTCAATACGCTCTGAAATCTTCTGCTTTATGTACTCAGCCCTACTGCTATCGTAAGGCTCCTTGACAGAGTGGTCGTTGAATTCGATGTCGTTGCGCTCGTTCTTTGCCTGCGCCCGCAGCAGGTTCACCGCATCGAGGTCTTCCGCGGCGAAGCTAATGAACACGTTGCGCCGGCCCTCGCGGAGCGCCGCCCGCGCCCTCTCCTCGAGGCCCTTGATATCACCGAGCCTGTTGCCGCCGCCGCCTCCTCCCCCCATCTCAGCCCTCCCCAAAGTCGAACTCGCGGCAGGCGATGCAGACGCCGCAAGGTGCCTCACCGCCGGCGTGGCACGAGTACGTCCCGGCCAAGCCTTTCTGTCCAGCAAGTTCGACCACATCGCGCTTGTGGAAGAGTGCGAGCGGAGCGAGCACCTCGACCGGGCGTCCCATGCAGCGGGAGAGCAGGCGCTGGGCGTCGACAATGAAGGCGGATGTCTGGTCGGGAAAAAGGCTTGTGTCCTCGTGGAGCAGGCCGATCGACACGGCTCGGGCTCCCACCTGACATGCATAGGCAGCCCCGGTGAGCAGAAAAAGCATGTTCCGGCCTGGCGTAAAGGCGTCCTCGAGCACCCGGAGCGTGATGTCCGTTAGCCCGGATCGGATCAACTGCCCGAATCCGGCCAATTCGGCTACGCGAGGTTCAGGCAAGCCCAGGCGCGCCATCGTGCACCTGCAGGCTGAAAGCTCGCGGTCACGGGCGCGCTGCCCGTAGTCGATGAACAGCGGAAACTGCTCGAGCCCCTCCTCCTTGGCCAGGCACGCCACCAGGCTGGAGTCGAGGCCGCCGGAGACGAGGGTAACGATACTCACGCTGGAAACGGCTCCTAGGGCATGCCCCGCGCGATGCGCATCACAATCCAGATAGCCCAATCAAGCAAGCCCACGGGATGGCCAAGGTGGCATGCATGCGTACGCAGCGTTTCCTCCTGCCTGAGGTACTGGCCCATCCTCGAGACGTGCGGGATGGGCGTGTCGGAAAGCCCGATCGCAGTCATGTACACCAGGACATGACGATCGAGGATCGCGAGATCGTAACTCACGCCGGCGTTTCGGAGGAACATACTCGCTTGCTTCGGGCCGATACCGGGCGCGTGTCGGACAAACCAGTCGCGCGCCCGTGCCGCGTTGGCGAACGCCGCGAGAAGGCTGCCGAGTTCGCCCGCTTGATGCGTTATCGCCGACCGAGTGGCTGCCAGTTGATAAGCGCGTGATCTGGGGAATCTATATGCGCAAGTCCGGCCATTGACCTTCAGCGGCGTCGACAACAAGCAGGTCAGCTTCACGGCTAGGCGCTCCTCAGCGTCGCCCGAGTGCATCAGGAGGCCGCTTTCGCCGACGGAATTCGCAGCAGCAACAGCCAAGGAGTAGGGGACTTGGCTGCTCAGGAGGCAGCAGGAAAGCTCCCACCAAAGGTGCCTTTCCGTCAAATCGGGAGGTCGGTGCTCGATGCGGTCGGCGATTTCGCGGCACACCGCCGAGACAGCATGTGTGAGGCATTCGCGCGCCGGCAGTGTCATGCGAACAGCTCGGGCATTTGGCGCGTCAATTCGTCCTTGTTGTCAGACCCGAGCAGGCCCGTAATGAAAACCTCCATCTTGTGGGACCGGGAGTGCTCGCGAAGCTTGCGGCAGAACGTCCGAAAGTATTCCAAGTTATGGAAAGCAACCTTGCCCGTATAATCGACACGGGCGTCGCCCACCGCTGCCTGCGTAATAGGCGACAGAGCACTGCTCGCCTGCCAAGCAAAGAAATCGAAGTGTTGGATATGGTGCAGTGTCCCGGTTTTGGCATCGACCGCGATCCGGCACCATTCAAGCCCGTCGAAGCTGTCGGCTCCCGCTGCAGCTAGAACTGCGATGCTCCATGGATTCCCGGTGCCGAGTAGGTGCAAGGGCTGATAAATTGGCAAGCTATCCAGCTCCGCCCGGATACGCCGAACGGTCCGGGCACGTTCGATTATTCCCGGCCCGAGTTCCCGCTCAGGAACCGCAATCATCGGTGGCGCAAGGTGCTCTGCGACTGCGCGAATGACCGCCGGCAGCCCGGAAGGATCGTGATTTCCATCACAGGTTTTTCCTGCGTGGATGATCGGGACCACTTCCGTACCGGATTGCGTTTGGTCCCGCCCTACGGCAGCCACAACACATTCGATCGCTTCCGACGGGTCCGAAGGTGGCGTCATCACATCAAACGAGCACAGCCAGTCTCTCGGCACCCCTGAGAGCGCCTCCGCCAGCTGCGCCGGACACCAGTCCTTATCCTGCATCCGGTATGCTTCGTAGTTACCCGAGTCCACAAGAACGAAGCCGCCTTGCTCCCGGAAAAGGGCAAGTTCCTCAACCATCTCGTCGCTGCGCCGTGCAACTGCTAAGTCGTAGGCCGATACCAATAAGGCGTCGGCCCCGAAAAGGCGCAATGCCCTGAGCGCATCGAGAGGGGGCAGTCTGGTCTCATAAGACGACACGGACAAGAAAAGCGCCGGCAGCTCCAGCCGTCCACTGGCCAAGCTTTCCGGGCGGGTAGGGCGCCGCCGCGGCGAAACAAGGAGCGAAATGCGATGAACAAGCTGCCGAATCCCAGGGTGATCGGTCTCGCCACTCCAGCCGCGCAGGTCAACTGAACTCAGGTCACCGTATCCGTAAGGCGGCTGACTATCGTCAATCCGAACAGGAATTATCGGCCGACCGCTTTCCCTTGCAAGGCGGAGTTCGTCCCCGACGTTGGGGTTCCCACGGGCATTCTTTGACCAGATCGGCACGCAGCAGGTAGTGCTTGAGGCTTCGCGCTCGATGGCTTCCGCGAACGGGCCGACGATGTCGCGGTCCCACCAGACATTCCAACGCGCCGACAGCATGGCGTGCAGCCGCTCCGCAAAGGCTTCATCCAGCCTAGCATAAAATATGCAGACGTCCGCCAATTAGGCCCGCTCCAACTTTTGTGAGCCTCCCTCACTCAAGAGAACGGGTCAAGCTGCGGCGCTGCAGCCGCTGACCACAGGGCGAGATATGCTGCAGATGCCAAGTCGCTCGTAACGGTCGCACTAAGCCAGCTCGGCACTGCCGCTGCCCCGCCCGCAGCGGCCTCGGCGAGTACAATAATAGGAGTGCCCGCCTGCTCGGCTGCGCACCAATCCTCGTCTCGGAGCCCGTCGGCCAGGGCGAGTACGGCTGTTGAGAGCCCGCTTCCCCCGCCCTGGGTTCCCGTCTGGCGCAGTTCAACAACATCGGCTCCCAGTTGCTGGAGTCGAAAGCGTGCCTCCTCCGCGAGCCACCTCCGGCCAAGCGTATCGGACGCTGCGGCCAGGAGGATCAGGCCGGTTGCCCGCCCGCCCACCGGGCGCAGGTCCGCTCCGGCGTGTTCCGGAACTGGTAGAGCGCGGGTTTCGCAATAAGCAGCCACGGCGCGAGACGCGAGGTCGGCCGCCTCCTCCGGCGCCCGGCGCTGCTCCGCCCAGTGATACGTGAAAAGCGCACTGAACACGTCCCCAGTGCCAATCTTGAACACGCTCGAGGAGCGGTAAGCCGGTACCCAGGCGCTGCGCCCGTCGGCGCAATAGACCTCTGCACCGAATGGTCCTCGCTTGACGACTACAGTCGCTGCCGCGTGCTCCCGCAGCATGCGCGCTGCGGCCTCTGCGCTGGTTCCGGCGCCGCCCAGGGTGCAGACTTCATGCTCGTTCAGAACCACCGCCAGTTGGCGGGCGGAGGAGCCGTTCTCGGCGAAAGGCCGAGGGCCACGGTGGGTCTGTGGGTCGTAGACGGCACGGTCTGCGCGTACAATTGCGTCGCCTTCGAGCATCCCGAATCGAAGCACGACGTCTGCCGTCACGCGAAGGGCAGGGAGCGCCTGGATCGCCGCTGGCGAAGGCTCGATGTGCGGGTCCGCAAGCGGGTGGAAATAAGCAAAGACCACACTCACCCTCCCGGGATGGCCTCGAACGTCGATGCCGTTGCGACGCAGGGCGGTGACACTCGGACTGGTTGGGTCATGCAGGTAGGTGTGCAGCACGCTGCCTGGCGAGACAGCGCTCACCGCTGTCGCAGCTCGGCCGCCAGATCCGAACTCAGCGTCCCAAGGTGGGAACTCGCACAACTCTCGATACAGGCCACCCACGATGTGCACAGATTGTTTGCTCCAAGAAAGCCTTCACAGCCCAGTTCCTCGGCACTTTCGCAGCCGCCACTCGGCAACCGCCAACGCCTTCGAAGTAAGCAAGAACTTGCGTGGTGGAGTGCCCCGTTAGACCGGACACGCGGCTGAGATGGATGACAGCTGGGCAATGAACTCACGCAGCGAGAGAATACGCAAGGTGCTATGGAAGTGGAGGGCGTTGTAGTCGTCTGTACCGTCCGCGGATGCTGAGACACCGAGTTGCAGCCTATGCGGCGAGGTCCGCAGTGGAAAGCTGGTCCTGCCAACGGCGCTGGGCGGTCTAATTCCGTGCCAATTGCTCGGCTAGGTCGCGTCGTAAAACTTGCGGAGGTCGAGCAGCGCCTGCCGCAGCTTCTCTACGTTGTTGAAGGCGTAGAGCCATTACAGATTCTCCTTAGGGTGCGGATGAATCGCTAGGTGCAACCCTTCGCCTCGGGAACGCGGAAGGCGGGCGAGCTCTCTACGCCGAGGAAGCGGAGCTCCTTCTGGAGATCGCTGGCCATGTGCTGCAGGCTGTGGTCATGGTGGACCGCGGGGCCGGTCGCGACACGCTTGGCGAAGCCGCCGAAGTAGCGCCGGACGCACCGGAGGATTGGCTTGAGTGCCTCGATGCGGACGGCCTGGACGGCGGCGCGGATGCCGACGCACTCGGCCGGGTGGTGCTCGACAGCGACGAAGAAGGTGACTTACCTCCGGCCGGTGACGGCGGTAGTCATGTTGGTGCCCCAACTGTGAATACTTTCTCGACGCAAGGGGAACTGAGGTGGATCTCGGCCATCCCCATCACAACGAACTGCTTCTTTCACCGTAGTGGGTCGGCTCAGAGATGCCGAGCTTGCCGCAACTCTCGGCCATCGCCGCGCCGCTCTCCGTCTGCCTCAGCGCAAACGCAACCTGATCATCCGTATACCGCTTCTGCTTTATGGCATTGTCCCCTTCCTAAGGACTTACAGCGCCTGAAAAACTGCGCCCCGGCCCAATCAGTTCTGAAGTTCAGGAATACAGACTTGCACCGCTGCCGGCCCCCTGTAACACCAATGGCGAAGTGACCAGCGCCAAGAGCGGAGGAAAAGGCAGGGCACTGCGATCAGCGACGGCCACCCGATAGCCTGCCGCGATGAGACGGTGAGTTGACCTGCAGAATTTCAAATCCGTCTCGATTTCGGCGGGCTACGTCATGGGCCCGTCTCACATGTCTCAATGTCTTTCGGACGTGGGTATGTCGCGCTTCGATACCAGGTCGCTGCACTACCCCGAACCGTCTCCCGCAAAGCAGGCGAAGTCCGACCGGTTTCTCAGGCCAACTGCCGGCGTCGGGTTGACCTTAAACCTGGAAACTGATCCGGGTTTTCTGAGAGTTTTCCGGCAGGTTTGTTGACCTGAACGGAGGCTGGCCGATGAGGAAGAGCCACCACACCGAGGAGATGAGGTATTCGGCTCGCCGAGCTGGTACCTGACGTCTCTGCGGGTAGGGGGACCAGACTGGTGCTGCGGGCCGATGGAGCTGCAGGCATCAGGAGGTCAGGATGAGTTACTACGCTGGTCTGGACGTCTCCTTGGAGATGACGTCGATCTGCATTGTCGCAGTGGACGGCAAGGTCCTGCGCGAGGGCAAGGCGCTCAGCGAACCTGAGGCGGTCATTGCATTCCTCCGGGAGACCGGCATTGCACTTGAGCGCGTGGGTCTCGAGGCGGGCGCCCTGTCGGAGTGGCTTGCGGTCGCGCTGGAGGATGCCGGCTTCCCGGTGGTCTGCATGGAGGCGCGGCAGGTGAAGGCGGCCTTGTCGGCGATGACGGTCAAGACGGACCGGCACGACGCCCGTGGCATCGCCCAGATTGCCCGAACCGGCTGGTTCAAGGCCGTGCATGTCAAAAGTGCCGGAAGCCAGGAGCTGCGGACCCTGCCCGGGGCACGCCGGTGGCCGAGGTCTGCCGCAAGATGGGCATCTCGGAGGCGACTTTCTTCCGGTGGAAGCAACAGTACGGTGGCCTGGGCCCGTCCGAGCTGCGGCACCTGGGGCAGCTGCAGAAGGAGAATACGAGCTGAAGAAGCTCGTCGCCGATCTCAGCCTGGTAAAGGCAATGCTTCAGGAGGTACTGGTTAAAAAGCCTTATGCCTGGTCCTCGGCGCGAGCTCGTCCGCCATGTGCAGTCGCCTCCAACTCTGTCCGGATCCCCAGCGGCGCTCCCATCGACATGCCCTCCGAGATGCCGGAGGACACCGAATTACGCTCGCTCGCCGCGCGTCCTACACAGGCGAGTCAGCATTTCACAAGCCGGGTCTCAGAGCCCCTTCGAGCGTTCGCGTGCCGCGTCGTTCAGGAGCGCCGCGCGCTCGCGTGCGACCGCTGCGTCGAATCGTGACGCGAGATCGGCTGCCAGGGCTAAGGCCTGGAAGCTGATCCGGCCAGCACCTTCAGCGACGAGGAGATAGGCGCCGTCACGCGTCCGCCAGAAGGGTGTCTCCACGATCTCATCCCGGCCATCGAAGCGGCGAACACGCTCGCGGTGCACCTCACTGGGGCCGTAGCGATGCTGCAACGCGATGAGGAGAAGGGTCGGGTCCAGGTTGACTTGTCCCTCGATCACCATGAGGCGGTGCTCCTCCTCCGCCTGCGCCCGGTTGAAATCGCCGGTCGGGCCGAAGACGAAGATGAGGCTCGACGGGGCGCCGGCCACGCTCATCTCTGCGGGCGAGGATCGGCGCCGGTAGCGGGCATCCTCGGGGGTCGGCGGCCGGATGAGAGTGCAGAGGATCCCGCCAAAGAAGAGAACCTGCTCGGAGGTCTTCGGGCTGGGATGCCTGAGGGCGGTCGTGTTGTTCGTGATGCTCTGCTCCGCGAAGAGACGAATTCGTGAGGCATCCATGGGCGGCGTCCGATGGCCGTTATAAGACGCCCTTGCGCAGGTGAAGGAGGCTCCCTCGATCCCGTCTGGATGGGGCACCTGGCGCGCCTCGGCCAGTGTCATGCCGAGCATGTAGCCGCGGAGGCCGGTCGGGCCTTCCGGGGCTTGCGCGATGGTCGCGCCCCCCGTGAGGGTAGCGATTGCGAAGCCGAGGAGAAAGGCTGAACGGCCACCGCAGCAAGGCTTGCGCGAGCGGCACTGCTCCTGATCTGGCTTGTTGGTCGTCATCATAACCTATCCTCCCTCACGCTCTTGGAGGCACTCCGCATTGGACCGACTGTTCCATTTCCGAGCCGGACTGCGGCCCGGGCGGGTCGTCCTCCCGGGGACCTGTTCGCCGGCAAGCCCGCAGGGTCACCTCCGGAGATTCAGGATGCGCTCCACCGCTTCGATTCGTTGGACCACGCTATTGCAGCGAAGCATGGCAGTTTCATCCTCCTGCAGGCGCGTGATAATACGGGTCTGCGCCTGGTCGAAAATCCGCATGCTGTCATTGGCCTCGGCCAGGCTTCGCCCCACAGTCGCTGTGCTGTTCCGCAGGGCGTAGATGATGGGCCTCGCTCGTCGCGGCGTCATACCGCAGAGTGTGCCCGCACCAACGGACTCGCCCACAAGCTCGGCCAAGCCCTCGGCGCAGCTCCGGCCGAAACTGGCCCAATCGAAGCGCGTGCAGGAGACGGGCGGAACCGCCATATGGAATGGAGGCGCCGCGCTCGCCCGCCACAAGGGCTCGAGATCCGCGGCAGAGCCGACGAGGCGCTCGGGGCCGCGAACAGGGTTAAGAACCGCTGAGGCATCTTCTGCCATGTGCCGCTGGCGGAGCTGGCGCCAATGCGTCGTCACGGATTGCTCGCAGTAGAGCCGCGCTTCTTCGGGGGATCCTGGCGCCATCAGCCGGATCGACATAGGCAAATGCGTTCCGAAGGCCCTCTCCTCTTGCGTGAGGGCACCGCTCTCTCGCAACCTTCTCTCAGCCTCGGCGCAGATCTCCTCGTCGATGCGCGCTCCTTCGGGATTCTCCTCGCGATATCGAGCGAGCTCAGATTCGATGCGGGCACGAAGTTCGGCGCGTCGCCTCTCCTTTTGCTCCTCACGTGCCTGCTGAGCCTGCTGAAGGCGCTCCGGCGATCCGCGCCCCATAGGCGTCGGCTCCACGCGCTCCAGGCGGCGCTCTGCCTGTGCGGCAGCCGGGACGGGAACGGAGGTCAACGCTAGGATGACGAGGAGCGAGAGCGCGGCGATTAGGGCTCGTCGACCTGCAACGAGAGGTGAGCGGCGCAAAGGACGGTGGCTCACTCTCATGTCTTGGGCCGGCTCCAGAGGCGCGACTGAGCTTCTCCGCTTATCTTGATGAGCGCAATGGGAATGGCGCGAGCCTTCTTGTCGATGGCGTGATCCGAGCTCCTCAGCCCCTATTGAACCTCCTGACGCCTCAATTTCAGAGGCTGGCTGCTCTGTTGAAATCCTCATGCGGCTTCGGCGAGGAGCATGAGGTTATGGGTGAGGACGCGGAGGACGAGTTCGGTGGCCTGTGACGCATCGCCGCGGGCGGTCAGTGCGGAGCCGAGGCGACGTTTGTGCTGGCTAAAGCAGCTCTCGGCGTGCAGCGCTGATTGTGGGTGTTCTTCGGGAAGCGGTGTCGCATGGCACGCCGGTATGGCGTTTTGGACCAGCGGCGACCCGTGTTGCGGCGGTTGAGTTGGATGACCGTCTGCGGAACGCGGAGGTCTTCGCGGCAGAGGCGGTGGTTGTGCTCTGCATCGTCGCCCGCGTTGCCGAGAGTGGTGTCGATCCGGACTAGGGCAGCCGCCTGCCGCATGGCTGGGGCGAAGTCCGGCGAGTCCTGGCTAGGGCCGAAGCCCGGCACCGCACCGAGGGTTGGAAGCATTGCTGCCAACGTGCGAGCGGGCATGGACCACGGTGGTCAGTTTCGGCCAGGCGCGCTGGCGATGACCCGCGCTCCCGCGCCGCAGCCCGAAGTGGGCGCTGACGTGCCGCGTCTCAGGGCCCGTGGCGTCCACCACCGCGCCGGGGGCCGCGTCGATCAGGCCGCGCCTGCGGGCACTCCGGACCACCACGGCTTGAGCTCCGCCGAAGGCCCCCCTGCCTCAGCGTCCGCAAAAATGCGCCGGGAGGCGTGGGCGGGCGTCGAGAGGTGCGGCACCTTCGCGAGGCCGAGGGCGCGGCGTAGGTCTGCCCACTCCGTGACCAGGGCTACCACGCCCCGGTAGTCGGTCCGGAGGAACTGCCGCAGCACGAGAAGGGCAAAAAGCTGGGCTCGCGTGTAGTCCCGCCGCGAGAACCGGCTGCCATACTCAGGAAGGGCTGCCCGACCCGCCGCCAGCGCTTCGCGAGCAACCCGAACCACTGACTTCGACATCCTCCGCACTGATCGGCCCGCTCCGTCGAAAACCAGTGAAATCGCCGTTGGCAGCCAAGGGTTCAAACAGAGCAACCCTGGATCTGATCGCTGGGCGAATCCTGGAGTGGCCGGTGGAGCTGCTGCGGGCCGAGGCCCACCGGCGGCTCCACCGGTGGTCACCGATCCATGCCGAGATGCTGGACGGTGCGCTCCGCCGTACCGCAGGCTACGCCCGCTTGTAGTGCTTGCTGCCTTCCCACATCGTTGCCACCGTCAGAAACGCGAACACCGCGGCCCAGATGCCGGGCGGGTGTGCGGGCAGCAATGCACAGGCGGCGGCAACCGCAGCCAACCCCGCGAGCATCACAAAAAGGCCGACGCCAGATACCCAGGGCATCGACAGCGCCGCAGGATTGCCGCGCCGGATGACGCGGAACACCGCACCAATCACGAGGACATAAAGCCCACCGAGTACGCCGTCCCATGTACCGAATGCGGCGATATCGAAACCAAACATCAACCGTTCTCCTGCAAGGATTAGCCATGGCGAGAGACCGCCGCAGCCAGAAAAGGTGTCGATCACGCTGGTAGCTCGTCAGAAATGGCGGCCACCTGCAGGACAGTCTTCCCGCCGGGACCGTACCGCACAAGAGATTTTCGTCCGTGCAGCAGGAATATCCGTCTAATCTAGACACCTGGTCTGTGACGGGCGGCGAATCGACCGCGCCGGTCGGCGCGCCGCAGCAGCCTCCGTAGCGCTTCAGCACCTTGCGGTCGCGGCCCCGCCCGGTAGGCCGGACTGCGTTGACCATCAGTCTGACACTGGAATGAGGCTCAGTCGGGCGGTGGCAGGCTACCTCCACGTGACGACCTTACCCAATCCATACCCCGGATTCCGCTGCCCAGCTGTCGTCGTCCAGCACGCGGTCTGGCTCTATCACTGCTTCAGCCTGAGCCTACGTTATGTCGAGCTGATCCTTGCCGCACGTGGCGTGGTGGTCAGCCACGAGACCGTCCGGGACTGCGGCCTGCGGTTCGGCCGGATGTTCGCCAATGCTCTCCGGCGCTGTCGGCCTCGTGCTGGGCGACCTCGCCGCCATGGGTGCTCGGTAACACCGACGACGAAGCGACCGGCGCCAAAGCGGCGGAGACGGCGGGGCACTGCAACCGACCAACGACGACCACCCGATAACCTGCCACTATGAGACGAAAAACTGACTCGCAGAATCTCAAATCCGTCTCGAATCCAGGGTTCCGCCATTGGTTCGTCTCACTCGTCCAGCTGCTTTTCGAGTGGCGTATATGTCTCGATCCCACACGGAAGCGCTACGCCAGCCTGATGCTTCTCCCAGAAAGCAGGCGGCCTCCGACCTGGGTCGCAGCCCGGTGCGTGCACCGACCTCAGTGCTGCCGCGTCAGTAGATGACTAGCAAGGCGACGCGCCTGAACGGCGCTAACCGCGCAGAGATCTTCGTGGTTCAACCCGCTGGGCCGCTGGCAGGATCCCGACATTCCCTTCTTTCCCGCCGGTCTCGGGAATGCTGGGAATGTCGGGATCCATACGGCGCGACAACGCCGCAGTTATGGTTATGGCGCAAGCTCAAGAACGCGTTTCACGGATGACGGTGACCCGGTAGGCGTTCGCTTCATGATCAGTGCGCGCTTTGATCACCGTGCCGATTTCCCCGTGCTCCAGGTCCACCGGCCGGCCCAATACCATCTGGAGACGTTTGCCCATCAGATGCGCGGTGGTGCTCGACCCGGCAGGCAATGCCTTACCCGTCGCGCCCTCGAACGCATTCCGCAATGCCTGTGCGCGGTCTTCCTGCGCCGACCGCCAGGGCTGCTCGTCGTCAGCCCACGGGTCGCTGGATGCATTGAACGATGCCGGAGTGGGCTGCACCAGCGCGGCCAACTCGGCCGCAGAGAAGCGTTGCTCCCCGAAGGCTTCGCGGAGCAGAAGCACCAAGTCCCGCATGCCCGAGTTCTCCTCCCCTTCCGCCTCACCGCCGGCAATCATCGCGCCGAAATCGACCGGTTCAGGGGCGCAGCGGAACAGCTCCTGGCCTCCTGCGAAGACCTGGACTTGTGCGTCGCTGGCCAGCCTCGCCGCCTCCTCGAGTGGTGCTCCGACCAAGTCCCACCAAGCCTTGAACCGCGTCTTCGATGGCATGCGCTCGGCCGGTGAGCGCCGGACTTGCGGGTTCCAGCGCAGCAGTGTGAACAGCGCCCGCAAGACCTCGGGGCGGTGATCCAGCGTCCAACCTACCGGATCCGGGTGCCGGAATGCCCGGTTCTCCGGGTCGGGTCGCCCCACCTCCAAGCGGCACACCAATGAGCGGCTGGCCATGTCGCTGCGAGGCCCGATGTTGTTCCCAGTGAATGCCTGGACCGTCGTGCTGGGCACGGTGATGGTGCGGGAGGCGCCCAAGATGCGATCCGAGAACTCCGCCGCGGTCAGAGCTTTCTCGATACTGGGACAGGAGATCAAGGCGCCGCGCTCGATATTGTCCCACACCAGCGTGGCCACGCCTTCGCCAAGATAGGCCAGTAGTGCCTTGCGCCGCTCCTCCGGCGAGGGCGACCACGCTGCGGCCGGCGGCCGGCGCCCCAACACAGCGACGACGACCATCGTGGTTACGGTAGTCTTGCCGCCCCCACGCTGGCCCGCCGTCACGAAGAAGGCCGGCCGCTCGGGCAGCAGCACCCGCTCTATAATCGTCAGCGCGTAAGCGATGAGAACGATGCGACCCGAGAAGCCCGTGGCCACATCGCACAGCCACTCGTCCAGCAGGAAGCGCAGCGCGTCTACCACTTCGGCATCGGTGATGACGCTGGGATCCGGCGGTACCAGCGCTAGTAGCTGAGGCTCGATGCGGAACACGATCTCGAGCTGACGATCGAGCCCTTCCCCGGCGAGCACTCCGCCCGTGCGCGTGACAACCGGTGCACTCACCACGGCGCGCACGGTGGGAAGGCGACTCTTCGGCCACGCCAGATAAGCCTGCAGGAAGGGACCTGGCAGGGCCACGGCCCGCTCCACCCCGCTGGCCTCGAGTCGATAGTGTTCTACATGCTCCTCGACCAGCAGCCCAAGTCGGACGACGTCCAACGGTGTGATGAGCGGCTCCTCTGGAGAAGGAAGACGCTCTCGCGGCGCCTCTCCGGCGTCCGCCCCCGTGTCCGTCAGCGCATGCAGGCCCCAAGGGCGGCGGGCGCGGATTTCTGCCACGAAGCCGTCAGCATTGCGCATCGGCGGCTCTGGCCGGGTGACTGATCCGAGCACTTCGTCCAGCGCCGCGAGAACCGGCGTGCGCTCGTCGCCAGCCAGCGGGGCTGGAAGCCGCATGCGGCGCCATCCTGGTCGCGTTTGCGCGCGCGCCAGGGAGAGAGCACGTTGCCGCTCTTCCCCGTCCTCACGCGCCTGCCGGTCGCGCGCGGCCCGCACGCGAGCCGCCAGCGGCCGTGCCTTCGTGCCGGAGAGATCGCAAACCAACGCGGAAAGGCGCTGCTCTTCGTCGGGCTCCAGGTCGGCATCCAGAAGGTGGCCGACGTAGACGTCCACGACGCTGTCGTGATCGGTACGCCGCAGGATGGTCTCTAGCGCCGCTGAGTCGAGCTTCAGCGCATAAGTTGCGCGTCCGTGCGCGAAGGAACTAATCCAGGGCACGCCGTCGTCACGGCGCATCACCTTGGCCGTGCACCGGCCGTAGGACACGCCCTCATGTGGATCGGCTAAAGTCTCGCCCGCGAAGCGCTTGGGATCGCGGAGCACCTCGGCCACAGTGACAGTTCCGATCTCTGGATCGTCGAAGGCGAGCTCAATGCTCGGCAGCAGGACGCCGCGGTGGCGCGCCTCGACGATGCGTAGTGCAGTGGCGGCCGGCACACGGTCGCGCTCCACCAGACATTCTGCGAGCGCACGGTCCGCCGCTGCCCGAATCTGCGCTGCCTCAGATGCAAGGGCAGCCCTGGCCGATTCCTTTGTTTCGCGTACCCGTGCTTTCTCGACCACTGTTAGCGGCGGGCATGCGCTGCAGGTATCGAGCACCTCGCCCGGGATCCACTCCGGCTCACGCACGGTATGGTCCTGGGCAAGCGGCTCGACGAGCACCGGCGCGCCCTCGAATACGAGACGTTCAGGCGCGCCGACCATCGGATCCACGATGCTGCGCTCGAGCAACTGGCCTGCCGCCCCGACCAAAAACCAGCCCAAGCCGTGCAGCCAGCATCGATCGTGCAGGTCACGCAAGAAGCGCTCCGCATCAGCGCCGTCGCGCACCAGCAGGTAGACGTGTTCGCCTCCAACGCCGGTGCCGACCGTGGCCCTAGTACGTCGATCGAACAGGCCGGCGCTGGTGCTGGCGCGGCGGATCCGGGCAGCGCGGGCGAGCCCGGGCGCTGCGGCTAGCAGCGCAGGCCAGAGGCCGCCGTGCGTCGCTACCAAACTGGCAGCCGCTTCCGGCAAACCTTTCCGATCGAAGTCGAGCAGGGTGAAGGTGGGTTCGCCGGGGGCGAAGTCGATGTGCTCCCGCGTGCGCGCGATTGCGCCTGGTGGGGCCTCATTGCCACCGAGCCAGCGGCGAGGAACGACAGGCGCCACGTCGGGCAGATCGGCGCGGAGCCGGCCCAGGGCGATTGCTTGGCATGGCGACATAGAACGAAGCACCACTGCTAAATCGGCGGCATCGGCAATCTGCAGGCGCTTGGCGTGGCCCATTGCCATCCGGCAAGTAGAGCTATCGCTGACCACGCGCTGCTCGCCGTCGAGTGCGATGCGCTTGGTCAGGGGGCCGTCACTTTTGGCGAAGAGGGTGAGTTCGACGCCAACACCGGACGCGTATTCGGCAACCAAAGCCTTTTCGGGCGCCTTGAGCACCGCGTCGGAAGTCACAGAACGGCCGAGACGGCCTGCGGTATCAAATGCGTTCGGTTCAAGACAGGCCAACGCCTGCCAGCACGGCGCAGGCGTCTCGTGAGGTGCGGCGGGCGCAGGCTCGTTGGCCTGCTGCCTCGTCGACAGCACCTCGGGCACCCGACCGGGCGCCGGGAATTCGATCATCGACAGTGACCCTTTGAGGGGCCGGATGCATAGCAGCGCTGGCGCGAGGCTGGGCTGGACGGTAGAGCGCGATTGCTGACTTGTCGCAGAATCCACCACCGCTGCACGTCCCCGCCGGGCGCTGCGAGGCTCCGGCGGTTTCGTTCTAATTGTCCCCAGTGCCAATCATGAATTGGTCAGGCGCGAGGGGCCACTTTCACCCTTGATCCCAATCTGCCTGGGTGAGGACGTGGCGCATGCGGTTGGCATCCGCTCCCCAGCGCTCGCCAAGCATCGCATGCCGCAGTCGCCCCATTCGTGTCGGTCGCTCGCTTGCTGGCAGTGCTCGGGGAGGGTTCCGATCAGCGCGTAGGCCGTAGCGAGCACCATGGCGACGATGACCAGGTTGCCGCCTGTGACGTCGTTCTGCATCAAAGCGTACCTTTCAAGGGAGCCCGGCGGGTCTCCAACGCGGCACGGATCTCCGACCGACGCCAACGAGGGCAGCGAGGGGAGACATAGATCGCGGGCGGCACTTGCCCGTTCTTCACATCGCGCCAGAAGGTGGAGATAGCCTGCCGACGCTCCGCGGCCGTTTCGGCCGCCGTGAGCAGTGGATCGTCCGGGACGTAGTGGGCAGCACGGGAGCGGAGTTTCGAAGCCGGGCCGGCAACTCGAGTCGCCACAGTGCCGTCCAGATTGTTGTTCATCGCCAAGGTCGTGCACCTCCATGCTTTCGGATGGAGGTGCGTGTACTCCGCTCTCGCCGCTGCGCTCGCGCGGAACCGCGCGGAACCGCGCGGAACTCAGTTCGACGCGCCGCCGGCGGCGTACAGGGCCGCCAGCTTCCTCCTGATGGTAGCCGGCTCCATTGGGCTGCATGGATCCCGCGCAGTCGCCCAGTCGACCATGTGCTTTTGTAACTCGGGCCTCTTCGCCGGTTCCAAGGTGTACTCGGCGGCCCAGTGCGCCACCTCTATCCAGAACGCATCCCAATCGTGCCGCGACGGTTTTCCACCCGTATTGCGCGCGGCCAACTTCGGCTCATCGGTCGCCTGCGTCGTGGTCACCGGCTGTGGGGCTGCCTCGCTGCCGTCGGATGGCATGGTCTGTGCATTTTTGTCAGGTGGCGCTGGCCAGATTGCGAGAATATCCTCGGCCCGCATCACGATGCCTGCGAACAGCGGCACTACAGTGCCGACCTCTTCACCCGGCATCACGAGTGGCGCCAAGCTTCCATCGGGCTCAAAGCACACCGCGCCTGCGCACAACTCCGGAGGTATGCGCTCACGCGGCATTGTTATATGTTGTTGGCGGTAGGCTTGCCGGCCGGGCCCGGGCCAGCCGAACGCAGGAAGGCGACCAGTCGCCAACTTGCGGAGTAGTTCCTCCTCCGCCAAGAGAATTGCCTCCATTGCTGGATCGTCTTCGCTCAGGTGGCTGCCATCGCCGAAGTTTTGCTCGGCGACCTTTTCCGCCGCAACGCGCAGCGCGTCGTCTGCATATCCTCCGGCTGTCTGCTTCTGCCCGGTAGAGATCTCCAAGGCTTTCCGATGCACGGCATCCCGCAGTGTAGGCGTTAGGGACGGAGGCCGAAGGCGTCCCCATGCTACCCACCTCAAACGCCAGTTGGCGTCATACGCACTGAGCCGATCCGCTGCACCCAGGTGGAGAGCGTGATCACGCAACTGGTTGGGCACGGCGGAGCCGAACGCGATCCAGGACACGGTTGTGTCCACGGTCTCCCATCCCTCTGGTAGGAAAATCGGGGTCTCAGGGGCGAGAGGTGGGCGATCCATCTCGCGGCGTCACCGCGACCCGTCTTCGTCGTTGCCGTCCGGTCTGACTTGCCGATCCGCATTTCTGATTGCCGCCGCCATCCATGGCGCCCGCGCAACGGAAGCGTTTTGCGTCTCCAGCATGGCTCCAGCGGGTCCGATGCAGTAGGTTGCCCAATCGGCCATAAGCGCCGCGCGCTTCGTAAACAGGTCGCCACGCGCATACGCCGCCTCGACCTTGTTGCGCACGACATGCGCAAGAGCCGCCTCGGCCAGGTCGGTCGAGTGCACACTGGCCTCGCCGACCCAGTCGCGAAAGGTCGAGCGGAATCCGTGCACGGCGATTGGCTGGCCCGTGCGCCCGTCACGCCACCGAGGCGGCATCTCCGGGCCACGTTGGTTGATCCGCCGTAGCAGCATCAACATTGCCATCTGCGATAGGGTTTGCGCGCGCTCCTGACCCGGGAAGACAAATGCTGCGGGGCCAGTTGCAAGCGGACGCACGGCCTTGAGGACGGCCAGCGCCGCCGGCGCGAGGGGGACTCGGTGTTCGCGCTTCATCTTCATGCGTTCAGCCGGCACGGTCCAGACCGCACCTTCGAGGTCGATCTCGCGCCAGCGTGCGCCGAGCACCTCCCCAGTGCGCGCCGCTGTCAAGATGGCGAACTCCAGCGCACGGGCGGCCATCGCCTCGCGCCCGCGCAGATCAGCGAAGAAGGCTGGCATCTCCGCCCAGGGCAGGGCTGGGTGGTGTCGCGGCGTGCGACCCTCGATCCGCCGCGGCGAGGGTAAGGCTTCGGACAGGTGCCCACGCCACGTCGCAGGGTTCTCGCCTTGGCGCAGCCCTCGCGCCTTGGCATAGGCCAGAACGCGCTCAATACGGCCCCGCAAACGGGAGGCCGTCTCCGGCGTCTTAGTCCAGATCGGGCGCAGCACATGCAACACGTCGTCGGTACTGATCTCGGCCACGGGTATCGTGCCGAGTACAGGATAGGCATGGGTGGCGAGGGTCGCGCGCCACTGCCAACGATGCTTGGCATTGCGCCAGCCGGCCTCGCGGGCGTCAATCATTTTCTCGGCAACGGCCTGGAAGGTGTTCGCCGCAGTCCGTTCACGCTCGGCCGCGGCGTGACGCTGTGCAGTAGCGCGCTGCTCAATCGGATCTAGGCCGGCACGAAGCAACTGGTGAGCTTCAGCGGCCGCCAACCGGGCGCCGGCAAGGGTGACGCCGCGCGGCGGCTCGCCGACCGGGCCGAGGCCCATCTCGCGCGACTTGCCCGCGAGCATAAAGCGAAACAGCCAGGACTTTCCGCCGCCTGGAGAGATCTGGAGATAGAGCCCGCCGCCGTCACCGCGGCGGATCGGCCGCGCCGGGCTGCCAGGGTGCTTTGCTGTAGCCACTGTCCGCGCTGTCAGCTGTCCGCCACCCGCCGTACCCACGCCGCCCTCCTCTCACTCAAGGCGGATTAGCTAGTGACCCCCAAACTGACCCCCAAGAGATAATGCGCTTCGCGTAGATCACGATGGGTCCAGGCGGAGTCTGCAGCTCGGAAAGCCCCGGCAGATAGAGGGTTATGGCACCATCGTAGACGCCGGTGGACGAAGGTATGACGGACCTCAGCTCCACCATCCCCTCCTCCTTTCTGAATACCTCCTCAGCCCTGCGCCCCCGCGGCGAGGATGAGCACGCCGTCCTCCATGCGCAGTTCCACCCCCTCAAGCGAATCCCCCGCGCAGGGGCCTGAGACGCAGAACCCGTCCTCTACCCGGAAACGCGCGCCATGCGCCGTGCAGACGAGGTGCCGGCCCTCGCGGTCGAGGAAGCGGTCGGGCAGGCTCTCCAGCGGCAGGCCGAGATGCGGGCATGAATCGAGGTAGGCGCGGACCTCCCCGCCCCGGCGGATGAGGACGAGGCCGTAGTCGCCGCCGGGCGGGGGTGGGAAGCCGCGCGCCCCGCCCTCCGGGATCTCCTCCGGCCGGCAGAGGGCGTGCCCGCCCGTCAAAGCCCCGCCATCTCCGAGATCACGGCCCAGTGCTCCGCCGAGACCGGCACGACGGAGAGGCGCGACTGGCGGATGAGGGCGAGGTCGTCCAGCCGCGGATCGGCCTTCATGGTGGCGAGGGTGACCGGCCTCGGCACTGGCCCGACCGTGCGCATGTCCACGCAGCACCAGCGTCCCGTCTCGTCGCTGGGGTCGGGATAGGCCTCGCGCGCGACCTCGACGATGCCGACGATCTCTCGTCCCTCATTGGAGTGGTAGAAGAAGGCCCGGTCGCCCACCCGCATGTCGCGGAGGTTCCTTGCCGCCTGGGCATTCCGCACCCCGGTCCACGGCTCCACCCCGTTCGCCACCTGCTGGTCCCAGGAGAAGGCATCGGGCTCGCTCTTCACCAGCCAGAAGGCGGTCACGCCACCCGCGCCCCGTCGCGGAAGATCTCGCGGAAAGCGTGGACAGTCTGGGTGGCGAAGACATCAGCTTCCCAGAAGGGATCGGCGCGGGCGAATTCGCGGGCGGTCTCCAGGTCCGGCTGCTCGGTCACCACGATGCTGCCGCGCTGCTTCCCCTTCTCGTCGAGCAGGGGGCCGACATAGCGGAGCTGAGGCCCGGCGGCCTCCAGCCACACCAGGTGCTTGGGCCGGGCGGTGAGCCGGCGCTCCAGCGCGTCCGGCTTGTCGTAGCTCACGATGGCGAACAGCACGTCGATCCCCCTTCGCCCGGCGAATCGGTGCCGGGGCACGGGGGGAAGTGGTGCAGCGCCGTTGCGCCCGGTGCAACCGGGGCTCGCAGCACCCGGTGCTGGGCGGGGTTCAGCCGGGGGTGGGGTCGTGGTGGACGCGGCGGAGACGGAAAGCGAGGCCGACCAGCAGCGCCCCGCCCGCCACGGCCTGGATCGCCACCACCCAAATCAGCGCCAGCAGCCCCGGCCCCGGCGCGGCCGCGAGCCACAGCCCGACGGCGATGCCGAGCGCGCCCCAGAGCCCGAGTAGCCAGCTTCCGCTGCGCCAGGCCAGCACGATGCGGAATGCCCCAGTGACCACCGACCAAGCGGCGACCAGCAGCACGAGGGCGAGGGCCGAGGCGATCGGCATCATCAGCAGCAGCGCCGCGGCGAGGAGGGAGAGCAGCCCGTCCAGCCACATCCAGCCGCTGCCCGGCCGCGCCCCCGCGGGTTGCGCCATGCCGGCCGGGGCCGATCGGCCCGTGACCGCGTGCCAGAGGGTGAAGGCGCCGTCGAGCACGAGCCAGGCCGCGAGCGTGCCGAGGATGACGGCCAGCCCCAGCCCCGGGGCGAGGAAGGCGAAAATTCCGAAGAGGACCGAGACGATCCCGCGCAGGAGAAGCAGCCACCAGCCAGAGGCAAGGGCGCGGATGACGCGGAAGCGCCCCTCGGCCGGGGTGGGAAGGGTGGAAGCGGACAAGGCGGGCGCTCCGATCGGGTTGCGCCGTTGCAGCGGCCGAGCCCGCCCAGGGTTTCCCGGCGGCACGGGGCCCATGAGGGATGGTCCGGCAGAAAGCCCGTGCTGCACTTGGGGGGATGAAGGCCGTGGCCGCGTCGTAAAGGGAGCGACCCCAGGGGGACTGGCTTGCGGGATCCGCCTCCGGATCCGCCACGGCTTCTATTCAGGATAGACGGCTCAGCCGGGCGAAGGTTTCGCCCTCTCCCTACTTCACTCCGCATGATGCCCGTCGGTGACGCGAGAGGCGCGGCCCGGACATGGCTCCGGCGGCCCTTGCGGGCCGCCGGCCGGTGTTCCGGCCCCGCTGACGCGGGGCGGAGGCAGTTCCCGAAGGGGTCAGGCCCGCGAGCGGCCCGCGACCATGCGGTAGATTACGAGAACGATGATCGCCCCGACTACCGCCCCGATTAGGCCCGCGCCCTCGCCGGCCCGGTACCAGCCGACGGCCTGGCCGAGATAGGTGGCGACCAGCGCGCCGACGATGCCGAGGACGGTGGTGATGATGAAGCCGCCCGGATCGCGGCCGGGCATCAGCAGCTTGGCGATGGCGCCCGCCACGAGGCCGATGATGATGGTCCAGATGATCGACATAAAGCGGTGCTCCCGATGCTTGTAACAGCAGCAGCGCGGGCTTCCGGTGCCGGTTTCATCCGGGGGTCATCGAGCGCGGTGTAGAGGCTTTCGGACTACAGAACGCATCGGACAGGAGAGAAGGGCGGGCCGCTCCGGGCCACGACATTACGCGAGCGAGAGCACTTTGCTCCCCTGCCCAGCTGGGATAGGCTGGGGAGTGGCTTCCAAAAAACTCAGTGACGAGAAGAAAAATCTCAAACCGGCTCTGCGTCTTGAAGTGACTGCCAGTGTCGAAATTATGTGACGTACGATTCAACTGTCGATTGGTGTCAAGCTTCACTTCTCCGTGAGATATTGGCCCTGGATGTCGAGGCGCCATGGAGGCTGTCATGGACGAAGTTGCTGCGGACCCGGCCAACCGTATCGTGGCCGCACTCGAGAAAATCGCCGCCTCTGCCTATGAGGAGGGGTTCGGCCACGCGGCCGCGTCGATCTGCGCCCTGGCCGATGTGCTGGCCGCCACCCAGTTCGCCTCGTCCCGGCCGGGCGCGACACTGCCCTTCTCGCTGCCCGCGGCCGAGTAGCCGGGACCGGCTCCTCGCCGGTCGTCCCGGAAAGCCGCCCCGCCGCGTCGCCCGCGCCTGACATCCGCCGCGCAGCGCGCTGCCCTGGCCTGCCGGGGTCGCGCCCGCGGATACATGGCGATACCGAACGCCTCCCCTTCGCCGCACTCCTGTCGCGGCCCCGCCCGGTTCCGGGCGCTTCCTCCCGTGAGCGGCGCCATTCCGGCGCGCCGCGGAGAGGAGGCAGTCATGCCGAACATATCCAAGGGCCCCCGTGCCTGGGCCCGCGCCCTCATCCTCGGCGCACTGCTCGGCGCCCCCGCCCTGGCGGCGATCCCGGCCGCAGAGGCACGGCCCGTCCCCGCCCTCGCGGCCGCGGCCGCGGAGCGAGCCGAGGCGCCGCTCGTCGCCGTGCAATGGGGGCCGCCGCGGCGCTACGACGCCCCGCGTCACTGGCGCCGCCCGCCGCCGCCCCCGCCGCGCTGGCACCAGCACCGCGCCTGGCACCGCGGCTATCCACTGCCTCCGCCGCGCGGCCCGTACTATCGCCCGTATTACCGGCGCTGAGGGGGGTGGATGGGGTGCCGGCCGTTCCGGCCCCAATCCGTTGCATTCTTGCGACAGAGGAACGGATGAAAAATGGAACGGCCCCCTCCAAGGGCCGCATCCCGGCCTTGACGCCTCCGGGAAGCCGAGGACGATGCGCCTCATAAGGGCCATGCCCCCGGAGGACCCGTCGCCATGACCGACCATTCGCTGATCGCCGTGAAGCCCGAGATCGCCGCCGGCAGCCACGCCGATGCCGAGCGCCGCGAGGCTATGGTCGCCGAGGCCCGGCAGGATCCCGAGGGCTTCTGGAAGCGGGAGATGAATCGCCTCTCTTGGATGCGTGCGCCGACCCAGATCAAAAACACGAGCTTCGAGGGCGACGTCTCGATCAAGTGGTTCGAGGACGGGGTGCTGAACATCACCGAGTCCTGCCTCGACCGCCATGTCGAGGGCGGGCGCGGCGACCAGGTGGCGATCATCTGGGAGGGCGACAACCCCAGCAGCGACGAGAAGGTCACCTACACCCAGCTCCTGCAGCGCGTCTGCCGCCTAGCGAACGCGATGAGGAAGCTCGGCGTCCGCCGTGGGGACCGGGTGACGATCTACCTGCCGATGATCGTGGATTCGGCGGTGGCCATGCTCGCCTGCGCGCGCCTGGGCGCCGTCCACTCCATCGTCTTCGGCGGCTTCTCCCCGGACAGCCTCGCCAGCCGCATCCAGGACTGCGAGAGCACCCTCCTCATCACCGCCGACGAAGGCCGGCGCGGCGGCCGCAGCGTGCCGCTGAAGGCAAATGCGGACGAGGCGCTGAAGACCTGCCCGACGGTGCGGAACGTCATCGTCGCGAAGAACACGGGCAATGTGGTCGCCATGCAGGACGGCCGCGACCACGACTGGGCGACGCTCTGCGACGCCGAATCTGCCGTGTGCCCGCCCGAGCCGATGGGCGCCGAGGACCCGCTCTTCATCCTCTACACGTCCGGCTCCACCGGGAAGCCCAAGGGCGTGCTGCACACCACCGGCGGCTACGGCGTCTGGGCCGCCTTCACCTACCAGCTCGTCTTCGACTACCGCCCGGGCGAGGTCTACTGGTGCACGGCCGATGTCGGCTGGGTGACGGGCCACACCTACATCGTCTACGGCCCGCTCGCGAACGGCGCGACGACGCTGATGTTCGAGGGCGTGCCGAACTGGCCGGACTCCAGCCGCTTCTGGCAGGTCATCGACAAGCACAAGGTGAACATCTTCTACACGGCGCCCACCGCCATCCGCGCGCTGATGCGCGAGGGCGAGGGGCCGGTGAAGAGGACCTCCCGCGCCTCGCTCCGCATCCTCGGCTCCGTGGGCGAGCCGATCAACCCGGAGGCCTGGCTCTGGTACTACCGCGTGGTGGGCGACGAGCGCTGCCCGATCGTGGACACCTGGTGGCAGACCGAGACGGGCGGCATCCTCATCGCCCCGCTGCCCGGCGCGGTCGCGCAGAAGCCGGGATCCGCTACCCTGCCGCTGCCCGGCGTCTTCCCCGCCCTGGTGGACAATGACGGCAACCTCGTCGAGGGGGCCACGGAGGGTAACCTCGTCATCACCGACAGCTGGCCCGGCCAGATGCGCACCGTGTTCCGCGACCACGAGCGCTTCGTTCAGACCTACTTCTCCACCTTCCCCGGCAAGTACTTCACCGGGGACGGCGCGCGGCGCGACGAGGACGGCTACTACTGGATCACCGGCCGGGTGGACGACGTGCTGAACGTCTCCGGCCACCGCATGGGCACGGCCGAGATCGAGAGCGCGCTGGTGGCCCATCCGAAGGTGGCCGAGGCCGCCGTCGTCGGCATGCCGCACGAGATCAAGGGTCAGGGCATCTACGCCTATGTCACGCTGAGGATGGACGAGGAGCCGAGCGAGGCGCTGCGCAAGGAGCTGGTGGCCTGGGTGCGCAAGGAGATCGGCCCGATCGCCAGCCCGGACGCCATCCAGTGGGCGCCGGGCCTGCCCAAGACCCGCTCGGGCAAGATCATGCGCCGTATCCTGCGCAAGATCGCGGCCAACGAGACCGACAGCCTGGGCGACACCTCGACGCTCGCCGACCCGACGGTGGTGCAGGACCTCATCAGCAACCGGGTGGGCTGAGCGCCCCGGCGCCGGGCGGGTAGCCCTAGCCGCCCGGCGCGACCCTTTCGAGCAGGGCGGCGAGCCCGCGGGCCTCGGCCGCCCCCAGCCCCGCGGTGATCCGGCCCTCATGGGCCTCCAAGAGAGGGCGGAGCCGGTGGAGCATCGCGACCCCTTCCGGGGTGGGGTGCAGGCCGAGGCTGCGGCGGTCCGCGCCGTCGCGCCGCTCCAGCAGCCCCTTCGCCTCCAGCCGGTCGAGCAGCGGCGCGGCGCGGGACCGGCCGTGGCCCATGGCCTCGGCGAGATGGGCCGGGGCGATGCCCGGATTGGCCTCCACGATCGAGAGGGCCGCCAGGAGCGGCGGTGTAAAGTCGTGGGGCCGCAGCGTTTCCTCCAGGTCGCGGATGACCCGGCGGTAGGCCCGCTTCAGCCCGTAGGAGACCGTGCCGGAGAGCAGGCCAGAACCGTTCTGGCCCCCGTCATTGTTCAATTGTTGAACCTTTCCTCGCGCGCTGCCAACATCCGGCAAAACGGAGGAAGCGGCTATGCGCGTGATCATTTCCGGCGGCGGGATTGGCGGCCTGACCCTCGCCATGGCGCTGCACGGGGCCGGGATCGGCGTCGAACTGCACGAGGCCGTCCCGATGCCGAAGCCGCTCGGCGTCGGCATCAATCTCCTGCCCCATGCGGTGCGCGAGCTGACCGAGCTGGGCCTGGGCGAGCGCGTGCTGGCCGCCGGCGTGCCCACGCGCGAGCTGCTCTACGCCACCCGGCGTGGCGAGGAGGTCTGGCGCGAGGATCGCGGCCTCGCCGCCGGCTATTGCTGGCCGCAGGTGAGCATCCACCGCGGCACGCTCTTCATGCTGCTGCTGGAGGCCGCGCGGGAGCGGCTGGGGGATGCCATCCATCTCGGCTCCCGCGGCATCGGGGCGGAATCCGATGCGGAGGGCGCCACGCTGCATCTCGAGGGTGGCGGCCGCGTCCGCGGCGACGCCGTGGTGGCCGCCGACGGCATCCACAGCGCCATCCGCGCGTGCTGGCACCCGCATGAGGGCGCCCCGCGCTGGAACGGCAGCCTCATGTGGCGGGCCGTGGCCGAGCATCCCGGCTATCTCACCGGCCGCACCATGGTGCAGGCCGGGAATAGCGACCTGAAATTCGTCTGCTACCCCATCCGCGAGGCCACGGCCGACCGCCCGGCCCTCATCAACTGGATCGCCGAGCGGCGGATGGACCCGGACACCCCCTGGGCGCGGGAGGACTGGAACCGCCCCGGACGGATCGAGGACTTCCTGCCCGATTTCGCGGGATGGGAATGGCCCTGGCTCTCCGTGCCCTCCCTGATCCGCGCCGCCCCGGCTGTCTGGGAGTTCCCGATGGTGGACCGCGACCCCTTGCCGGAATGGACGCGCGGCCGGGTGACGCTGCTGGGCGATGCCGCGCATCCCATGTACCCCATCGGCTCCAATGGCGCCTCCCAGGGCATCCTGGATGCCCGCACCCTGGCCTTCCACCTGGCGACGGAGGGCGAGGCCGTGGCGGGGCTGCGCGCCTATGAGGCCGCGCGCCGCCCGGCCACCTCGGCGCTGGTCCAGGCCGCGCGGGGGCAGGGGCCCGATCTCGTGTTGGACCTTGCGGACCAGCGCGCGCCGGACGGCTTCGAGGTAGTGGGCGGGCGCGAGGCCGTGCTGCCCTCGGCGGAGCTGCAGGAGATCGCCGCAAGCTACAAGCGCAAGGCCGGGTTCGACCCCGTGCTGCTGAACGCGCGACCGAGCCTTTCCGCCCGGCTGGGCTCCACCCCGCCGCGGACGGGGCTGGCCGGGGCGGCTTAAGGGGCCGTTGACGAAGCGCGCCAAGCTTCGCCGCAGGCGGAACCCTGGGCAGTGGAGGGGTGTGCTTGCGACGTACGGCGCCGGACATGCCGGCCCCGGACCCCGTTCCCGCGCGGCCCCTCGCACCCCCCGCCTGCGCGCGCGGCTGAGGGCCCTCGCGGAGCTGAGATTCGACCTGGCGATCATTGCCCTGATCCTCGCGATGCTCTGGGGCACCATCGGCGTGTGGCTCGACGAGGAGAGAGTGCGGATCGAGCACGGGGCGTAGCAGGCCGCCGCCAACATCGCGGGCGCGGCCGAGCAGGGCGCGTCGCGCACCATCGACGCGATCGACCACCGCCTCCGCTTGGCGCGGGACACCTAGGGTCCGCGATCCCGCCGGCTTCTCCACGGACCTGATCCCGGGTGGCCGCTACAGTGACGGCATGGTTGTCCAGCTCGCGGTCATCGACGCGGCGGGGCGTCTCGTCTTCACCACTCTCGGGCCCGCGGACGGCACGCTCAGCCTTGCGGACAGGCCGCATTTCCGCGTCCACCTAAAGCGGAGCGAGGACATCCTCTTCATCAGCGTGCCCGTGCTCGGCTGCGTTTCCGGCCGCTAGACGGTGCAGTTCACCCGCAAGGTCTTCGGGGCGGATGGCAGCTTCGCGGGCGTTGTCGTCTGCTCGCTCGACCCCTACTGGTTCACGCAGTTCCTCGAGTTGCTCGACTTCGGTGGCACCATGCTCCTGCCGAGGAAGGACGGCGTCGTGCGCGCGGCCGCGCCGGACGGGGCGCTGCTCGGGCAGAACATCTCGGACACGCCGCTGGGCCGGGCGGCCGTCGGCGCGGTCTCTGGCACCCTGCGCATGCCCGCGATGGAGGGCGCGGCGGAGCAGATCGTCAGCTTTCGCCAGCTGCGCAACCACCCTATCGCGGTCGCGATAGAGACCGCTCCGCTCGCCGGAGATGCCGGCGCATCCTCCTCGGCACCCTCTCGGTCAGCGGGGAGCTGATGGTGCTGGTGCTCGCCGCCGGCGCGCTGCTGATCCGCAACAAGCACCGCCTCATCCTCTCCCGCCAGGTGCTTCGGCACGCGATCGAGAACCTCGACCAGGGCCTCGTCATGGTGGACCGGGATGGCCGGATCGTGCTGCGCAACAGCCGCTACCTCGCCCTGCTGGACCTGCCGCCCGAAATGGCGGAGCCGGGAGCCGAGCAAGCCCGGATCATCCACTGGCAGGCGCGGCAGGGCGAGTTCGGGGAGGGCGGCAGTGGCCTTGACTTCGCCCGCTGGATCGCCTCCTCCGGACTGAAGGAGGGGCGGGGCGTCTGCCCGAGGGAGCGCGTCCGCCCGGACGGTCGGGTGGGCCGATGGCGGGATGGTCAGCACCTTCACCGACATCACGGAGCGCCGCCGCGCCGAGGCCGAGGTGCGGCACCTCGCCCATCACGACACCCTTACCAACCTCGCCAATCGAGTCCTGCTGGAGCAGCGCCTCACGAAGGCGCTGGAGGCGGCGGAGCGGAGCGGCGGGTCAGTCGCAGTGCTGTGCATCGATCCCGGCCGCTTCAAGTCGGTCAACGACTCGCTCGGCCATGCCGCGGGCGACGATCTGCCGCGTCAGGTGGCCGGGCGGCTGCGCGGCCTGGCCCAGCCACCCGACATCGTCTCCCGCGTGGACGGGGACGAGTTCGTCCTCGTGCGGCCGGGCCTCTCGGAGCCCGGCGACGCGGCGGCGCTGGCCGAGAACATCCTCTCCGCCATCCGGCTTCCCTGCGACTACCAGGGGGCCGCCATGAGTCTCAAAGCCTGCGCCGGCATCGCGATCTCCCCGAGAGACGGGGCGACGGTCGCCGCCCTGCTGGCGAATGCCGAAACGGCGCTGCACCGCGCCAAGGATGCCGGCCGCGGCGCGACCCGCTTCTTTGAGCCGTCGATGGAGGCGCGGCTGCGCGAGCGCGACCGGATGGAGCGGGGCCTGCGCGCCGCCCTGTCGGGGAATGGGCGTCCGTTCACTTCCAGCCGCTGCATGCCTGTGCCACGGGCGAGGTCACGGCCTTCGGGGCCCTCGTCCGCTGGAACCACCCCGAGCGCGGCGCGATTCCCCCGGCCGAGTTCATCCCGGTGCCGGAGGAGAGCGGGCTGATCCTGCCGCTCGGGGAGCGGGTGCTGCGGGAGGCCTGCGCGGTCGCCGCGGGCTGGGATCGGCGCCGATCCGGGCGGGCGCGCCATCGTGGAGGCGATCATCGCCATGGCGCGCAGCCTCCAGCTCCGGACCACGGCCGAGGGGGTAGAGACGCAGGAGCAACTCGACCTCCTCCGCTGCCAGGGCTGCGATGGGGTGCAGAGCTTCTGCTCGGCCGTGCCATGGCCGGGGAGGGCATCCGGAGCTTTCTCGGCACCCCCGCCCCAGCCTGAGTGCGAGGGAGGCGCGGGCCCCGGCGCGGCCCGCATCCCCGATCCGCGCCGCCGGGGGTGGCATCCCCGGCCCGGGCGCCGCACGATACCAGGGCATGTCCGCCCCGCCCGATACCCAGGCCCGCACCCGCCGCCTGATCACCCTCTACGGCCTCACGGCCTTCACCACCTCGCTCTCCTCCCGCAGCCTGGACCCCATCCTGCCCGAAATCGCACGGGACTTCGCGGCGGCGACGGACCAGGTGGCCCTCCTCGCCTCGGCCTTCGCCTTACCTTACGCGTTGATCCAGCCCTTCCTCGGCCCGGTCGGGGACGCGCTGGGCAAGCGGCGGATCATCGGACTCGCCACGCTGCTGACGGGCCTCGCCCTCGTGGCCTGCGCGCTCACTCCCTCCCTCGGCCTTCTCTTCGGCTTCCGCGCCCTGGCCGGCGCGGCGGCGGGGGGGATCTATCCCCTTGTTATCGCCACCTTCGGTGACCGGGTGCCGCTGGAGGGGCGGCAGGTGGCGCTCAGCCGGCTGCTCGCCTTCAGCACGGCGGGGCAGATTGCGGGGGGCGTGGTTTCGGGGCTGGTGCACGGGCTGGTGGACTGGCGCGGCATCATCGGCGGCGGCGCCGTGGCGGTGCTGGCCATGGGACTGGTGCTGTGGTGGGACCTCCGGCGGGAGCCCGACCCGCCGCCGGGCCGGCTGGACGCCGCCGCGGCCGTGCGCCGCTACGGCGAGATCGTGCGGCTGCGGATGGCGCGCATCCTCTACGCCTCCGTCGCGGCGGAGGGGCTCTTCGTCTTCGGCCTCTTTCCCTATCTCGCGGCGCTGGTAGCGGGGTGGGGACTGGGCGGGCCGGCCCAGGCAGGGCTGGCCATCGGCGCCTTCGGTGCCTCGGGCGTGGCCTACACCTTCATCGCCGGCCCGATGCTCACCCGCGTCGGGCTGCCGGCCATGCTGCGCGTGGCGGGGGTGCTGGCGGGGCTCGGCTTCGCCGGCATCGCCTGGGCGGGCTGGCGGGCGGCGGCGGGGGAGGGCGTGCTCGGGGTGCTGCCGGTGGTGCTCGGGATGTTCCTGATCGGGCTGGGCTACTTCACCATGCACAACTCCCTCCAGACACGGGTCACGGAGGTCGCGCCCCGGGCCCGCGGCTCGGCGGTGGCGCTGCACGCCTTCTCCTTCTTCGTGGGGCAGTCGCTCGGCCCCCTTCTCTTCGGGGCTCTCCTCGCGGGGCTGGGGGCGGTAGCGTCGCTGCTGGTCAGCGGCACGGCGATGCTGGCGCTCGGGCTCATCCTGTCCCGCGTGCTGCGGCGGCCGGCGGCGTAACCCGCCATTGTCACCGTGGCGTAACCCGCCGACACCATCCTTGATTTCGACACCCCGCCCGCCCTGCGCTAAGGGGCGGGCCATGCCGCAAGACACCGCCGCCCTCCCGCCCATCGGCCTTTTCGACGTCCGCGCCCAGCAGGCGCTGATCCGGCCGGAGATCGACCGCCGCCTCGCCGCCGTGCTCGATTCCGGCCGCTTCGTGCAGGGGCCGGAGGTGGAGGAGTTGGAGCGCGCGCTCGCGGCCTTTGCCGGCACCGCGCATTGCGTGGGCGTCTCCTCCGGCACGGATGCGCTGCAGATCGCGATGATGGCCGAGGGGATCGGGCGCGGCGACGCCGTGTTCCTCCCTGCCTTCACCTACACCGCAACTGCCGAGGTGCCACTCGTGCTCGGCGCCACGCCGGTGTTCGTGGACGTGGACCCCGTGACCTTCAACCTGGACGTGGCGGACCTACGCCGCCGCCTCGCCCTGGTGAAGGCGGGGGGCCGGCTGCGCCCGCGCGCCGTGGTGGGGGTGGACCTGTTCGGCCTGCCCGCTGACTGGCCCGCCATCGAGGCGATCTGCGCGGAGGAGGGCATGTTCGCCCTCGACGACGCCGCCCAGGCCTTCGGCGCCGCGCTGAATGGCAGGCGTCTGGGCAACTGGGCCGGGGCCGCGGCCCTGTCTTTCTACCCCACCAAGACGCTCGGCTGTTATGGCGATGGCGGTGCGCTGCTGACGAACGACGAGGTAAAGGCGGACCTCTACCGCTCGCTCCGCACCCATGGCGAGGGCAAGACCCGCTACGAGGTGATGCGCACCGGCATGAACGGCCGGCTGGACACGATCCAGGCCGCCATCCTGCTCTGCAAGCTCCCGCTGATGGAGGGTGAGCTGGCCGCCCGCGCCCGCGTGGCCGCCGGCTACGACGCGGCGCTCTCGGGTAAGGTGCAGACCTCGGCGAGGCCCGAGGGGGTGGAGAGCGCCTACGGCCTCTACTCCATCCTGCTGGCGGACGAGGCGCAGCGGGGCCGCGTGCAGGAGGCCTGCAAGGCGCGCGGCGTGCCGACCGCGGTCTACTACCCCCTGCCGCTGCACCACCAGCCCGCCTACCGCGAAGCCCATGCCGGCGCGATCGCGGGGGCGCCGCCGCTGCCGGTCAGCGAGGCCCTGTGCAAGCGCATCCTCGCGCTTCCCATGCACCCCTATCTGGATGACGCGCAGGTCGCGCGTGTGACGGAGGCGGTGCTCGCCGGGCTGTAACCCTCCCGGCGCGCTGGCCCAGGCGGGCCGCCGGGCGCGGCATCGCCGGATGGCGCCGATCCGCTCTAAGCTGCGGGCCGAAACCAAGGGCTGCCGATGCTTGAACTCCAGGACCTCACGCGCCGCTTCGGCGGCCGCGCCGCGGGCGACGGCGGGGGCCGCGCCGCGGTGGACGACGTCACTCTCGCCATCCCCGATGGCCAGATGGTCGGAATCATCGGCCGCTCGGGCGCGGGCAAGTCCACCCTGCTGCGGATGGTCAACCGCCTGACCGAGCCGACATCGGGCCGCATTCTGCACCACGGCGCCGACATCACCGCGCTCCGCGGCAGGGCGCTGCGGGACTGGCGCACGCGCTGCGCGATGATCTTCCAGGGCTTCAACCTCGTCCAACGGCTGGACGTGCTGACCAACGTGCTCGTCGGCCGGCTGAACCACCGGCATGGCGCCTGGGCGGCGCTGAACTCGCTGCTGCTGCGCTTCACGCCGGAGGAGCGCGCCATGGGGCTGGACGCGCTGGACCGCTTCGACCTCGCCGAGCAGGCGCTGCAGCGCGCCGACACCCTCTCGGGCGGGCAGCAGCAGCGGGTGGCCATCGCGCGCGCCATGCTGCAGGAGCCGCGCATCTTGCTCGCCGACGAGCCCATCGCCTCGCTCGATCCGCGCAACGCGCGCGTGGTGATGGAGGCGCTGCGCGACGTGAACCGGCGGGACGGGCTGACCGTGCTGGTGAACCTGCACCATCTCGACACCGCGCGGCGCTACTGCGACCGCATCGTCGCCATGGCGGCCGGGCGCGTGGTGTTCGACGGCCCACCCTCGGCGCTCACCGCCGACGAGGTGAGGGCGATCTACGGCGTGCCGGAAGGGGCGCTGGAGGCGGAGACGCCCCACGCCGCCGCGACGGCCTGAGGAGGCAGGGATGCACAGCCGCCGCGCGCTTCTCGCCGCCGCCGCCGCGCTTGCCGCCGCGCCCGGCACCACACCCACCTGGGCGCAGGCCGCGCCCCGCCGCAGCACCGATCCCGGCATCGTCTTTCCCGAGCCCGGCCGCCGCGCCTGGGCGAATGCTATCCCCGTGCTGCGCATCGGCATCTCCGGCGGGGAGAACGAGACGGACCGCCTCGCCCGCAACGAGCCTTACCGGCAATTGCTGGAGGAAACCTTCCAGCTCCCCGTGCGCCTCTACCCCGCCGCCGATTTCGCGGGGGTGGGCCAGGCCTTCGCCGCCGGACGGATCGAGATAGCGCAAATGGGCGCGGCCAACTATGCCGGCACCTGGATCGACACGCGCGGTGCCGTCGAGGCGCTGGTGGCGGCGGAGGGCGATGACGGATCGCTCGGCTACGTCTCCGTCATGGTGGTGCGGGCGGATTCCGTCATCACGGACATCGCGGGGATGCGCGGCCGCACCCTCGCCTGGGCCGATCCCGCCTCCACCTCCGGCTACTTCGCCCCGCGCGCCGCGCTGCGCGCCGCCGGCATCGACCCCGCCAGCTACTTCTCCCGCACGGGCTTCGCGGGCGGGCACGAGCAGGCCGTGGTCTCCGTGCTGCACGGGCAGTACGACGCCGCCTGCACCTGGGCCTCGGGGCAGGGCGATCCGGCCGCCGGCTTCTCCCGCGGGGCGCTGCGCGTGATGGTCGACAAGGGGATGCTCGACATGCGCGACCTCCGCGTGATCTGGCGCAGCGACCCCATCCCCGCCGGCCCCATCGCCTGCCGCGCCGAGCTGCCGGAGGCCTTCAAGGAGGACATGCGCCGCTTCTTTCTCGCCCTGCCGCTCGCGCATCGCGCGGTGTACGAGGGGATCGAGCGCGGCGGCGGCACGGGCTTCCGCACCGTCACCCATGCCGACTACGCGCTCGTGGTGAAGCTGCGCGAGGAGGAGGCGGCCGAGCGCCGCAGGAGACGCTGAGCGCCGCGCTCTCCCCCGCCGCCGCGCGCGGCGAGGCCGCCTTCCAGGCCGCGCGCCGTGCGCGGCGAGGGCGGGCGCTGCTGGGCCTCGCCCTTCTTCTCGCCGCCCTCCTCGCCGCCGCCTGGACGAGCGAGTTCCACCCGGCGGCGCTCGCCGGCGGCCTGCCTCGCGCGGGCGACTACTTCCTGCGCCTGCTGCCGGACCTCCGCTGGGCGACGCTGTTCGGCGGCTGGGAGACGGAGGGCAGCCTCGCCTTCTGGTTCTACCGCCTGGACAAATGGGCGCTGCTGCTACTGGAGACGGCGAACATGGCCGCCCTCGCCACGCTGGCCGGCGGGGCGGTGGCGCTGCTCCTCGCCTTTCCCGCCGCGCGCAACACCGCGCCGGGCCCCTGGTCCTACCGCCTCGCGCGGCGCGGGCTGGAGGCGATGCGGACGGTGCCGGAGATCGTCTACGCCCTCATCCTCGTCTGGGCCTTCGGTGTCGGCCCGCTGGCAGGCATCCTCGCCATTGCCGCCCACACCACGGGCGCGCTGGGCAAGCTCTTCGCCGAGGCGATCGAGAATGCCGACATGCGCCCCTGGGACGCGCTGCGCGCCACGGGCGGAACTTGGGCCGAGACCTGCCGCTTCGCGATGCTGCCGCAGGTGGCGCCGAACATCGTGAGCTACGTCCTGCTGCGCTTCGAGATCAACGTGCGCGGGGCGAGCGTGATCGGCTTCGTCGGCGCGGGCGGGATCGGGCAGGAACTGTATCTCGTCATCAGCCAGAACTACTACGAGGAGATCTCGGCCATCATCGTGCTGATCGTGATCGTGGTGGCAATGATCGACCTGCTCTCCGAAGCCCTGCGGCGGCGCCTCTCCGGGGATGTCCGGGCGTGAGCGGAGCGAACGTCACGCCGGGCGTGAGTGGGGCGGATGTCGCGCGCTGGAAAGCCGCCCTGCCCTCCGCCTTCTCCCTCACCCCGCGCCAGCGCGCGCTGCGCCTGGCGGGTGGGGCGGCATTCCTCCTCTGGCTCGGCTGGGCGCTGTGGCTCTTCGACATCACGCCGGCGCGGCTGTGGAACGGGGTGTCGGGCCTGTTCACCATCGTCAGGCTGATGATCCCGCCTTCACCGGGCGAGCTGTGGGGCGACATCCTGCGCGGCATCGCCGAGAGCGTGGCGATGGCCTTTCTCGGCACGGTGATCGCGGCGGTGCTCGCCGTGCCGCTCGGCTTCCTCGGCGCGCGCAACATCCTCACCGCGACGCTGCTGCGCTTCTCCCTCCGCCGCGTCTTCGACGGTCTGCGCGGCGTGGACCAACTCATCTGGGCGCTCGCCTTCGTGCGCGCGGTCGGCCTCGGGCCGCTGGCGGGGGTGATGGCGCTGGCGGTCTCCGATCTCGCGACGCTGTCCAAGCTCTATGCCGAGGCGATCGAGAACGCGGACCGCCGCCAGGCCGAGAGCGTGACGGCCGCGGGCGGATCGCGGCTGATGGCGATCCGCTTCGGCATCCTGCCGCAGGTGCTGCCGGTGATGCTGGCGCAGGCCCTCTACTTCTTCGAGAGCAACACGCGCTCCGCCTCCATCCTCGGCGTTGTCGGCGCCGGTGGGATCGGGCTGCAGATCGCCGAGCGCATCAAGGTGCGCCACTGGGACGAGGTAGCGTTCATCATCCTGCTGATGGTGGTCACCGTCGGCCTCATCGACTGGCTCGGCGGGAAGCTGCGGCGCCGGCTGATCGGCGGGCAGGGCGTGTAGAATGACGAAGGGCGCCGGTCCCCCTGACCGGCGCCCCCCGACATGCCCGGCAATGACGCGCCGGGCAATCCCGTCAGGCCGCGTCCTCGCGGCGGTCGCGCGCTTTCACATAGGCGATCGAGGCGTGCTCGAGGCAGTAGGGTCTTCCGGCGAAAGCCTCCGATGTGCAGAAGCGGAACTCCGGCGTGCCGGGCTCGCCGATCGGCCAGCAGCAGCTGCGCGCATTGCTGCGCTGGAAGGGGCGCACCACGGGCGGTGGCGGTGCGGCGCGCAGGACGGGCGCGGCGGGGCGCGCCACGCTCTCCACAGGCGCCGGTGCCTGCGCCACGGGGCGCGGTGCCGGTGCGGCCGGTGCCGTGGATGCTGCGGGCGCCACGGGGCGCGGCGTGGCGGAGACCGCGGCGGCCTGCTCGCGCTGGATCGGGCTCGGCCGCGCTGGCAGGTGCAGGCGATGCGCCTTTCCGACGACGGCGTTCTTCGAGATCCCCATGCGGCGACCGATCTCGGCGGTGGAGTGTCCCTCCGCCCAGAGTGCCCTGAGTTGCTCGATCGCTTCCGCTGACCAGTCCATCGCGCCCACCCCCGTCAACGTCGATACAAGATACCGTAGGTCATGCGGTTGCTGTCCCACAAGATGAGGCGCACGAAAACTTGTGGACGGATATGTGGGCGATTCTGTGGACAGGATTCGGTGTGTGAATCGGAACAGCGTCTTGGGTGTTCCACTTCACACGAAGTTAGAAGAGCAGCCCCTTTCTCAACATCCCGTGCACGCCCTTCTCGCCGTTCACCGTTTGCGTCACACGGAAATCCACCGCGAGCGAGCAGAACTGGTACGCATCGGCGGGCGAGAGGTTCGTGCGCTGCGCGATGAGGGCGATCATCTCGCGCAGCGCCTGCTTCATCGCGAGGTCAAGGTCCTCGTTCATCCCCATTGTGATGAAGTGTGAGGGAGTTTCGGCGCGCGGAAAGCGCAGCACAGGGTCACGCGAGCCACCGCCCTTCTCCACATCGAGGCGGAAGGTGCCGGTGAGGCAGGTCTCTAGCGCGTTGATGCAGACCTCGCCATCGCCCTGAACGCCGTGCCCGTCGCCGGCGGAGAAGCGCGCGCCCGGGACATGGACGGGCAGCCAGAGAGTCGTGCCCTCCACCAGCTCCTTGTTGTCGAGGTTGCCGCCATGCGCGCGCGGCTCCTTCGTGGAGATGCGCCCCCACTCCTCCGGCGGTGCGACTCCCATCACGCCGAAGAAGGGCGCGAGATCCAGCTTGATGCCGCCGCCCATCGGCAGGGTGCAGGTCTTCGCCGCCTGGTCCACGGGAATGTGCAGCATGCGGCGGAAGGGGAAGTCCTCGGGCAGCGTGCCGGCGAGCGGGCGGAAGCCGCAGAAGCCCCAGTCCGCACCCAGCTCGATCTTCTCGATGTCCACGCGCAGCGCGTCGCCCGGCTCCGCGCCGCGCAGCTCGACGGGGCCGGTGATGATGTGGCCCACCGCGCCTGCCGTGTTCGCCTGCGCGATGTCGCGCAGCGCCTGCGGCACCGTCATCCCGCTCTCCGCGCCCGGCACGGCATCGCCCAGGCCGGAGACGCATTGCAGCGTCACGCGCTCGCCCGCCGCGATGCTCGCCACGGGCGGGAAGGCGGCGTCGAACACGCCAATGCGCGTCGTCTGCGGGGTGGCGGGCACGAAATGCGGAGAGGTCATCGAATCGGGCTCCGTGGTCGCGGGCAGTCTCGCGCGGTCGCGCGTGTTTGGCGAGGCGTGCCCGGCCGTGTCGCTGAGTCCGGTTAGCCGGAAGCCCGCGCGCGCAGCCGCAGCAGGCTGACGAGGGCACCCAGCGCGGCCATGCCGCAGCCGATGGCGAGCGCGAGCTTCGGCGCCCCCACCGGCATGCCCGGCATCCATCCCAGCACCAGCCCCACCAGCGCGGCGCCCGTGGTCTGGCCGAGGAGTCGCGCGGTGCTCAGCATCCCGCTCGCCCCGCCCGCGCGCTCGGGCGGGGCGGCGCCGACCATGGTGCGGTTGTTGGGCGTCTGGAACAGGCCGAAGCCGAAGCCGCCGAGGACCATGCGCCAGACGATGTCGGTCACATCGGGCGAGGGGGGCAGCACCGCCAGCAGCCCCAGCCCCGCCGACATCATCGCCAGCCCCACCCCGCCCAGCACCGCGGCCGGCACGCGCTCCATCAGCCAGCCCGAGAGGGGGGCGGCGGTGGCGGTGGCGAGGAACCAGGGCGTGGTCAGCAGCCCTGCGGTGAAGACGGAGAAGCCGTACCCGCTCTGCAGCAGGAAGGGCAGGGAGGAGAAGGCGAGTCCCTGCGCCATGAAGGAGCATACGGAGGTGCAGACCGAGAGGGTGAAGACCGGGATCCGCAGCAGGTCCACCGGCAGCAGCGGCTTCGCCACCCCCACCTGCCGCCGCACGAGCAGGGCGCCGGCAGCCAGCCCGGCCAGCACCTGCGGCAGCGCCGCCCAGGCCTCGCCGCCATGGGCGAGGGAGTCGAGGCCGAGGATGAGCAGGCCGAAGGTGGAAGCCGAGAGCAGAGCGCTGACGATGTCGAAGCGCTGGCGGCCGCGCGGGCTCTCGGGCAGAGCGCGCCATCCGATCAGCAGGGCGCCCAGCCCGATCGGCACGTTCACCGCGAAGATCCAGGGCCAGTCCGCGACCCCGAGGATCAGCCCCGCCACCGTGGGCCCCGCGGCGGCCGCGGAGGAGACGATCATCGCGTTCAACCCGAGCCCCCGCGCCAGCCGCGCCCGCGGCTGGATGAAGCGGATCACCGCCGAGTTCACGCTCATCAGCCCCGCCGCGCCGAATCCCTGAATGGCGCGGCCGGCCACCAGCCCCTCGAAGCTGCCGGCCATGGCGCAGCCAAGCGAGGCGATGGTGAAGAGCACGAGGCCGCCGAGATAGACGCGGCGATAGCCGATGATCTCCCCCAGCGCCGCCAACGGCAGCAGGGAGACGGTGACGGCGAGCTGGTAGGCGTTGGTCGCCCAGATGGCTGAGGCGGGTGAGGTGTTCAGCGCTCGCGCGATGGTGGGCAGCGCCGCCGAGCCGATGGTGCTGTCGATCACCGACATCATGATCCCGAGCGCGACCGCGAGGGTGGCCAGGTGGCGGCGAGGGGTGGGAAGGCCGTCCGGAAAGACGGCGGGCGGGGGAGGGAACAGGGCCTTGGCACCTCGCAGCGGCCGTTCGCCGGCCGAGGCCCCCTAACTGCGCCCGATGCGCCGGCTTGGCTACACCTCGCGCCCCTGCATGGCCGGGCGGCAGGCGAGCCGCCTTCCGCCCGGCCCCCCTCCGTGACCATATCCCCGCCGTGACCGACGCCCCTACCCTCGCCCGGCCCGCGGTCAAACTCGCGGAGCCGCTGGCCCTGTACATCCACTGGCCCTTCTGTGCGGCCAAGTGCCCCTATTGCGACTTCAACTCCCATGTCCGCCCTGGGGTGGACGCCGCCCGCCACGGCCGCGCCCTGTTGGCCGAGCTGGAGCACGAGGCGGGCAGGGCGGGCCGGCGGCGGCTGGTCTCGATCTTCTTCGGCGGTGGCACGCCCTCCCTCATGCCGCCCGAGGCGGTGGCCGCCCTCATCGCCCGCGCCCGCGCCCTGTTCGAGCCCGCGGCCGATCTGGAGATCACGCTGGAGGCCAACCCGACGAGCGTGGAGGCCGGCAAGCTGCGGGAGTTCCGCGCCGCCGGGGTGAACCGCCTCTCGCTCGGCGTTCAGGCGCTGGACGCGGCCTCCCTCGGCTTCCTCGGCCGCAACCACTCGGCGGGGGAGGCGGTGGCGGCGCTGGAGCACGCGCGGGCCACCTTCCCGCGCCTGTCCTTCGACCTCATCTACGCCCGCCCCGGCCAGGGCGAGGCGGCCTGGCGGGAGGAGCTGCGGCGCGCCCTCTCGCTGGCCGCCGACCACCTCTCGCTCTACCAGCTCACCGTCGAGCCGGGCACGCGCTTCGCGACCGAGCACGCCCGCGGCGCCTTCCGTCTGCCCGAGGGGGACGAGGCCGCCGCCCTTTACGCCGCGACGGCCGAGGAGGCCGTCCGCTTCGGCCTCCGGCCCTATGAGGTCAGCAACTATGCCAGCCCCGGCGCGGAGAGCCGCCACAACCTCGCCTACTGGCGCTACGGCGACTACCTCGGCATCGGCGCCGGCGCGCACCAGCGGCTGACGATCGGTGGCGAGGTGTTCGCCGCCCGCCGCCACCGCGCCCCCGAGATCTGGCTGGAGCGCGTGGAGCGGGACGGCCATGCCCGGGTGGAGGAGGAGGCGCTGACCTCCGTGGAGCGCGGGCGGGAGGCGATGCTGATGGGGCTACGCCTGGCCGAAGGGATCGACCCCGCCCGCATCGAGGCCCGTAGCGGCCTGGACTTCGACGCGGTGGTGGACCGCGCCATGCTCGACGCGCTGATGGAGGAGGGCTACCTCTGCTGGCTCCCCGGCGGCCGGCTGGGGGCCACGGTGGAGGGACGGCTGCGGCTCGACGCCCTGCTCCCCGTGCTGCTGCGCTGACCCTGGCCCCGCGGCGCCTTGACCCCGGCACCGCTTCGGCCGCGTATGCGCCCATGAGCGAGCTCAACCCCCTCCTGTCGCCATGGACGCCCCCGTTCGGCACGCCGCCCTTCGACCTCATCCAGCCCGAGCACTTCGCCCCCGCCTTCGAGGCGGCGATGAGGGAGCACCTGGCCGAGATCGCCGCCATCGGGGCCGATCCAGCCGAGCCGGGTTTCGCCAACACGATCGAGGCGCTGGAGCGCAGCGGCCGCGCCCTGGCGCGGGTGGGCAACGTCTTCGGCAACCTCGTCGTCAGCCTCGGCGGCGAGGTGCTGGAGGCGCTGGACCGGGAGATGTCGCCCCGCCTCGCCCAGCACGGCATGCGCGTCTCCCTCGACCCCGCGGTCTTCGCCCGCGTCGATGCCCTCTACCGCCAGCGCGAGGTGCTGGGGCTGGAGGAGGACCAGATGCGCCTGCTGGAGCGCACGCATCTCGGCTTCATCCGCTCCGGCGCCGCGCTGGACGAGGCGTCGCGGGCGCGCATGACCGAGATCTCCGAGCGGCTGGCCGCGCTGCACACCGCCTTCGGCCAGAACGTCGTCCACGACGAGAAGGTCTGGCACTTCGCCCTGGAGGCGACGGACCTCGACGGGCTGCCGGACTTCCTGCGCGACGGCATGGCGAATGCCGCGGCCGAGCGCGGCATCCCCGGCTATGCCGTCACCCTCTCGCGCTCTCTCATCGAGCCCTTCCTTACCTTCTCCGCGCGCCGCGACCTGCGCGAGACGGCCTACCGCGCCTGGATCGCGCGCGGCGCCCATCCCGGCGAGCACGACAACCGCCCGCTGATCCCCGAGATCCTCGCGCTGCGCGCCGAGTGGGCGCGGCTGCTGGGCTATGACAGCTTCGCCGCCTTCCGCCTCGCCGACACCATGGCCGGCACGGCCGAGGCGGTGCAGGGCCTGCTCTCCGAGGTGTGGGAGCCCGCAAAGCGCAAGGCCGCCGCCGAGCGCGACCGCCTGCTCGCCGCCGCGCGCGCCGAGGGCTTCGAGGGCGACATCGCCCCCTGGGACTGGCGCTACTACGCCGAGAAGGTGCGCCGCGCCGACTACGCGCTCGATGAGGCGGAGCTGAAGCCCTATTTCGAGTTCGGCAACATCCAGCAGGCCGCCTTCGACACGGCGACGCGCCTCTTCGGCGTCACCTTCGCGCCCATCCCCGACGCGCCGGCCTACCATCCCGACATGCGCGCCTACGAGGTACGAGACGAGGCGGGGCATGTCGGCGTGTTTCTCGCCGACCCCTATGCGCGCGCGGGCAAGCGCTCGGGCGCCTGGATGAGCAGCTACCGCGACCAGGAGGATCTGGACGCGCCGGTCTCCCCGGTCATCGTGAACAACAATAACTTCGCGAAATCCGAGCCCACGCTGCTGAGCTTTGACGACGCCGAGACGCTTTTCCACGAGTTCGGCCACGCGCTGCACGGGCTGCTCAGCCGCGTGCGCTACCCCGCGCAGTCCGGCACCTCGGTCCGCCGCGACTTTGTCGAACTGCCCTCGCAGATCTACGAGCACTGGCTCGCCCTGCCCGAGACGCTGCGCCGTTACGCCCGGCACCACAAGACGGGCGAGCCGGTGCCGGACGCGCTGGTCGCGCGGCTGCTCGCCTCGCGAGGCTTCAACCAGGGTTTCGCCACGGTGGAGTACACGGCCGCGGCGCTGATCGATATGGCGCTGCACAGCCATCCCGCGCCGGGGACGATCGACATCGAGGCTTTTGAGCGGGAGTTCCTCCTCTCCATCGGCATGCCGGCGGAGATCGGCATCCGCCACCGCCCCGCGCATTTCCAGCACCTCTTCGCCGGCGGCGGCTACGCGGCGGGCTACTACTCCTACATGTGGGCCGAGGTGCTGGACGCCGACGGCTTCGACGCCTTCACCGAGGTTCAGAACCCCTTCGACCCCGACACAGCCGCGCGGCTCCGCACCCTTCTCTCCGCCGGCGACACGCGGGACCCGATGCAGCTCTATGTCGAGTTCCGCGGCCGCGCGCCGAGCACCGCGGCGCTCCTCCGCAGCCGCGAGCTGGTGGAGGCCTGAGCCGATGCCGGACACCAACGCCCGCCTCGTTCTGGCCACGCATAGTGGCAAGTTCCACTGCGACGAGGTCTTCGCCTATGCCGTGCTGCGCCTCGCCCTCGGGCTGCGCGATCCCGGTGGGGACCATCTCCTGATCCGCACGCGCAAGCCCGAGCCGATCGCGGCCGCCGACATCGTCTGGGACGTCGGCACTGTCTTCGACCAGGCGAGCAACCGCTTCGACCACCACCAGCGCGGCGCGCCTCTGCGGCCGGACGGCACGCCCTTCTCCTCGGCCGGGCTCGTCTGGCAGGTCTATGGCGAGCGCGCGGTCGCCGCCCTGCTGCCTGCGGACGGGGCGCGCTTCGCCCCGGCGATCGCGGCGGAGATCGACCGCAGCGTCGTCCGCCGCATCGACGAGTTGGACAACGGCGTCTCCGCCACCGGCCCCGTGCGGGACGACGCGCTCGGCCTCGGCGCGCTGATCGGCGACTTCAACCCGCCCTGGGACGATCCCGCCTCCACCGGCCCGACGGCGGGCGACGCCGCCTTCCTGGAGGCCACCGCCATGGCCGAGGGCGTGCTGCGCCGCCGGGTGGACGCGATGCGCTCGCGCCACGCCGCCGAGGCCGTCGTCCTCGACGCGCACCGGGCGGGGGAGGACCCGCGCATCCTCGTGCTCGACCGCGGCATGCCCTGGAAGGGCACGGTGTTCGACCACGGCCTTCCCGTGCTCTTCACCGTCAGCCCGGCCTCCAACGGCAACTGGATGCTGGACACCATGCCGCCCGAGCCCGGCTCCTTCGCGCAGCGCCTGCCGCTGCCCGAGGCCTGGGCGGGGTTGCAGGAAGCCGAGCTGGCCGAGCGCTGCGGCGTGCCGGACGCCGTCTTCGTCCATCTCCGCCGCTTCGTGGGCGCCGCGCGCACGCGCGAGGGCGCGGTGGAGATGGCGCGGCGCGCGATGGGGACGGCGCCGTAGCGCCGCCACTTTACTTCCCGGGCTTGTGGACGCGCAGCGGCCCGAAGCTCTGCGCCACCGGCATCACCTGCAGCGTGTTGATGTTCACCCGCGCTGGGCGGGAGGCCACCCAGTGCACGGCGTCCGCGATGTCGTCCGGCGTCAGCGCGTCGGCGCCCTCGTAGATCGAGGCGGCCCGCGCGTCGTCGCCGTGGAAGCGGACATTGCTGAACTCCGTGCCGCCGACGAGGCCGGGCTCAATATCCGTCACCCGCACCGGCGTGCCGTAGAGATCGGCGCGCAGGTTGAGGCTGAAATGGCGGACGAAGGCCTTGGTCGCGCCGTAGACATTGCCACCGGGATAGGGCCACTCGCCCGCGGTGGAGCCGATGTTCACCACATGCCCGCGCCCGCGCTCGATCATCCCCGGCAGCACCGCGCGCGTGAGATACATCAGCCCCTTCACGTTCGTGTCTACCATCGCGTCCCAATCGTCGAGGCTCGCGCTCTGCGCGGGCTCCAGCCCGAGGGCGAGGCCAGCATTGTTGACCAGCACGTCCACCGCGGACCACTCGGCGGGCAGGCCCTCGACGGCGCGGGTGACGGCCTCGCGGTCCCGCACGTCGAGCACCACGGGCAACACCACCTCCGCCCCTAGCTCGTCCTGCAGCGCCTCCAGCCGCTCCGCGCGGCGGCCGGCAGCGATGATGCGGGCGCCGTCGGCCGCGAAGCGGCGGGAGATGGCGGCGCCGAAGCCCGCCGTCGCGCCGGTGACAAGGACGATCATGCCGTGGTTCCCTCGTTGAGAAGCGCCCAGAGCTTCTGCGGCGTGGCGGGCATGTCAACATGGCGGACGCCGCGCTCGGCCAGCGCGTCCACCACCGCGTTCATCACCGAGGGCAGGGCGCCCGCGCATCCCGCCTCGCCGCAGCCCTTGGCGCCCAGCACGTTGGTGCGCGCGGGAACGGGGTGGCTGTTGAAGGCGAAGAAGGGCGCGTGCTCCGCGCGCGGCAGGCCGTAATCCATGTAGGAGCCGGAGAGGAGCTGCCCGTCCTCGCTATAGGCCGTGCGCTCCGTCAGCGCCTGGCCGATGCCCTGCACGATGCCGCCATGCGCCTGCCCCGCGACGAGCATCGGGTTCACCAGCACGCCGAAGTCGTTGACGGTGACGTAGCGCACCACCTGCGCCTCGCCCGTGTCCTCGTCGATCTCCACCTCGGCGATGTGGCAACCATTGGGGAAGGCGGAGTCCGCGTACTGGTCGGTGGTCGTCACGTCGAGCGTGCGGAGTTCCTCTGGCAGGCCGGGCATGGTGCGGGCGGCGGCGGCCAGTTCCAGGATGCCGATGCCGCGATCCGTGCCGGCGATGGAGAAGCGGCCATCGAAGAACTCGATGTCCTCCTCCGCCGCCTCCAGCGCGTGGCCGGCGAGCTTGCGTCCCTTCTCGATCACCAGCGCGCTCGCGGCCGAGATCGCCTGCCCGCTCGCCATGATGGAGCGCGAGCCGCCCGTGCCACCGCCGGCCACCAGCAGGTCGCTGTCGCCCTGGACGAGGCGGATGCGGCCGAAGGGAATGCCGAGGCGGTCCACCAGCACCTGAGCGAAGGGCGAGGCGTGGCCCTGGCCGTAGTCGAGCGTGCCGGTGATGATCGTCACGCCGCCATCCTCGTCGAAACGGATGCCGCCCATCTCCTTGTTCGGCGGCGCCGTGACTTCGAGATAATGGCCGATCCCGATGCCGCGCAGCTTGCCGCGGCGCCGGCTCTCCGCGCGGCGGGCGGGGAAGCCGTCCCAGTCGGCGGCGGCGAGCGCCTCCTCCAGGATCGCGGGGAAGTCGCCGCTGTCATAGTGCATGCCGGAGGGCGCGTCATAGGGGATCTGGTCGGCGCGGATGTGGTTGCGCCGGCGCAGCTCCACGCGGTCGATACCCATCTCGCGCGCGGCGGTGTCGACCAGCCGCTCCATGTAGTAGTTGCCCTCGGGCCGTCCCGCGCCGCGATAGGCCCCGACCGGGGTGGTGTTGGTGAGGACGCAGCGCGTGGACACCTCCACCAGCGGCGTGCGGTAGACGCCGATGACGTTCTTCACGGTGTTCATCGTCGGCGGCAGGGTGGTGGCGTTGCTGAGATAGGCGCCGAGATTGGCGAAGCCCTTGAGCCGCAGGGCGAGGAAGCGCCCTTCCGCGTCCAGCGCCAGCTCCGCCTCGAAGTCGTGGTCGCGGCCGTGGCTGTCCGACAGGAAGCTCTCGGAGCGGGAATCCGTCCACTTCACCGGGCGCCCGAGCATCTTCGCCGCGTGGAGCAGCGCGGGATATTCGGGATAGACGCTCGACTTCATCCCGAAGGAGCCGCCGACATTGCCGGTGAGCACGCGCAGTTCCGAGGGCTCCACCCCCATCACCTTGGCGACGTTGCCGCGCATGCCGAACACGCCCTGGCTGCCCATGCGGAGGACGAGGCGGCTCTCCTCCACGCTCGCCAGTGCCGAGCGCGGCTCCAGCGGCGAGACGACGACGCGGCTGTTGCGGATGGCGAGTTTCGTGACGTGGACCGCGCGCGCGAAGGCGGCGGCCACGGCCTCCGCGTCGCCGTAGTGGAAGTCCACCACCACGTTGCCGGGCACGTCGTCGTAGAGGAGGGGAGCGCCGGGGGCGGCGGCGTCACGGGCCTCTACCACGGCAGGGAGGGGATCGACGTCCAGCACCACGGCCTCGGCCGCGTCGCGCGCCCCCTTGGCGGTCTCGGCCACCACCATCGCCACGGGATCGCCGACGAAGCGCACCTTGTCCGTCGTCAGCACGGGCTGGCGGGGCGTGCGCGCCGGGCTGCCGTCCCGGTTCTTCTGGCCCACGGCCACGGGCATGGGGCCGATGCCGGCCGCCTCCAGGTCACGCCCCGTGATGACGGCCAGCACGCCGGGCATGGCCGCGGCCTCCGCCGTGTCGATGCCGCGGATCACGCCATGGGCATAGGGGCTGCGCACCATCACCGCATGGGCCTGGCCGGGCAGGGAGAGGTCGTCGCTGTAGCGCCCCTCGCCCCGCAGCAGCACGGGGTCCTCCTTGCGGGAGACGGGCTGGCCGATGCCGAACTTCAGCCGCGAGGGATCGATCGGAGCGTTCATGCGGGCGTCCTGTCCGGGAGGGCATCTGGGCGGGCAGGGCCCGCAGCGCCCAAGTTGGGCGGTCCCGCGCGGATCGGGAACCCCCCCGGGGCCATCGCTGTGGGCCGGATCAGCCCGCGATGCGGAAGCGGGACGTGCGCCCCCGGAACTCCCGGCTGGCCAAGATGGTCTCCGCACCTGCCGCACCGTCTGCCTCTCCGCCATGGATTCCAGCGCCGCCTCCTCCGGCACGCAATCCAGCAGGAGGCGGAAGAGGGCGGTCACGTCCTCGCGCGTTGCCGGGCGGTCCCGGTCGAGCCGGATGCGGCCCTGCTCCTCCAGCAGCTTCGGCAGCTTCACCTGGCGGAAGAACTCGTGCCGCTTGCGGGAGTCCCCGAGGATGGCCGAAACCTGGGCGCCGACGTCATCGGCGAGCCGGTACTGCGGTCCCTCCACCCAGTTCATCCGGTCCTAGCCCATCTCCCGGAACTTGTCGTCGCGGAAGGAGGCGCCCTGCGCGCCGATGTAGCGGGCGAAGCAGACATCGGTCATGACGCGCGCGATGCCGAGGGCGTGGCAGCCAAGGGTTTTCACCGCCTCCTAGGAGGAGAAGCCGCCGGCCACCTCCAGCGTCTCCATCCAGCGGAAGATCGCGAGATGGTCGCGCCAGGCGTAGTCCGTGCTCCTCCAGGATGCGGTCATAAGGGGCGAGCCAGTCCCGCAGCCGCCACCAGGGCTCGCGCTTCAGGCCGAAGGCCCAGTGGTGCTGCAGCATGGTCAGGCAGGCCTCGGGGCCGGGGGGCTGCGCCTCGTGGTCGCCATAGGCGGCGAAGTAGCCGATGCGGGGGTCGCGGTCCGACAGGGCGCGCAGCTCACCCATGATCCGGAGGTAGTCCGGCCCGAGCTCCAGGTCGTCCTCGAAGAAATAGGCGCAGGCGGCATTCACCGCCTCGAAGGCGAGGATCTCGCCACGCCGGATATTGGCGGCGATGCCGATATTGTGCGGCGCCGCCGAGACCTACCCGCGCGGGAAATGGGTGAGGAAGGCCGCGACGGAGGCCGCCACCTCCGCGTCCTCGCCGGAGCGCAGCCCGGTGCGGGGGGATACGGCGCCGTCCTGCAGCAGGAAGACCCGGCGGGGGTCGAGGGTGAAGCCGCGCTGGTTCAGCAGGGAGGCGCAGACCCGTTCGAGATAGATCGGGCGGTTGCAGGCAAAGAGCACCACCGGCACATCCAGCACCGCCGGGGCCGGCTCGATATGCAGAGGAGGGGCTGGCAGCGCGTCGCTCAACCCGGTCTCTCCCGCCATGGTTGCGCTCCGCTAGGGCGCCCCGCCCATGATGGCAACGGGTTCATGGCAAGGGGTTCTCAGCCCCCCTCCCGCCCGAGTTCCAGCGCCCGCGCATAGACCTGGCGCCGGGGCAGGCCAGTAGCGGCGGCGACCATGGCGGCGGCGTCTCGAAGCGACTGCCCGGCCTCCAGCGCGGCGCCCAGCCGGCGATCCAGCTCGTCGGCCCCGCTCGGCGCCTCGGCCCCGGCGGGGCCCACCACCACGACGATCTCTCCCCGCGCGGCGTGCCCGGCGTAATGGGCGGCGAGCTCGGGCAGGGGGCCGCGCCGCACCTCCTCGAAGCGCTTGGTCAGCTCCCGCGCCACGGCAGCCGGGCGGTCCCCGAAGCCCTCGGCCAGGGCGGCGAGGCACTCGGCCAGCCGGTGCGGCGCCTCGAAGAAGACGAGGGTGGCCGAGAGCCCGGCGCCCTCCGCCGCCCGCAGCCGCGCGATGGCCTCCCGCCGTGCGCCCTCCTTCGGAGGCAGGAAGCCGGCGAAGAGGAAGGGCAGGGGAGGCAGGCCGGAGAGGGTGAGCGCCATCACCGCCGCGTTCGGCCCCGGCACCGCCGAGACATGGATCCCCGCCTCCATCGCCGCGCGGGCGAGACGGTAGCCGGGGTCGCTCACTAGCGGCGTGCCGGCATCCGAGACGAGCGCCAGCCGCGCCCCGCCGCGCAGCCGCTCGATCAGCCGCGGTACCTCCGCCGCCTCGTTGTGGTCGTGGAGCGCGTGGAGCGGCGCGGCGATGCCGTGGCGGGCGAGGAGGGGCGCCGTCACCCGCGTGTCCTCGCAGAGGATCGCCTCCGCCCCGCGCAAGGTCACGACAGCGCGGGGGGAGAGGTCCCCCAGGTTGCCGATGGGGGTCGCGACCAGCCATAAACCCGGGGCCAGCGCGGCGTTCCGGCCGCTGATCTCAGAAAGGGCGTCGCTTGGTTCGCTGTCCGTCCCGGGCCCAGGCCCCGCTTCCTCCCCGCCCTGCAAGCCGCGCCTCCCGTCTCCGCGCCGCCGCGGCGCTGCTGGTGCTTGTGGGCCTCGGGGCCTGTGCCCCGCAAGTGCCGCGCGCCATCTATGCGCGCCCGGCCGCCCCGCTCTTCGGCGGCATGGCCGCGCCGATGGAGGTCCAGCCCACGCGGGTCGCGGTCCTCCTGCCCCTCAGCGGGCCGCAGGGGGCCCTCGGTCAGCCCATGCTGAACGCCGCCACCATGGCCCTGTTCGATTCCGGCGTGCGCGGGGTGGAACTCCTCCCGCGCGACACGGCGGGATCGGCCGGCGGCGCCTCGGAGGCGGTGCGCGGGGCGATCGCGGACGGCGTCCGGGTGGTGGTCGGCCCCCTCACGGGCCCCGAAACCGCGGCCGCCGCCGGCCAGGCCCGCGCGGCCGGCGTGCCCGTCCTCGCCTTCACCAACGATGCGGACCAGGGCGGCAACGGCGTCTGGGTCACGGGCCTCACCCCGGGGCAGCAGGTGCGGCGCCTGCTGGCCACCGCGCAATCGGCCGGCATCCGCCGCGTCGGCCTCGCCGGGCCGGACGGGCCCTTCATGCGCCAGCTCTCCGCGGCCCTCCGCAACGCCTCCCAGTCCGCGGGCATGGCGGCGCCGGTGATCGTCTCCTATCCCTCCGGCGCCTCCCGCGCCCAGGCGGCGGGGCAGGTTGCCTCCCAGGCCGGGCCGGAGGGGATCGGCCTCCTCATTCTCGGCGAGACGGGCGCGACTGGCGCGCGCGAGATGGCCGCGGCCCTCGCCGGGGCGGGGCTGCCCGCGCCGCCACGGCTGGGCGGGCCGAGCCTCTGGGCGGGCGAGCCGGCGATCGCCGCCGATCCCGCCCTCGGCGGCGCCCTCGTGCCCGGCCCCGACCCCGCGGCCCGAAGCGGCTTCGAGGCACGCTACCAATCCGCCTTCGGCGCCCGCCCGCCTCGCCTCGCCGCCACCGCCTATGACGCGACGGCGGCGGCGCTGCGCGGCGTGCGCGGGGGCGACCCGGCGGCGTCTGCCTCCCTTCCCCTGGGCGAGGTGCTGCAAGGGGCCGAGGGTGCCTATCGCCTCCTGCCCGGCGGGCAGGTCCAGCGGGCGCTGGCCGTTTATTCCCTGACCCCGGGCGCCGAGCCGCAGATGGTGGAGCCGCCGCTGCTGCCGGGCGCCGCCGGCTCCTGAAGCCGCGCCCCTCCCCGGGCGCCCTGCTGCGCGTCACCGGGCTGATCGGCGGCGTGCCCTGCGCCGCCCTGCTGCTCCTGCTGCTAACGGGCACGGATCCCGTCGCGGTCGGGCTCGGCCTGATGGCCACGGGGCTCGCGGCCTTCCTTCTCGCCCATTCCTGGCTGAATACGCTGGCGGGGCTGGAGGCGGAGCTGCGCTCCGCGGCGGAAGGGCTGCCCGCCCCGCCCCACGACCCCTTGCTGCCCGCCGCCGCGGGGGTGGCCGAGGCCGCTTCCCGCCTCACCCGGAGCCTGGCGCGGCGGGAGGCGCTGGTGAGCCAGCTCCGCCGCACCGACGCCGCCATCGTCGAGGCGCTGCCCGACCCGCTGCTCGTCCTGGCCGGGGACCGCCGCCCGCTGCGTGCCAACGCCGCCGCCCGCCGCTTCTTCGGCCCCAGCCCGGCCTCCAATGCCGGGCTGCGCGCCGAGGGCAGCGCGGCAGACACTGCCGCCTTCCTGCGCCACCCGCTGATCGCCGGCGCCATTGACCGCGCCCTCGCCGAGGGCAGCCCGCAATCGGCCGATGTCGTGCTGCCCGTCCCCGTGCCCCGCGACCTCTCCACCCAGGTCATCCCGATGGACCCCCCGCTCTCGGACGGGGGGCGGCTGCTGGTGGTGCTGGCCGACCGCACCCAGGCCCGGGCGGCCGAGCGGATGCGCGCGGATTTCGTGGCCAACGCCAGCCACGAACTGCGGACCCCGCTCGCCTCCATCATCGGGTTCGTCGAGACGCTGCGCGGCCCCGCCGCCGAGGACTCCGAGGCGACCACTCGCTTCCTCGGCATCATCGCGGACCAGGCCGAGCGGATGCGCCGCCTGATCGAGGACCTGCTCGGCCTCTCCCGCATCGAGATGACCGAGCACCAGGCGCCGGAGGGGGAGGCGCGGCTGGACGCGCTGGCGCGGGACGAGACGGCGGCCATGGCCCCCATCCTCGCCGCCCGCCTTGTCAAGCTGGAGGCGAAGCTCGCCCCGGCCACGGCCAGGCCGGCCGATCCCGGCCAGCTCGCCCAGGTGCTGCGGAACCTGCTGGAGAACGCGGTGCGCTACGGGCGGGAAGGGGGGACGGTCCGCCTCACCGTTCGCGCCCTCGCCGCGCCGGAAGGGGGGCTCGCCCCCGGCGTGCTGCTGGAGGTGGCGGACGACGGGCCGGGCATCGCGCGCGAGCACATCCCGCGCCTGACGGAGCGTTTCTACCGCGTGGACCCCGGCCGCTCCCGCGCGGCGGGCGGCACGGGGCTGGGGCTGGCGATCGTGAAGCACATCGTCGCCCATCATCGCGGGCAGCTGCTGATCGACAGCACGGTGGGGCAGGGCACCACCATGCGCGTCTGGCTCCCCGGGCATTGAGGACCGGTCATTGGGGACCGGTCATTGGGGACCGGCCATTGAGTGCCGGACATGAGAAGGGCCGGGGAAGCTGCCCTCCCCGGCCCCTCGTCAGGTCACGCCTCTCGCCGGGCTCAGGCCGCGGCGCGGCCTGCCAGCGGGTCCAGCCGGTAGCCGCCGCCCTCGGTGAGCAGCAGGGAGGCGGTCGCGGGGTCCGGCTCGATCTTCTGGCGCAGGCGGTAGATATGCGTCTCCAGCGTGTGCGTGGTCACGGCGGCGTTGTAGCCCCAGACCTCGTTCAGCAGGATCTGCCGCCCCACCGGCCGGCCGCCGGCGCGGTAGAGGAACTTCAAGATCGCGCATTCCTTCTCGGTCAGGCGGATCCGGCGGTTGCGGCCGGGGTCCTGCAGCATCTTGGCCGAGGGGCGGAAGGTGTAGGGCCCGATGACGAAGACGGCGTCCTCGGAATTGTCGAAGCCGCGAAGCTGGGCCCGGACGCGGGCCAGCAGCTCCATAATCCGGAACGGCTTGGCGATGTAGTCGTTCGCGCCGGAGTCGAGGCCGCGCACGATGTCCTGCTCACCATCCGCGCCGGTGAGCATGATGATCGGCACCTTGATGCCGTTGCGGCGAAGCTCGGCGCACAGGTCGCGCCCGTCTCCGTCCGGCAGGCCGATGTCCAGCAGCACGGCATCGAACCGGGCGCTCTCGGCCAGCAGGATCTTCGACGCCTCGGCCATGGATCCGGCCTCGCGCGGGGCGAACTCGCCCTCGATCGCCAGCTGCTCGGACAAGGTGGCGCGCAGCGCCGGATCGTCGTCCACGATCAGGATCGGACGTGGGTCCGACATGCACCCTCCTGTAGGAAAGCCCCGAGTAGGAAAAGTCCGGGGTTCGCGCGCCGGAACGCCCGATCCCGGAGCCGTGATAACGCGATATGGAGCAATTCGTCTGGTTTCGGCAAGGCTTAGCTCTCTTTTTCGTGGGGAATGCCGCCAGACAGAACGTTTCTGCCCCCTTTTGGACACCTCCGGCATCCCATATTGGCGGCTCGCCATGGGCGAATCGCTTTTGATAAGGCAGTTCAGGAATCCGCCCGACCGGGGCGATTCGGATACGCCGAGGGGATCGGAATGGCCGAAGCTTTGATGGGCGCCGATGTGGCCCGCCTGCCCGGCTGGCGGGGAAGCGACCTGCCGGGCGATTCGCGGGCGCTGGCGATGCGGGCCGTGCACCGCGCCGTCTCCGACCTCCGCCGCGGCACGCCCGTGCTGCTGGACGCGGGCGGCGAGGCGCTGGTGCTCGCGGCGGCCGAGACGGTGGGCGCGCGCGGCCTCGCCGACCTTGCGGCCGCCTCCCTCGCCCCTCCCGTCTTCCTTCTCTCCGCGCCTCGCGCCGCGAGTCTTCTCGCCCGGCCCGTCCCCGCCCCCGCCGCCGGGGAGGACGCGCCGGTGGCCCTGCGCCTCTCCCCCGCCCTGCTGGCGCCCGACGCGCTGCGGAGCATGGCCGACCCCGTGGCTGAGCAGTTCCTGCCCGAGGCGCCGGGGATCGTCCCCGCGCCGGGCCTCGCCGGGGCGCTGTCGCCCGCCGCTATCACCCTGGCCAAGATCGGGCGGCTGCTGCCTGCCCTCGTCGCCGCGCCAGCCTCCGCCCCCGCCGGGACGCGGCTCGGCCTGCTCTCTGTGGGGGTGGCGGAGGTGCTGGGCTATCCCCTCGCGGCCAGCGCGAGCCTGACCCGCGTGGCCGAGGCGCGGGTGCCGCTGGAGGATGCGCCGGAGGCCCGGATCGCCGCCTTCCGTGCCGCCGATGGCGGGATCGAGCACCTGGCCATCCTCGTCGGGCGGCCGGAGGAGGCTGCGCCCGGCGCGCCGGCGCCGCTCTGCCGCATCCATTCCGAGTGCTTCACCGGCGACCTGCTGGGGAGCCTGCGCTGCGACTGCGGGCCGCAGCTCCGCGGCGCCATCGCCCGCATGGCGGCGGAGCCCGCGGGCGGGGTGCTGCTCTACCTCGCCCAGGAGGGGCGGGGGATCGGGCTGGTGAACAAGCTGCGGGCCTACACGCTGCAGGATGGCGGGCTGGACACGCTGGATTCCAACCGTGCCCTCGGCTACGGCGCGGACGAGCGGGACTTCCGCGTGGCCGCGACGATGCTGGAATCCCTCGGCCTCACCCGGGTCCGGCTGCTGACGAACAATCCGGACAAGCTGGCCGGCCTCGCTGCCTGCGGGGTCGCGGTGGAGGGGCGCGTCTCTCACCTCTTCGCCGCCAACGGGGTGAATGACGGCTATCTCGCGACGAAGAAGGCGCGCTTTGGCCATCTGCTGGGCTAGCATTACAGTTGCATCTTTCTACGATCTCTGAGTCCATGGGTGGCCATGGTTCAGGGGTCGTGGATGACGGGCGCTTCGATCGAGGCGGTACTTG